>JABDKJ010000044.1 GCA_013002285.1 Flavobacteriales bacterium
GAGTTGTAGGTTTTAATTTCTTTACTGCCATCTCAAATTATATTCCTGCAAAGATGTCTATCGAATCTCCTTCAGATAGCTCAACTATTGCTTTTTTGAAATCATTTTTCTTTCCTTTAACCAAGCCCGTCTTCGTATGTCTTGAACTTGATTTCCCTGCGTAATTCATCGTTCTCACTTTCTCCACTGTTACGCCATATAGTGCACCAATAGCCTTTTTGATCTGGATCTTGTTGGCATTTTTATTTACCACAAAACCATACTGAGACAAACGCTCTGTTGTGTCTGTCATCTTTTCTGTTACTAATGGTCTTATAATGATGTTGTTCATTTCTCCTTACTTTAATTGTTCTTCAACAACTTTCACAGCACTTTCTGTTAGTATCAAGTGCTTGCAATTAAGTATGTCATATGTGTTAAGACTAGAAGCTATCACCACTTTTGCATCCGCAATATTTCTGCATGACTTAACTACATTCTCGTTTGCTTCAGGGATCACAACCAACGCCTTGTTCTCTGCATTGATGTTCTTAAGGATCCCAACAAAATCTTTTGTCTTTGGAGCATCCATTGAAAGGTCTTCCAAAATAGTCAGAGCTTCATCCTTTGCTTTATAACTTAAAGCAGAGCGCTTAGCCAATTTTTTAACCTTTTTATTCAATTTGAAACCGTAATCTCTTGGCTTTGGCCCGAAGATGGTTCCACCACCTCTCAACAAAGGATCTTTGATGCTACCTCTTCGTGCACCACCAGTTCCTTTTTGTTTTCTGATCTTTTTTGTACTACCTGTGATCTCTCCTCTTTCCTTAGACTTGGAAGTCCCTTGTCTTCTGTTCGCCTGGATCAATTTCACGTCTAGGTAGATGGCATGATCATTTGGTTCGATCCCAAAAATGGCATCGTCCAATTTGATCTTTTTGCCTTTGCTTCCGCTTGTCTTTGTTACTGCTAATTCCATTATTTCCTAACTAAAACAGTTGCACCATTATGACCAGGGATAGATCCTTTAATGAAGATCAAATTTTCTTCCGCAATGATCTTAATGACCTTTAAGTTGGTAGTAGTTACCCTTTCATTTCCCATTTGGCCAGCCATTCTCATACCTTTGAATACACGAGCAGGGTCAGAAGCTGCACCAATCGAACCTGGAGCTCTTAATCTGTTATGCTGTCCGTGAGTAGCTTGTCCAACACCTGCAAAATTGTGTCGTTTAACAACCCCTTGAAATCCTTTTCCCTTAGATATACCCGTAACATCCACAAATTCTCCCTCCGTGAAATTATCCAAAGAAATGGAATCCCCGGTATTTAACTCGAGGTCACAATCTCTAAGCTCAACTAATTTTTTCTTTGGGCTAACACTTGCTTTTTTGAAATGACCTGTAAGAGCCTTATTGGTCCTTTTTTCGCTTTTCTCGCCATAACCTATTTGCACGGCATTGTAACCATCTTTTTCCATGGTTTTAACCTGTGTCACAATATTTGGCCCAGCTTCAACGATGGTGCATGGTAAGTTTTTACCATTCTCATCGAATATGCTCGTCATTCCTATTTTTTTACCTAGTATACCTAACATCTTTAATCTCTTTTAATGATCAGACCTTGATCTCTACTTCAACACCACTTGGAAGTTCCATTCTCATCAATGCATCTACCGTTTTGGATGATGAACTATAGATGTCCAACAATCTTTTATATGAGCTCAATTCAAATTGCTCTCTTGCTTTTTTGTTCACGTGTGGAGACTTAAGCACCGTATAGATCCTTTTATGAGTCGGGAGTGGAATAGGACCACTAACAACAGCTCCTGTAGTTTTAACTGTCTTGACGATCTTTTCTGCAGACTTGTCTACAAGATTGTGATCGAAGGACTTTAACTTTATTCTGATCTTTTGACTCATAATTATTAAGCTTGAACTTTACCTTGTGCTTTATCTATAACTTCCTTTGCAACACCACTTGGTGCTGGCGCATAATTTGAGAACTCCATAGTGGAAGTGGCTCTACCCGATGAGATCGTACGTAGCGTAGTCACATAACCGAACATTTCTGATAATGGAACTTTAGCTTTTATAACTTTAGCTCCAGCTCGATCATCCATTCCTTCTACAACTCCTCTTCTTCTATTAAGGTCACCTACAATATCACCCATATTAGCCTCAGGCGTTACTACCTCTAGTTTCATGATCGGTTCTAGAAGCACAGGAGATGCCTGAGGTAAAGCATTTCTATAGGCCATTTTTGCGCAGATCTCAAAAGACAATGAATCTGAATCGACCGCATGGAATGAACCATCTAACAATAGAACTTTTAATTTATCCATTGGGAATCCTGCAAGCACACCGTTTGCCATTGCTGCCTTGAATCCCTTTTCAACAGATGGAATGAATTCTCTAGGAATATTTCCACCTTTAATTTTGTTTTCGAACAGCAAGTCTTCTTCTTGTCCTTCATCAGCTGCACCTATCGTGATGACAATATCTGCGAATTTACCACGCCCACCAGATTGTTTCTTGTAGACTTCTCTGTGGTCCACCGTACCTTGAACAGTTTCTTTATAGGCTACTTGAGGTGCACCTTGGTTACATTCAACCTTGAATTCTCTCTTTAATCTATCTAATATAATGTCCAAGTGAAGCTCGCCCATTCCAGAGATCACGGTCTGACCTGAATCTTCATCTGTTCTTACCTGGAAAGTAGGATCTTCCTCAGAAAGTTTTCCTAGAGCAACTCCTAACTTATCTACGTCTGCTTGAGTTTTTGGCTCAATAGCGATACCTATCACAGGGTCTGGAAAATCCATAGATTCCAATACTATAGGTGCTTCTTGAGCACATAGAGTATCTCCTGTTTTAATGTCTTTAAATCCAACTAATGCAGCAATATCACCAGCTTGAAGTCTTTCAATTTGATTTTGTTTGTTAGCATGCATTTGGAATATCCTAGAGATCCTTTCCTTGTTTCCAGAACGACTGTTCCATACATAAGAACCCGACTCAAGTACTCCTGAATATGCTCTCGTGAAGCATAATCTACCTACAAAAGGATCTGTTGCAATTTTAAATGCCAAAGCCGCAAAAGGCTCATCGATACTTGGCTTTCTGGATGTTGGCTCGTCCGTTTTAGGATTGATCCCTTCAATAGCTTGAGTATCAAGAGGAGAAGGTAAGATCTCCATTACCATGTCCAACATAGCTTGAACACCTTTATTCTTAAATGCAGAACCACACATCATTGGTACAACCTTTCCAGCAATAGTCGCTTCTCTCAATGCATTCAAGATTTCTCTCTCTGTCAAAGACTCAGAATCTTCAAAGTACTTTTCCATCAGAGTATCATCAAATTCTGCAACAGCTTCAAGAAGCTCTTCTCTTAGTTGTTTTGCTTCATCCATGATGTCAGCAGGGATCTCGATCTCTTGGAAAGTCATTCCTTGGTCTTCATCATTCCATGTAATACCTCGGAAATTGATAAGGTCTACAACACCTCTAAAGCCATCCTCAGAACCAATATTTAATTGTAATGGAAGGGCGTGGCTGCCTAGCATTTCTCTGGTTTGTTTGCACACATTCAAAAAGTCAGCTCCTTGACGGTCCATTTTGTTTACAAAACCTATTCTAGGTACATTGTAGTTATCAGCAAGTCTCCAGTTAGTTTCAGATTGCGGTTCAACACCATCAACTGCACTAAAAAGGAATACCAAACCATCTAGTACTCTCAAAGATCTATTTACTTCAACTGTAAAATCAACGTGGCCAGGGGTATCAATGATATTCACATGATATTCTTGATCCCTATAATTCCAAGTAAGAGTTGTTGCAGCAGAAGTAATGGTAATACCTCTTTCCTGCTCTTGTTCCATCCAATCCATCGTGGCAGCACCATCATGAACTTCACCAATTTTATGACTCACTCCACCATAATACAGGATACGCTCGGTCGTAGTTGTCTTACCAGCATCAATGTGTGCTGCAATACCGATATTCCTTGTAAATTTTAGATCTCTTTTTGACATTTCTACCTATACATTAAATTTTAAAACCTAAAATGAGAGAATGCTTTATTAGCTTCTGCCATTCTATGGGTATCTTCTTTTTTCTTGTAAGCACCACCTTCTTCTTTAGCGGCAGCCATTATTTCACCAGCTAATTTGTTCTCCATTCCTTTCTCGTTTCTGGAACGAGCGTATTTGATCATCCACTTCATTCCTTGAGAAAGTTTTCTGCTATCTCTAATAGGAGTAGGAATTTGGAAAGTAGCTCCACCCACTCTTCTAGATCTCACTTCTACAGCTGGAGTTACATTACTCAAACCACTTTTAAAAGTCTCAAGTCCATTTTCCTTTGTTTTTTCTTCGATGATATCCATCGCTTTGTAGAAAATGTCAAATGCCTTATTCTTCTTTCCATCCATCATCATGTTGTTGACGAATTTGGTGACCATAGTGTCGCTAAACTTAGGGTCTGGCAGAATGATATGCTGTTTGGCTCTTTTTCTTCTCATCTTGCTCTAATTCTTTATTTCTTAGGTTTTTTAGCACCGTATTTAGACCTTCTTTGAAGTCTACCTTCGACTCCCGCAGTATCTAATGCACCTCTAACGATGTGATATCTTACCCCTGGTAGATCTTTAACTCTTCCTCCTCTAACAAGTACAATACTGTGTTCTTGCAAATTATGCCCTTCACCACCTATATATGCATTGACTTCATTCCCATTGGTTAAACGAACCCTAGCTACCTTTCTCATTGCCGAGTTAGGCTTTTTAGGTGTAGTTGTGTAAACCCTTACGCAAACGCCTCTTCGCTGAGGACACGACTGCAAAGCAGCAGACTTGCTTGTCTTGTTTTTCGTGACTCGTCCTTTGCGCACTAATTGCTGAATAGTAGGCATAATTTTCTCTTAAAATTTGTTATATATATAAAACAGCCCCTTTTTTAGGGGGTGCAAATCTACAATTAATTCTTTACAAATCAACAGGGTAAATTCAAATAATTTACCTTTTTCGATCATGATCTGGTACAATACGTTCGCTCATAGGATTAGTTCCTGAAAATCAAAACATTATGCTTGAGATCATTTAGTCGGAATGACAAAAAATAGAAGAATTTTTTAACCGATGTTTTCAGTGGAAAACTAACAAGCCAAATTAGAGGGATTAATTATACTTTTGGGCGATGGATTTTTTAACTGATCTGAATGAAAGCCAACGCAAGGCAGCAGAAAAGCTCGAAGGCCCCATGATGGTCATAGCCGGTGCGGGTTCCGGTAAAACTAGGGTACTTACTTATAGGATCGCCAATTTAATAAAGAACAGAGTAGATCCCTTTAAGATCTTGTCTCTGACCTTCACCAATAAGGCTGCAAGAGAAATGAAGGCAAGGATCGCTAAGATCATTGGGGGTACCGAAGCCAAGAATATCTGGATGGGGACGTTTCACTCCATATTTGCCCGTATTTTAAGGTTTGAAGCCGATAAACTGGGTTATCCATCTAATTTCACGATATACGATACTCAAGATTCTAAGAGCTTGATCAGGTCAATAATTAAGGAAAAGAACCTTGATGACAAGATCTATAAGCCAGGTTCTGTGTTCAGTCGCATCTCAAATGCAAAGAATAATCTTATAGGCCCTGAAGACTATATGAATAATGAAGAGATCGCCTATGAAGATGCTCAAAGCGGAAGGGAAAGGACGGGCGAGATCTATCGTGATTACGCTTTAAGGTGTTTTAAGGCCGGTGCTATGGATTTTGACGACCTCCTATACAAGACGAATGTATTATTTCGTGATTTCCCTGAAGCATTATATAAGTATCAGCATAAATTCGATCATGTATTGGTTGATGAGTATCAAGACACAAATTACTCTCAATATCTGATCGTAAAAAAAATTGCGGCAGTCAGGGAGAATATTTGTGTTGTTGGAGATGATGCCCAAAGCATATACTCTTTCCGAGGGGCAAACATTCAAAACATCCTGAGTTTCCAAAATGATTATCCTGAATGTGAAATGTTCAAGTTGGAACAGAATTACAGAAGCACAAAAACGATCGTTGAAGCGGCCAATTCCATAATCGCAAAGAACGAAGATCAAATTGAAAAGAAAGTTTGGACACAGAATGATGAGGGAGGGAAGATCCAGATAGTAAAGACCTATTCTGACAACGAAGAAGGCGCTTTTGTAGCTGACCAGATCTTTCAATTAAAAATGGATCGTCAGAAAATGAATTCTGATTTTGCCATTCTCTACCGTACAAATGCCCAGTCCAGATCATTAGAAGAAGCCTTAAGGAAGATCAACATTCCTTATAAGATCTATGGTGGTCTGTCATTTTATCAGCGAAAAGAAATAAAGGACTTGTTGTCTTACTTCAGATTGGTGTGTAACCCAAATGATGAAGAGGCATTGAAAAGAGTGATCAATTACCCTGCTAGAGGAATAGGAAAGACGACCATGGACAGGATCGCTTTGAGCGCGAGTGAAAATGAAGTGAGCTTGTGGGATGTGATCAATAAGGCTGAAGAGTTCAATTTGAAAGTGAACAGTTCGACTAAGCGAAAGTTGATAGATTTCACTGTGATGATCAAAAGGTTTGCAGGAGCTTTACCAACTGCAAATGCCTATGATCTAGGATATGAAATAGCCAAGCATGTTGGTTTACTTAAAGACCTTTATACCGACAAAACTCCAGAAGGAGTGGCTAGGTATGAAAACATCCAGGAGTTATTGAATGGATTGAAAGAGTTTTCTGAGACTTCAAACCCAGACCATTCAAGTGGTTTGCAAACTTTGGGTGATTACTTACTAGACGTTGCATTGCTTACAGATGCAGATAGTGATTCGGAAGACCCTGATGAGAATGACCATGTTTCTCTAATGACCATTCATATGGCAAAGGGTCTGGAGTTTCCATTTGTAAATATAGTTGGAATGGAAGAGAATCTTTTTCCATCTCAAATGAGCATGAACTCCAGAAAAGAGCTGGAAGAAGAAAGACGACTTTTTTATGTAGCAGTTACCCGAGCAAAAGAGAAAGCTACTATCTCGTTCGCGACAAGCAGATTTCGATGGGGCAATCTTATTTATTGTGAACCAAGTCGATTCATTGAGGAAATAGATGAGAGTTATATCGATTATCCTGATAAAGTGAGTGATAAAGGCAAAGGAAAGTGGGAGGTTGATGATGGTTTTGGAGGAGGATGGAACAAGAAACCAGTAGTCCGAAAACCTTCTCAATTCAAGCCTAAAGCACCTTTGAACGCGAAGCTGAAAAAGGTTACTACAAGTATAGGAGGTCCTGACCCAGCTTTGATGGACCTTGAGATAGGCGTTGAGGTTAAGCACGATAAATTTGGAAAGGGCAAAGTCGTGAAGTTGGAAGGGGAGAGACCAAATACAACAGCTACAGTTTTCTTTCCTAAAGTTGGTAAAAAGCGATTGCTCTTGAAATTTGCTAAACTGAAAGTTCTGGATTGAATTTTTCCATTCGTTTAAATGATTACTTTTGAGCCTTTTAACATATGACAATGACAAACTTAGAATATAACTCTACCAGACCAGATCTTTCACTTCCAGAATATGGAAGGAATGTTCAAAGAATGGTAAATTTTTGCATGACTGTTGAAGACAAGGGTGAGAGAAACAAAGTTGCCCAAGCCATTATAAAAGTGATGGGCCAACTAAATCCTCATTTAAGAGATGTTGAAGATTATACTCACAAACTTTGGGATCATCTGTATATAATGTCAGACTTTCAATTGGACGTTGATTCTCCATATCCCATTCCAGAACGTGAGACATTCCAAGAAAAACCTGCAAGGATCCCATATCCATCTGGAAGACCTAAATATGGACATTATGGAAAGGCCGTTCAAGGTTTGATCAAGAAAGCAACTGAAATCAAGGACCCTGAGGAGAAGAAATACTTAATAAATCTGATCGTGAATTTGATGAAGCGATTCTATCTTACTTGGAATCGTGATAGCGTAAGGGATGAAGTGATCATTGCACATGTCAATGAATTGTCTGATGGAAAATTGAATGTAATACTGGATGATGTTGTTATAACAGCAACTTCGGACATTGTTATCCAGAATAAAAAGCCTAAGAGAAAAGGTTCAAAGGGCTCGAAAAGTGGACCAAAAGGGTCTAAAGGAAAAAGGAACGATCGTCAAAGAAGAAGATACTAAATGGGAACATTTGAAGTAATTGGCGGGGCTCCTCTAAAAGGAGAGATCATACCGCAAGGAGCAAAGAACGAAGTGCTCCAGATTATTTCCGCCACTCTACTTACCGCAGAAAAAGTAACAGTTTCAAACATTCCGAATATTGTCGATGTCAAGCGACTTATGGATCTACTGAGAAGCCTTGGCTCTAAGGTTGAAAAAGTTGGTCATGAGACTTTCTCGTTCCAGGCTGATGATATTAACCTCGATTATTTGAGCTCAGCAGATTTCAAAGAAAAAGGGGCTGGTCTAAGAGGTTCGATAATGATAGTAGGGCCATTGTTGGCGCGATTTGGAAAAGGATATATTCCGAAGCCAGGTGGAGACAAGATCGGACGCAGAAGACTCGATACTCATTTCCAAGGATTCATAAACCTAGGAGCTGAATTCAAATATGAGAAGGAAAGCAGTTTTTACGGTGTTGAAGCTGACAAGTTAAAGGGAGCATATATGCTTTTGGATGAGGCGTCAGTGACTGGAACGGCTAATATAGTTATGGCGGCCGTATTAGCTGAAGGAATTACAACCATCTACAATGCCGCATGCGAACCATATCTGCAGCAGCTTTGTAAGATGTTGAATAGAATGGGAGCCAAAATAAGTGGTATCGGTTCTAACCTCTTGAAAATTGAAGGAGTTGAAAAACTCGGTGGTACTGAACACAGGTGCTTACCAGACATGATCGAGATAGGCAGTTTCATTGGTTTAGCTGCAATGACTTCCTCTGAGATCACCATAAAGGATGTTGCTTATGACCAGTTAGGTCAGATACCTTTGATCTTTGGAAGACTCGGTATAAAAATGGAACGCAAGGGGGAAGATCTCTTCATTCCTGCTCAAGACCATTACAAGATCGAAACTTTCATCGATGGCTCTATCCTTACAGTAGCCGATGCGCCATGGCCCGGTTTTACACCTGATCTTTTGAGTATAGTTTTAGTCACAGCAACGCAAGCTCATGGCTCTGTGCTTGTTCATCAGAAAATGTTTGAAAGTAGGTTGTTCTTCGTAGATAAATTGATCGATATGGGTGCACAGATCATACTCTGTGATCCTCATAGAGCTACCGTAATAGGAATAGATAAAAAGTATCCGCTTAAGGGAATATCGATGACGTCTCCAGATATCAGAGCAGGGGTATCACTTTTGATCGCTGCTCTTTCTGCTAATGGGAAAAGTACGATCCATAATGTACACCAAATAGACAGAGGTTACCAGAATATCGATGAACGACTTAACAAGATCGGAGCGAAAATTAAAAGGACAGCGTAATGGGGTTTTGGGCAGGCTTATTTGGAATAAAGAGAGATCCGATCATTGAAGCTCCCGTGGGAGTTTGTCCAAATTGCTGGGGGAAGCAAGAGTGGGATAACAAATACATTGAACTTGCCAAGGACAAGCAAATTGACGTGAACAATAAAGCTCAGGATCACGCATTTATCCAAGAGTTCGTTGTAAACCATTTGGATGGGATCAAATTGAAAAAGGAGCGTGATTACTACCATTGTCCTCAGTGTAGTTTGAAGTACCATACACACAAGTAACCCTAAAGCTGGAATTACGTAATTTCATCTATAATACGCTTGGAATTCCATGAGTTTGGCTCGGTTATTGCAAAATTCAGATCGAGCTATACAGAGTTAAAAAAATGATACTTTAGTAGGAGCTCAGAAAAAAAATTAGAAATGGGAAAAGTAAGGATACTAGGAATAATGTTGGCCATCATAGGATTATCTATGAATGCGACCAGTCAGAAAGTGAAAGTTGGAACTGCCGTTGGAGATAAAGCTCCTGATCTGACTTTTGAAGACCCAAATGGAAAGGAATTAAGCCTTTCTGATCTTGAGGGTAATTTAGTACTTGTAGATTTTTGGGCATCTTGGTGTGGGCCGTGCAGAAGAGAAAACCCACATGTCGTTTCTGCCTATGATAAATACCAAAAAGCAAAATTCAAGACCGCAAAAGGGTTTGAAGTCTTTAGCGTTTCTTTAGATAAGGCCATGGCGAATTGGAAAGGCGCAATAGCGAAGGACGGATTGAAATGGAAGTGGCACGTTTCTGACCTCAAAGGTTGGCAATCAAAAGCTGCTGCCAAATATGGTGTAAGATCTATTCCAACAGCATTCTTAGTTGATGAGAATGGTATAATTGTAGCCAAAGGCGATCAACTAAGAGGGATGGGACTTCATAGAGAATTGGACTCTCACGTTAAGAGTTTCAAATGATCAAGAAATTATATTCAATGAAAACCCCGCAGTTAACTGCGGGGTTTTTTTATATCCAATTGTTAAGTTGTACTTCAAATAATGTGCTTCTATTATCTTCGCAAAGATGAGAGTAAAAGAGATCATTTCGTTTTTAGAAGAATGGGCGCCACCATCCTATCAAGAATCATATGACAATAGTGGGTGCATAGTTGGTGACCTTGAAATGGAAGTAACTGGAATCCTTTGTGCATTGGACTGTATAGAGTCAGTAGTTGATGAAGCTATTCAGAGGAATTGCAATATGATCGTTGCTCATCATCCAATACTGTTTTCCGGGATCAGGAAATTGAATGGAAAGGATTATGTGGAAAGGACCATCATTAAAGCCCTTAAACATGACATCGCTATCTATGCCATTCATACTAACCTTGACAATATCTACAATGGTGTTAATGCAAAAATAGCTGAACGGATCGGTCTCACAAATACAAAAGTGTTGATGCCGAAAACTGACGTGTTGTCTAAATTGGAGTTTTATTGCCCAGAAGAGGAAGCTGAAAAAATAAAAGAGAGTCTATTTGAAATAGGGGTTGGCAATTTTTCGAACTATTCAAATTGCAGTTTTAACATTATTGGCCTGGGCACGTTCATGCCCTCAATAAATGCCGATCCTTCTATTGGAGAAGTCGGAAAACTACACCAGGGACAAGAACTCAAAGTAGAAGTTGTCTTTCCCTCCTTCATGAACGATAAAGTGATAAAAACGTTAAAAAAGGTTCATTCATATGAAGAAGTAGCATATCAATTGATCGAATTGAAGAATGCAGATCAGAATGTAGGGACTGGGATCATTGGTGTCTTGAAAGAACAGATGGAGCCCAAGGTCTTTTTGGAGCACCTCAAGAGGAGTATGTGTCTGAGTATGATCAGGCACACAGAATTGACCAACAAGAGCATTCGAAAGGTTGCAGTTGTTGGGGGCTCTGGAAGTTTTGCTTTGCCCTCGGCCATTGCGCAACAAGCAGATATTTTTATTAGTGCAGACTTTAAGTACCACCAGTTTTTCGATGCAGATGGCAATATAATAATAGCGGACATTGGGCATTATGAGAGTGAGGCCTTCACAATAGAGCTTTTAGGTGATAGGTTAATGGAAAAATTTCCTAATTTTGTCGTCCTTTTATCGGAGGTAAATACAAATCCAGTAAGTTATACATAAGCTATGGCAGTAAAATCAGAGAATATAGTAGAGCAGAAATTAGATGCTCTTTGGACATTGCAAACTATTGACTCAAAAATTGATGAGATCAGAACCATTCGAGGTGAATTGCCTTTAGAAGTCCAGGATCTAGAAGACGAAGTCCAAGGTCTTGATACTAGATTGAAAAAATTGGATGAGGAGATCAAGGAAATGGAGGATCAGATTGCTGATAAAAAGATCGTCATCAAAGAGGCTAAGGCGGCTATAAAGAAATACGAAGCTCAGCAGAGTAAGGTTAGGAACAATAGAGAGTTTGAATCTCTTAACAAGGAGATCGAGTTCCAAGACCTTGAGATACAGTTGTCCGAAAAAAGGATAAAAGAATTTGGCGCTATGATGGATGCCAAGCAGACTTTGATAGATGAGTCTAAGGAAGTTCTTAAAGGCAGAACAAAAGATCTTAAAACCAAGAAGAACGAATTGGATGAGATCATAGCTGAAACTGAAAAAGAAGAAAGCACCTTTGCTAAAAAATCTAGGAATGCAGAGAAAGTAATAGATGATAGACTTCTCACGGCTTATAAGAGGATCAGAAATGGCGCTAGAAACGGGCTTGCAGTTGTAGTCGTAGAAAGAGATGCTTGTGGGGGATGTTTTAATAAGATACCACCTCAAAGGCAGTTGGATATTAAGTCTCACAAAAAGATCATTGTTTGCGAACACTGTGGACGCATACTCGTGGATAAAGCAGAACCTAAACCTCAGGAGGCGGAAATACCTAAAAAGCGCACATCTAGAAAAGCTGCTACAAAAAAGGCCGAGCCAAAGGCTGAAAAGGAAGTAGCGCCAAAGCCAAAAGCCAAAGCCAAAGGCGCTGCCAAACCAAAAGCCGCTGCTAAGCCAAAACCAAAAGCCGCTGCTAAACCAAAAGCTAAAGCCGCTGCCAAACCAAAAGCCGCTGCTAAGCCAAAAGCTAAGAAGGCCGTTGCCAAACCAAAAGCCAAGGCTGCTGCCAAACCAAAAGCAAAGAAAAAGAAGTAATTATTTACTTTCTTAGAATTTGGTGCCAAGAGTAAATCTTAGAGTATTGTTGGAATGTTCCAACGTTGCTGCACTTACTAAACTAGGATCGTACAGGTAAAAGTCTGAGGTTGTTCGACTGTGTTTGATGGCAAAGTCGAAATAATTATTGTTGCCAAATTTTATTCCAGCGCCAGCTGTAAATATCAATAGATCTGCTTTGTTTTCGGTAAATCCATCAAGATATGGACTATCATAATATGCTGCCCCGGCTCTGATGCTAATTGGAAGTATTCTATACTCTCCGCCAACTCGCAAATTATGCGTGGCTTGATAAAGCTCTGATATATTTTTATTTGCATCGGTAAAATCTGCAGGACTATTTTGGATCGCTTTAAGTTTGGACTTTGAGTAATTTACGTATTCATAGTCAGCACTTACCAGGGCTTTCTTGCCTAATATGTAAGCTGCGCTTCCCATAAACCTGGATGGAGTGGTTAAACTGTATTCATTAAAACCAACAATTGAATTTTCTGTATACGTCTCTCCTCCTTCAAAATTAGTTGTTATGCGCGTAGACCAGGTATCTTCAAGAGAATAGTATTTAGGAGAATGCCAAGCACCACCAATTCTAAGTTGCTCATTTAGTTTATATATTACACCCAAATTAATATTTACTCCGCTTCCAACAGTTTCGAGTTCTTCGTGATAGGTGAAATCTTCAAAGTCAGATAAGTCGGTATCCAACAATTCTTCTTTATGATCAGAATTCTCTTTGTAACTAATGCCTTGAATACCAATACTTCCACCAGCATAGAATCTATCGTCATAGTTGATCCCAAAAGTAAGGTCGGTCTCAGACACTCTTCCAGAAGTTTCGATCGTTTTTGTTTGTTCCAATAAACCGTTAGGGACATATGATTCGTATACATTGGTACCTGCACTCTGGTCGATCAGGAATGTTTCCCATGCCAATAAGCCAGTGAATGGCTGTACATCGCCAAAACTACTAACGGGTATTCCAAAAGCTTGATCTGCGAAAACATCTGACAATGAGCTAGTCGCATTTTCACCGTTGATCGTATAGTAATTGTGATGATCTTTGAGGCGATTGTAATTTACACCGAATTGCGTGAATCTGATCTTACTGTCTTTTCTTCCTGGTATTGCAAAGGCTAGACCAATATTTCCGATATTAAAGTTGAATTTTCCGTCTGAAGTGCTTGTTCCGTTAAAAGTGCTATTAGAATTGTTGAGCACGAAGCCAGGTGATAAGGAGACTTCACCTGAGCGGTATAAACCTATTCCAGCAGGATTGTTATAAATAGCCGAAAGGTCTCCTCCAAGCGCGCCAAATGCCCCACCCATTGCACTGTAGCGAGCAGACCCATTGAAGTCTAAAAAGGTATATCGTAAGGCATCAGATTCATTTTGGGCTAGACCTATCCCAGTTGCCAAGCTTGCGGCAATGATCAATAAATACTTTTTCATGATGCTAGTATAACTTAAGAAGGTTTATTTTCTCCCTCTGGATGAACCTGAACTTCTAGAGCCACTGCTAAAGTTGCTTCTTGACCTACTTGGAGTGGAAATGCTCTTAGATCTTCCGGAATTACTTGATCTGCCAAAGCTACTTGAGTTCTTATTACCCGTATTGATCCTACTATTATTCTTAGAGCCGCTGTTAAAAAAACCTCCGTTCTTTTTCGAACGACTTTTCATTTTATTAGAATTTAAGTTCAGTTCACTCTTTGCAGGTCTTGTAATGCCCGTAGAACTATTGGTGACCTGTGTTGGTCTAGAATTGTTATTGATATTTGTATTCGAACTTGGTTTTGGAGCAGACAAAGGTCTGGTATTTGTGACGATCGGTTTTGGAGTCGAACTCACAGGACGCGCAGTGCTCAAGGGAATCGTATTTCCTTCTTTAGTCATTGGAGTTTTTGGCCTTTGTTCCACGTTTCCTGCGCCATTGGCACTTGTAGAACCGTAAATGTAATCTCCAGCGCTAGAGTTGCTTGAAGAAGTGATAGAGTTTCTTCCACCAAAATAACCGCTGTTTACAGATCCGTTGTCACTGCTTCCGGCATAATATCCACCATAACCAGGACATCCGTTATAATAACCATTTCCTCCAAAACCAGAGTAATAGTTATTTCCCCAACCATTGTAATAAGGATTTCCGAAGCCGTATGGGTTATAAAACGAATTGTTCCAACCGTATGGGTTGTAAAATGAGTTGTTCCAGCCCCAAGGGTTGTACGCATAACTTAGGGTCCATCCGTAAGGTCTCCATGGATTGTAAATGAAAGAATTGTATCCCCAAACAGAATAAGGGTTGTAATAAGAAAAGCCATAAACGGCATGAAACCTTCTAAATCTCCTATTGTTGAAATTGCTGCCGTAGTAAGTGTCTCCATAGTAGTTGTTAACTACCGTGCCTTCTTCCAAGGCTTTCGCTTCTTCCTCATTGTAGTATTCAGTTTCTTCTTCAGCATCTGTGAACGAAGTAAGATCCACATAGCTTTCATCATCAGAAGCTGTCCAATAAATATCGTCTTCGACAAAGGCCGTAGTCTGTTTGTTTGAAGAACATGCAGCCATCAAAAAAGCTACTGCGAATAAAAGGAATGAATTTTTCATGGAGATTATCATTATTTGTTTATTTGACCCAACTTTCAGCAATTCGTTTAATATAAGTAAGAAATATTAATTTTTGTTAATCAATTGCAATTTCCGTACCATATTATACAAAAATGGGTAAAAATTTGATATCACGAGCAGAAGACTATTCAAAATGGTACAACGAACTCGTTGAAAAAGCAGACCTGGCGCAGCATTCAGAAGTCAGGGGGTGTATGGTAATAAAACCACATGGTTATGGGATCTGGGAAAACATGCAAAAAGCTCTAGATCAGATGTTTAAGGACACTGGTCATCAAAATGCATATTTCCCTCTTTTAGTGCCAAAAAGCTTGTTTGAGGCAGAAGAGAAAAATGCAGAAGGTTTTGCAAAGGAATGTGCCGTTGTGACTCACTATAGATTAAAGAATGACCCAGAAAAAGAGGGTAAATTAATGGTTGACCCTCATGCAAAATTAGATGAGGAATTGATCATTAGACCTACATCAGAGGCGATCATTTGGAAGACATATAAAGGTTGGATACAATCATACAGAGACCTTCCTATTTTGATAAACCAGTGGGCCAATGTGATGCGCTGGGAAATGCGAACCAGGTTGTTTTTGAGAACAGCTGAATTTCTATGGCAAGAAGGTCATACTGCTCATGCAAGCAAAGAAGAGGCTCTTTTTGAAACCAAACAAATGCTTGATGTATATGCAGACTTTGCAGAAAATTTCATGGCAGTGCCAGTGATCAAAGGAGTAAAATCTGAAAGTGAACGATTTGCTGGTGCCCTGGATACGTATTCTATTGAAGCCTTAATGCAAGATGGAAAAGCACTACAAGCCGGTACTTCACATTTTCTGGGTCAAAATTTTGCAAAGGCATTTGACGTTAAGTTTACAGACAAAGAAGGGCAATTGGATCACGTATGGGCAACCTCTTGGGGCGTTTCAACTAGGCTGATCGGAGCACTTATCATGAGTCATTCTGATGATGATGGCCTAGTCTTGCCTCCAAAACTGGCGCCTATTCAGGTTGTCATTGTTCCCATCTTCAAGGGCGAAGAACAATTAGAAAAGATCAAAGAAGCAGCTAAACCCATATTGGATGCCTTAAAAGCACACGGGGTTACAGTTAAGTTCGATGACAACGATACTAAGAAACCCGGATGGAAATTTGCCGAGTATGAGATGAAGGGTATCCCAGTGAGGCTTGCAATGGGGAATAGAGACATAGAGAATGGTACAATTGAGGTTGCAAGAAGAGATACGAAAGAAAAAGAAGTGGTTTCTATTGACAAAGTGGCTGAAAGAGTAAAAGACCTATTAGGTGAGATCCAGACCAACCTATTTGAAAGGGCGCTGAAATTCAGAGAAGAGAATACACATCACGCTAACACTTGGGATGAATTCAAGGATATAATTGAAAATAAAGGGGGGTTTGTCTATGCCCATTGGGATGGAAGTGAAGAAACTGAAGAAAAGATAAAAGGAGAAACCAAAGCTACCATCAGAAATATTCCTTTAGATAGTCCTTTTGAAGATGGAAATTGTATTTTTTCAGGAAATCCTTCAAAGCAGAGGGTCTTATTTGCAAAAGCATATTAGAATATGGCAGACATAAATACAGATGATCTAATAATTCAAGCGATAAAAGATAAAGCTTGTCTCAAAAGAAATGTGTTTGAGAATCTATTGGATCAATGGAGCAAATTCAAAGAAGTCATTAAGAATTATCATAATTCCATTGAGGACGATGTAAAAAAATTCGATAAGAGAATACGGACTGAATTTACATCAAGAGGTGATTATGCATGCAGATTGACCGTAGGTGGGGATACATTGATATTCCATATGCATACGAACGTTTTTCAGTTTGATGCAGGTAGTCATGTTTGGAAAACGGGGTATATAAAAGAAGATGAAGAGCGCAGTTTTGTTGGTGTTATCCATGTATACAATTTCCTTTACGATTCGCTTTCTATGAATCGAGTGAACGACCTTGGGTATATGATAGGAAGGATCTTTATAAATAAAGACAATCATTTTCTGGTAGAAGGGAAACGTCAATTGGGATATTTGTTCAATGATTTCATACACAACGAATTCACGGAAGAAAAAATGAAGGAGATCATTCAAAGTGCACTTCTCTACACACTTGGTTTCGACTTGTATGTGCCGCCTTACAATCAAATACAGGTCTTGACCGTGTCAGAGATCTTGGAATTGAGTAGCGATCTCAAGATCCAGACTGGAAAGAGATTGGGATTTGAATTCAGTAGCGGAAATATGGAGATGAAGTAAATCCGATCCAAACAAGTTAAGACCCACACTATCAGGATTATAAGAAATTCTTACCATTTCATTACTCGATCAATTTATGATATCGAATGTTTGCACACAGGGGAATTTGTATTACATTTGCACTCCAATTTTTGAAAATTTAAAATTGGCCCGTTCGTCTATCGGCTAGGACTCCAGGTTTTCATCCTGGCAAGAGGGGTTCGATTCCCCTACGGGCTACAAGATTTAATACTATGGCAAATCATAAGTCAGCTATAAAAAGAATAAGATCGAACGAGGTTAAAAGAGATCGTAATAAGTACGTTCATAAAACCACACGTAACGCTATTCGTAAATTCAGAGCATTAACGAAAAAGAAGGAAGCAGAAGAACAGTTTCCATCTGTCGTTAGTTTGATCGATCGATTAGTAAGGCGAAATATTATTCATAAAAACAAGGGAAGTAACCTAAAGTCTAAGCTGAACAAGCACATGGCTAGACTTTGATCCTCGGTTTTTTATAAAATTTTGAACCCTGTTCTATCTTGGAAGCATTCCTGGAAGTTCAGGGTTTTTGTTTGCAGTTCTTTCAAAATGATAAATTAGATGAATGGATGACCTCTATGACATGGATAAGCCAAGCATTAAACAGTGGGCGGAGGATGACCGCCCACGAGAAAAACTACTAAAAAAGGGACGGTCTTCGCTTTCAGATGCGGAATTATTGGCCATTCTCATAGGCTCTGGCAATAGAAATGAATCTGCAGTAGATCTATCACAACGAATTTTACGTGAATATGAAAATGACCTTATAGAGTTAGGCAAGGTGGGGATCGCAGAACTTACATCTCGATTCAGAGGGATAGGAGAAGCGAAAGCCATCACCATCACAGCAGCAATTGAATTAGGAAGGCGCAGAAGGGAAGTTGAAGGAAAAAAGAGGAAGAAGATCACATCCAGCAAAGACGCATTTGAAATATTTCAACCTAAGTTGGGTGACCTTCCGATAGAAGAGTTTTGGATCTTGCACTTGAATAGAGCTAACAAGATCATAGGTGAAGACCTGATAAGTCGCGGAGGTGTTGCAGGAACCGTTGCAGACACCAAGGTTATCTTTAAAAAGGCACTGGAGAAATTGTCCTCATCTGTCATTTTGTGTCATAATCATCCTTCAGGGAACTTAAGCCCAAGCGCCCAAGACATTAATCTCACCGAAAGGTTGAAAGAGGCGGGCAAATTGCTGGATATCTCTGTATTAGATCATTTGATAGTCACTGATAGCGGCTACTTCAGCTTTGCAGACGAAGGGAAAATGTAGGTCTTTGTCTTAGTTTATTATCTCATGTCCAAGATCAAGTTATATACTCCACGTTCATCAGAGAGACTTCTCCATACCTTGGATTTTATCTCAGAACACTTTTTGAAAGAGTCCATCTCTATTATTAGTGATCCCCCATCAAATGAAATAGAGGCCTCAATAAACTATAGCAAAAATGAATTGCAGGGATGTTATCAACTTATTCCAGAAGGTTTACTTTTTGAAAAAGGGATACGTGAGATCTCGAATGACCCCTTCATTTTTGGTAAACACAATGATATTTTAGCTCTCGTTTTTCATGGCCTGTCCAGGTATGAAGAATATCAGATCAAAGAAAGAGATGAGCATGGCAGGTTTTCTTACAGTTCGCTTTCAAATGAAAAATTGGAATTGATCAAAAGGCCCTTCCTGGATCAATTGATCATAAACTGGATAAATCAATTAGAAGAATTTTTCCAAATGGAATTATTGAGTCCGCGCACTCCAAAAGCTATTTGCACTTTTGATATTGACGTAGCATATGCATATAGGGGCAGAGGCCTTCTTCGAACGACAGGTTCGAAACTGAAGGATGTGTTTTCGGGAGATAAGGATCGGATCGAAGAAAGGAAAAAAGTCTTGAAGGGTGAGGTCAAAGACCCTTTCGATACTTACGACCTTCAAAAAAAAGTGACGGAAGATATGTGTATAGAAACGCGTCATTTCTTTTTGGTTTCGAATGAACATAATTTTGACCATGCCATTCCCAGTGACTCAAAAGAGTTTGAAGAGCTTGTAAGGTCAGTTTCCTCTTTTTCAAAAGTTGGTATTCATCCTTCTTACAATTCGCACAAAGGTATTGAGACTCTGATGGATGAAGTGCAAGTATTGGAACAGATCCTTGATAATGAAATAAATACTTCACGTCAACATTATCTAAAATTTGATCTTCCATCTACTTTTCAGGATCTGATACAATGTGGTGTAAAGGAAGAATATAGTATGGGATATGCCAATGCTTCGTTATTTCGAGCTGGGACAAGCTTTCCTTTCAAATTCTATGATCTGGAAAATGAAGAGATCACTGGCTTAAAGGTATTTCCATTGCTATGGATGGATAGCACTTATTACTATGACAAAAACAAAGATGCTACGAAAGCAGGTAAAAGATTGTTCGAGATCATTGATGAAGTGAAAAAAGTAGGAGGGGTCTTTATTGCTAATTGGCACAATGATAAATTAGGAGTCTCCATCGAGGCTCGAGAGTGGCGCGATCTATTTTTGAAAATGATACAAAAGCTAGAGAAAGCTTTTTAAATTCGGCTCTTCATTTCATGGAAATATTCAATTTATCAAATACGAATTCCCTCTTTAATCATTTCATAGCCGAGATAAGAGATGTGAATGTACAAGGTGATCAACTACGTTTTAGAAGGAATTTGGAACGCATGGGTGAGGTTATCGCTTATGAGATCAGTAAAAAGCTTGATTATTACGAACAGGAGGTCACCACTCCGCTTGGTTTGGCAAGTGCGCTGTTAATAGAGAAGCAGCCAGTGATCGCAGCGATCCTGAGGGCGGCTCTTCCATTTCATAACGGAATGTTGAACTACTTTGATAAAGCTCAGAATGCGTTCATTTCGGCATACAGAAAAGCACATGAAGAAGGAGATGAGATAGAAGTCGAGGTTGAATATCTTGCTTGTCCATCAATAGAAGGGAAGCCTTTGATCCTAGCAGATCCAATGTTAGCTTCAGGTACTTCAATGTATTTGGTTTACAAGGCTTTATTAGAAAAAGGAACTCCTTCTCAAATACACATTGCAAGCGCTATCGCAAGCATTCCGGGTATAGAGTTCATTAAAGAGAAAATGCCAGTTGAAACATATGTATGGTGCGGTGCTATTGATCCAGAATTGAACAATAGGTCATATATAGTCCCTGGCTTAGGTGATGCTGGTGATCTAGCCTTTGGAGAGAAGTAAATGGGAATTTCAGAGATCTTTGGATATTTGGGAGCATTGCTGTTGGCAGCATTGAAATTTGCGTTCACTCCGCCTACTATGATCTTGGCAGGTCAGAGCATAACAGAAACTTTATTGGTTACCTTGTCAGGAGCAACCCTAGGTGCAATTGTCTTTTTCTACGGGGGACGTGTCATCTTTGATAAATGGAATGACATTTTCTTCAAGAATAAGGTTAGAAAGAAATTTACAAAAGGGAATAGGAGGCTGATCAAGATCAAACACAAATTCGGTTTAGTTGGCATTTGCATTTCTGTAGTTATCCTATCTATCCCGGTGGTTGCCTTCGTTCTCGCGAGATTTTATCGACACGACAAGAAAGCGCTTCCATATTTAATATTCGCTCTATTTGGCTGGACCATTTTACTAACCTATGGTTCGTTCTATTTAAAAGACACAATAGCTCCTTGGTTTGAATAATTATGAGCATATATTCTTTGATCTAGACAATACGCTATGGGATTTTGAAGCGAATTCAAAAGATACGCTAGAAGAACTCTTTGAGACTTATTTAAAGAAAGATCTACCAGAAGTAGAATTCAATGAATTGTTCTCCGCGTATGTAACTGTCAACGGATCTTATTGGAATAAATACAGACATGGAAAAGTGAGCAAGGAAGATCTGCGTGTGAACAGGTTTCATGACACATTAAGCTCTTTTGGCCTCGATGAATTCAACTTGGCAGAAAAGATCTCGGAGGAGTATCTGAAAATTTGCCCATTGAAAGCAAAGCTCGTTGAAGGAGCCATGGAAATATTAGACCATATAGTAGGACTAAAGATACCGATGGTAGTTATTACAAATGGATTTGATGAGGTTCAACATATCAAAATGGAGAATTGTGGTCTTACCCCCTTTTTTGAGGCTGTGGTAACTTCTGAGAAAATAGGATCTAAGAAGCCATATCCCGAGATCTTTCAACATGCTTTTTCAACCGTGGGGGCTAAAGCAGCTCGCAGTTTAATGATAGGGGACAATCATGACAGTGATATTGTAGGTGCAAATAACATTGGAATGGACAGTGCATATTTAAAATTGGGCGAACTCCCTGATGATTTCAGGGGTCGTTGGATCATTGAAAAATTGTCTGAGCTCAAGGAGATCGTCTGACACTTTACACGTATGATTTTGGCTATATTCACGCAATTGTAAAATCAGCGGAATGTTAAAAACCATTCTTGTAAAAAATTGGCCACACTTGGCCGCACTTGCACTTTTTATCGCGCTATCATTAGCATACTTTTCTCCAATCCTAGAAGGTAAAGCCCTTCAAACGCATGATATTACCCAATATAAGGGCATGTCCAAAGAGATCGTTGATCACCGAATAATGGAAAACGAAGAGGCACTCTGGACGAATGCGATGTTTGGTGGTATGCCTGCATATCAGATCTCTGTGAAACACAATTCGAACTTGCTTTCAAAGGTTAAGTCATTCTTGAAATTTGGCTTACCACATCCCGCATTTTTGGTTTTTATGTACATGTTGGGCTTCTATATTCTTTTATTGGCATTTAAAGCAGATCCTTTACTTGCCATAGTAGGCGCGATTGCTTTCGGTTTTTCCTCCTACTATTTCGTTATTATTGATGCCGGTCATAATTCTAAGGCGGCTGCTATAGGATATATGGCGCCTGCGTTGGCAGGAATAGTATTGACACTGCGAGGAAAGTATTTATTTGGTGCGGCTATCACTGCACTCTTTCTCGGCTTAGAAATTGCAGCCAATCATTTGCAGATCACATACTATTTGGGCATAATGGTCTTGTTCATCATTATCGGGTACTTCTTTCAAGCAATAAAGGATAAAACATTGCCAACTTTTATAAAGTCCGCAGGTTTTTTGGCAGGTGCTGCCGTACTTGCTTTACTCTGCAATTTATCTTTAATATGGACCACCTTTGAATATGGAGCGCACACCACTCGAGGTACTTCTGAATTAACAATAAATCCTGATGGGTCTAGCAATGAAGAAATAAGAACATCTGGCCTGAACAAGAAATATGTTACGGATTGGAGTTATGGCCGTGAAGAAACCTTGACTTTTTTAATACCAAATGCGAAGGGAGGGGCTTCAGCTACAATAAGAAGTGTAGACAGATCATTGACCAAAGATGTAGACCGTAGGTTCAAACAGAACATAGAGAACAGTAATCATTATTGGGGTGATCAAAGTATTACTTCTGGCCCTGTTTATTTTGGTATTCTGATCTGCTATTTGTTCCTGCTAGGAATGATCTTTATTCGTGGTCATTTGAAATGGGCTATTGTAGCGACTGTAATACTCACTGTGTTTTTAGGATGGGGAAGGAATTTCATGCCATTGACAGAGTTCTTTCTTGACTATATTCCTGGTTATAACAAGTTCCGTGCAGTAACGATCATTTTGTCTATTACGGGATTTGCAGTGGCCTTGCTAGCAATTTTAGCCTTGAAGAATATTATAGACAGGCAAGATGAATTTGAAAAACACTGGAAGCCGATCGCGATAGTTTCAGGTGTATTCATTCTTTTCATGACAATGCTTACCGTAATACCCGACACTTTTCTTGATTTCGTTTCAACTGCAGAGCAAAATAGTTTTCTAGAGCAGATAGAGAACAACCCTGAGCAAGAAAGTATCATTGCAGACTATGTCAATGAATTAAAGGATGTCCGAATAGGAATATTCAAGCAAGACGCAGCTATACGTCTTTTCATGTTGATCATTGGGGTATTGCTGGTTTTAGGTTTTATCAAGAAAAAAATTGGAAGGGTTGCACTCTTGTCTATCCTTGGTGTTATGGTCTTGTTGGACCTTTGGTCCGTTGATAAAAGATATTTGAATAACGGTAAAAGGACCAACGGACAAACGCGTTGGGTTAAAAAGGATAAGATAAAAACGGAGATCCTACCCAAAAGCTGTGACCTCGCAATTCTCCAAGCTGAAAGACAAACAATAGATGATTTTGACAATGCGCTGAATGATAGAGTTGAAGCGTATCAAGAAGAATACAATGAAAAAGGGAATGTTAAAGGGAAACTAAAGGATGCTATCGCTCTTTCAACAGTTAATGCATTAACCAATTATAGGGTTGCAAATCTAACGAATCCCTTCAACGAGTCGAGAACGTCTTACTTTCATAAATCAATAGGCGGGTATCACGGTGCTAAATTGGGCCGCTATCAAGAACTTATAGAATTCCACATTTCTAGCGATCTGCAAAAAGCATTTGCTGCTTTGCAGAGCAATGGTACAGCACAGGCATTGATCCAGCCACAAGAGCCTATTCATATTTTGAATATGTTGAATACGAAATATGTTATCTATGATGCGAATAATGAGAAAATTCCTCCATTGCCAAATCCAAATGCTTTAGGAAACGCATGGTTTGTTAATGATGTTGTTTGGGTAGCCAATGCTAATGAAGAGATCGTAAAATTAGGGGAGATAGACCCGAGTGAAACTCTTCTTGTAGATGAGAGGTTTAAGGGCACATTGAAAGGAGAAGGTGGCGAAGGGACAATTGAACTTGTAGAATACAAGCCGAATTATTTAAGTTACAAGAGTTCTTCAACAAATGGAGGAACTGTCGTTTTCTCAGAGATCTATTATCCAGAAGGTTGGCAAGCATTTATAGATGGGAAAGAAGTGGAGCATGTTCGAGGGAACTATGTTCTAAGAGTACTGGACGTTCCAGCAGGTGAGCGCGACATTGAGTTCAAATACCAACCAAGGTCTTTTAAACTAGGAGGCATGGTTTCACTCATATCTTCTGGGCTGCTGCTACTAACATTTTTGGGGCTTGGGTACAAATATTTCAGAGATAAACAAAAGCTTGAGGCCGCGTGAGAAAGGTTTTGGTTATATGCTACTATTGGCCACCAGCAAGTGGACCGGGAGTACAGCGATTTTTAAAAATGACCAAATACTTTAAGGATCTAGGATGGAGGCCATACATTCTTACTAGCAAAAATGGTACATATCCTGTTATGGATCCTTCTTTGGAAAAGGAAGTTCCAGATGACCTGGAGGTACATAGAACGGTGCCAAAAGAATTGTTTTGGCTATACAATAAGCTTTTGGGAAAAAAAGGTAGGGGTGTATCAGTTGGTTTTATAGGAATGGATCAAAAGAATCCTTTACAAAGATTAGCGATGTATGTACGAGCCAATTTTTTTATTCCTGATGCTAGGAAAGGCTGGAACAAAACGGCAATTCCAAAAGCAATAGAATTACATGAAAAGGAAAATTTCGATGCCATTATTACTACTGGGCCACCACACTCCTCGCATCTTATTGGATTGGAATTGAAAAAACGGACTGGGGTTAAATGGTTAGTAGATCTCCGAGACCCATGGGTTAACGTTTATTACAATAAGGTTTTCCCTAGAACGAAGAAAACAAAGCGGAAAGATCTCGCCTTAGAAACGGAAGTTTTAACAAAAGCAGATGCCGTTTCCGTTGTGAGTCCCGGACAAAAGAAAGAGTTTGAGGATAGGTCTAAAAAGATAGCTGTTGTTTACAATGGTTATGAAGAAAGTGATATGAAAGTATCTGGCCAAAGAACTGATACCAATTTCGTAATATCCTATATCGGGAGTTTTTTGCCTTCACAGAATGTAAAATTGTTTTGGGAGGCCCTTTCTGAAGTGTGTAATGAGGATGAAGAATTCAGATCGAAATTGCAGATACAACTAACGGGTAATATTCATCCAGCTATCATAGAAAGCATAGAACAAAATAAACTGAAAGAACATTTAAATCTGAGTGGATTCGTGTCTCATGAAGAAGCAGTAAGGAGAATGAAAGATTCGGATCTTCTTCTTTTTGTAATACCTGACACAGAGGATAATGAATACATATTGCCAGGCAAACTGTTCGAATACTTGGCTAGTGAAACACCTTTGGTCTCAATAGGACCTGTTAACGGAGATGCCGCTATGATATTGGATGAGTGCGGCCGAAAACCTATGATGGACCATTCAGACAAAGCCTCGATGAAAGAATCAATTTTAATGAGAGATGCAAATGGGGTCAATCCTAAATACAAGGCATTTACCAGGAAGGAACAAGCAAAGAAACTATTAAGTCTTCTCGATTAATTTCTCTCACAATAAACTATATAGTGTCTTGGGGTTCTATGTCGAAAGAAGGATCGGACCCCCGTTATTCTGTCAGGTTTGCTCACCCACTTTTCGCTGTCTTTGATAACCCATCCAGCTTTGTTCAATAACATATCGAATTGTCTTGGCTCAAATTCGTGATAGTGCCTGTCGTAAGGGTCATCTTCATTCCAATATGCCGTGGCAAACCATAAACGCAATGGAACAGAAGCGACTAATTTCTTCGCTTGGGTTTTAAGCAGCAAAGGAAATGGCGATACCAAATGCTCAAATATCTCAAATGCGGTCATCACATCACACTCCATATTTTTTATTTGATCGCTGCTTGTATCCAAGTCAATACCGTCCGGGGTATTTGTTACTTGATATCCATTATCGATCATAAGTTTTGAGAGGTTGTTTGCAACACCCAGATCCAGTATTTTTTCGGAAGTATTTACATGACGTTTCAAAAACTCGATGGTTTTATTGTGCCTTGGTGCATGTCGTTCATTATATGCACTATCGAAATTTTCTTTCTCCATTATTGATATAATCTTATTAGGTCTTTCGCAACAATATCCCAATTCAGTTTATTCTGAATAGCCTCTATGGCATTCTTTGAATATCTCTTATAAAGGTCTTTGTCTCTATGCAGTGTTAGTACTCTGTCCGCAAATTGTTCAACATTTTTCTCCTCAAATGTAAGGCCGCATTCATATTGTTCAACCAGGTTTTGCTGTGTCAGGCAATTGCTGACAATTATTGGCAGACCGAAAGCAAGATATTGAAATACTTTGTTCGCAAAAGTGGTATCGTGATGAATGTTTTTATGCAATGGGCATATTCCTATGTTGGAAGCCTTTATGAAGGAAGGGAACAATTCAAAGTCTTGCCATCCAAGCAGGTCTACATGATCTTTCAAGTCCAGCTCGTTTGTTAAATTCTTCAGATCTATGAGGTCCTTACTTGTTCCAACAACCACAAGTTTGATGTTCGGAATTGCCTTTCTCAAGGATACTAAAGACCTGATAGATGTCGATAACCCTCTTCTGCTTCCTGTATTGCCAAGGTATAAAAGGGTAAAGTGATCCTTGTACTTATTTATGATCTCTTGGTCAATTTTTGGATCTGAATAAAAACTCTTCAATACTGAATTTGGAGCGATATAGAATTTTTCTGGACTAACCCCGATCTCTTTCACATAGTAATCTCGCGCCTCATTTGTCACAACTACGACTTTTTCAGCCTTTTTAATTGATCTGTATTCTGCTTTTTTCCAAAGCTTTGGAAAGATCAATAAATTTCCAGGAAATTGATTCACGTGCTCATAGTACTTCATGATCTCTGGCCTGTTTTCGTGGAGGTCGAGTGTAACTGGTAATCTTCCTTTGTTTGCCCAAAATGTACCTACGGCAGCTGGCATATCATGAACATGCAAATGGTCAATATGGAATTGTTTTAAAAATCGGGAAACATGGTGTCTAATGAAGAAATGATAGATTGGCAAGGTATAGGCCAAAGCAGAGAATTTTGCCATTAACCAATTTCCTTTAATTCGAAATATATTGATTCCGTCTATAGTCTCTTTTTCAGGTCTGTTCTTCCCTTCGAAGTCTATACATAACAGAGAGACACTATGTCCATTTTGGATAAGGAATTTTGCTTCGTTCTGAACTCGAGGATCTGGCGGGTAGTCTTTATCCAAGATCATCCCTATATTCTTATATTTCAAGTTCTGAGAAGATTAGCATGTTCAATAAAAAATGTAATATTGACCAATCCTGAATTACCAAATTGGTACTTCGCTAAGTTAGTGTTCTCGTATAAAATATCCATAATGTTCAATTGACAAATGAGAGTCTTTATTCTATGTACTGGCAGAACGGGTTCTGCTGCTATCATCAGGGCACTTGGGCATTGTACTAACTATAGCGCAGGGCACGAGAGCCAGACTACCCAACTGAATGCTAATAGACTTAATTATGCTGACGATCATATTGAAGCTGACAATCGACTAAGTTGGCAATTGGCTCTGCTTTATGCTCAATATGGTGATGAAGCTTTTTATGTTCATTTGACAAGGAATAAGGAAAAGGTTGTGAATAGTTTCGCCAATCGGTTCTATCAACCTGCTAGTATTATGGATGCTTATTCATCTGGTGTAATGAAGAGGCCTTCAGGTCTTCTGAACAAGGAACAAAGGCACTTTGTGACAAATGATTACGTAGAGAATGTCAACGCCAATATTGCTTATTTCTTAAAGGATAGACCGAATGCTATGACGATAGATCTCGACCAGATTGATTCAGACTTTCCTGTCTTTTGGGAAAAAATAAAGGCTCAAGGAAATTTAGATGCAGCCTTGGCGGAATTTAGGTCCAGGCATAATAAAACCGGAAAAAGAAAGCTGAATTTTTTGCTACACATGAAGTCAACCATTGCTTATGAATGGAAGCATTTTGCTATGTGGTTAGGGCTGATAAAAAGTTGAACAGACTCAGTTCTTTTTGATCCATTCTTGCGTTCTGTAAAAGAAAGCGATGTATCCCCTGACTTTTAATTTACCATCCTCTTGCCATATCTTACAGGAATAGACTTTCCCCTCTTCGGGATCAAGAATAGTTCCATCTTCCCATCTATCACCATCTAGTTCCATGTCTCTAATGATCTCCATCCCCAAAACCAGTTGGTCTTTTCGGTCATCGTCCTCATCACATTCATCACACCTCTCCGTAGTTTCCTTTTCTGGATTTTCAATAAATCGTGTGATCCTTCCAAAGGCTTTATCAGCGACTTTATAGATCTCTACTTCAGATCGTTCTTTACCGGTTTTATCATCTATTGTGACCCATTTTCCAAATATATCTGCTGATGTTTGGGTGAACCCCAAAAGAGATATTACTAAAAAAAATGATAGGGCAAATACCTTATAGATGCTGACTGAGTGCTTTTTCATAGACTTTCTTAGCTTCAGAAATAGTGCCAAAATCTTCTCCGTCAATGCTTATTGATCCATTGGTTACACTTCCAAGAATATTGAATGATTGACCAACTCGGGTAAGGAATTCTATAAACGCTGGCTGTTGCTCTGTGCTGAGACTTACAACTACTCTGCTTTGTGATTCTCCAAATAAGAATGCATCCATTCTTACACTATCATCCGCTTCTATATCAAATCCCAGATCGTTTTGTAATCCTTTCTCTACTAAACATGTCCAAAGACCACCATCTGATACGTCATGAGCAGAATTGATCATTTTGTTTTCGATCAATTTTTTTACTACCTCATGAAGCATCAATTCTTCATTAAGGTCTAGGAAAGGAGCGGGTGTTATTTTTACATCACATAGGTTGGCTAAGTATTCAGATGAGTTGATATCGTTTCTCGATTCGCCTAAAAGAAATATGATCTCACCCTCATTCTTGAAATTCAAGGTCATGATGTTTTTCTTGTCTTCCACTATACCCACCATACCGATCGTTGGTGTAGGGAAAACGGGTTCAACATATTCTTCCGTTACTGTCTGATTATAAAAGCTAACATTACCACCCGTAACAGGCGTTTGAAATTTTTCACAGGCCTCACTCATTCCTTTGATGGCCCCCACAAATTGCCAGTACACTTCTGGGTTATAAGGATTTCCAAAGTTCAGGCAATTGGTTACTGCCGAAGGCACCCCCCCTGAGCAAACAATGTTTCTGGCAGCTTCAGATACTGCTATTGATGTGCCCATCAATGGGTCGGCAAATACATATCGTGCATTACAATCCACGGTCAATGCAAGAGCTTTCTTAGAGCCCTTAATATTTGTAATGCCTGCGTCAGAAGGGGCATTTGTGCTCATGTTTCTCGTACCAACCATGGTGTCATACTGTTCTATCACCCATTTTTTGGATCCAATATTTGGCAGGTTTAATAACTCGTAAGCTGTGTCTTTTAAATTCAAAGGAATTGGCACTGCATCAATATCAAATTCCTGAGCTTCTTTGAAATATGCAGGCTCAGTGTACTCTCTTTCGTATACAGGGGCTCCGCCACCAAGCACCAATTCAGATGCCGGTACATCAGCCACTTTTTTACCATCCATAAAGAACTCTAATCTATCTCCTTCGGTAACTTCTCCTATCTGAACGGCATTTAGGTCCCACTTTTCGAAAATGTCTTCAACTGGTTTTTCTTGACCTTTTTTTACGACCACAAGCATTCTTTCTTGAGATTCGGAAAGGAGGATCTCAAATGGTTTCATATTTGCTTGACGCGTGGGCACTTTGTCAAGGTCAATGATCATTCCATGCTTGCCTTTTTCAGACATTTCTGATGTGGAACAAATAATACCAGCTGCTCCCATGTCTTGCATACCAATTACGGTATCTGTCACAGCCAATTCTAAAGTAGCTTCTAATAAAAGTTTTTCTTGAAAAGGATCTCCTACTTGAACGGCAGGAAGGTCTTCCATTGAATCTTCAGTAAGGTCTGCGCTAGCAAAGGTGGCTCCGTGAATTCCATCTTTTCCCGTTGATGAACCAACGATATAAACTGGATTGCCTACCCCATAAGAAATAGCTGATAGTGTTTTGTCCACATCCACAATTCCAACGGACATGGCATTTACAAGCGGGTTTTGGTCATAACATTCATCAAAGAAAACTTCACCTCCTATTACTGGGATGCCAAACGCATTTCCATAATCACCAATACCTTTGACAACCCCTTTGATCAACCATTTCGTGCGTTCATTTTCAATAGGTCCAAACCTCAAAGAGTTCAGCTGAGCGATCGGACGTGCACCCATTGTGAAAATGTCCCTATTGATGCCTCCCACTCCCGTAGCTGCTCCTTGATAAGGCTCGATAGCAGAAGGATGGTTATGAGATTCGATCTTAAAGGCGCATGCAAGGCCATCTCCTATGTCCACGAGACCGGCATTTTCTTCTCCTGCTTCAGCCAAAAGGTGTGGCCCTTTTCGGGGAAGTGTTTTTAACCACTTTATAGAATTCTTATACGAACAATGCTCAGACCACATAACTGAGAAAATGCTGATCTCAGTAAAGTTTGGAGTGCGTCCTAAAATAAACTTCACTTTTTCATATTCTTCTTCTAAAAGACCAAGTTTTTTGGCGGTTTCAAATGTTACGAGTTCGGCTGTCATTGTGTCTTCCATCAGGCTTCTGCGCTTTAAGGCGCAAAGGTAAAAGAAAGTAATGGAAAGACCCTTTAGACCACATCTTTAGTTTTCCACTTGAAGTCGGTTATTGATGGGGTTTTTACACGATCATTCCTGCACCAACTGTTTCATTGGTTGCTTCATTGATCAATATTAAACTCCCACTTATTCTGTTCCTAGAGTAGCGATCAACAAATAAAGGCGCTGTAGTGCGGATTGTGATCTTCCCAATATCGTTCATGCCTATCTCTTTATCATCGTCTAGCCTATGAAGCGTGTTGATATCCACTTTGTACTGCACATTTTTTATTACGCAACGAACGTCTCTTGAAGTATGTTTGACCGCATATTTTCCGTTTGGCTGCAGAGGTTTGTCACTCATCCAGCATACCATTAGGTCTAGGTCTTGGGTAGCTTTAGGTTGGTTATTTTCTTTTACGATCATATCTCCCCGACTTAGGTCCAGGTCATCTTCCAAAGTCATGCACACACTCATTGGCGGAAAAGCCTCTTCTATTTCACCGTCCATAGTGTCAACACTTTTTACAGTAGTCTTGAACCCAGATGGCAGTAATGTAACTTCATCCCCTTTCTTGAATACACCACCTGCAACTCTGCCGGCATATCCTCTGTAATCGTGATGTGCTTCTGTTAATGGCCTGATCACATATTGTACAGGAAATCTGCAGTCCACAAAATTGTTGTCACTTGAGATATGTACGTTCTCCAAAGTATACATTAAAGTTGCTCCATTATACCAATCCATATTTTCTGATTTATGGACAATGTTATCTCCTTTAAGAGCACTTACTGGGATGTAATGGACATCGTTTATCTGCAGTTTTGACCCAAATGCTTCTAATTGATCTTTTACCTTTTCAAATACTTCTTCTTTGTAATCCACAAGGTCCATTTTGTTGATGCAATAGATCACATGTGGTATTCCCAATAGGGAGGCAATGAATGAATGTCTTTTTGTTTGTTCAACAACACCGTTCCTGGCATCTACCAAAATAATGGCAAGGTTAGCGGTAGAAGCACCAGTAACCATGTTTCTTGTGTACTGAATATGACCAGGAGTATCAGCAATTATGAATTTCCTTTTCGGAGTAGCAAAATATCTGTATGCCACATCTATTGTGATCCCCTGCTCTCTTTCAGCTCTTAGACCATCCGTCAGAAGCGCTAAATTCACTTCACTATCACCAGCCTTGGCACTTGCACGCTCAACTGCCTCCATTTGATCTTTAAAAATAGATTTACTATCGTATAGCATCCTGCCTATCAAGGTTGATTTTCCATCATCAACGCTTCCCGCAGTAGTAAACCTCAATAGGTCCATATCTAAATACCCTTCTATATCTTGCTTATTGGTCATGTTCTCTTATTTCTAGAAATAGCCTTCTTTTTTTCTATCTTCCATAGCAGCCTCGCTGCGCTTATCATCAGAACGACCGCCTCTTTCAGTAGTTCTGGTAGCTGCAACTTCGCCTATTATTTTTTCTAAAGTATCTGCTTCACTGAACACAGCTCCTGTGCAGGTCATGTCTCCTATTGTTCTAAATCGGATAGTTTTTTCTTCTATTTGCTCACTGTCTTTCAATTCCACGAATTCATTTGCAGCCAGCACAGAACCATCTCTTTCAAAAACTTTCCTTTTATGACTAAAGTATAGACTCGGAAGATCTATTTTCTCAAGTAGTATGTATTGCCATATATCCATCTCAGTCCAGTTGCTAATAGGAAACACTCTAAAATGTTCACCAATATTCTTTCGGCCATTGAAAATATTCCACAATTCGGGTCTTTGGTTTTTTGGATCCCACTGGCTGAATTCATCTCTATGAGAAAAGAACCTTTCCTTTGCCCTTGCTTTCTCCTCGTCTCTTCTGCCACCTCCCATCGCAGCATCAAATTTGTTTGCCTCAATTGAATTAAGCAAAGTTGGTATTTGAAGCATATTCCTGCTTGCATTAACCCCTTTTTCTTCTGTGGCCATACCATTGTCTATGGCTTCTTGAACTGAGCCTATAATCAGCCTTGCACCTGTTTCTTTGACAAGTTTGTCTCTAAATTCAATGGTTTCTGGAAAATTATGACCTGTATCAACATGCAATAAAGGGAACGGAACCTTCGCTGGATAAAATGCTTTTCTGGCTAAATGGAACATGACAATAGAGTCTTTTCCGCCTGAAAAGAGAAGCACAGGATTTTCAAACTGTGCTGCAACTTCTCGCAGCACATAAATGGATTCAGCTTCCAATTCTTTTAAATGACTTAGACTGTAGTTCATTAAGGCTTAATTTTTTTTATGATAAAAGAATAGAGTTCCTCCCCTGTTCTTTCAATACTCTTATTCTCTGTACGAAGATCTAGGCTAGGTGTTTCGGGTTTTTCAAAAGGAGCAGAAATACCGGTGAAATCCTTGATCTCTCCAGCTCGAGCTTTTTTATAGAGTCCCTTCACATCTCGGGCTTCACAGAGCTCAATTGGTGTATTGACAAAGATCTCAAAAAAGTCATTTTCGCCAATGATCTGTTTGGCCATTATCCTGATCTTTATTGTTGGGCTGACAAAACTGGCGATGGTAACTATTCCTGCCTCTTTGAACAATTTCGCCACTTCAGCAATGCGTCTGATATTCTCGACCCTATCATTTTCAGTAAATCCCAGGTCATTGTTCAAACCTGCTCTTATATTGTCTCCGTCCAATAGCATAGTAACGACCCCTTCTGCAAAGAGTTTGTTTTCCAACCATTTTGCTAGTGTGGTCTTGCCAGATCCAGATAGTCCTGTCATCCAAATGACACAGCCTTTTTGACCTAGTCTGGTTTCTTTTTCTGATCTGGACAAGACCTCATCGAAAACAGTGAAAATATTCCCTTTTTCTTCTTTCATCAATTGCGGTTGCAAAAGTATAAAATAAAGCCGCGAAGTCCATAGATAGACGCTTTATTGGTAAATTTGTGATGATAGAAAGGTATTTACCTGCTAATTGATTAAAAAAGCAAGACGAATTAAGCTATTTGTTCGACAATTGCACAAAAAAACAGTAACTTACCCTATTGAAAACACGTAAACCCGTGTGTTACTTTTTTTGAAACTCAATGAAACTGAAACTATCTAGATACGAGAAATTACTCTATCTCTTTCTCGATCTTGTAATGCTCAACCTATCATTTCTGGTAGGATTTGCATATAGGAAAGGAGATGCTGCTTTTCTAGGAGATGCGAATTATCAGGTGCTTTTCATTTTTATAAATATATCGTGGTTATTGGTAGCAGCGCTTACCAATGAGCAACTCGAGAATAGAAGGGCCAAAACCAGACGAGTTATTTGGGATTTTATAAAAATGCACTTTTTCAGCTTGTTGCTGGTTTTGTCATTTGTTACGGTTGTTAAGGGCGGTGAGCAATATGCGAGAGGGGTTATTCTTTATCACTATCTCGTATTCTTTGTCCTTGGTTCATTGGCAAGAGCTTTCTTCAATTTGTTTTTAAAACTATACAGAAAAAAGGGGTTCAATTATAGAAGAGTTGTTGTGGTTGGGGTCAACCCATTTTCTATCGAATTCGTTCATGAGATCATCGAACACTCTGAGTATGGATATAAGTTCATGGGGTTTTTTGACAATAAGAACGACACCGTTTATGATGTTGGGAAAATTCGATCACTTGAAGAACTGAATTCATTCTTGGTGGAATTTGACGTGGATGAAGTTTATTTATCATTGCCGAGTTATTCCGATTACAGCACAAAGTCTTTGATAAAATTTTGCACGCTGAATTATATTAAGGTCAATTTCCTGAACGAGTTTATTCATTTCATGAATAAAAAATCTGTTCAGGTAAATATAGATTACAACGGACCAACACCGATTGTTAGTGTAGTCAAAGAACCTTTGGAAGAAACAGTCAACAAGGTGCTCAAGAGAGCATTCGATATCGTTTTTTCTCTTTTGGTTTTGATCTTGATCTTTCCTTGGTTATATCTGATCTCAGCGATCTTCATTAAACTAGGTTCTCCGGGCCCTGTCTTTTTCAAGCAAAAAAGATCTGGGATCGATAACTCTGTTTTTGATTGTTACAAATTTCGAACGATGGTCCAAAATTCTGATTCTGATAGTAAGCAGGCGACTTCGGGAGATGCCCGTATAACTAGGTTTGGTCAGTTTCTCAGAAATACGAATTTGGATGAATTCCCCCAATTCATAAATGTGCTTAAAGGTGAAATGTCTGTTGTTGGGCCAAGACCGCACATGCTAGAGCATACCAGATTGTACTCGAAGATCATCACACCATTCATGATCAGACATTGGGTGAAACCTGGAATTACTGGCTTGGCGCAAGCAAAGGGTTTACGTGGAGAGACCAAAGAGATCAGTCAAATGTATGGTAGAGTCAAAATGGATGTTTTTTACATTCAAAATTGGTCCTTTTTATTAGATTTGAAGATCGTGTTTATGACCATTTGGAATATGTTGACTTTCCAGAAAACAGGGGCATAAATACTTAAGCCCTTTGTATGTTCAAACGTCTTTTGGATCATGTTCTAACCTTTATTCTCTTCATCTTAGTGTTACCATTTCTTTTCTTGTTCTTTCTTTTTTTGATCTTTCAAAAAAGTCTATTCCGGAATTGGAGTATTTGGAAACAAAGCAAGTCAGAGTCTCAAGAAAGTAAAGTTCTGGGTGTTCCTTTTTATAACAATGACGCGCAAAGTGCTACAGAACGAATAAAAAAAGATCTTTTTGAACAAGAGTTGAAAACCTACTTTTTTATTAACCCGCATGCAATGAATATATCCATGCGGGACAAGAGTTTTTATGAGATCTTAAAAGGTAATAACAGAAATCTGCCAGATGGGATCGGGATAAAGATGGCTGGAATTTTTATGGGCTATCGATTGGTCCAGAATCTTAACGGAACAGATCTATTTCCATTATTGGCAGAAATGCTGGAACAAGAAGGCAAGAGTTTATATCTTCTAGGGGCCAAAGAAGGTGTTGCAGAACAAATGAAGGCCAATGTGGAACGACAGTGGTCAGCATTGAACATTTTGGGAGTCCATAATGGATACTTTGATAAAGTAGCAAGCACGGATAAAGTCATTGATGAGATTAATAGGTTGAACCCAGACGTTTTGTTAGTAGCGTTTGGAATGCCTACTCAAGAAAAGTGGATACACGACCATAGAGATAGGATAAATGCCAAGATCGTATTCGCTTTAGGCGGTTTGTTCGATTTTTACTCAAATATGAAGCCGAGGGCTCCTGAAGCATGGAGGCAGATCGGCATGGAATGGGCCTATCGCTTATTAACGGAGCCTAAAAGATTGTGGAAAAGATACCTGATAGGAAATCCGCTTTTTATTGTTCATGTTCTTAAATGGCGATATTTGGGTTATAACAAATGATTACGGATCCTAATTTGCCAAAATTCCTTGTTGTCGGAACGGCCAAAGCCGGAACGACTTCATTGTATCATTATTTGTCTCAACATCCCAAATTAAATATTCCCGTTAAAGAGACGTTTTATTTTATTCGAGATCATTACCCTTCAAACTTATTAGACTATCCTAAGCAACGGAGGCCTGAATCGATCGTTAGGTCATTATCAGATTACCAGGAGATCTATTCAACTGCTAAAGGCAGAACTTCAGGTGAAATAGGAACCGGATATCTTCATCATTACGAAACTGCAATTCCAGAGATCAAAAAGACTTTAGGTGAAGATGTGAAGATCATTATTATTTTAAGGGATCCGATAGAACGCACTTACTCGGGATATTTGCATTTCAAAAAATTCTCGATAGAAATGGATGGGCTTATTCAGGAGATCAAAATGGAGAATTCGCGTAAAGCCGAAGGTTATGATTTCATGTGGCAATTCAGTGGTCTTAGTTATTATTATGAAAGCGTCAAAGCATATATGGGCTCATTTAATAATGTGAGTATATTTTTCTATGAGGATCTGAAAAAGGATCCAAAAAAGTTCTTGAATGATGTCCTGAGGTCTATCGGAGTTGAAGTATCTGTTGATATTGACGTAGCCAAGTCCTTCAATCCTTCAGGGGACCCTAAAAGCGGTGCACTTCAAAAAATGATCACAGGAGATCATTGGTTCAAAAGATCGATGAGACCAGTTTATCATTTTCTTTTAGGTAAAGAGAAGGCAAGATCTATTAGGGATAGAATGAGAGATAGCAATATTCAGAAACACGATATGGATCCAGAGAACAGAGCCGTTTTAAAGGAATTGTTCTCGGACGATGTTTTAAAGCTTAGATCTTTATTAAGGAAAGATGTCAATAAGATCAATGAATTATGGTTATGAGAACTTACGTTCTAATATTGATCTGGTTTTTAGTTTCAGCGAATGCTTGTCAAAATGAAAAGGTTGCAGGTGCGGCCCAGAAAATCAACAGAGCTACGGAATTATATGAGTTTGATCATAGTGGGGCATTTCCGGTCAATATGGATCTATTTGGGCAATCGACCAGCCATATGTTCCAGGTGATCGATGAGGTGAATGACGAGATCGTTTCACGTATTAAAAATATAGGGCCGCGATCCTTGCGTTTTCCCGGAGGCACAGGTTCTAACTTTTACCACTTTTACGAAAAGGGTTATGGGTTCAACGTTGATGATGTAGATCTGTCGAAAGGCTATGAGCCTTATTCAAAAATGTTGAAACGAATTGATCTAGAAAAAAAACGCATTGATCAAGGAAAAGCTCAAGAAAATTATGCTTTTAAGTGTCTTGAATTGTCTAAGGAACTGGATGTGCCCGTAGTTTTGGTGACCAATATGTTTTCAGGGAACGATAAAGAGAACATGTCTATGGTTGATCTTTTTGTTGAAAATGGTATAGAGGTGAGAGGAATTGAATTAGGGAACGAATACTATTTTAAAGCTTATACTTCTCAATTTCCAGATTGTGAAGAATATGTTGGAAGATGCATAAGTCTTGTTACGAAGTTGAGGAGCAAGTATCCGAATATACCGGTTGCCGTAACCGCAGCAAATCCCCCGATCGGAGTTGCATATTCCTTAAAAAACAGATTTGTGGCTTGGAACGAACGATTGGCCCAAGAAGACTTTTACGATGCCTATATCGTTCATTTCTATTCAAAGAGTCCTGATTGCGATGAACTCGAAAATATAGAGGAAAGATTCAATTGTGCAAGAAGTAAGAATTTGCGCAATCAACAGTTATGGAGTAAAGATGGCTTGAGATACTTTCAAGAACTATTTGGGAATGACAAGAAAATATGGCTGACAGAATACAATGTCAAAAATGTATTCAAACAATATGGCAATACAGCAATACAGGCCCTCTATAATGCAGACCTAATTTTGGATCTGATGCGAAATAGAAGTGTGGACCTTGCTATCTACCATAACCTTTTGACTTCGAGCTATGGTTTTGCAATGATCAATATGACAGGGTCAGGCTTATATGATAGAGTGGCCACACAAACGTTTAAGTTGTTTTCTCACTTGAATGAGAGCTATAAAGTATTGCCTTTTTCAAAGGTCACAAAACAAGATGAGTTTGTCGAGCAGCTTATTTTATATTCAGAGAAAGAGAACAAATACCTTTGTTATGTTGTCAATCAAGGAGAAGATATGATCTCATTGAGAATTCCTGAAAACACCTCAAAAAGGGTCGAATTACATGGTTTTAATGCAGATAAATTATACAGCGGCATGGGAGTTAATGCATTTAACAAAGTTGAATCCGATGCTGGCGTATATACATATGAACAAATTTTGGAGGGCGATAGGATAGATCTTCAGCCCTATTCATTTTCGGTAATAGAAATTTTCGGTAGATGAAAGAGAAGTCACCAAATTTCTTTGTTGTTGGAGTCGTTAAAGGAGGCACAACTTCTTTGTATCAATATTTGTCTCAGCACCCTGATGTGTTTCTAACCCCAATTAAGGAAACGAACCACTTCTCTGATAAGGATATGGATCACGAGCATTTTGATAATCAATATGAACTCGATTCAAGGCTTGACATCAAAAAATATTTGGCAAAAAAAGAAAGAGAAACTGTCCACATCGCTCATGTAAGAGAGAGGTCAGATTATATGAAGCTTTTTCAGAATGTCGGCAATGAACGTGCTAGAGGTGAAGTTTGCAATTCCTATATGCTTTGTCCATGTTCCGCATCTCAGATATACGAGGCCTTTCCAGATTCCAAGATAATTGTGATGTTAAGAGAGCCTGCGCGAAGGATGTATTCTCAATATCTCATGAACATTCGAGAAGCAAAAGTGCTAGGTCGGTCATTTAGAGAAGAGATCGAACATGACAATAACAAAAACAGAAAAGGTTGGGGTGTAAGTCACAATTATTTTGAACTTGGCAATTATGCAAGTCAGATCAAAAGGTATATTGAGCTTTTTGGGAAGGAGAATGTTATGGTCTGTTTATTTGAGGATTTCATCAAAGATCCAGAGAAAGAGATGAAACGTATTTTCAAGTTTCTCGATGTTTCTGAGGACGTTAAATTAGACACTCAAGTGTTTAATGTTGCGAGAAAACCAAGGTCCAAATATCTCAATTACTTCTTAAGCAGAACAGGTATCTTGAAATTAGCTCGCTCAATTGTTCCGAAAGCCAAGAGAGGAAAATACAAACAAATGCTGTCAAAAAAAGGAGGCTTTGTTCCAATTTCTGCGGAAGATGAAGCCTATTTAAGAGCTCATTACGCTTCCGAGGTCAAAGATCTTAAGGCTTTGCTGAATATTGACTTGAATATTTGGGGTTATTAATGGAAATACTTCCAAAAAATCGAGCGAAGTTTGTTTATCCTTTCAAAATCTTTTTGTGCATTTTCCGGTTCTTTTATGCTTGACCATTCTTCAGGAAAATCATAATTCCAAAACCTCATATAGGGGCCAAAAACGTATTTAGCATGCTTTTGCAATTCAATTGTATTGAAATAAGAATGAGCTTTGCTTTTCTCTTCTGTTTTATTTCGCACAGGTAAAGGTCTAACAGGCCTTAACCCGATCTTCTCCAATACGGTATTAAAGTCGTCTTGGATCTTTTCGAACCGCATAATGAAATCAAAATCCTTATGCTCTACTATACTCCAGTTACTGTAAGGTCTTTTATAGTATTTTAGAAAGAAATCTCCGAAAGAAGCATTGTTCTTTTGGATCCATTTATGCCTTCTGCGTTCCCTAATAGGACTGATCAATTTGTCGAGCCGGGCATTCATGTACTTCTTTTTCTTTTTCGAATAGTTATGATGGTCGTTCTTGTACTTCATGTACTTACTGACTACAACATCCATTGGGTCTCGCACCGCTGAGAATACAAAATAGTCTTTTTCCTTATCGCTTGACCTTTTGGCAAACTCACGATAGAGAGCGTGTTTGGCCATAAAATTTTCAGCATTATAATTCTCGATCAACTCCAAACCTACAGCTGATGATGCGGTTTGGGGAAGTTCTACGAAAACATATTTGTGTTTATGGCTAACTTTCATTTGATCGTTTCACTCTACTTATTCGAGATCTGGGGAAAATTGTTTCTGTGGCAAAGGTAATTTTGATATCTGTGCCGTCCTATTTCCTGATAAGATATTACTTCACTTGACGGATCTGATAATTATTATCCTCTTATCCATTGTGTAATATCTGAAAGGTTAATTTCGACAAGAGTTATGGACTTTTACCAAATTTGAATTGATCAAAAGGATAAGAAATAGAATTTCAAATGATCAGAATGTATCTGACATTTTAAGCAAGGGAGGGATCTCTTTTTTCTCAAGGCTTTTATCTTTTTTTATAAGTTACATTTTTCTTTTGTTCGTTTCCAATTTTTTTAGCGAGCAAGCTGTCGGTTTATATCAACTTTCAAATTCGATCTTGATCATATCTGCATTGGTTGTGAGTCTGGGCTTCCAAAGGTCAATTGTTCGATTCGCATCCAGTTTAAAGGAAAAAGGTAAGTACCTGGAATGTTATAATTTGATCATCTCATTCTTGAAAAGGATCATACCTATTGGGGTCGCCCTAGGTATAGTTTGTTTCTTTTTTGCGGAAGAACTTAGTATTAAGGTATTCAAGGATATAGAAATGCGTGAGTGCTTGATGATAGTAGGAATAACTTTGCCGTTTTTTACTCTATATCTCATTTTCGTTGAGTTATTCAGGTCATTCCAACAATTCAAGCGGTCAGAATTCTTTAAATACATACTTGTTTGGTTGATAGCGATCATATTATGTTTATCGTTCTTTTACACTTTCAGATCAAATTGGGCGCCACTTTTGGCTTATGCCCTAGCCACAATACTCACTTTTCTAGTCATGCTTCCATTGGTGGTCAAAGACTTAAAGGAGTTAAAGAGATCAGGACTAGGAGGTTCAGTAAAGGAATTAGACTTACGGTCTTACTTCAAGATCTCAGCTCCAATGATCATTACGGGATTATCCTTTATCTTCTTGATAAGAATGGATTTTATCATGTTAGGTATATTCCAGAATGTTTCCATCGAAGAAGTAGGTATCTATGGTGTTGCAGTTAAAATGGGTGTTTTGGCCAATTTTGGGAACAATGCTATACAACGTATGGCCGCTCCTAGGATCTCAGCAATGTTCTGGGATGGTAAGATGGATCAGCTAAGGAAACTATTGACGAGATTGAAACAAGTCAATTTAATATTTACTCTCCCAGTTTGTGTTATTTTATTCACATTTCCGGAGTTCATTTTGTCATTTTTTGGAGAAGAGTACAAAAGCGGAGTGCACGTTATGAGAATTATAACAGCTGCATATTTCATCAATGCGTTTTTTGGCCTTTCTGGGGTTTTTATGAATATGACAGGCAATGAAAGGCCTTTCAGTCTGATCTTGATCATTACTTTGACCATTAATTTGGTACTGAATATTTTATTAATACCTCATTATGGAATGCTTGGGCCAGCGTATAGTACTTTGCTTTGCTTTTTTTTATGGAATATTACTACAACTATTTTCATGCAGATCAAGTACAAGTTAAAGATGTATTATATACCATTCTTAACAGATTGAATGCAGGGAACATGGAACAATAAGAAAGTGGTCTTACCAGACTTCATTATTCCAGGAGCAGCTAAAAGTGGAACAACGACACTGTATCGTATTCTCCAGCAGCATCCAGACATTTTTGTGCCCAATAGATCTAAGGAAACCTATTTCTTCTCCTATTTTGATAGGGACTTACCTTATGAGAAAGAGTTTGTTTCGCAGGCTGTCTTGAACCCAATTGAATACCTTTCTCTTTTTGAAAAAGGGAGGTCGGCAAGCACAATTGGCGAAGCTTCCATAGGTTATTTATATGATCATGAAGCGTGTATTAAGAACATGAAGCGTTTTTATGGCGATAAATTGAGTAATGTGAAAATTGTGATGATCTTAAGAAATCCGGTGGACAGAGCTTTTTCTCATTACAATTTCTTAATTAGAAATGGGTTTGAAGATCTGTCGTTTGAAATGGCCATCTCGGAAAAAGTGGTATTAAAAAGAAAGAATATAAGACCTGGTTTCGACTATCTGAATTATGGAATGTACTATGAAAAGGTGAAAGCATTCAAGGAGAATTTTTCAGAATGTAAAGTGTTTCTTTTCGAGGATCTTGCAAACTATTCTAAATTGACTGAAGAACTTTTTAGTTTTCTTAAGGTTAAGAGGCATAGTGTTCAAAAAGATATTAAAGCCAACCCTTCAGGAGTGCCAAAAAGTGAATGGATCGTGCGCTTGCTCCGAAAAAACAGTTTCTTAAAAGCATTATACCGAATGTTCCCTGAAAAAATGCAGAATAAGATGCTAACCACACGCGATAACTTAATGAGTTCTTTTCTGAAGAAAACAAAACTCAGTGAAGAACTTAGGGAAAGGGTCAAGCCATTATTTGCTGAAGATATTCAAAAACTAGAGATCTTGATCGAGAGAGATCTTTCTCACTGGAAATGAGTCGAAAAGACCGTTTTTTCTATCTTCACAAGTAACTTTATAGGGGTTTATTAAGTAAAAAATTATTAGGCCCTGGCTAAACACAAATGACCATAGATCTGAGCAAATATGCGCTTGTAAGTAGGAAGCTGTCAAAGATCAAAGAGGCATCTCTCGGTGTCATCTTAGTATTGAATTTTGCGATCACCTTCCGCTTGTTCAATAATACTATCTTATCCGCGATATCTAAGCTAGTGGAGACGGGGTATTTGGGTGTCCTATTATTGTACCTTGCTTCTAGATTCATTCACCGAATATTTTCCAGCAATGTCAAACTGAATGGGCTGGAGATAATGTATGTGATCTTTCTGTCATTGCCGGCATTGCCTGCAATTGCGGCCACCCAAGTTTGGGATCAACCTTTTTTGTTGGGGCTTATCTCAATGAGGGGGTTCTATTTGATCATTGGAGGGTTATTGATCTACAATTTATGCAAGGACAATCCTAGAAAACTGTTGGTTCTAGAGAAGTCGATGGTTTCAACAGCTTGGATAGGTTTAGTGGTGTTTTATTTGACGTCTTTTTTTGTGAATCCAGCTCAATTTTTGGATTCCAGAATTGTTTCTTATAGCGCAAATAGAGGAGGACTGTTGATATTTAAGTTTGGGATGGGATTTGTATTTTTTGGGTGCATATACTATTTCATTCGCCTTGTAAAGAAAGGTAGCCCGCTTAACCTCGCTTATTTCATGGCATTCTTTATTTATCTGACTTTCTTCAGGTTGGATAGGACCTCGATAACTGCTGTAGTTTTGGCGCTAGGGCTGTTCTATATTCTGAATATCCAAATAAGAAAACAGCTGATAGCGTTCTTTGCCGTGGTTCTACCCATGATGTTAGCATTGATCGTATACTATTTAATAGATCCTGGACCTTTCGAGAATTTTTTATTCATGTTTGAAAATATGGCCTATGTATTATCAGGTCAAACCAATCCGGAAGTTGGTTTCAGTGTTAGGTTCTATGAAGCAGATATTGCCAATAAGTATATAGAGAAAAACCCTTTTTTAGGAAATGGCAAATTGAGTAATGCATTTATTGAAGGAGGGTTTAACGCTTTGTTCATGTATTTCTTTCCTTCAGATATCGGATTGATCGGAACTATTTTTACTTATGGAATTCCAGGTGCTTTTATACTCTATTCCCAATTTATATTCGCTATCTACTGGATATCAAAGATCAGATATTTTCGAAAAAATGTGTTTTTTCAATCTTGTTGTTTCTATTTATTGGTTTTGTTCCTTGACAGCATTTCCAATGGCTATTTAACCGTTTTTGCAGCTCAAACCATTTCGGTGATCGCGATCATATTTTTGTTCTATGAATTTGACAAGTATATGCTCAAGAAGATCACAGTGCAAAATGATCATCTCAATGTTCAGACATATTCTCCTCAAACAGGCTGAGATATTTTGAAATAGGGATAGAGACCAACGCTAATCCCTTAATGGGGAATATCTTTTTCATGTCTTCATCTTCTAGTATTACTGATTTTTCCACTTGGTATTGGAACCTGACAAACATATTGTACATGACCTTGTTGGAGAGGTATACATGAGAATGTATAGTTTCAAGCTCAGGGTACTCTTCTTTTCTTTTTTTGATCAATTCATAGACTAGCCTATATGCTATATTTTGTCTTTTAAAACCTTCTTTTGTATTGGCATTTTCGAGATAAAGAAATCCTGCCTGACGAGGAATATTTATGTTCGCGAATTTCTTGAGCATAGGATAAGAACGTTGCCAAATTTCGGACCCTAAGTATGACGCGAGTAAACTTGATCTAATATTTTCACTGCCTATCATTTCAGCTTTTTCCTTCCAGCCACAACAAATTGAAATGATCTCTCCTTGATTTTCACAGACCATATAATTGCCGTAATAGAACTCGTGATTGGGGATCTCTTGCGCGAGAATATTACTGATCATTTCACTCAATTGGACATGAGATATCCCGAATATCACCTCATAGTTTGTTTTCCCTTTTGGTCCTTTAAGGCATTCAATGATCATTGGTGTAAGTTGTTCTATGTCAACTATTTGAGCAGGCCTGAATATGAATTCTCTATTGGTTGACATGTCCATCATTTAACAAAGTGTTTAGGTCGTCATTGAGAATTCCTGAGAACTTTTGTGCCCCTTTTAGGCTCAAATGACCAGTATCCTTAAAGTATTCATCGGGTAGGTCTATATTCGAATAGTTTAGAATTTTTAGATTATCATGTCTGCCTTCTAAGTCTGCTAGAAAAGTATTTAATTCTTCAATATTTTCTATGCCCTTTAGCTTGCTCCTGTGTTGCGGTGTATAAATAAGGATCACAGTTCTATTCTTGTTTTGGGAGATCAAGTTTTCAAATCGGTCGACCTCAGTCTTTTTTGGCTTGAAGAGCAATAGGCTTTCAAGCCTTGAAAGCTTCAAACTGTCCTCTTTTGTGAAGATAGCGGGTGAGGTTCTTCTTTTTTCAATGAGTGCAAATTTATCGTCTATCATAATTTGACGTTTACGAATATGCTGATCAAAAGTGGCTTTGTCTGGCGCATTGGTATGCACTGCGCCCTTGCTGATAGTCTCATTCTTATCTAAATAGGGTCGAAGATGTTCTTTTATGTAGTCTGTATAGCACCCATAGAAGCGCAGTCCTCTGACTTTCATGTAGTCTTTGTATAAGCCATTTTTTTGCAAGAGGTCTTTAATATTTTCGTTCTCAATGAAAGGGACAAAATTGCTTAATTGAATACTGGATCCTGGACTACTTAAGAATGTAAGGTGATGAAAATTGTAAATGATCGGTGTGCTTTTATCCTTTCCAAATTCGATCTTCATTAAAGGTTCTACGACTTCAAAGATCGCACCTTTCATACCATAATTGAAAACGTTATGGTCGATCGAATCAGGATAATAGTTATTACGAGCAATAGAGCTACCGAAAATGGGTATCTCGGTTTTATCATCACTTTGAAGGAGTCTATTTATTTTTCCCGCATTGGAATGGTCGTTGGAGTATACGATGTATTTTTCAAAAATAATATCTGTTAAGAATGCGAGTGATATACAAAACACAATGGCTCCAAGCGATATTTTCAATATTTTAAGAAACTTGCTCATTAGAATTGAAAATATATGAATTGTACCTCCCTATTCTGTCCAAAAAGCAATATTAGCATCAACATTACTCCAATATAAACGAAGTTTTTCTTGAATCGCAGTTCTTTGTTAAAGAGCGCAGTAAGGCCTAAAAGGACGATCAGCCCGATGTTCAAGAAAAAGTCGAATGGAGAGATACCGACAAAAATAGAACTCAGCCCAAATTTTAGATCTGTGAATATTTTACTCAATATAATTGTAGCTTGATCAAAACTTGTTGCTCTAAAGAATACAGCTGAGAATATGAGTAAGTGCAAATTAAATAACCATCTTATCGCAGTTCCGAATTTACTCTTGAACTGCGGAAATAATTTGGATCGGCCGTAAGCGTATTGAATGATCGTAAGTGCGCCATGAATGAGTCCAAATATAATGTAGTTGACATTTGCTCCATGCCAGATCCCAATAGCTAAGAAGACTATCATTGTATTGACCATAAGTTGTTTTGGACGCGAATACATGATAGGGTAGAAAATATAATCACGTATCCAGTTTGTCAACGAGATATGCCACCTTTGCCAATAATCATTTATGCTTAACGCTTTAAAGGGTTTATTGAAATTTTCTGTCAATTTTATTCCCATTAAACGGGCCGAACCAATAGCTATATCGCTATATCCACTAAAGTCACAAAACATTTGAACAGCGAAGAAAATGAGTCCGAGATAATGCTGCAGACCATTGCAGGCTTCTGCATTCATGAACGCATAATCCACATATATGGCCAGAGTATCTGCAACAACAACTTTCTTGAAAAATCCTAAGAGTATTTTATTTATACCATATCGTAAATTTGGATAGTTGACCTCAAACTTTTGTTTGAATTGAGGCATAAGGTCATTATATCTCTCAATTGGTCCAGCAACCAATTGGGGAAAATAGGTTATGTAAAGAGCGAAATACCCGAGGTGTTTTTCTGGTTTTATCTTGTCTAGGTAAAGATCTGCCGTATAACTGATGGCTTGGAAAGTGTAAAAAGATATTCCGACTGGCAGAAGTATTTTGAACACAGGAATATCCGCCACAATATTGAACTGGTCCAGAATAATTTGAAGATTGTAAACCGAAAAATTATAGTATTTGAAAAAGAATAAGATCCCTAGGTTCACAAAAATGCTTAAGAGTAGATATCTGTTTTTTTGCTTTTTTGATATGCTCTCACTGATCTTTTTGCCGGTATAGAAAACCACCAAAGTTGAAGTAATGATGAGTAAAATGTACTCTGGTTTCCAACACATGTAAAAAATATAACTACATGCTAAAAGCAAGCACCATCGGTACTTTGCTGGCATCAAATAGTAGGTGAATACTACAAGAGGCAAGAAGATCAGGTATGTGAGCGAGTTAAAAAGCATTTACCCTTTTTTACTCTTTTCAATTAGTGTTTTAATGTCACCTACATTTTTGATCTTCAATATGTCGGCTAATTCAAATTTAACATCGAATGAGCTTTCGATCTTACTGATCAGTACAACGTTGTTCAACGAATTCCAGCTTGCAACATCTTTTTCGCTTAATTCATTGGTCAGTATCAGTTCTTTTTCATTTAAAACTTCACGAAATAATTCTTGTAATTTCTCTTGCATTTTTTAGATCTGAGCTTTTAATTTTTTTCTGTCAATTTTCCCATTCAAATTTGTCGGAAATTCATCAATGAATCTGATGGAAGTTGGCCGCATATAGTTTGGCAGGCTGCGATCTAGCTTTTCTTGGATCCCAACTATTTCTTGACCGATAATAAAAACATGTATTGATGTAAGATTGTCTTCATGTACTTTCTTAATTGCTATCACATGTCTCTCTGGAAGCACCTTTTTTATCTTGTTTTCAACATCAGCTAATTCTATACGATGCCCACCGATTTTCACTTGACCATCATTCCTTCCCTTGAATAAATAATCTCCATTTTCATTCCTTTCGCAAATATCTCCTGTTCTATAGTATTTTTCATTCTTTAAGGTGACGAAGGTGTTGTTTTTAGGCTTTAAGTAGTTTTCAAAAACTTGAGGGCCAGCCAAAAGCAGTTCTTTTTCATCATTATCCAAAGGCAACAGAGCCATTTTATTATGTCCAAAAGGTTTTCCGATCGGGACTATGTCATTTAGACATTGCTCCTCGGAATCTTCGCTCCAGATATATTTTGAAAAAGCCACTGTCGCCTCTGTCGGGCCATAGATATTTATTTGTTTTGCATTTGGGCTTCGTTGCTGCCATTGTTTTAGGTCACTTGCATAGAGCGCTTCTCCACAGAAAAAGGACAATCTTAATTGGTCATATGTTTTGCCATGTGTTACTTTATTTATAAGCATCATGTGGCTAGGTAAAAACAAGGAGACGCTGATCTTTTCGGTTTCTAATAACATTGCAGCGTGCAGCGATATCTTTTGCAAAGGAACACTAACCAATGTTGCGCCTATGAACAAGGGTAAAAATGTAGTGAATACGAATAAGTCAAATGAGAGATTGAAGGGTTGGATAAACTTGTCATCGTATTTAAAAGTCCAATCATCACATGAAGTTATTCCGTGTATGAAGTGATCCAAATTGCTATGGGAAATTGGCACTCCTTTTGGATCTCCCGTGCTACCTGAGGTGAAGAGTAAATAGGCGAAGGAGCTTTCGTTGGCCGTAATATTATCATCATTTTCATCTATTATTTCGATAGAGTGGATATTCTCTTTTTCAAGTAGATCTTTGATGAATGCAGTTTCGTTTGATCGTATGATCGCTTTAACGCTGGCAGCGTGAATTATGTATTGGCATTGAGCTAGGCCAAAACCCTCATTAATAGGGACATAAGTCCTTCCAGACACAAGTATAGCGATCAATCCTGCATAACACTTGATATTATTTTGCAAATGCAATCCTATCCGATCATCAGTCCTCGTTTTATTGTTTAATTCGATGGCTAGCGGGGACACCATTTTCTTCAGATCAGCATAAGTATAAGTCTGACCCTCAATTACAATAGCTGCTTTACTGCCGATCGTATTTAAATTTTGAGCGATAGTTTGAGCAACAGATCTTATGTCATTTGAGTCCATTATGTCAAAAAGTGTTTATTCGAATAGAAGACTTCCCTATTTAATTCTGTCATAACAATTCCTTCATTTTGAAAATAAGGGTCTAATGAAGACGTGTCAAATGATCGTTCTTCAATTATATCATAACCAATGTGTTTAGCAATGCGAATGGCTAATTTGTTCGTAGCATAGAATTTTGATTGTACAATGTTACATTCCGGATATTTCTGGAATAGTGCATCTACGGTATTAAAATATATGGTAATGAAGGCAGAAGTCCCTCTTGCCGAGCTTTTTAAGAACATATTTTCAATTTGGATCTTTCCTCGTTCTCTAGGAATATTGACTTTTGAGATCTCTTCGTTTTCTTGAGTTTTTTCTATCCATGTTTTGAGCCCTACATGCTGCATTACCATGAGAGGCAATATCTTTTCACTATCCACATCACCTTCACCTTCTTTCCAACCGGCTAGACAACTTATCAGTTCATCATTCTGCTCAAGTACAAAATAACTTCCAATATCATATTCATTGTTAGAAATGTTTAAAGAGAAAAGATCCCTTACTATATTTTTATACTCTTCTTCAGACAGATCAAATATCGTGGCGAAAAATGAACGGCCATTTGAAGAAGTAACTGAAGAGATCGTAAGGTCGATCAATTGCTCCAAATCACTTTCTACAGCCTGTCTGAATATGATCTTCTCATTTATTCCCATCCCATTAGATCATCGATCTCTTTTTTGTGTTTTGATAAAAGATTTTTCCATGTGTATTTATTATGTACCAACTCTCTTGAGCGATCTCTGAACTTTTCCCAAACTTCCTGATGCATGAGCAGGGTTAGAATACTATCTACAAATTCTTTTGGGTCGTTCTTAATGTATATGTCTCTGCCATCTTCTACTTCTATCCCCTCGGCTCCGACAGAAGTCGTAACAGTAGGTATCCCTCTGAACAACGAATTGAGTAGTTTAACTTTCATTCCGCTTCCAAAGCGAAGTGGTACAATGGTCACTCTAGTTTTGCTATAGTATTCTTCTAGGTCCTCAACGAATCCAGTGAAAATTATTTGTTCATCTTGTCTGCCAAATTTCGTAACTCTAGGTTGAGGATCTTTTCCGATCACGTAGAATTTAATGTTTGGTACTTCATGCTTCAATAAGGGCCAACACTTTTCAAAAAACCATTCCAATCCGTCTATATTGGCTTCCCAACTCTGGGTGCCTACAAAAACGATATTCAATTCTGTATCCTTAAATTCAATATTTGGATAAGTGATGAATTTGTCATCTCCTAAATGATAAGTGTATTCGAATTTAGAATTGTTTTCTCCTTTGATCTGAAGCGCTGCGATGTCATTTGGTGCTGCCCATATTAGGTCTGAATCTTTAACATAATTTTTTTCAGCCTTTTCAATTCGTCTTGCCTCTGAAAGTAATACAGATCTTTTGATCATAGAACTTTCTAATCGCCCCATTCTTTCCCATAGACAAAACTCTGCATTATGCTCGTGCAATATTTTTTTTATTCCCTTGGAATTTTTTAAATATGGATACATTTCATAGTGATCCACGATCACAAGATCATTGCTTTTTAATAGTTCTCTTGTTTTCAGTAAAAAGGTCTTGGACCGATTTCGAAAAACATTGAGCGTGTCAGCGGATAACCGACTTCTTATAAGATTGAGAGCATTTCTCTTTACATTTAGTTCTTCTGAATAGTGAGAGCTTAATGCCAGTTTAGAAAGCATTTCTTCCTCGTCTTCTTTCTCGTTTTCCTTTAGGAGATATATCAAAGAAAGGCTGTAGTTTTCCGAAAGGAATCTCACGAGATTCCAGGACTTAAGCTTTCCTCCAGTTGAAGGAGGATAAGGAAGCTGATTCGTTATGAATAAGATCTTTTTGGATGACATCTGTGTTGCAAAATAGCTGGGTTAAGATCAGATCTTATTCAATATATATTTGATTCTGTAAATTATTCCTCGCCTTTTATTTTGGTAGTATTTCTTCGCAGCTTTTGATAGATCTTCGTTCTTGTCGATATCACCATTAAAAACCATTCCGATCTTTGAAAATGAGTTTTCCGGAAGTACCCTTTTTATAGCTTTCCAATCATCTTTCTGACTTTTATTTCTTCTAAAGACTATGCATGTACGGTCTGTGGTCTTTATCAAAGACGACACTCCTGAAACAAGTCCAAGTGGTCCAGCATCAATAATAACATGATCAAAAGAGCGTTTCAGTTTGGATAAGAGACCTTTGAACTTCGCATTGTCAAATGAACTCATGACCTTTTTCAATGGCCCTCCTTTTATCAGGAACAGATCTTCATTAAATGTAGACGTGGCCAAACCACTAATTTTTTCGTCTCCAGTGAAATAATCAAATAGAGTTCTTTCTGGTTGGGCTTTAAATTGTTTTTCGGATATCGGGTGTTTAGAATTGAGGTCTATTAATGCTACTTTGTATCCAGTGTTAGCTAGAGACAAAGCCAATCCCGTTGAAATAAACGTTTTACCTTCCCCGATCCTCCATGAAGTAACCGTTATTGTGCGCTTCGTGTCATCAGCATCTTCCAATATCTTAAGCATCAAGGCTTTGAAATTTTCTGCTGTAAAGGAGTCGCCAAATGCTGCAAAATGCTGAGGGTTTGTCAAATTAGAAAAATCAATGATCCCGTCTACAATTATTTCTTTACTGATATCAGATAGGTCGTTCAAGCTTTTTACTTCGGACTTATAGACCATTTTGTAGATCAAATAGGCTATGATGGACAAAATTGAAAACAACAAAACAATGGACGCAATTACAAGTGTGTTTGGGAAGATAGGGTCAGTGTCTATGAGGTAGGCAGGTTCTAAGATCTTAAAATCTGACATGACAGATCCCCTTGCTATGTCTGCATCCGTTTTCTTCTCTAATAAGTTTATGTAAGACGCTTCGTTCAGTTTTAGCAGCCTTTCAATTCTTATATATTCTCGTTCTGCCTTTGGGATATTTTTCGAATCTCTAGTAAATTGGTCTAACCTCTCATTTATATCGATCAGTCTTATATTATTTGAAGTCTCAAATCCTTCAACAGTTTGAAGAATATTCGTTTTTATAGAAGAGATCTTTGAATTGATCAAGGCGAAAGATGGATTTGCCTGATTTCCTTGGACTACCATATCATTCTTCTCCATTTGTAAATTCACCAATTCGTTGGTCAGGTCAACTAAAATGGGGTCGTTGATCTTAAAAGCTAAAGGGGATATGAGCTTTTCATAGTTGTCAGCATTTATTAAAAACTCTTTTAAATAATCATAGTATTTTTTCTTGACCAAGAGGTTGACTTTCTCATTTTCAAGTTTTGTAGTTTGATTTAAAAGCATGCCCGCTTCCTTACTCAGGTCATTGATCTCGTTTCTTGACTTAAATTGTTCAAGTTCCTTCTCCGTTTCATTTAGTCGTACTTGGATCTCATTGAGTTGCTCTTCAATGAAATTTGAAATATTGACATAGATTTCTTTTTTCTCCTCTAAATGTTCTTTTATATATAATTGGCCAAGTGCATTGAGAAGATCGATCTGTTTTTCCGGTGCAGGACCTGTCATGTACAACCCCATAACAGTAGCTGAAAGCTCTTCTGTCTTAACATCCAGTTTGTCCAAGATCTGTAATGCCAAGTCTCTTTTGTTCTTTATTACAAATGAAAACTGACCGTCATTACCTATATGGTCTTTTTCTTTTTCTATTACAATACTCGCTTTCCCGATATTTATTTTTTGTCCAAAAAGAAAGCTATCATTGATCGATATGGTTTGTTTAGATATTGCTGAAGGACCGTTTATCTTGAGACCAAAAGATTCTTCATCCAATAATTTCACCTCGAATTTTCTTCCAAAAGGTAAGTCTGCACGGTCTTCGTCCCACTCATCAGAAAGCTTAACCGTAAACGGTCTTCTCGCATAGATCTCCTTATCTGAAAAAGCTTTCTTATAATATGTGATATTAAAATTCAAGGAGTCCAACGCCCTTGAGACGAGGGGGAATCGTTTGATCCTGATCTTTTCATTCACAAAGTATTCATCATCTGGAGGATTGAAAGCCTGAGGACCAACTGTCATCCTTTGCGGGTCATTAAGTCTTTGCGGCTCTTCTACCAAAATGGTTGATTTCAATTGGTAAGTAGGTTGAATAAGTTTTAAAAGAAGAATTCCTACGAATGCCCAAAAGAGAAATATCATTATGATCGTTGGCCAAGAACGGAATAGGTCCTTTACAACCTGTTTTAGATCAAGGCTATCACTTTGTGCATCGAATTCTATGATATTCCTATTTTCCAATTATCGTGTGAGTGCTATGATCAAACTTGTTAATGAAACAACTACGCCCAAACCTGCATAGAGGCTTTGTGCTTCTCGACCGGACCATTTTTTTCTCTTCAATGGTGATACAATGATCACGTCTGATGGGTGGATATAAAAAGCTTCTGATGTCAATAGTTGTTCATCTGTAAGGTCTAAATGATAAAGGTGATTCTTTCCATTTCTGGTTCTCAAGACTTTTACGCCTTCTTTATTTGAATAATCATCAGCATCATTGGCCAAGCTCAGTGCTTCAAAAATGTTAAGTGTATTGTTATAAACCAGATATTGCCCCGGAGTATTCACTGATCCTAGGACAGATATTCTGAAATTGATCATATGCACCTTGACAGATGGACTCGAGAATACCCTATTGGCAGCTTCTCTGATCTTGTTGGTTGCTTCCTTTAAAGGCATTCCTGCAACGTTTACTTTCCCAACTATTGGTAAGTCAATATTGCCATTTTCATCAATTGTATATCCGTGAATATTTGGGTTTGGGATCGTTGATCTCAACAGCGACCTGTCGTCATTGGAAAAATTACTCACAGAACTACCCGGAGAAGTCAAATGATTTATCCTTACGCTCAATACATCTTCAGCTTCTAGAAGCCAATCTGTGCGAGGAGCAGGATAAGTGTTATCTACTAATGCATCATGTGGTTTGGATGCCTCTTTGTCTTGTAAATACACGATCTTTTTGTTCGATGTGCACGAAGACATCAAAATGGTCAATACAACCACTTTCAGCATACAGAATAGTACCGTTTTGCGTCTAGTCAAAGTGTTTAGTTTAAGTGCATTATGGAAAATTATCTCTTTTCCTTATTCCTTATTAAGAATTTATACGTTTTAACCCTTATAAAGTTATCGTTCTCAATTAGCTTTTGCTCCATGAACTCTAAAGGCTTGTAATGTAAAACTCTATATTTGACATAGAATTTTTAAAATGGGCGTTGAAGATATAAAAATCGGGGCTATGGTTGGCTTAAAATCCCCCAAAATTGACCAGGTTGGAGTAGAGGAAAGAGTATCCAGATTTCGTAAAAGAAGTATTAAAAAAGGGACAAAAGTTGATGGGCTTAAGCGGGTGCTGAGTATGATCGACCTTACAACCCTTGAAGGAGCTGATACTGAGAATAAAGTAAAGCAGTTGTGTTATAAATCAATGCACCTGCACGACAAGTATCCAGATCTGCCCACTACTGCTGCTGTTTGCGTGTATCCGAGATTTGTAAAGACAGCGAAAGATATGGTGAATGGCTCAGGTGTTTTAGTTGCCTCTGTAGCTACTGCATTTCCGAGTGGACAGTCAGATCAGAAATTAAAGATACAGGAGACAAAACGAGCTGTAGACCAAGGAGCGGATGAGATCGATATGGTCATTTCCAGGGGAAAATTCCATTCAGGGGAATACAATTATGTTTTTGATGAGATCAAAAAGGTAAAAGAAGCTTGCGGAAATGCCAGACTCAAGGTGATCCTGGAAACCGGTGAATTAGGTACTTTGGATAAAGTGAGAAAAGCCTCTGACATTGCAATGTATGCCGGTGCTGATTTCATTAAAACTTCTACAGGTAAAATAAAGCCCGCAGCCACATTTCCAGTAGTTCTAACCATGCTTGAAGCAATTCGAGATTTCTATATGGAAAACAAAATAATGGTTGGAATGAAACCTGCTGGGGGCATCTCTAATGCAAAGATGGCATTGCACTATCTGGTAATGGTAAAGGAGGTTCTGGGTGAAAATTGGTTGAATAATAAATGGTTCAGGTTTGGAGCAAGTAGTTTAGCCAATGATGTTTTAATGCAGATCGTAAAACAAGCTGAAGGAGCTTATCAATCTGCCGATTATTTTTCAATTGATTAAAGAAATATGAAAGGATCAAAGAATGGTGCTTGGGATTATGCTCCAGCTCCAGAAAATGCAGATCATGTAAATATAAAAAAGGACTACGGACATTTCATTGAAGGAAAGTTTGTGAAGGGCATTGGTAAAAGCTTTGCAACGATAAATCCGGCTTCAGAAAAGACAATTGCACACATCTCTGAGGGGACAGAAAAGGAAGTGGATCGGGCTGTGAAAGCAGCCCGAAAAGCCTATAACGGATCATGGGGTAAAATGCCTGCGAAAGAACGCGGAAAGTATATTTTCAGGATCGCGAGGCTTGTTCAAGAAAGAGCGAGAGAACTTGCTGTTTTGGAGACAATGGATGGAGGAAAACCTATTCGAGAATCTAGAGATATTGATATACCGATCGCAGCAAACCATTTCTTTTATTATGCGGGTTGGGCAGATAAATTAAGCTATGCATTCCCAAATAAGAACCCACGTTCTATGGGAGTTGCAGGCCAGATCATTCCATGGAATTTCCCTTTGTTAATGGCGGCCTGGAAGATCGCTCCGGCACTGGCTACAGGAAATACAGTTGTTTTGAAACCTGCCGAGACTACTTCCTTAACAGCATTAAAATTGGCTGAGATCATTCAAGACGCAGACCTTCCGCCAGGAACCGTGAATATTGTCACAGGTGCTGGTAAAACAGGAGCTGCAATTGTCAACCATAATGACATCAATAAAGTCGCTTTTACCGGGTCGACTAATGTAGGTAAGATCATTCAAAAAGCAATTGCCCATTCGGACAAGAAATGTACTTTGGAATTAGGAGGAAAAGCCGCCAATATCATTTTCGAAGATGCTGCAATAGATCAGGCAGTTGAAGGAATAGTAAATGGCATTTATTTTAATCAAGGTCATGTCTGCTGCGCAGGTTCTAGGTTGTTTGTTCAGGAATCAGTCTATGAAGAAGTATTACAAAAATTGAAATGGAGAATGGATTCCTTGATCGTGGGAGATCCATTGGATAAGAACACTGATATAGGAGCCATTAATTCCAAGGCTCAGTTGAAAACGATCAAAGATTACATAAAGATCGGAAAAAAGGAAGGCTCAGAAATGTATCAACCTGCTTGTTCCTTACCAACTAAGGGTTATTGGTGTAGGCCAACTCTCTTTGAGAATGTTGCTCAAAGTAACAGAATTGCCCAAGAAGAGATCTTCGGTCCTGTACTAGCTATTCAAACATTTCGAACTGTGGATGAGGTCATTAAAAAAGCGAACAATACGCCATATGGTCTGTCTGCTGGGGTTTGGACAGACAAGGGTTCTAAGATCTTCAATCTTACCTCGCAAATGAGAGCTGGTGTTGTTTGGGCAAATACCTACAATAAATTTGACCCAACTTCGCCTTTCGGAGGATATAAGGAAAGTGGATTTGGCAGAGAAGGTGGATTACATGGATTGTCGGCTTATTTAAACTTGAATTGATCATGAGTGTATTAGCGAAAAAGAAAATAGATAAGAAGTCTGACCGTATAGAAGTCCTAAAGACGTATAAGCTTTTTATCGGAGGTGCATTTCCAAGAACAGAGTCTGGAAGGTATTTCAAATATGAGAACAACGGAAAACTTGCCAATATGTGCAGAGGGTCAAGAAAGGACCTTAGAAATTCGGTCGTGGCAGCCAGAAAGGCTTTTGGCTCTTGGGCAGGACGATCAGCATATAATCGAAGTCAGATCCTTTACCGAATAGGTGAGATGTTGGAGGGGAGGAGAGCCCAGTTCGAATCTGAATTAATGGATCAGGGTCTTACGAAAACAGCAGCAAAAAAGGAAGTAGAGCTTTCCATAGACAGGCTTATATATTTCTCAGGTTGGGCGGATAAATACCAGCAAGTGTTTAGCGGAGTTAATCCGGTTTCATCTTCTCATTTCAATTTTTCGGTCTATGAACCGACAGGTGTTGTATTCGCATTTTGCGAACGAAAAAGCTCTCTTTTGGGGCTGGTTTCTGCTGTAGCTCCTGTTATTGCAAGCGGTAATACGATCATTGCTCTGGCATCTGAAGATCTTCCACTTTGCGCAATTACATTTGCTGAAGTACTTAATTCTTCTGATGTTCCAGGAGGAGTTGTTAATATCCTTACTGGCTATTCAGACGAATTGTTGGAACATGCAGGAGCACATTTGGATATCAATGCGATCTTTTACGCAGCCGGTGAAAAGAAACAGTTGATCAAACTGAAGGAGATCGCTTCAAATAATGTCAAGAGGGTTTTTGATGAGAATAGGAATTTCTTAAAAGACGAGGGACAAGACCCCTATACCATCTTGAATTATTGTGAAGTCAAGACCACTTGGCACCCTATAGAAAAGATAGGAACTGCAGGATCAGGATATTGAAAATTTTAATAATGTTGTTGTAAAAGTCTTTCTTCTATCTATTTTCCCCATCGATTTAATATACATATTCGGACATGAAAAGTGAAGAATTAGGTCAGTGGATGAGTGCTGCTGTAAATGCTGCTATCGCGGGCGGAGCAGAGATCCTCGATGTATACGGTAAGGATTTTGATGTTGAGATCAAGTCTGATAATTCTCCCTTGACCATAGCAGATAGGCGGGCTCATTTAAAGATCATGGAGCTTCTTGAAGTTACTGGACTACAAGTATTGAGTGAAGAAGGGAGAGAAATGAAATTTGAAGAGCGAAAAGACTGGGCCCATTTTTGGATGGTCGATCCATTAGACGGAACAAAGGAATTTGTTAAGCGCAATGGAGAATTTACAGTGAACATCGCATTGATCCATAATGGACAAAGCATTGCCGGTGTCATATATGTTCCGGTGAAAAAATGGCTTTATGTGGCCATGCCTGAAATGGGTTCTTACAAAGTAGAGAATGTAGAACCTTCGCAACGGATGAAAATAAGTGAGGTGAGAGAAAAAGGATCTAAGCTCCCTCAAGAAAAAAGCGGGCCATTTGTGGTGGTTGGTAGTCGCTCTCACATGTCTCCAGAAACTGAGGAGTTTATCGATAAGATCAAACAAGAACATGGAGAGGTGGAAATAGCCTCCATGGGCAGCTCATTGAAGATCTGTTTGGTAGCCGAAGGCGCTGCAGATGTTTATCCACGATTTGCACCAACCATGGAGTGGGATACTGCAGCTGGACATGCTATAGCAAAATGCGCGGGCAAAAACATCCAAGATCATACAACAGGTGCTGAAATGAAATATAACAAAGAGAACTTACTTAACAATTGGTTTATTGTTCAGTGATCAAGAATTCAATTCATTTATAGCCATCCAGGCCATAAGACCCATGCCTGTTTTCAGAGCTTCTTCATCAATGTTGAAATGAGCATTGTGAATGGGCGCGTTAATTCCTTTTTCCTTATTACTTGTGCCCAAACGATAAAAGCATCCAGGCATTTCCAGAGTATAAAAAGCAAAATCTTCAGATGTCATTCTTAGATCAAGATCCACGACATTTTCAGTACCCATAAATTGTTTTGCCGCATTTATGTTTTTACTTGTCATGTCTTCATCGTTCCAAAGACAAGGGTAGCCCTTGAGAATGTTTACTTCACATTTCGCACCCATGCTTTCTGCAATACCTTCCGCTATTTTTGTGATCTCTTTGTGAGCCACATACCTCCATTCTTCATTCATAGTCCTAAAAGTCCCTTCTAACTCAACTTTGTCAGGTATTATGTTCGTGGCGCCCAAACCCTGGATCTTTCCAAAGGAAAGTACAGTAGGCACATCTGGCTTGGCCTTTCTGCTTACCAATTGTTGGAGGCTAACAATAATATAAGAAGCGATAAGCACAGGGTCAATATTTTGATGCGGTAAGGCTCCATGGCCACCTTTCCCGTGTACAGTTAAATAGAGCTCATCTGCAGAGGCCATATATTGACCACCCTTGAAACCTACCTTGCCCACTTCAAGGTCTGGAAAAACATGTTGTCCGATGATCCCTGTTGGTTTATAGTTGTCAAAAACACCTTCCTTCAACATAAGTGATGCTCCTCCCGGTATCTTTTCTTCACCAGGTTGAAATACACATAGTACTGTCCCTTCCCATTCGTTTTTTAATTCGTTAAGGATCATTGCAGCGCCAAGCAAACTGCTGCTGTGTACATCATGTCCACATGCGTGCATTACTCCGTCATTGGTTGATCTATAGGGAACATCATTGGCTTCCTTAATAGGGAGTGCGTCAATATCAGCTCTTAAAGCGATCGTTTTTTTCTCTGGAGCCCTGCCTTCTATGCGTGCAAGTATTCCCGTCTTTACATATCCATTTTTGTACGGTATCCCAAGTTGATCTAACTTATCACAAATGTATTTCGAAGTCTCATATTCATGGAAAGACAATTCGGGATTTGCATGAATATGTCTTCGAACTTCTCTGATCTCTTCAAAGTATTCAGAGCAAAGCACTTTGATCTTATCTATAATGCCGCTCATGAAATCAGAAGTCTGATTGAAGAACAATTTATAATCATATTCAAATTTAATCAAAGAAATGAGCCTGAAAGATCTTCAGAAAAGATCTTTAGTATGATCAGAAGTCTAAAGAGGCAGAAAAGTAGAAAACTGGGGACTGAACAACACCATTTTCGATACCCCATGCCCAATCAGCTCTAAGGAAGTATCCAAGTATCCTACTTCTTAACCCAAAGCCATATCCACCGACCAAGGGTTCGTTCCGCCCTTGAAGCGTAATAGTTAGCGGATTATTATTGATAACGTTTGTGTTGAATGAGTTTTCCTCAGAATAAGGGTCAGGTCCTGTCCAAGCCGAGCCTACATCACTAAACCCTATGATCTGGAAATTTTCTAAAAGGTCTGACCTAAGTGGTCTGTTTAAGAAATATTTAAATACAGGTAGTCTTAATTCTGCATTAGCAACTGCGAAACTATTTCCATTTCTTACATTCATTAAAAAACCTCTGACCGGAGTTCCCATGGTGACATACTGGTAATTCTGATCTGTTGCTATCGGAGATGGCGGGTCAGTAAATTTCGGAGAGAACCAGTAATCGACACCGCCTAACATGTAAAGTAATCTTTCGCTTCCGAAAGAAGTGCTTCCGGCCAATCTTCCCGCAAAAATAAAGTTGCGATGAATTTTTTGATAGTGCCTGAAGTCAGCTCCTAAAACAAAAAAATCAGACTCCTTTCTGTCGAATTGTTGAAAATATTCACCCCATAATTTAAATCTACTTCCAGATAGTAAATTTAATCCTAGGTTGAGCGTATTATCAAATACAAGATCGATCTTTCCTCCACCTTGATATAAGTATCTATTTGGCCTTAACAATGTTAATATGTCATTGGCTAGAAATGCAGTTCTGTCATTTCTTACTTTAAGTTCTCCACCCACCCTTAATACTTCGTTTATAGGATAGCTCAATTTAAATCGAAGTACATGTATATGTGTCTTAAATTGCACATTCCCATTAGGATTACTTAAGTCTATCTGTCTATTGGCAAGCCTTTCGAATTGAATGATCTTGTCCATGCGTTTTCTCAGATTCTGATACTGAAGCATGTACTCATTATTATCAAATCTTAGTCCCAATCTAAATCCACCAACGATCTTGTAGTCCTCAAAAAGGTCTGAAATGCCAAGCTTTATTAAGCCACCGAGACCCGGTACAACAGACCCAGTAGATGCAGAATTAAAAAGAGGTTGATAGAAACTTGCATTGAACGAATTTCCGACCTGTGTCAATGCAAAATCTGTTGTGAAATTCACATTGTAATTTCTTGCACCTGGAATAACAATTTTGTTAGACTCCTCTTCTGCGCCAAGAATTATGACATCACTTTTTTCTTCTTTGGTCTCTCCGATCTGAATGGTTTGTTGTTCGTAGGTAACGTCTTCCTCATTTCCAAAGTTGTAATTCTTGATGTCAATGGTATCCTCTTCATCTGCTGGCACAGATATCACCTCTGAGTTTACTGTGTTTGATCTATCTTTCTCTATACTTCCTTGTTCACCATCAAACTGGATCTCTTGGACCCTATTTGAAAGAGCGCCAGAATAAAATTGATATTTTCCGTCCTGAAAGATCAGATGGGTGAACTGCTTTCGCTTATAGTTTACGTCATACTCAGATATATTTCTTTTTAGGTCTGAAGCCTGGGTGACATGTGTAAAATATCTATAGTGTATGGTTGTGTCTACTCTGGATATCGCACTGTCGTATGTAGCCAAATACCTATTGTAAAAACCTTTTTCATTCCCCAAAAAAGTATAACGGATGCTGTCGTATTGAGCAGGCTGTACTTCGTCTATTAATGGAGTGGAAGTGATCCTTTCTAGAACTTTGCGATTACTCAAGTTCATTACAAAGATGTCTCTGTTCTCAGAAATATCATCAATGTTCTTGATGCTTAGTGTATCATTTATTCTGTTAGAACTAAAGATCACTCGAGAAGAATTCTTTATGAACTGTGGGTCAACTTCCTCAAAAAAGTCATTCGTTATACGCTCTTGTCTATTTCCTATCAGGTAGTACAGGTAAAGGTCTGTCTGCCCGTTTTTTACTCCGCTAAAGATCATCTGACGGCCGTCATGAGAATAAGACATGTCAAGTATCTTGTCTAGATTGAAGATCTGTCTTTTGTAAGTCTTGTTTTCTGATACGTTGTAAATGTGCATGTACAACTCGCCTCGTTTTTCTATGATGTAGGCCAATTCATCTCCGGTAGGGGACCAAGCCACGATCGGCCACGACTTATCGACAAGTCGTTCTAACTTATGCTGCCCTTTAGCGATCTTCTTTTGTTTGCCCGTTTCAACATCCAAAACGAAAACTCGATACTGGCCCATTACATTAGAGACGAAAGCCACCATGTCTCCGAACGGACTCTGTTTTAACTGAGAATAAGTATGTTTTTTTCTCGCTTTATATTCAATAAGGTCTAGACCAACATCCCGTTTTCTAGAATCAATTCGTTTATATTTTTTTCCGTAATAATCCTGAAATTCTAAGGAAAGTGTCTTTAAAGACATGCCCAGGACAAACAAATATCCACTTTCTACATTCCTACTTATCCGAGACATGTAAAGAATATTGGGGATCACCGCACTACCATATACTTCGTCTATAAATTGCCATATTGCATGCCCGACTTGTGTGGCCTCATCTCCGGTCAGCCAGTTGAATTTGTCAAATTTACCCGTGTAGATCCCGTCTTTAATGAAATTATTTACCTCGGGATCATTTGGGTCTGCAACCCAAGAGATCAAACCATTAATATACCAATCAGGCAGATTTAGCAAAGTCGCATTCTTGAATACTTCTTTCCAATTCCCACCATACATCATCTGGTTAATGAGTACTTCGGCTATTCCCTTTCTAAGATTTTCCAGTAATTGTCCGTACTCACCTTCGTAATAGAAAAAAACTTTAGACCCTACTATTTGGGTGGTACCTCCAATATTGTAATCCGTGTTATTCGTTAGTCCAACGTTGCTTTGTTTAAAATCTGTTTGTGAATTGTAGATCACGAATTCGATCTTGTCCTGCAACACGAAGTCCAATCTATTTTCAATATCTTTTATCTGCTCTTCTCCGATTTGAGCCACGTGTTTAGCAAGGTCCATTCCGCCTTCATAGAAATAGACATCGAACTTATCGAATTGATAGTACTGCCAGATGAATTCTTTGAATTGAACTCGATTTTTTCCGAACTCTTGATTAGAGCCATTATAGAACTGTCCAAACATCATGGTAGAACTCAGAATTAAGAGAATGGAAAATACAAATGTCCTGTACAGTTTTGTCATTTTAGTGCGACTCTAAATATAACTATAATACGCAGTCTTTATTTTATAGTTGACCGACCTTATTGGTAATTAATTTCATTGCTAAAAATAATGCAATGTCGATATTTGGCGATCATGAAGATCAAGAAATTTACTTTCAATCCATTTTCTGAGAATACCTATGTGGTTTCAGATGAGAACAAGCAAGCAGCCATCTTTGATCCTGGCATGTCAGATAGACTTGAAGAAGAAGAGGTGATGAACTATTTGAATGAGAATGGGTTGGAGATGAAATACCTTGTCAATACGCATTGTCATATAGACCATATTATTGGAAATCAGTTTATTGCCGACAAGTTCCAATTGAAGTTACAGTCCAGTGAAAAGGAGAGTTTGACTTTGGGCTTTGCAGGTGCTTCTGCACAAATGTGGAATGTACCTTTTGCTGGATCTCCAAATATTGAGATCCTTCTAAAAGAAGGAGATGTTCTTAAGGTTGGAATTGATGAATGGGAGGTCTTCGAAGTTCCGGGGCATTCGGTAGGTCATTTGATCTTCGTGAATAGAGACAGTAGATCAATTATTGGAGGGGATACCCTTTTTCAGGGAAGTATAGGACGAACCGACTTGCCTGGAGGGGATCATGAACAGCTTTTGAAGAATATAAAAGAAAAAATGTTCTGCTTACCAGATGAATTTGTTGTCTATTCTGGGCATGGGCCGGAAACAACGATAGGGTCAGAGAAACAGCACAATCCATGGCTACAGTAGACCTATTTCTTGATCTGTCTGCTTTTCATGTCCTTGCCAAAAAGAGAAGTTGACTTTTTATAGATCTTCTTGTTTTTTGGGCCCTTTTTAGCACATTCCCTGTCTTTTTTCTGGTGAAGCCATTGCACGCGCATGCCAAAGACCAAAGGTCTGTACCGACTGTTAAAATATGGCAGGTTTGCTTCACTTAAACTCATCTCTTTAATGCTAAAAATGGAGCTCTGTAAGAAAGGGGTCAAATACATTCTATTCAATCTTGTTGCATATGAAAGTCTGAAATTGACATGAGAAGTAATTGTTGATGCTTCTCTTAAATTGCTTTCAAATTCAAAGTCTGAGACATATTCATTTTTATCTATAAATCTATAGCCAATATCTGCGCCTAAGGAGGCTTGAAGAAAAGAGAGCTTAGAAAGTTTGTATGCACGATTAACGAAAAACTGAAGATGTGCAATGTGTGACTTGAATTTTCCTTCGCCTATACCTACAGGTTCAACACTGGCCTGATCAGGTATTTCATTTGCCTCATATTTTTCTTGTCCATTGTACTGTCTGTAGCTAAGGCCATATTCCAAACTATGGAAAAGTCCATAATTCAAGATATGCCATTTCCCAAATTCTAGGTAAGGTCCGAGTTTACCTTTATTCGAAAAGTCAAATTCGTAATTCAATGAATCTACTGCATAAGGTCCATCATTGCTGCTCAGAGGAATAGTATATGTTCCGCCCAAGCCGATATACATTCCATGAGATCTTGCGTTCATATCTCCTGTGAAAGGATTTGAAGTGTCGTATCTCGGCTGTGAAAAAAGCCCAGTGCAAAAAATGATAAATGCTATAAACAGTATGTTCTTCACGTATATTTAATTAAACTCAAAATTTGTTCTTCTATTACACCACTATCCCATTTTTCCTTTATTTCCGGGTCTTTCATCACTTGGTCCATGATCTTTTGCTGTTTTAGGCCGGTGTTTAAAGCATCAGCATATGGTATGTTGCTAAAAGTGACTTGAGAATAGAGAGGCATCCATTTTTCCGGATGCTTTTCAAAGAACCTCGATTCGATCTTCTTTTGTAGCAAAAACTTTGGGTCTCCAGTTTTATCTCGCATTTCCACATGGTTGATGAAAGCCAACTCGGCTATGGCATCTGTATCAGGCTTTCTTTTACGTGAAAAACGTTCGAATCGTTCAGCCCAGTCTTCCGTTTCACCCATTATCTGTTCGAATACTGTGCAATCTTCGAAACCGCTGTTCATACCTTGTCCATAAAATGGAACTATTGCATGCGAAGCATCTCCCAATATCAATATTTGATCTTTGTAATTCCACGGTTCACATTTTATGGTTACCAAAGATGAAGTAGGATTGTCGTGCCAGTCCTGCACAAGCTCGGGC
>JABDKJ010000046.1 GCA_013002285.1 Flavobacteriales bacterium
AAGGTGGCATTCTTTCTCATGAAACTGCCTCCTTTACTTATGATGAAGCATATTACTTATTCTTCGGAAATTCGAACAATCAAGAGCTTTGCAGGGATACGCGATACCTCAAAATGCACGGTCGAAAAATCTATGAATTTGCATTGAATGAAGTGCCTAAGGCCATGAAAACATGCTTGGACAATAGTGGCGCTGATATTTCTGAATTGAAGAAGATCTTTATCCACCAAGCGAATGAGAAAATGGACGAAGCCATAATCAAGCGTTTCTATAGATTATACAAAACTGAGGTTCCTGAGGACATCATGCCTATGAACATCCAGACTTTTGGCAATAGTTCTGTAGCAACAGTACCAACGGTATTTGATCTCGTTCAAAAGAACAAGCTTGGCAATCACGAACTGAACAAAGGCGATTTAATAATGTTTGCCAGTGTTGGTGCAGGAATGCATATAAATGCAATTACTTATCGATATTAGTCAATGTACGAAGGAAAGTATCCTCACAAACGCTATAAACTCACACTTGATTTCTTAAAAGAACACATTACTTCTTCTCAATCGATTTTGGACCTAGGGGTAGCTAATCCATTCTCTGAGATCATGAAAGAGAATGACTATTCAGTAGAAAATACAAAAGGGGAGGATCTGGATGAGGATTTCTCCTCTGTAAATAATAGCTCAGCAGATGTCATTACAGCATTCGAGATCTTTGAACATTTAGTGGCCCCTTACAATGTCCTCAAGGAAATAAAAGCAAACAAACTTGTTGCAAGTATCCCTATGCGATTATGGTTTGCTCCGGCATACAAGAGCAAGACCGATAAATGGGACAGACATTATCACGAATTTGAGGATTGGCAATTCGATTGGCTTTTGGAAAAGGCTGGCTGGCAAATAAAAGCACGGAAAAAATGGACCAATCCTGTAAAGAAGATAGGTCTAAGACCAATACTTCGGTTATTCACGAATCGTTATTACATTGTTTATGCTGAAAGAGTGTAACTTTGTATTGCTTATTCATATCCATTGAAAATCTACATCATCATCCCTGCTTATAACGAGGAGGCGTACATAGGCCAAATGATTGAATCATTGGTCTCCCAAACCGTTCTTCCGACTAAAGCAGTAATCGTAGATGACAATTCTTCCGATAAGACTTATGACATTGCTGAAAAACATGCCATGAATCATGAATGGCTAACTGTTATTCGACATGAATCCTCAAATGAGCATATCCCTGGAGGCAAGGTCATTAATGCCTTCAATAGAGGAAAAGATTCATTGGATGGAGAATATGATGTGATTTGTAAGTTTGATGCAGACATCATCTTGCCCAATAACTATTTAGAAGAACTAATAACTCTTTTCGAAAGCGATTCGAAAACAGGAATAGCTGGAGGATTGCTTTATATCCAAAAAAACAATGAATGGGTTTATGAATCCATAGCCTCTAAAGAACATGTTCGCGGACCGATCAAAGCCTATAGAAAACAGTGCATTCAAGATATCGAAGGTCTCAAGGATTCAATTGGTTGGGATACTGCGGATGTCTTACTGGCACAATTTCATGGTTGGTTGGTTCGTACGAACAAAAACTTACATGTAAAACATTTGAAACCGACTGGCAAAACCTATACTGCCAAAAGCAAATACTTACAGGGTGAAGCATTATATAAATTGCGCTATGGATTCTCTTTGACCCTGCTAACAGCTTTAAAGAGTGGTTTCAATAAAAGAAGCATCCGATATTGTCTTAATACTATTTCTGGATACTTAAAGGCCAAGAAAGAGAAGACCGAACCATTTGTGTCTTTGCCAGAGGGTCAATTCATACGTGAATTACGTTGGAGAGGTGTACGGAAATCGCTCGGCCTTTAATCGCTCAATAAAAAATCATTAACTTCTAAGAAAATAAATCATTGGAAATAATGAGAAGACTCATTTTAAAAGCAATTCTGGTAATTTTTATTGTCGGATGTAAGAATAGCAAGCACAACATTGATCAAGCTAATTCTAGCACATGGACCATAGAGGGTTTCGTAAAGGTTGATAGTTTGAATCCTATTCTCACACCCTCTGCAGGGTTAAGTTTTACAGACCCTATCACAAAGAAAAAGGTCAACTGGGAAGAGCGTAATGTCTTGAACCCATCAGCAA
>JABDKJ010000064.1 GCA_013002285.1 Flavobacteriales bacterium
AATGTACACCTTGGTTTATGAATTTACTGAAGACGCACAACCAATAGCTGCACCTGGTCCAAATACTCCAGGTTGTACTCAGGAATTGGTAACTCAGTTCTTGATATTGAGTGTGGGATGTGATTAAAATTTGATCATTTAAAAGATCTTAACCCCAAACTGGTCACTGAGCGTAGTCGAAGTGTGAAGTTTGGGGTTTTTATTTCTTCCAAACACGACTTGGTATTTGAGCTTTCAGAGCGCTGCTTTAACTTACTAGTCGAAGGCGTTTTAATAATTCTGAGAGTTAATCGTACAGACCAATTCTATAATTGTTAAATTTATATGAGATATCAGTCGCAACAATTTTGGAATTGGCTTGATAGACCTTGAATGAAATTTTTATAAACCAAAACCTTTAACTATGAAAAATTTTACTTTTTCTTTAATATTCATTTTATCCGCAGTTCTTGGCTTTTCTCAGGCCTGTCCGGATCCAACATCAGTGATCTGCGATGACCTTGATGCTTATACTGTAGGAGATGTCATTGGCCAAGCTGGGGCAGACCATTGGGTGGCTTGGCCAGGTAGTTCTTTATCTGGGCAAGTGATCGATACAAATTCTTTTAGCGGATCACAAAGTCTTTATATAGGTGCTGGTCCTGTTTTGGACATGTTATTTTTAACAGGAGACCAAACCAGCGGATTGACTACACTTGCTTGGAAAATGTATGTTCCAGCAAATGCAACGGCATATTTCAACGTTCAAGCAAATCCTTCTGCAGGTGATTCATATGTCTATCAACTTTATTTCAATGAAGGTGGGGCAAACCCTGGATTAGCTACTTTCCAGCAGTTACCGCCAGAATTTGATTACCCTCAGGATGAATGGTTTGATGTATCTCTATCCGTGAATATGAATTCATTGACCCATTCATTATCTGTAAATGGGAATGATATATTGGTTGGAACAGACTATGTTGCAAATGCTGGTTCACAACCGGCTACACATTTCTCTTCTATCAATTTTTATGCGGTGGATGCTGCTAATCAATATTATATAGATGATATTGTAATGCACTATGATCCTCTTACTTCATTAGATGAATTAGACCAAGACAAGTTTTCGATCTATCCTAATCCAACTACAGATGTATTGAATATTGCTACCGAAAAGAATATTGAAAGCATTGTGATGAATGACCTTTTGGGCCATGTCGTGATCGCTGAAAACAATATCAATAATATGCCTACGCAATTGGATATAAGCGCTCTTTCTCAAGGGATCTATATGATCTCGCTTCAAATTGATGGAGAGACCTTTACTCAAAAAGTGATCAAGAGATAAATACCATTTGCACAAATGATCTTAAACCCCTTGCTCATCACTTTGAGAACCTCAGTGACCGGTAAGGGGTTTTTTCTTTCCACAATTTCAACCTTTGGATCGTGAATACGCTGTGCATAACCTTGCACCTGAAAATAAGGCTGCACCTGCCTTTAGTCCTAAATTGGCCAGCCTAAAAATTTAGAATTATGCAATACAAGAATTGGTTCAATTGTGCAGTGAAAATGATCAAGCATAGCGATGAAGGAAAAGCTGGAAAGTCAACCGAGCAGCACCTTATTCAAGCATACACTTATTCAGAAGCAGAAGCGGGCATACACCAGATCATGCAGGAAGTAGGGGGCGGAACATTTGAGATCACAAATATCACCAAGACCAATATTGCAGAAGTGCATCCAGATGAAAGTGCTGAGAAGTGGTTCAAAGTAAAGATATCTCTCGTTGCATTTGATGAAGAATCTGGAAGAGAGAAACAAACAAGTATGTTCTTCCTTATGCAAGGCGATGACGTTGGGTCGGTTTACAAAAAGACCAAAGAGACCATGAGAGGCTATAGCACGGGCTACGTTATTCCTAGTGTTGTCTATTCCAAAATTCTTGAGGTATATGCATCAGACGAAAGTGAAGAGAGCTATGAAGCCAAAACAGAAGTCATACATGAAGATGAATTCAAAGTAGAGAGCGAGCAAGATGTGTTAGAACAGGTAAGTGAAGAAGAAGTTCAGGAAAAGGCCGTGCAAGAAGAGACCTCTCAGGAAGATCCCAGTTAAAAAACCGTTAATTCCACGATCCTTATCTTAGGCCATTCGTATATTGAGATAAGTTGAAACGTAGGACCATTCGTATAGTTATTATTCTTGCAGTCATTTGCATCTTGGGTATTGTATTTACTCAGGTCTTTTGGTTCAACAAGACATACAGGATCCAGGACAAACAATTCAATGATCGCGTTATCGTAGCTTTGAATGATGTGGCCGAAGAGATCAAGATCCTGGGCAACGACTCATCACAAACATTCTATCCTGTTGAACAGCAAACGAGCAATTCCTTCATCGTTCAAATGAACGATACTTTGCATCCAGCTCTTTTGGAAAGACTGCTGAAAGAGCATTTTTCCAAAAGCAACCTCACAGAAGAGTTCGAATATGGGATCTACGATTGTTTCTCAAATGAAATGGTCTATGGCGGTACGGTTTCCATAGCTGATGAGGTATCGATAGATGAGGCAGAAAAACTATCGCAAGTGAAATGGGATAAGGATGGGCACTACTTCGGAGTTCTTTTTCCCAGTAAACTGAACTATGTGATCTCCAATATGAATTTGTGGATATTTTCAACGATAATTCTCCTGGCAGTAGTAGCATTCTTTGCTTATGCCATGAATGTGATCTTGAGACAAAAGCGCTTATCTGAGGTAAAAACGGATTTTATCAATAACATGACGCATGAGCTGAAAACGCCCATATCTACGATCTCGCTCTCCAGCGAAGTGCTTATGAGCCCGAATATTACGAATGAACCGGAACGTTTGAACCAATATGCCCAGATAATACAGAACGAGAACAATAGGCTTAAGAGGCAAGTGGACAAGGTACTTCAAATGGCGACCTTGGATACAGAAACGATCTCTTTGAAAAAAGAGGATATTGATATGCACGAGCTCATTCAAAATTCTGCTAGAACAGCCAGTGTTTCATTGAATGAGAAAAATGGAAGTTTGGATCTGGAACTGAAGGCAAAAGGGCATACCGTTCATGGAGACCTTGTTCATGTTACCAATATCGTTTACAATTTGATCGACAATGCCATAAAATATTCAAAGGATAGCCCGAAGATCAAGATCGAGACTACTGATCAAGCTGGGAATTTCCTTTTCAAGATCTCTGATAATGGCATAGGTGTTGCTAAAGAGAATTTGAAATTCCTATTCGAAAAATTCTATCGCGTACCTACAGGAAATGTGCATGATGTAAAGGGTTTTGGACTAGGGCTGTTTTATGTGAAAAAGATAACTGAGGCACATGGTGGGGAGATATTTGTTGAGAGTGAATTAAATAAAGGGTCAACATTCACAGTTTTGCTGCCCGTTAAGAAATGAAGGAGAAATTGAACATATTGCTGGTAGAGGACGACTTTAATTTAGGTCTTGTAGTTCAAGACACCTTAAAGCGCGAGGGCTTTCATACGCACCTATGTAGGGATGGGAAAGAGGGATTGAAGATGTTCAATGAGAACTCCTATGATCTTTGCGTTTTGGATGTAATGCTCCCGGAGAAAGATGGTTTCAGTTTGGCAACAGACATCAGAAAAATAAACGAAGAGGTGCCGATCATTTTCCTAACGGCAAAAAACATGATGGAAGACAAAGTGCAGGGTTTCGAGTCTGGTGGAGATGATTATTTGACCAAGCCATTCAGCAATGAAGAGTTCCTGCTGCGAATAAAAGCGCTCTTGAAAAGGGTAGGGAAAGATCAGAAGAAAGAAGATAAAGCCATTATTGAGATCGGGGAATACAGATACAATAAGGAAGCCTATATGCTCAAAGACCCTATGGGCGAGGAGCGTAAGCTTACCAAGAAAGAAGCACATGTGCTTAAGCTTCTTTGCGAACACAAGAACAAGGTCATTGAACGAGAATTGGTCCTGAACCTTATCTGGGGAAAAGACGATTACTTTACTGGGCGTTCATTAGATGTCTTTATTACCAAGTTGAGAAAGTACCTAAAAGCAGACGAAAGCATTCAGATCATCAATATGCATGGCATAGGATTTAAGTTAGAGTGCTGAGAGTATAAGGATCTGCCAAATTTGGATTTTTAAGGTCCGTTCTGGACTATTGCGCTGTGATCAACAACTATAAACTTTTCACTACCAACTCTGAACTCTATTCAGCCATTTTCTCAATGTAAGCACGCAGATCTTCTATCTGCTCATCGCTCATTTTTTCTTCCGTATAATGTGGCATGTACTCCTTATGACCTTTCTCTGCATAAGTGCCGAGTCGAATGATATCGTAGATGGAAAGTTTAGAGTTTGCTGTGATGTTCTTGTTCAACCATTTAAACGTTACCGAGCTGTTGTCTAAAACCACATCGCTTTCTCCGCGCTCTCTGTGGCAATGTTGACAGCCATTTTCATAGATCACCTTGCCTTTTTCTGGATCACCGGCAAATGCATATCCCTTCTCTTTGTCTTTCGGCAAATGTCCGAAAGTAGCCGGGCTCTTTTGTGAATACTTTGCCTTTATGGCAGCTATCGCTTTCTCAGCCTGTACGTTCTTAAGCTCTTCTAATTCTTTTTCCGAAAAGTCCAGGTCTTCCATCTTCATTTGCAGACTCCAATAGTAAGCAAGTATGTTGTTCATTTCCCATTCTTCGAGCCACCTTCCTTGTGAACAAACCTGTGCGCATAATTGCGTGCTTTCGATCAAACTGTTTTCGGCCTTTTCAACCAATGAGCCATATTTCAATACATAGTCATCATTGTACCATGTTTCTCTATTTACGATGCCCCAAAAGGTTGAGCCTTGCAAATAGGGAATGTCTTTTTCTTTGGCGTATTGTAATCGCTTATCTGGATCTACCTGAGAAAGATCTTTCTCTTCCCGAACAGTATTGTGACAACTTGTGCATTTGTAGAAACGACTGATGTACTTTGTTCGTTTTCCATTTTCATCTCGCGTTCTGCCTTCGTGGATCAATTCATATCCACGTTTCACCATGGCCTCATCATATTTCAGATAATGAGCCGGCTTAGGTTCTCCTAATTCAAAAAGTACATCAGCTACATTTTGATCTGTATCTATGATATCGTTCGTTCTTTCAGAGAATGCGATCCCAAGAAAACCGATCACTACTAAGCCTATGAAGTGCCATTGTTTCAATACTTTCTTCCTTTTACTTTGAAATCACGCGTAATGTTGAAGCCGAAATGGATATCTCCATCAAACCAATTTCCATTGGTTTCAGTGATGAAGAATTTTTCGGTCATCCCTCTGGAATTCCCGAAATGGAATTGGAATACATGACCCTTGGTTTCCATGTCAATTCCAAATGCAAGACTATTTCTTCGTTCATCGCTCAATTGGTCTGGTAGCACGTAATAGTATTCAAAACTGAAGGTGAAGCGCTTAGAGGCCACGAACCGTGCTGCTGTCCCAATGGCATAAACATCGTGATCAACATTGTCCGAAGGGATCAAATTGCGATGGACCATTGAAGGCATCAGTTGCATACTTATGCGATCAGAAAATTTCCTGGCGATCAATGCTTGGTAAGAATAGGTCATTCTGCTGGTGAAGTAATTGGTGCGTGAAGTGTCTTGCCAACGCAAACCGTTGATCGCTAAATTGCTGAATAGAGAGACCGTGACAGGAAAACTATTCTCTCCCTTTTTCTGTGTGAGTATTCTGCCTTTTATGAAACCGTCCACCGTTTTTTGAAAGGAACTTCTTCCAATTCCAACGGATAGCCAGTCTTTTATACCATAGTCAAATCCAATGCGGATCGTAGATTGATCTAGACCAAAAAGTTCATAGGCGCCACTATTCACTCGGCCAAATCTGTGAGCAATAATGAACTTCATCACCCCTTCATTATTCATCTCTACGGATTGCCCATTTACAATACGGGTATCATAAAAAGCTTTCCCCACTTCATCTTCTTGGGCCACTGCAAATAGAGAAGCCAAAATGAAAACGGAACAGAATATGTTAGTTTTCCAGCGCACCATTATTCACCCATCGTTGTATCTTTTCTATATCGCAATCCGATAATTTATTCGCGTTTTTTGGCATTTCATTGCAGTTTGCCTCATGCCTTATGGTGCACATAAGGCTTCCATTCAAAGCATATGTTTCCAAAGCAGAATGGGGTTGCAAAGCAACATCGCCCAATGAGGTTGAGGCATCATGACACACATAACAATTGTTTTCAATGATCGGCAATACCACAGCTGCATAAGTGGTCACAGTCGTATCACAATCGATCGAAGGAGGGTAAAGAATGTCCTCAACATCATAATAACATCCGTTTGAAAATGAAATGATCAAAGCAGCCAAAAACAAACTGACCCCGATGGTTCGAGATATTTTAATTCTCTGGTGCTCCATCATTGATCCAAATTTCTAATTGGTCTCGTTCGCACTGCGGAAGTAGATTGCCTCCCAAAGGCATTAAAGTAGCACCATTTGTTCCGGTAACGGACCACATCAGGTTACCGTTCAATGCGATCGTGCTGATGTCGTCATAGCTTATCAGGGAAAGATCTGCTTCAGGTTCACCACCCGAGTGACATCCCTGACATTTTAATTCGATCAAAGGAAGAATGGTTCCGTTGTATGTTACTTCAGTCGTATCGCAAGAATTGCAAGAATTATTTTGAGCTCCTTGATCGATCCAATCGAATATCATTTGTATCTGCTCTGAAGTAAGAGGGTCTTCGGGTGGCGGAGGCATACGATCATCAGGATCATTGTCCGTTATGGTCTCATAGACTTCTGAGTCGCCAGGATCTCCAGGAATGATCTCGCCAGTAGTCATGATGTTCTCATAACTATCGAGGACTACTCCGTCCTCTCCAGTTGCTGCATCATGGCAGCCTGGTTGAGCGCAAGACGAAATGAAAAATGGCAGGATCTGATTCTCGAAATAGACAGAATCCTCGTCACAGGGGTCATCCACAAAGATCACCGTATCGCTCGGTCCCGGGTCTTCGATCAAAGGTGGAAAAGGTTCATGTTCACAGCTTGAGAAGAAGATCACAAGAAGGAGAATGAACAATGAGAAAATCTGCGGTATATACTTGACCATTTTCATAATGCGAACGAATATATCTAAAAACGAAAAGTTAGTACAGTTTTATTGTACTGATATTTGTCAGGGGTTTATATTTAGCAATACAGGAGTCAGGTCAATAGATCAGGGCGATCCCAGCTACAGACCCCACGATCAATAACTTATATATCCAATTGATCACATTGTAGTTGCTTCCTTTTTTGGTGGTCAGGATCAAGATGATGGAAATGATTATTCCCGAAGCACCCAATCCAACAAACCATAAAGGCAATCGAAGCAACCATTGGATAAAATAGAGTGAGCCCAGCTGTCCTAAAGAACCTAACATGAACAATAGAGCCAACATTCGTGACTTTTTTTCTCCTATGACAATGGGTAAAGAGCGTTCGCCTACAACAAGGTCACCTTTGAAACGGATCAATTTTTTGATGATCTCTCGTGTAAGCGCAAGCATAAAAAGGAAAGAAACATAAAGGAAAATATATGCCGTTATCCTGTTGTAATATATGGCCAGACTGGCAAATGGTGCAACTGTGAGCAGCGTTGCTCCCAATTCTCCCATAAAGGCTTGCTTACGCATCTTATGGCTATATAGCCAGAGTGCAAAGGAGAAAATGAGGTTGATCAATAGTACTTTCCAACCGACAAAAAAGCTGAGTATAGCAGCTAGCCCATTGAAAACAATGTAAGCAGAAAGGCTAGTTTGTTTAGAGATCAATCGTTGGATGTACGTTCTCTTTGGTTTATTGATCAGGTCTTTTCGCAGATCATAAAATGCATTAATGATATACCCCGACATGATGAATAAAGAAAGTGCGATAACCTCCAGATGCAGTTTTGGGTCTTTCAATACTTCAAGTCTTGGCGTATTGGGCTTCAAAAGGTACATGGCGGACAAATAAAGTGCCGCGGCTATCACCAATACGTTGATCCAGCGTACCATGGCGAACATGGCCCACAGCTTGAATAGCAGGTAGCGCGTTTTTCTGGGCAATATCTTTTCGGCCAAGGTCAAGGCCTAAAGTTAGTTTTTCAAAGCATTTTTTTTGTTATTTCATGCTCTTTGAAAAAGTACATTACAGAATTCCTTGGCACCTTTTTTTTGATGTTCACCATTGTGTGGGTTGTTCATTCAGAGCTTATTCCCCAAATATGGAAACCAACGACCATAGGGTTGGTGCTTATGGTTCTGATCTACGTTGGAGGCCCCATTTCTAAAGCGCATTACAATCCGGCTGCCACAATAGGATTTATCACCAGACGTCAAATGGACTCCAGGGATATATTGCCCTATTTCATGGCAGAACTCCTAGGTGCTTTTCTTGCAGCTGTGATCGGTGCAGCTCTTTTCGCAAATTCAGCAGCAACCCCTTTTGTCGTTCCCGATCTATCAATGGCGCTGATCGCAGAATTCCTTGGAACCTTCGTGATCGTAAGTGTGATCATGTACGTTGCGACACTTAAGAAAACCATTGGAAATAAATACTACGGTTTTGCGATCGCACTTGCTGTTGTCTTGATGATCCACGCATTTGGACATTTGTCTGGTGGAGCCTTTAACCCAGCTGTTGCCTTGGGATTCGTTTCTACTTCAATGGTAGACTTCAAACTTTTTGCTCTTGTAGTTGCGGTGTGTATGCTTAGCGGATGGCTTTCAGGAATGTTGTTCAATGCGTTGGAGGCAAAATTAGGCGATTCAAAATAACTTCGCAGTACCTTTCTCATTCACATATTCCTCATCTACCAAAAGATCTTTTCTTCGTATGGCCATCGTTGCCAAAACATCACAGCGTTCATTTTCCCTATGTCCATTATGGCCTTTCACCCAAAAGAATTTCACGCGATGCTCTGCAATGTGATCCAATAGCCTAGCCCAAAGGTCTGGGTTCAGTGCTTTTTCTTTTTTCGAGTTTGGATACCAATTGTTCGATCGCCATCTTTTTGCCCAGCCTTTTTCGATCGCATCCACTACATATTTGGAGTCTGTGTAGACATGCACTTCAGACCTGTGTTTCAATTTCTCAAAACCTGTGATCACACCCAACAATTCCATTCTGTTGTTGGTCGTTTCTAAAAAGCCCTGAGATACTTCTTTGTAATGATGGGCGTGTTTAAGGATCAGCCCAAAACCACCTTTTCCCGGATTGGGTTCAGCACCACCATCAGAATATAATTTTATTAAAGGGAGATCGGACAATATCTCTTAAAACGAATAGATCCTCTTCAACTCATAGTTCTCTAACTTGGCTTTTGCCTCGTCAAAGTCTTGTGTGAAACCAAGGATGAAACCACCACCACCGCTACCACAAAGTTTTAAGTAGTAAGCGTTAGAATCGATCCCTTCTTTCCAAAGTTTATGGAACACCTTTGGTATCATCGGTTTAAAATTGTCCAGCAATACTTGAGAAAGGTGTTTGACATTGTCCATCAAAGGAGAGATGTCTCTATTAAGGAATGCCTCAATAGCGGCATCATTGTATTTTTTGAATTTCTTTTTGAGCATGTTCCTGAAACCTTCCTCTTTGCAACGCTCTAGAAAATGCGTTACCAGTGGAGCAGTCTTTCCTGTCATGCCTGTATTCAATAAGAAAATGGCTCCTTTCCCCTCCACCTCTGTAGGAATACCCACGGTGTTCACTTCGTCCTTGGATTTGATAAGGATAGGAATATTCAAGTAGCAAATGAGTGGATCAAGACCAGAGCTTTTTCCGTGGAAGTAAGCTTCCATTTCTCCGAAGGTCTTTTTCAATTTCAAGATGTCTTCGTTGCTTATGTTCTCAGAGATCTCGATCTTGTTCTTTGCATATTTTCCATAAATGGCTGCAACAATGGCACCAGAACTTCCTACACCAAATCCTGAAGGTATACTGGAATCGAAGAACATACCATGATCGATATCAGCATGAAGCGCTTTAAGATCGAACTTGGTGTCAAGTTTATTTTCAGTAGCGAGGATGCTCAGGTGATCGGCAAATTTCTTCAGCTCATTGTTCGAGTATTTTTCAAAACTTGCATCGCCTTTACTTTCAAAAAGGAAATTGCCTTTGAAGTCGTCATAAGGAATGGAAAGTCCCATACTATCTTCTATGATGCCGTACTCTCCGAACAATAAGATCTTACTGTAATATAACGCGTCTTTGATCATGCTTTGTCACTCATGTTTTGAGGTCCCTTGCCTACTTCGTCACAAATATACTCCCCATTTTGGCAATAAGCCAATACATCGCTTTCAATAAAGCCCAACACCTCTTTTTTGTCTTTAGCTGGGTATAAAACGTGGACGTTTGCACCGGCATCAAGGGTAAAACATAAAGAAATGCCATTTTGTTCTCTAAACCCGCGTATAGCTCCAATAATTTTCAAGGTATTGGCTTTGATAAGAAAATAACCCGGGTCGCTGGTCAACATCATTGCATGTAGGCTTAGTGCTTCATTCTCAACTAATTTTACGAATTCTTCGAGGTTTCCGTTCCGTAAAATGGGCACTATTTTCACCAAATTGTCATGTGCTTGGGCAATGCGTGCAGAAGTGTATGGGTGGCCATTCATAAGGTCGTGGCCCACCGTGCTAGAAATGGTCTTTTCGCCTTTATCTACGAGAAGTACCGTATCCTGATAGTCTTTGAACACAGGATGAATATCATCCACCTGCACTGCAAATTTGTCTGAACTCTGATCAAATTCCGGAGAATAGCCCCACATGGCCACTCCGCCAAAAACAGAGCGACATGCACTGCCAGATCCCAGGCGTGCCCAATGCGATGCGCGTTCTTGAAAGTTCAAGGGATATCCTTCTCCCAAATATTGTTTTTCAAAGTCTGCTATGCATAAGGCAAGTGCACTAAAGGCAGATGCAGAAGAAGCTATCCCACTGCTATGTGGAAATGAATTCGAAGATCGAATGGTCAATTTGTAATTGCGAATAGGAGGGAACTCTCGTTCTATGCGGTCAAAGAATTTAGAGAGTTTAGGGTGAAAATCTGGCTTTGCTTCTCCCTCAAAAAAGAAAGCGAATGAGAAGGCTTCGGCCAATTCAAATTCTACCGAAGTGGTGGTAGCACATTGCGAGAGCGTGAAACTTATGGATGGGTTCATCGGTAATTGCAATCCCATTTTACCCCAATATTTTACCAGCGCAATATTGCTGGGTGAGCGGTATTCCACCCTTGCTTTTTCGATCTTTTTTGTGTCCGTTTTCTGCTCAGTTTGCATCTATCATGTCTTTGAATGGAATGATGGTATCAAATCCACGTTCTCTAAAATAGCTCAAATTTTCGGGCTTTCCTGTAACCAAAATAAAATCTCCACCCCATGCACCCAAAGACTTGCAAATGCCTCCGGTGTAGTCAGAGAATAAGTTTTTCTTCACCGTGTTCCGTCCCAATATTTTTGATATAATGGTTTCGTGTTCAAACATCAATTCCTCAAATTTCTCGAGTGTTATGGCGTGGAGAACTTCTTCTGTCATTCTACTGACTTTTTCAGTGTACAGCGGTAGATCGGCCCCAACCAGGAGCCCACTGTACGATGAGATCGCTTCTTGCGAGTTTTGTTTTCTGTTCAAGAACACAAAAAATAACTGGGATGCGAATGGTGGGTCGAAGACCACCTTCGACACTTCCCGTTCCAAACTATTCAATTGATATAAAATAGAATGATCTTCCTGAGCCACAGCTACATCATATCCGCTACCCCCAAAGCTTTTTTCTAGTAGGTCGAAAGCGTTCAGTCCAGACCAAGTGGCCAAGTTGGAGATAAGCGTGCTGCTGGTGCCAAGGCCCCAATTTTTTTCAAAGTCCATCTTGGTCTCAAAAGCAAGGGGTTGAGTGAACAAGATCGGACGCTGCGCATAGATCAGCTTGAGGATTTCTATCAGGCGCACTGTTTTTTCGGGATCAGAAGAAGTTAAGATCCTTATTTCAGCATTAGAGATCTCAAATTTGAATTGCAACCAGGGCTCTTTATTGTGAGATAAAGCAGTCCAGGAAAAGTTTTCGTGTTTCGAAGTTTTTATACTCAGCGTTTGCCTGTACTTTGTTTTCAAGGCTAGTGCTTTAGCTCCATTCAAAACCAGGTATTCACCTGTGAGCATAAGTTTTCCGCAGCTTGAAAAATGTTGGGTGTCGATGCTATTTCTTTTTAGGAACGTTCTCTCCACGAAGGGTCTTGAAATAATTTTCTACTTCACTAAAGCTAACCACTTTATCTGCGAAATAGTCCTTGATCTGCTTTTTTTCTTCAGTATTGGCTTCGAGTTGATTCATGATGTTCATGAGGTGCATCTTCATATGACCTTTTTGTATCCCCGTTGTAACGAGTGAGGCCACAGCACCAAAATTCTGGGCCAGACCAGCACATGAAATAACCTGCATCAATTCGCGTGCATCTGGTTTGCCAAGCAACTCGTGCGCAAATTTCACCATAGGGTGCAATGTGGTAATACCTCCGACCGTTCCGAGCGACATCGGTATCTCTATCCAAAAACGGAAAACACCATCCTTTACTTCGCATTGGGTAAGGCTGCGATACTGCCCATCCCTAGAAGCGTAAGTATGTGCACAAGCTTCCACAGCGCGGAAGTCATTTCCTGTGGCGATCACCACCGCATCAATGCCGTTCATGATGCCTTTGTTGTGCGTAGTGGCACGGTAAGGTTCAATGGTAGCAATGCGGATAGCCTGCATGAATTTTTCTGCAAATAGCTCTGCCGGGAATTCAGACTTATTGTTGAAGAGTTCCCCTACTTTACAACTTACTTCAGTTCTTACAATGCATTCCGGTGTGTAGTTGGAAAGGATACACATGATGATCATGAGTTCTTCTTTTTCCTGGGCCGAGAAATGGTCGGAATGCTCGGCTTCATCTTTCCAGATCTGTGACCAACGCTCCAAAATGGAATTGATGAAATTCGCTCCCATCGCATCTTTCGTTTCAAAGATCCCTTTCAATTGGAAGTAGTTGGGCTCTTCATCGGTCTTGTCTATCAACTCTACGTCTATGATACCACCGCCTCTTTGCTGCATGTTGGCTGTGAGGTCATCTGTTCCGCTGATCAGTTTGTCTTTGATGTCGTAGAAGAACGTGCGTACTTTCTGTGGATCGGCCGTCCATGTGAAATGCACATGGCCGATCTTTCTGGTAGAGAGCACCTCGCTTTTAAAACCTCCGCGATCATACCAAAAAGCTGCGGCTTTTGCAGAAGCTGCTACCACAGAACTCTCTTCTATAGCAAAAGGGATGCAGTAGTCCTTTCCGTTTATTTTGAAGTTTGGTGCAACACCGAAAGGAATGTAGAAATTTGAGATGGTATTCTCTATAAATTCATCATGTAGTTTTTGCACTTTTGGGTCTAAATGCCAATAGCCTTTGAGCAGGTCTAGGACATCTTCGTTTCCATTGAAGTATGCATTTAGCAACCATTCTATTTTCCCTTCTTTCGATAATTTTGAAAAGCCTTTAACCCTTTCTCCCATAGTTGAATTTCTTCTGCAAAGCTAAGCAAAACGCTCGCTTTTGTTAAGAAATATAACAGAGATCTAACAAGAATGTTTTGTGGGAAAACTTAAGAATTGTGAATAGATTTATGGATCATAAATAAAATAGTCATAAGCACTCCAAGGCGTAATTCCTGAATAAGGATTTAGTCCTGTTGCACAACGCACTTTCCATTGGTACTCCTGTCCAATAATGAGACTGCCGCCATAGATAAATTTTTCTGTTGGTTCTATTCCTTGAATGATAAATGAATGAGGTTCAGTGCCTCCGGAAAAACCTCCTTTGATCTGACAAGCTACAGAATTGGGAAATGGGTCCCAATTTAAGTTAATGCCGTTGACGTTGTATGTCTGATCCAAATTTGAAGGAACGGCAGAAGAAGTCGTAGACCCTGCATTGATATATGCCATAGGCGTTCCTTCAATGGCTAATTCATCTAGATGGACACTCATTTCATTTACCCCTACACTCAGGTTAATACTGATCCAACCGTAATGCCACAGTTGATCACTGTCTTTTACCCTAAACCCTAAGTGCATATCTTGGCTGTCACCTGGAGACATCATTAGACCATCGCAAAAGTCATAAGGAGGGCCAAAAGTATTTCCATATGTTGTAAATAGATATCCTCCGCCAGTGTATGAATTTGCATTACTCACAGACTCATTCAACAAATATCGATAAAGCACAAAATTTTGATCTACAAAAGGACAAGGGCTACTGACTTGGAACGTAGAAAAGAAGATGTCTTCTGGTCCCGAGAGGTAATTGATATCGCTTATTCTGACAAAGCCTGGCAAAGGACCTGTAAAAGAACTTTGCGGTGTGATCACTATGTTTATGTTCAAGTTCTCACCAAATAATCCAACAGTTAGGTTTTGAGAAATTGATTGACCATCCAATGTCCAATTTGAATTCAAAACAGTTTCATCCAATTCAATGATCTGGATCTGACCCATAACAAATGAGGGAATGAAGAATAATATGGCTGCTAATTTTCTCATGGGTCATATATAAAATAGTCATAGGGCGACCATGCTGAAACTCCTGTAGGAGGGTTTAACCCGGCAGCACAGCGCACTTTCCATTGATAATTCTGTCCCACGGTCAATCCATTTCCATTGATAAAAAGTTGTGTAGGCATATTGCCCTGGACTATGAAATTGTGAGGGTCTGTTCCTCCAGCTTCTCCTCCTCTTACCTGGCAGCCAACCGAATTGGGGTAGGGGTCCCAATTCAAGAGAATGCCAAAAGGGTTATAAGATTGTGTGAGACCAGTCGGAAGGATGGAAGTCGTTGATCCGGCAATAATGGGAGTGTCAGGGATCGTTTCATAGGCGTATTCAAATATCCTCAAATAGGCATGTTCTGCTCCACTGATAGTCGTTAGACCTGTTTTAATTCTCATCCAACCGTAATGCAACTCACCGTCAATATCAAACCTAAAACCAAAATACTTATTTCCTGAATTGAATGCTTCGAAGCCAGATCCAGTTCCCAAGTCACTGGAATAGAGACGCCCGATAGAATGATAATTTTCAGTCAATTCAACTGTTTGACCTGAATTTTTTCCTATCGTAAGATTGTCAAATTCATAATGCAATGTGGTTCCGATACTGGAATCGATGTAATGCAATACTTCGCCTCCATTGAAGGATACTTCCATAGAAGTATTAGGGGAAACGCTATTGGCGTGTATGCGAGCCACAAATGTTGCTGGCACATCGGTATATACACAAGTGCCAAGCACCACAAATTCCGCATCCTTGACTCCGTTGGAATCAATGTCAAGATCAAATCCAAGACCATAACAACCCTCACCTTGTAATAACATCAAAGACTCCGAAGTGAATTCCAAAGGCGGGTTATGGACGATGTGTTCAACTTGCGTAAAACCCTTTCCACTTAGAGTAGTAAGTACAATTATGAATACTAATTTTCTCATGGGTCGTAAATAAAATAGTCATAAGGTGACCACGGTGAAACGCCAGCAGGTGGATTAAGCCCGGTAGCGTAACGCACTTTCCATTGGTAGTTCTGGCCAATTGTTAATCCGTTCCCATTGATGAATAATTGCGTTGGCATATTTCCTTGGACTATGAAATTGTGCGGGTCTGCCCCTCCCGCAGGACCACCCCTTACTTGGCAGCCAACAGAGTTAGGATATGGATCCCAATTCAAAATAACGCCATAAGGGTTGTAAGACTGCTGAAGGCCTCCAGGAATAAAAACGTTACCAGCGTTGATCGGTGCATTGGGTGTTGTCTGAAGAGCAACTTCTTCCAATACTATTCCGTCCACACCAAAATTCACGGCCCAATCCCATTTAATGTAGCCGTAATGTACGTTACCATTTATTTGGACCCAAAATCCCAAGTAACCAGGTTCGCCATATGCTTTTACGATGGGATTGGCAGGCCAAACAGCGCCCGGGCTAAAACCCTCATAGATGACTAACCCATTATGATCTGACCAGGATCCTGAATTGGATATTTCTTCTCCCGTTTCATAGGCCTTCGAAATGTACTGGGAATAGTCATTATCGAAAATGAAAAATCCATCTTCGTTCGCAAAGCTTATTGCTAATGCTCTGAGCCCGTTTATTATATTAAAACTACCATCTACCAAAACAGGAAAAGCACTAGTTTGCAATTCAAAGTCTTGACCTAAAAAGCTAAATGTCCCTAACGGACAATTGTATTCTGCAATTGTCGTTTCAGGCCATGAGAATTCCACGGTTTCACAGATCACGTTTACGTTGTCACTTACAACTTGACTGGTCAATGAAAATGAAAGGAGGAAAAAAAAGAGATCGAACAAGGTGATCATTTTCATATTATTCAATTATTAATTTTTTACCTAATAGAATTTTACTATCGCTTGTTTTTAATTTTAAGAAATAGATACCTGACGAAAGGCCTTCTCGTTCGATCAAGATCTCATTATTGATTATATCGTATTCTCGAATTATTCTTCCTTGTTCGTCTAATAATTCCAAGTTCATTTTGTTGCCGTTCAAATTTTGAAATTGAATGACCGTATGATATTCAAACGGATTGGGAGAAATGGAAAATGACGGATCACTTAGACTATCCAAGCCGATCTGCGAGAAGAATAATTCATTGCTTTGGCCTAGACAATTTCCCAGACCTACGACCGTGACGCTGTAGTTCCCGGTTTCGACTGGAGTATAGATCTCTTCTGTCGCACCATCGATCAATACACCATTTAGATACCATTGAAATGGACCGCTAGCAAATGTGTTCGCTAAAAGGTCTAAGCCTATTTGCTGTATTTCTACCCATGGCTCTTCATAGAAAGTGATCGCAACAGAATCTGTTGCAGAACAAACTCCATTGTTCACAGTCCAATGTAAAACGTAGTCTCCGATGGCACTCGCGATAATGGAGGCGTTCGCATCTGTTGTAGAACTAAATGAGACCTGAGATGGGCCCGTCCATTCACCGGAACCACCTGAGAGCTCAGCGAATAGATTTCCGAACAAAGAACAGTATGAGGTGTCCGTTCCTGCATCGGCAAGTGGTGGGTCAACAACATTGATCGGCAAGGAATCACTGGCGGTACAAAGGGGATTAACTGTTGTAAGGGAGACCCAGTAGTTTCCTGTAGGAAGGAAAACCGAATCAAGAATACTATCAGTTGAAAATTCAAAACCATCGATCTTCCATGAGTAGTTCTCTATGTATTCTTGCTCAGAATATGCGATCATCTCTTCACCCGAACAGTAAGTTTCTTCGATACTGAATTCTGAAAGACCTTCACATTCAAAAACTGTGTTGATCGTTGTGTTGGTCAATATCGGAGGATTAAAGTCGAAATAGATCTCCGTGTTATTTTCGATCAAAGTCCAGGGTGGAAGACCATCTAAACAATTAATTGTGAACTTAAAAAAGCCATTGCTTTCTGGTTCGTTTGTGGTGCTATCTGGCAAGAAGATATCATCAAAGCCTACATAAAGCCTTCCATCTTCTAGGATGAACGATTCGTATGGATGTGAGGCGGATTGAGCTTCAAAAGAATCCCAATCGAGTAGTGGAGACAAATCATCAATTAAGAAAACATTATACGCAGTGTCGTTCCCTGTATTTTGAAATCGGATGAGGTATTCCAATTCATCTCCAGGAAGAATGAACCCGTTATCCGTATATCCATTGAATTCTGTTTTGTCATTGGGGTCATAGGCACATGACACTTCAAGATAAATATCATTTCCACCAAGATATACTCCGCTAGAATTGTAAAGATCCAAAGAGAAATCGAGCTCTTCTCCTATAAAAGCCGTAGAAGGCATTTGCAAGTCAAGATAAAAATTCTGGATCGAACCAAAACCAAGATCTGTCCAACTGAAAAAGGCTGTATTTCCAACAATACTATCTATTCCATTCGTGCCAGGAAATGAGCACAGGTCGTCTATTTCATAGGCAAGATAGCCGTTGCTTTCTACGTTGCCCGTATTCTGAACGCTTATTGTATGTGTTCGTATTTCGTTGCACCTGGCAGATTGAGGAGAGATATTGCCATTCAAAGATGCAACTATGCCATTTGGAATGAATCCAAAATTCAGATCAGGAACGGAAGGATTTCCACTATTTAAAGTAATATTAGCAGTCGTGGATGTGGTCGGCACCCAAATAGTAGGGTCGTAATTGATCGAAAGATCGTAAGTGTTCTCGTCCAAATTTAAAATATAAGGACTAGTAGTATTGTAGTCTATAAAATTGATGGCAGAATTTGAAATATCAAAAGAACAGGTTGCGATCGTAGGTTCACCAGGATCATAAACACCATCACTATTTTGATCAATAAAAGAACGCCCACTGATATCATATTCCCCATTAAATGTGCTGACTTGAGAATTTACTTGGATAGGAAAGTTTGGAATGTTCTCAATGGCTAATTCTACAATTTCAAAGATCTGGCCTGAACCACCTTGGTCATAATTATAACTTAACCAGCCGTAGTGGACGTTATTCCCAACTTGAAATTCAAGGCCAATAAAATTTGTTGTTAAATAGGAGGTTGAAACAGGATCGCTAGGCCACTCTTCACCTACTTGATATTGCTCGTACCAAATATTTGTTAAAGGGCCAAAATCGAGTGATCCATTTACAACGTCTCCACCTTCCATGTCCGGAAAGAATGAAACTTCCTCAGTCGGGTCACCAAGGAATAAATAACGTTCCCCTGAAGTAATGATATCATTCTGATCTGTTTGGACTGATTTGTTCACTAAAACAAGGTCAAAGGTCTCACCCATGAATTCAATACTTTCAAAATTACATTCGGTGAATTGATTGTTCGTGATCAGCCAGAGATGTGCATCGCAAATCTGTGAAAAAGTATAGGTCTGAACAGCTGTATGAGCTTGATGATAAAAACTACTAAACAAGAGAAAAAAAACGGCAATAAGATTCTTCATAACATGGTTAGTTTGAGCCGTGGAAGAGATGGTAAGAAAAATGCAGTTTGAACGAATATAACTAAAATCTTCGTTTTGACCGCAGATGGAACATGCTCATTTGTAGAGCTCGCTTACTCTTGTCCTAATGGTCCAGAAACTGGTGTAGGGTCGTAGGTGAAGTATTGATACAAAGACCAGTGAGACACTCCGGAAGGTGGATTTACTCCTTCTGAACACCTTACTTTCCATTGATAATTTTGCCCGGCATTCAAGTCGTTCCCATTAATGAATAACTGTGTGGGTTCGTTGCCTTGAACAATGAAATTATAGGGATCGGATCCATCTTCGAGCCCACCTCTTACCTGGCAAGCGACAGAATTGGTATATGGCGCCCAAGTAAGCAAAATACCATAGTCGTTGTATGATTGATCTAGTTCTGAAGGAGCAGAATAGGTTTCTATTGAACCGGCTACGATAGGATAGTTGGGGGTTGTTTCAATTGCGATCTCTTCCAAAACGGAACCTAAGTTCCCCTGACCGCTTTCCCAGCTTATCTTCATCCAACCGTAATGCCGATCTGCGCCTATTTGAATGAAAAATCCAATATAATTTTCAAGATCATAGATGATCGATTGAAAGGGTTCATCCCCAATTTCAGCCCAAGGCTCGTAAACATCATAGGCCGGACAGATGACATTGGAGAACGTATTGATCGTTGTACTATGGATCAACTCTTCAGGAGCGTAGCCTTCTGTTCTGGTATCAAATGAGATCTCGTAAAGAGAGCCTGTGGCATATAAGCACATTAGAGAAGGGCCAACAATATCACTTCCATCGGTTTCATATCCCTGGCTTTCTGTGACAATGTCAAAGTTTCCACCCATCAATTCTATAGATTGATAAGAACATGAACTGAATTCATTTGGCATATCGAATGCCGTATGATCGCAATATGATCCGATAACGACATGTTCAACACTCGCAAATAGGCTATGCCCAATTAAAAGAATAATAAAAAGTAAAGTATGCTGCATTAAAAGGTCTGGTTAAAGTAAAAAGGTGTATAGCTAACAGTTGTCTCGAATTTAACGATATTTTGTACATAAAACGGTGATTCTGCCACAAAAACCTACATTTGCGGCCTTGGGAAATATAGTTGCCATAGTAGGAAGACCAAATGTTGGGAAATCAACGCTTTTTAATCGTTTGATCGAACGCAGAGAAGCGATAGTAGATCCAACAAGCGGAGTTACGCGCGATAGACATTACGGCAAAGCCCAATGGTCTGGCAGAGAGTTTTCTGTGATCGACACGGGAGGCTATGTCAAGGGCTCTGACGATGTGTTCGAAGAACAGATAAATCGTCAGGTGATCTTGGCTATGGAAGAGGCGGATATAATTATATTCTTGGTTGATGTGACTACAGGTATCACTGACCTTGATCAAGGAGTTGCGAACCTTCTTAGAAGAACAAATAAGCCTGTTATTTTAGCTTGCAATAAGGTAGATAACAATAAAGTGAGAGCAGATGCCGCTGAGTTCTATGCCTTCGGACTAGGAGAGGTACATCAAATATCTGCAAGCAACGGAAGTGGTACAGGCGAACTTTTGGATGAGGTGATCTCTCATTTTACAGAAGATCCTCCGCTAGAGGAAGAACTTCCACGAATTGCTGTTGTTGGAAAACCCAATGTTGGGAAATCCTCTTTCATCAATGCCATACTGGATGAGGAAAGGAATATTGTGACTGATGTTGCAGGAACTACAAGAGACTCTTTAGATACCCGATATAACGCTTTTGGTTTCGATCTAAAAATAGTTGATACAGCAGGGATCAGAAAAAAGAAAAAAGTACACGAGGATATAGAGTTCTATTCTGTAATGCGTTCTATCCGAGCGATCGAATACAGTGACGTATGTATACTCATGATCGATGCTGCTGAAGGATTTCAGAAACAGGATCTGAGTATTTTCTATGTGATCGAAGGAAACAAAAAGGGACTTGTTGTCCTGGTTAACAAGTGGGACCTGATAGAAGGGAAAGATTCTAATGTTGTCAAGAAATGGACAGAGGAGATCAAAGAGAAAATGGCTCCATTCACTGATGTGCCTATCATTTTCGTTTCGGCATTAAACAAACAAAGGATACACAAGGCACTGGAAACAGCCATTGAAGTTTACAAGAGAAAAAGAACAAAGATCCCAACTTCCAAATTGAATGAAGTGCTATTGGAGATCATCGAAAAGAATCCTCCTCCGGCATTGAAAGGGAAGCACATCAAGATCAAATACATTATGCAATTGCCTACACATAATCCGGCTTTTGCTTTTTTCTGTAATCTTCCGCAATACATCAAAGACCCGTACAAACGATTTCTCGAGAACCAGATGCGAAAGCATTTCGATCTTACAGGTGTGCCAATAAGGTTGTTCTTTAGAAAGAAATAGACATCTTGCCATTGGAATAATTATTGTGGAATTTTGAAGATCAAAGCGAATATCCTAATAACACTTTTATTCTTTTTAAGCCTTCAATCAAAAAGTCAGTACCGAGATTTTTTCAAGGTAAATTATATCTGGGAAAACGAAATTGAAGTGCCAGAACAAAGGAGCATTTTTGAGAATGAAAATGCTGTTTCTTTAAAGGAGGAAAACAGAATTGCTATTCGAGGAAAGAAGGCTGAGTTCATGTATATCTATGAGGAGCAAAAGGGCCTGATAAAATTTAATGATGCAAGTGGGGTCAATGAACACGGGCATTTCCTTTTACCGAAAACCTTTGATGAACCCTATGAG
>JABDKJ010000068.1 GCA_013002285.1 Flavobacteriales bacterium
AACTACAGGTAGCTGTATTTGAACTTCCATCGGTCACGGTCCATACTACGGTCGTTGTTCCCAATGGGAATACTGCGCCTGCCAAAGTTGAACTTGCATTGAAGTCATTGGAGATACTTGAACCTGGCCAGTTGTCTGCAAAGGCCGTTGGGTTGAACTCTGTTCCTACTGCTGTGTAAGTACATGTTCCTCCGTCAATATTCTTGGCTTGGTTGGCTACACATGAGATCGTTGGGTCCTCATTGTCACTTACCACTACATCAAAACTACAGGTAGCTGTATTTGAACTTCCATCGGTCACGGTCCATACTACGGTCGTTGTTCCCAATGGGAATACTGCGCCTGCTAATGTAGCGGATGCATTGAAGTCATTGGAGATACTTGATCCCGGGCAGTTGTCTGCAAAGGCCGTTGGGTTGAACTCTGTGCCTACTGCTGTGTAAGTACATGTTCCTCCGTCAATATTCTTGGCTTGGTTGGCTACACAACTTATCGTTGGGTCCTCATTGTCAGAAATTGTCACGGTAAAGTTACATGTGGCTGAGTTACCAGATGCATCTTCAACAATATATGTGACAGTCGTTACTCCAACATTAAAGGCTTGTCCACTTGCATCGTTAATTCCGGTCGCAGGTGACGAAGCTGTTGTTGCTCCTGTCAAAGCCCAGGTCTGTAACGTTACCGCGCAGTTATCTCCTGTTGCTGTGGGTGTTAATCCACCTACAGTTGTAGAACAGTTTCCAGTACCATCATCATCTGTATTTGCCGTTTGGTTCCCAACACATGTTATGGTCGGGTTTGTTGTATCTTGCACTGTTACTGTTGCTGCACAGGTATTGGTGTCTCCATTATTATCAGTTGTTGTTAGAGTAACTGCATTTGCACCTAGGTCAGAACAATCAAAACTTGTAATATCTAAAGACAATCCTGCTGGAACAGCAACCGTACCATTTACTTCAGACCCATTATTAACCGCTGTTGCAGTTGTAGAACCATTTCCAGCACCATCCAATGTGACGGTTACATCCTGGCAAATTGCTGGTGGCGCATCGTCATCTATAATTGTCAATGTTAATACGCTCGTTCCTAAAGTTGCATTAACAGGAGAGGACAATGTGAATGTCAAAGTCTCATTCAATTCATCATTTCCATCATTCGTAATTGGAATATTAATAGTTGTAGTTGTACTTCCAGCAGTTATCGTAGCAGTACCTGAAGTAGACGTATAATCTGAACCCGCATTTGCGGTACCGTCAGCGGTAGCATAGTTCACATCTACATCCAATCCTGAAGCTGCGTTTAAAGATATTGTTACTTGGTAGAATCCTACTCCAATTTCTTCAGCCACATTCGCACTAGCTATAACACTTACTTCTGGTGGAGAATCGTTGTCGGTTATCGTACCTATAGCTTGATCACCTCCGGCTGCGAATGTCGCATTTGTTGGAGAAGATAGATCGGCATAGTATGTTTCACTATTCTCATCAATGGCATCGTCTGTGACCGTAACCGTAAATGTCCCAGAAGTTGATCCCGCTGGAATATTCAAAGCTGTTGAAGTGATCGCTGTATAATCATCGCCTGCTGATGCAGTATTATTTGAAGTCGCATAATTTACGCCTACTGCTAAAATAGTAGTGTTACTTAATGTTACAGTGAATGTCTGGTTTGAAGACTCCGGCCCTGAAATATCCGCTATATCAATGGTCGGTGTTGTATTCTTGTAAAATGTGAAAAATTCTCCATCACTTAGATCAAGTTCCCTAGTAAGGTATGTGCCATCATCGGACAACAAGAGAGCAGTTGTTGTACCTGTATTAAACGCAGCTGTTGAACTTTGAAGTAAATAATTCACGCCAGCTGGAAGGTCACTGATCAATACTTCTAAAGTAACATTACCAACCGTGCCTTCTTCCTGGATCTTCCAGATCCTATTAGAACGGCTATTTGCAGCTCCATTATATGTAGCATCAAGATCAGTGGTAGCATTGTTGTTTCCCCATAGCATGGATGACAGATCTGCCGTTAAATTATCAGGAGATGCAATGGAACCACCAGATGCTGTATGAGCAAATGTGATGATCCCAGTACTTTCTTCTGACTTGGACTTCTTTTGGTGAAGTCCACTACAGTCATCTCTAAAAATACCTGCTATTGCATTATTGTACCCGGTATTCGCGGATTGATCCCATATTACTTGGGACGAGCTTTGGGTACTAACTAAAAGTCCCGTAACAAGCATTATACCCATCACAAAGAACTTTCCGCTCTTAAATACATTATGATACACTCTCAAATTGTTTAAGTTTTACTAGGCTAAATAGTTTAATTTCAATACGTTATAAAATATAACTCACATTAAATAGCTGCTGTTAGGTCAGCCGTCTTTGTTTTTACTCGATTTATTTGATTTTGTTGCAATTAGTGAGCTACAAATAGTCAGATTTGACCTTTTCTGATATTTTTTTGATGATATTAAAGGTCGCATCATCTTCCCTTTGAGAGTCTTAATTGTCCATACAACTTATTTCTAGTTTACGTTGAAATATTTTGCTCGATCAAACAAAAACAGAAGCTGGACCCACTTATATCTCAATATACCATGCACAAGGTGTATTAAACACGGTCTGAGATCTTTTTGGCTTACCTCAACATGTCAATTTTCAGAAAATTGGCAAATATGAAATAGATCTGGCATCAATATTTAAGACCCTTTTTAACCTTTCTTGCTCTATATAAAGGGATCTTCCGTTTTTCAAATTAGGTTTTGTGTATTTGATGGCCAGTGGAAGACATAAATAACAAACAAAAACAGAGCACCTTGTATCCTGGGAGGATCATCGTTCTCGTCCTGTTGGCTTTGAGAAAAGGACCAAAGTTCAATGGTTGAAAGGCAGTGGGCATTATCAGATCTAAACACTCCTTAATAAGCTGATAGAATGATGTTTAATATTATCGGATAAATTAATGCCTAAGGGGCAGGATAAAAGAACGATCTATTATTCTATCTCAGAATCGTACTGATATGTTTCAGTCATGACATTGATCCCCAAAACTATGGTGTATATAAAGATCAATACTCCATATTCAATCCTAAATCACTGTTTAACAAATATTTACAATTTTTGGCACGGCACTTGTAAATGCATTAGAAGAACCATTAAAATTTAGAACAATGATCGATATTAAGAGAAAATACATGGAAGCAAAGCTTAAAGCTTTAGATCTAATGAAAAACGGAAGAGTAACTGAATATATAGCTCACTTGCTCTTAATAAAAGAACTTCAATTACAAATATTGAACTCTACCACTACTACAAGACCTAGCAATTAAATTGCTGGGTCTTTATCTTCCTCATCTCTCAATTTTTCCAGATCCCGTCTTTCCTTCTTTGTTGGTCTGCCCTTGAACTTTCGTTTTACAGAGCTCACCAAGGGCCTCCCCAATCTTATCATTTCCCTTTTTTCTATTTCTGATGCAGGTGTGAGATCCTTCACATAGTCTTCAACTAATTTTGCACCTACCCTGCTTTTTGGCAAGGATATGATCTCATACTTGTAACTGATCGCTTTCTTTTTTACCGATATAAGATCCTTGATCTGAGTTTCTTTTGAAGGCTTAACAACATGTTCATTTATAGAAACACGTCCCTTTTTACAGGCGTCTGTCGCTAGACTGCGAGTTTTATAGATCCGAACGGACCAAAGAAATTTATCTATTCTCAATGAGGTCAAGCAATATTCAAACGAGAAAGTAATTTGCTCCTATAAGATTTGCTAATTGGAATTACTTTGTCTCCGACTGCCAAAGTGGAGTCTTCCAATGACCTTACGTGTTGCAGATTTATGATATAAGATCGGTGGATCCTAATGAAATCTTCTTCTGGGATCTTTGCTTCTATCGCCTTCATAGAAGAATGCACAATATATTTTTTATTTGCACTCTGAAATGTAACATAGTCTCCTAAAGCTTGAATTAAGTAGACTTCTGAAAGGTCCACTTTTACCAACTGGGACTTTTCTTTGATAAAAATGTATTTCTTATCCTTAACAGAAAGTTCATTCTCGATATTGGACCTCACTTTTTCAATAGATTTGATCAAACGTGCCAAAGTAATAGGCTTATGAATGAAATCAGTCACATCAAAATCAAAAGCATCTGCTGCATAATCCTTTTTCGAGGACATTAATACTACCTGGCAATAATTTGGTATACTATCTAAAAAGTCTATTCCTGAGATCTCCGGAAATTCTACATCCAAAAAGATGAGATGAATGTCTTTTTCTTTTATGGTCTTTAGAGCATCAACCGGACTTAAAAAAGAAGCTACAAAGTTAACATCCTCGGAGCGCTCAAGAAAAACTTCAAGAGCTTTGTTTACGAGCTTATCATCGTCTATTGTTATAGCGTTTAACATTTGTTCAGTCCTTATGTGCTATCCGCTGGTTAGTGGCGGAAATAAACTATTCAAGTTTTCCCGAATATAATAAATCGTTTTAAGATCTAGAAGGTCCTCTGCTGCTTTATTTTTGTGTTCATCTAAAAACTTAGTTACAAGAACATTAAGCCTATCATCTAGTCGTGATCTGAAGTTTGCTGAGACTAAGCCTTCTGAGATGGTTACGATATAGAACTTAGGAATATCACCTATTATCAATTTGTATGTCTCATATTCGATCACTTCAAGGTCCTGATCTCTATTCTGTATGTTGCACGTAGGCATCAGACTATTTGATACAAAGTTTAGGTGTTTACTCTAGATTCTCAATGACTACTTAAATCTCTTTTGTGCCTGCTCAATTCCTTTTTTAGCAATATCAACAATTGCATCAATTGTTTGTGATTCTACCTTCAGGTCTAAAAATGGATCTTCCGACAATTCATATACTTTTTCTCTCAAGGGCATTTCAAACATATTGAATGAATTTACCATTTTATGGAAGATCTTCTTCATTGAAGCTACGTCTTGGGTTTGTCGTGCATGAACCAAGTCCGATAATGAATCTTTGGTCTGCTCAACAAAAGTCGACAAAAAGGTGTTCTCTATGGATCGCTCTCCACCTGATATCTCATTGAGCTGTGACATATTCAAGACCCCATGATCATTGGAAGCTTTATTTTCAGCCAAATAGGCTTGAACCGAATTGATGAAATGATCCTTTTTCAAAGGTTTTAAAATAATGTCATTCGCACCAGTACCTTTTATTCTTTCCAACTCTTCGCTCATTACGTGAGCCGTCATAGCCAAGATCGGTATCTGATTTATTCTTTCTTCCGGATGTTCTCTTATTGCTTTGATGGTTTCGTAACCGTCCATGATAGGCATTTGAATATCCATCAATACAAGATCAAAATTTTTAGCTTCTAACTCTTCCATGGCAGAGCGACCGTTGTCCACGAAGATCAGTTGTTGTTGAGTGCTTTTAAGTAATTCTTTTACCAATAGTTGATTGAATACTGCATCTTCAGCAACAAGGATCTTGGCACCAGTTCGTACTTCATTTTCTACGATTTCATTTTGCTCGACTACCGCGCTGCTGAAAGTCTTTATAGGAATTGAGAACGTAAATTCTGTTCCTTCTTTGTGCTTGCTTGAGACATCTATCTTACCTTTCATAAGATCTAACAAAGATCTCACGATAGTCAAACCCAGGCCGGTACCTCCATAATTGTGTTCTGATAGATCAAAAGCCTGTTTAAAGCTATTGAAGATAGTCTCTAGGTCTTCTTCTTTAATACCTATTCCGTTATCAGACACTCTAAACAGAAGTCCATCATTTTCATTGTGTTTCAGATCCAAGTAAACTTCTCCCTCATCAGTAAATTTATTTGCATTCTCCACAAGATTAAAAAGGATCTGTTTTATTCTTACCTCATCACCTTCTATGAACTGAGGGACTGTGTCATCTATTGAAATATAGAGTTTATTGTTGCGCTCTCTGAATAAAGACCCAACCGTTTTATTGATCTCCTTAAGGAGCTTATGGATGTCGAAAGAAGTGATGTTCAAGGCTAATTTCCCCGCCTCTAACTTTGTGAGATCCAAAATATCATTAACAACGGAAAGTAAATGGTTCCCAGAAGAATTTATGATCTCCACGAACTCTTGTTGTTCTTCTGAAAGATCTGAATCTGCGAGTAATTCTGCAAAACCAAGCAAAGCATTCAAAGGGGTCTTTAGTTCATGAGACATATGAGCCAAGAAACGGTCTTTGTACTTTTGGATCTCCTCGAACTGCTTGTTCTTTAACTCTATAATATCCTTTTCTAAATGCAGCACTTTGTTCTTTTCCTCAAGTAATTGGGACCTTATTTTAGATTCATTCTTCTGCTGCAATAACGAATGTAATCCCTTGTACTGTTTTGTGAGATCTATAAGAACAAGATCAATATGATCTCTCTTCGTGGAATAGTAAATATCGAGTACTTTGTCTACTCCTCCGAAATTCAAGTTCATGGATCGATAGCTCTGAAATCCTTCTGAGGAATCAAGTATTGAACTCCACTCTGATCCGAAGAACAATGCCTTATCTTGAATACTTTCCCCAGGATCTATTGGAATGATCTTGTTATCCGAAAAGATGACTTTTCCGCTTCTGTCACAAGAGACCACTTGACTGAATGAAGAGATCGATCCGGATCTTAGCTTATCTAAATCCATTAGAGCATGTCTTTTGCCAATTCCAAAAATGCTTCTTCAACATTTTCTCTTGTTTTGGCTGATGTTAAAATATAATTGTCAATCGGGATATTTGTTTCCTGAGAGTCCAACGCATCTGGATCGAGCATATCCGTTTTTTTGCAAAGAAGTTTTATCGGTACTTTGTCTCCTGCAGCTCTTCTATGATCTGAAACATTTTGTTTGAAGCTCAGAAAAGTTTCTCTTCTTGTTAGGTCAGAAACTAAAAAAAGATCTTGACTCCCTTTTAAGTAACTAGAGTTGACAACTGTAATGGACGATTCGCCATCAATGTCCGAAATGATATTCTTCAGTAGCACATTATCTAACTCAATTGTCTTTTCATCTATATTCACACCTATGGTGGAAATATGATCTTCATTAAAAATACTTTGAACGAAACGCCTTTTGAGTGATGTTTTTCCAACACCAAATTGGCCAACATTGGCTACTTTATTTAGGATCTTATCCATTAGAGTGTACAACACTCTAATGTAAATAAAAATTAAGAAAGTTCTACTTGAACGGGCATTGTCCAATGACCCAAAGAAATGGCAGCAATAGTCTCAGAATGAGTTGCTCTTTTTGGACTAATGAAATTCTCAAGAACAACATCAACTTCCCCTGTTCCTTTGTCCTTTGTTACTATTAATTTAATATCTGAAGTTCCCATACACGAAATATTACGCTTTACAATTTTAACGTATAAAAGGTTGCAAGGTCGAGAACTTTCGTTCAATGCTTCATTCCGACAATAAGAGATTAGTTTTCTTCTATAGACTCTGCATCCTTAGACTTAGCCTCCGGTTTAGTAAAATTCAAGCCAAGGGTGAGCTCATGAACACCCCCAGAATAAGAGCTTAAGTCTGAATTAAGGATATCGTAGCCATAGGTGATCTGCATTCTATTGTTGAGGTCTGCACCTGCTAATGCAATTATGCCATCATTTAATCTATATCCTGCACCGATCCAAAAACGGTCTTGATAAAGAGCAGTTAGGTTCATGTCTATTCTGAACGGTATAGGTTCAACATATTTCAGAAGCACCGAAGGTTTAAGTGTGATGTCTTCATTCAATTCATAATTATATCCGGCAAGGACATTGTAATGTGGGTCTAAGTTCCCAATAGAGCCAAGATCATCAAATGGCTCCAGTTTTGTTTGTGTAATATTGGGCACAGAAAGGCCAAAGAAATATTTCTCGTGATAAAGGTAAAATGCTGCCTTTCCATCAAATACAAGGTCAGACGATAGCCTAGTTTGTAAAATAGGGTCATCACCTTCTCTTATTGATATCTTATCTCCATCAACCGCATACTGTGTGAATCCAAGAGAAAGACCCAATGAGATCTTAAGAGACTCTGAGATCTGCGCATGATATGCTCCACTCATTTGGGCTCCTATCCTTCTGGTAGGACCGGCAACATCTGTATAAACAATTCCTCCATAACCTGCTTTATCTTCAAAGGCAGTGTTGGTAAAAGAAAGATTGAATGTCCTTGGTGCATCAGTAATGCCTGTCCATTGATATTTATTCGTAGACCTTATTTGAACCTCGTTTGAAACTCCGGCATAAGCTGGATTAACTATATAAGGATTGAACATATACAATGAATATTGCGGCAATTGTTGGGCATTGACCTTAGAAAAGGCCAATGAAAAGCCAATGATCGCTATCGCTATGTAGATGGTACTTCTCATTATCTCATAATTGAAATTGGTCCGTCTAAATGACCTGGGAACATCGGATCGTTCAGCCTAATAATATAATAGTATGTGCCAATGGGCACATTATTCCCTTCATAAGTGCCATCCCAAGGTTGGCTGTAGCCTACCGACCTGAATAGTTTTTCCCCCCATCGATTATAGATCTCAACTTCCATATTAGGGAAGTTCAATGACCCATCCAATACCCAAGAATCGTTGTACCCATCGTCATTAGGAGTTATTGTGTTCGGGATGTCAACGGGAGCCTGAAGATCGATGAACATAGAATCTTGAGATACACAACCAAATGGCGATGTAACCAATACTATATACCATTGATCCGTTTGGACTGTAGCATTTGGATTGAAAAGAGTGGTATCATCCAAATTCAAAGAAGGAGACCAGCTCACTATATTATCAGGGTCGGTAGTTGGGTCACCGCCTATTGCTATAATATCTTCAATAAAACCAATAAGGTCGGGACCAGCATCAACAAAGGGTAACTCATTCACGCTCAAGTCCAGAGTGTCCGAATCTGTACAAGTCGAACCTTCGGCATTTAATATTACCATACTGGTACTTAGATCTAATGTAAGTTCAAAAGTAGGGTCTGTTGAAACAACCACTCCATCGACTACCCATTCATAATTTTCCACCGCAATACTATTTGTTCCATCTAGGAGGATGGTATCACCATCGCACAGTTCTCCAAAGACACCTGCATCAGCCACTACGAATATTTGAGGAGTTGTAATGAAGAATGTGTCCAATGCACATGAATTATCATCAGTTATTTGTATGTCGAAAGTCCCAGCTGTTACATTCAATGCATCTTCATCCAAAGAACTATATGATAATGGTCCAGTCCATTCATAGGAAAGAACTCCTGTACCACCCGATCCTGTAATGTAAATTGCACCATCCGGGGAAGTTGAACAGAAAGGAGAGGTTATAGAATCCAATTCTACTTGTATGTCATCAGGACTAAACAATGTTGTATCGCCCTGCCATGTGCACATTAAGCTATCTGTAATAGTCACTGAATATAAACCTGATCCTAATAAGCTTATATCTTCCAGATCACTGGTAAATGCATTCGGCCCTTGCCAATCTATGTCATAAGGTGTTGTTCCCCCTGTGATAGTGATATCTATGGCTCCGTTTTCTAAGTAGGAACATATTGGGTCAAATACATTAAAAAACACCTCTATAGTGTCAGGAGTTGTCACCTCGATATCAAAACTATTCTGGCAATTGTCATCGTCAATTACAGTCACAGTATAGGTTCCAGGAATAAGGTCAGTCAAATTTTGATCTGAAGATGTAAATATGCCAGGGCCTACCCAGTCAAAGTCATATGGCGAAGTTCCGCCAGCTGGGAAAAAGTCTATAATACCATCCTCAAAACCGAAGCAAGTTACGTTCGAAACATCGCTTGTCGCCACAATTTCAGTAATATTGTCCAGATCATAACTAAAATCAAGAGCACATCCAAGACTATCTGTGACAGTAACTGTGTATGCTCCCGCTTCAAGATTTATAATGTCTTCAGTTGTACTAGCAAAAGAAGGTCCAACCCAAGAAAAGGTATAAGGCTCTGATCCTCCGTCTATTTCCAGGTCAATAAACCCGCTATTGAACCCATTGCAAATGGGACCCATTAATGTAGTTGCTGTATCAACGATCTCTAAAGGAATATCAAGATCATATGAAGCGTTGGTAGAACAACCATCGGTGTCGGTGATATTCAAGTCATAAGTTCCTCCCTCAAGGTCAAAAATATCTTCTTGACCGGAGGTGAAGGGAACTGGTCCGACCCATGAGTATATGAAATCATTCGTTCCCCCTGTCACATCTAATTCTATCGATCCATTATCTGCTCCAAAACAAGGAGGATTAGACAAAATGGCCACAATATCTATAGGGTCTGGTTCTGTTACTTCGTATGTATTAAAGTAACTACATCCTAGGTCATCTATTACAGTAAGTTCATACACTCCCGGTTCCAGGTCAAAAATATCTTCATCTATTGAAATAAAGCCATCTGGCCCCATCCAGTTTATAGTTATTGGTAGTTGCGCTCCGGTGATCGTAAGTTCAATAGACCCATCATCCTCAGCATTACAACTAATGTTGGTTACGATCTCATCAACCGTATAATTCTCATCAGATATGCTAACAGAAATAGTGTCTGTACATAAATTGTCATCTAATATGACAAGTTCATAGACTCCTGAACCAACATTTTCAAGAGTGTCATTTGTACCGATCATCATTCCCATATCATCAAACCATTCATATGAATGATCAATAGCAGCAGTACCTCCTGTCACCATTGCGACCACTTGTCCATTGTCTAACAGACAAGAAGGATCGTCTATTTGGAATGAAACCATCAAGGTATCTGGAGCACTTATAAACAACGTAGTGTCTTCCAAACAACCATTCGCATCCATAACTAAGAGTTCATATGATCCGGGGAATAGATCAGCAATATCTTGCATCACAGAACCAAACGCGTTTGGCCCAGTCCATGTGATATCATAAGGCATTGCACCACCTAAACTGTCAAGGGTTATGCTTCCTTCATCTGAATATGAACACAAAGAAGGAGTAGTTGAAATACCGAGTAAAATAGAATCTGGTTCCAAAACTTCAAGTATTGTATCTGTAAAGCAAATATTGGCATCTATAATGTTCAAGGTATATTCTCCTGGTTCAAGGTCTGAAATGTCTTCTTGATCAGAATTGAATAGGTTTGGTCCAAACCATGCAATATTAAATGGAGCGGTTCCATTTACTATGGTAATATCAATAGCTCCATCTTCTAAATTTATACAAGATATATCCTGTATATCGAATTCCAATTCTAAGCCGGCTCCTTCAATGATCTCAAAAGTAGAGTCTGACGAGCAACCGCTCGCATCTGTAATAAGTAGATCGTAAAAACCAGGTTCGAGACCTGAAATATCTTCCATAGACGAAGTAAAAGGAGGAGGTCCTGTCCATGAAACAACATAAGGAGCTGCAGCATTGGAAATAGTTAGATCTATGGCTCCATCATCATTTCCAGCACATGCAATTTGAGAAAGAACAGCATCGATCTCGATCGGTGGAAGAAATGGGACTTCGATGATAAGTGAAACCGCACAGAGCGCCTGGTCTACTACATCAACTGTATATGTCCCAGGCTCAAGACCTGAAATGTCCTCTAGGGCAGAAGTATACATATTCGGGCCTGTCCAACTAAAGATAGCGGGGGGGTCATCTGTCATTACTTCAAGATCGATCGCCCCATCCATACCGTCTGGACAAGTAACGGGTGTTACGGTCTCAACTACAGTTGGATCAGGATGATTTATCGCAATGGTATCGCCTACAAAACAATCATTCGCATCCGTGATCGTTACTGTATAATTTCCGGGAGCCAGATCTTCGATCAAAGAATCGTTGCTAATGAAAGCGCCCATAAAAAATGACCACTCGATGGAATATGGTTGTGTCCCTCCACTTGGAAATGCTTCTAGCGTACCGTCATTAAAAGGACAGGAAGGGTCCATGATATCCACTGACAGATCTAAAGTATCTGGCTCTAGAATATCATAGGACATAGTTTCCACGCAACCATCTACATCTTCAACTTCGACAGAATATGTACCTGCCTCCAGCATGTCTATGTCTTCGACCATTGAAGAATAGGTTCCTGGGCCTGTCCAATTGATCATGTAAGGCATTGTACCGCCTGCCACCGTCAGGTCAATGAACCCATCTCCTTCACCATTACAAGAAATGTCCCCAACTATGGCATCGAGAGTTATTGGAGGAGTTTCATCCACAAAATATGTGGCCTCGAAAATACAACCATTGTCGTCTGTTATTGTTAGATCATATGTACCCGTTGGGATACCCAAAATATCTTCGTTCATAGAAGTGTATGCACCAGGCCCTACCCACGAAAAATCATAAGGTTCTGTTCCTCCAGAGACATCTAAGAAAATAGCTCCAGCTAATGGTCCAAAACAGGAGACATCTAAAATAGTTTCAGAAACCACGATCTCATCGGGTTGCACTACTTCAAAGGTTTCCATTTGTGAACAACCATTGCCATCGATCACCGTAATTGTATATGTACCTGGTATCAGATCCATGATATCCTCATCCATAGAAGTATATGATGACGGCCCAGTCCAAGACACTCCATAAGGTGCTATTGCATTTATTATCGTAACATCAATAGCTCCTGAACTATCTTGAAAGCATAAGAGATCTTGGACCATTCCATCTATCTCGATCTCCAATGGATCTATAAGATCTTCTGAAACCAATTGAGTACAACCAACGGAATCCGTAAGAAGTAAAAAATACGTTCCTGCAAGCAGCATATCAATATCTTCTGTCATTGCAGTGAAAGAGGGGCCCGTCCAGCTGAATACGTATGGTTCAACACCGCCAGTTACGGTGGCATCAATTTCACCATCCATATCTCCAGCACAAGTAGGTGGAGTTATACCAAGATCTATTATTATAGTATCATTCTGCATGACTTCTACATCGGTCATTTTAATACACATATCTGTATCTTCTACAGTTACAGAATACGATCCTGCAATAAGATCGGCAATGTCTTCATCTGTAGAAGAAAAGGTTCCTGGCCCCGTCCAATTGATATTAAACGGAGCAACTCCTCCGGTGATGATCATATCGATCGCCCCAGTACTATCCCCGAAACATGCAACATCAGTTACAACAAATTCAAGGATGTAACCATCTAATTGTCCGACTTCATACGAAAACATGAAAATACAATCGTTATCATCTGTAATGACAAGGTCGTATGTGCCTACTTCCAGATCATCTATATCTTCATCGGTTGATGTGAATAATGCTGGTCCTGTCCATAAAAATCCATAAGGTGATGCTCCACCTGTTACATCAATATCAATAGATCCATCAGAAAGGCCACTGCAACTTACATCCATAATTGTTTCCATTACCGTAACAGGTAATGGATCTTCAATATCTATAGAAAGCATTTCGGTACACCCATTATCATCCGTTACTGTAACGATATAAGTTCCTATTGCAAGAGGTGAAATATCTTCCAATGTGGACGTAAATGGAACTGGGCCAGTCCATGAAATATCATATGCTCCTGCTACCGTTCCTCCTGTTATGGTTATATCAATTGAACCATCACTA
>JABDKJ010000076.1 GCA_013002285.1 Flavobacteriales bacterium
GGCTATAGCGTTGGTGTTCACCTCTTACCATTCCGAACAGAGAAGTTAAGCCCAACAGCGCTGATGGTACTGGGTTCGCCCTGGGAGAGTAAGTCGTTGCCAATTTTATTTAAAAGCCTTCAAGCTAAGCTTGAAGGCTTTTTTATGGAATATATTTTGAAGGAAAGAATTATAAGGTGAGCTAGGATCAGAATGGAATCTGAATTAAGTCTTTTGCTTTTTTTTCTTTGCTGCTGGGAAGAGTATATTGTTTAGAATCAGACGGTATCCAGGTGAGTTTGGGAAAAGATTCAGGTCAGTTGGAGGGTCACTCACTAAGTGCCTATAGTCCTCAGGGTCATGACCACCATAAAATGTCCATTGACCAAGTCCAAATTCTCCATGTATGTATTTTGCCGTCTTATGGCTTTTAGTTTCACCCATTACAACGATATCTGATTTTAAATATTGATCTTTAAATGAAGTGGTTTGTCCCATAAATCCTTTTATCACCTGTTCATGGTTTTGTGTGAGCATTGTAGGAATAACGTCCCATTTAGCTGAGAATTCAAATAAGGTGAAAAAATCTTTCATTTGACCGATCTTCGCGTGGATGTCCGTGGCATCAATAGTTGAGAATTCGTACTTCATTGGATTCTTCTCCAATTGAAAATTCTCAAAGGCAAAAGTGCCATCAAAATTTAGTTTTGACTGAGCAGTTGGATCAGCACCATCGCCATCAAACATTGATTCGCAAATGTCTGTATGCTCTGCTGCAAGTGAAATGTCAAAGGAGTCTGTACCAGAACACATCGTAAATAAGTATCCACCTCCTGCGACATATTCTCTAATGGTGGTCGATACAGCTCTTTTCAATTCTGAAACTTTTTCGAATCCTAATGCTGACGCAGAAGATTCTAATTCTCTTACCTGATCTTGGTACCATTTAGCGTTTTTATAACTAGCATAGAACTTACCATATTGGCCGGTAAAATCTTCGTGGTGCAAGTGAAGCCAATCATATGTAGTAAGTTTACCATTTATGATCTCTTCATCGTAAATAACTTCATAGGGAATTTCAGCATATGTCATTACAAGTGTCACCGCATCATCCCATGGAAGTTTTGATTTAGGTGAATAAACAGCGATCTTTGGTGCTTTCTCTAATTTTACGATCTCCATATTTACTTCTGGATCTCCAATTTCTCGAACGATATTAGCGTATTGGGCATTTGCTATGATGTTATAGGTTATTCCTCTAATGACACATTCTTCTTCTATGTCTCCATAAAAGTCCATCATAAAACTTCCACCTTCATAATTTAGAAGCCATTCTACTTCTATGTCGTTTTGAAGCACCCAAAAGGCAATTCCGTAAGCTTTGAGGTGGTCTTTCTGAGAATCGTCCATAGGAATGAACAATTTGGATGCATATGATGACGTAGCCATCGCTAGCATAATAATGAGTAAAATCTTTTTCATGTTAGAGAGATGTTGAATACTATAAAACTATACGAAAAGTATTCGCTTTTGGTGTCTATACAGCAAATTTAATTCCAAACTATTGTTGGAAATATGCGTCATCGCCATCGGCTTCATTCATGCTTGAAGAGAACGTAACTGTAGAAGGAGTGTTTTCAAAATTATCATTGGGTGATAATTCAGTAAATGTATTTTCTTCCAAATTGTCGAATTTAGCAAACTGAGCAATGAACTTTAGCCGCACAGAGCCTGTAGAACCATTTCTGTGCTTGGCTACAATGATCTCTGAAATACCTTGGGTAGATTGACCTTCTGCATCTACATCGAAACCATGATATTCTGGTCTATAAATAAATGTAACGATATCTGCATCTTGCTCGATCGCTCCAGAATCCCTGAGGTCTGAAAGTTGTGGCCTTTTGTCGCCCCCTCTTTGTTCTACTGCTCGACTTAACTGAGAAAGAGCAATTATTGGAACATTCAATTCTTTTGCAATACTCTTAATAGATCTTGAGATCGTACTGATCTCTTGTTCTCTATTACCTTTTTTATCACTTCCACCAGTCATGAGTTGGAGGTAATCGATGATGATCAACTCTACATCATGTTTTTGCTTTAGTCTTCTACATTTTGCTCTAAGCTCAAAAATGGAGATCGCAGGGGTGTCATCTATATAAATCGGTGCTTCTGACAATTCCTTTATCCTGGTATTCATCATGACGAACTCATGCTCTCTGAGCTCACCTTTTCTGAGTTTCTCACTTGAAATTCCAGATTCGGCTGAAATCAACCTGTTCACCAGCTGAATATTGGACATCTCAAGAGAGAAAATGGCTACAGGCCTTTTAAATTTTACTGCGGTATTTCTTGCCATTGACAGTACAAACGAGGTTTTTCCCATACCCGGACGTGCAGCCACGATTATCATGTCGGACTTTTGCCAACCAGAGGTGATCCTATCAAGGTCGGTAAAGCCAGTTGGTACTCCACTTAATCCTATATCTTTGGATTTCATGGCTTCTATCTCCTCAATAGCTTCTGCCATGAGAAGGTGCATCTCTTTAAAATTCCTTTTGATGTTTCCTTCCGTTACTTCATAAAGACTTTTTTCGGTTACATCTAACAACTCGAACACATCTGATGTTTCATCAAATGCAGAATGCATAGTATTATTTGAAATTCTAATAAGCTCCCTTAGTATGTATTTCTCTAATATAAAACGGGCATGCGTTTCAATATTTGCGGTAGAACCAATGTTATTAGTTATCTCGGTTAAATACACAGGACCTCCTGCCAATTCTAATTCACCTTTTGCGCGAAGTGTTTTAGTGACAGTAATGATATCTATTGCTTCTGGTTTATCGAATAATTCTTTGATCGCTTTAAAAATAAAAACGTGCTTGGGATCGTAAAAAACCTCCGGATGCAGAATATCTATACAATCATTTAGAGATCTGCTATCAGTTAATATTGATCCCAAAACAGCTTTTTCGATCGGGATCGCTTGAGGTGTAATTTTTTGGTCTATACCGGTTGGCACAGACTTCAAGCCTGACGGCCTTGGTTTTTTGTTTATAAGCGATTCCATTCTTCGAATATATCTCCAATTGCTGATCATTGTTGATTTATTGTTCCAATATTCATCCACATTTTATACATGCCATTTCTTAACAATTGTTGATACTATCATGATCTTTTGCCTTAATTTTGTGGACTATAGCTTATCTGTAAAGGGTTTTGGATAGAGTTTGCTTAAATATTTTGTGTGTACTTGTTATTCTTACAGGATGTGTAAAAGAGGATGACGTGCTGCCCCCTGTGGTTGTGTATGACTTGCCATTGGAAAATAGCGTTTATGCTGTGCCTGACACTATTCAGGTTAGGGCTGATATCAGTTCTGAAGAGATGTTAGAATCTGTTGATGTGAGGATCGTTGACCATAACTATACTCCTAGTTCTGAAAGTATATTAAATCAGGTTAGTGCCATGAGCTATGAACTCAATGAATTTTTGATCATTGATGATATCTATTTGGAAAGTGGCGAGTTCTTTGTCGAGATCATAGCAAGATCTCAAAATGAAACAAAAAGAAAATATCAACCCATTCAGATCAATGAATATCCTAGATTATTTGAAAAACTCGCAGTCGTGCAGGAGGACGGAGGTATACAGTTTATAGGTGGAATTTCGGATACTTTGCAATTAGAGAATTTTAGCACTGCAGGAGCTAATGAAACTGATATAGCCATTGTGAATAATTATCACAGGCAACTTGTTGTTGGTTACTCTAATGGCTCTTTGATCGCGTATAGCACTGAAAGCAATTCTATTGTATGGGAAACTGTTCAAAGTAATCCTATTTGGTCTGATTATTATAAAGATGCGTTCATTGATGAGGATGACAGGACTACTTATGTTAGCACAAGTGATGGTGAAATATTAGGATTCGATCAATTCGGAAATAATGGAAGTTTAATTAATGTTGGTGAGAACAATAAAGCAGGGCAAATTTATGTTGACGGGGATCTAGTGATTGCAGAAGTAGAGACCCAAAATGGGCTTGAACGATGGATAAAGGTGTTTTCTAAATACACAGGTTCGTTAATTACTACTTCTGCCTCTATTGGTATGGACGTGAAGAATATTCTGAAAGTAGGAGAAGGGGAGTATCTAATAGCTGGAGATGGAGCAGAGCAGTTGGTAGTTTATTTTAGAGATGGAAATGGATTCTTCGATCCAGGATCCTTTGAGATCGGCAGTATAAGCGATGTCGCCATTACTGACGATGGTAATGTTATTGTTGCTCATAGTACCGGAATTTATCTGTATGAGCCAGATACCAATGCTCTGTTTAACATAGGGCCGTATTTGGATGTGATCGACATCGAATATGAAGAGTCTACTGGAGTCTTGATAATGGCTTCAGAGCAATTAATTCGCTATTACAGTGTTCAAACTGCTTCTATTGTCAATGAGATTTACATTGGGGATAATGTACAAGAAATAGATCTCATTTATAACAAATAGATCATCCCTTTAATTTCTGGATCTTTTCATTTGCTGCTGAAATACTCAGGTTTAATTCAAAGCCTATTAGCAGAATAATGGAATTGTAATATATCCAGAAGAAGAATACCAATATGGCTCCAATGCTTCCGTAGAGCTTGTTGTAGTTGCCAAAATTGTTGACGTAATAAGCAAAACCTGCACTTACCAAGATCATAAGAATACTTGCTACAGTGGCACCCGCTGAGGTGAACTGCCATTTTTTTCTTTGAGGATTTCCCATGTTGTAGAGTGTAGAGATCGCAAACATGAACAAGAGGAAAATGACAAGATAGTTCAAGATGTAGAATATGCTAGACCCTAGATCTGAGACAAGTATCTCATTTTTTTGAAGCAAGGCTAATAGATTTTCTGACACTGTCATGGCTGCTAACGCGGCTACAATGAAAATGGTGATCAAACCTAATATCGCTAAAGAAACCAATTGTTGACTTAGAAGAGACCGTTGTTCTGTGATATTGATAGACCGCGCAAATGCTGCTAAAATGGATTGAAATGCACTTGATGAATAGTAAATGGCCAAGATAAAACCGACTGAAACAATAGCACCTCCTTTGGCGAATAGCTGGTCTAAATATGGAGTTAATATATCCATGGTCTCTTTTGGGAGAAATGCGGACATGGCTTGCTGCAGTTGGTCTGTGAACTGAGGGAATATTAAAGGAATAGCACTAATGAGCACGATCATGGCAGGGATAGAGGCCATAATGAGCTTGAAGGAAATAGCTGAGGCTCTTGTTGTCAGGCCACCCTTAACTAGAGAATCCCAAAAGAACCGTGCAACATAATAGAGACTAGCTCCTTCAAATCCTGGGAGAACGATCTTTTTTGAAACATTGACCAATGAAACTACAGGTCCCCATTTTACTATTCTATTTGTAATATTCTTGATCATTTCATCGCCTTGAGGCTTAGGTCAAGACTTTTTATCTGATGCGTTAATGCTCCTATTGAAATGAAATCTACCCCAGTTTCTGCATAATCCCTAATATTCTCCTTTGTAATACCACCACTGCTCTCTGTCTCGAACATTCCATTAATCAGATGTACTGCATCTTTCGTTTGTATTGGCGTGAAATTGTCAATGAGGATGCGATGAATACCCCCAACATCCATTATCTCCTGGATCTCTTCCATATTCCTAGCTTCGACCTCGATCGGGATGTCTTTGTTCTTCTGTTCCAGATAAGCGATCACTTTATTTATCGCTGATCTTATTCCACCTGCGAAATCTATGTGGTTATCCTTTATCATTACCCTATCATATAAGCCCATGCGATGATTATGACCACCTCCAATTTTCACCGCAAGTTTCTCAAAATACCTAAAGTTGGGTGTGGTTTTGCGTGTGTCAAGGATCTTTGCATTTGTACCTTCTACAAGCTTTACCAATTCACCCGTGTGGGTTGCTATACCACTCATGCGCTGCATGATGTTGAGAGCCAACCGCTCTGCAATGACTATAGATCTTGAAGAACCTGAGACATAGAATGCTTCATCTCCATATTTTATTTCTGAGCCATCTGTGATCTGAACATCAATTTCCAATTCTGGATCGACATGTTCAAACACTTTTAGCGCAATATCCACACCAGCAAGGATCCCTTCCTGCTTTACGAGTAATCTCGCTTTGCCCTTTGCATCGGCAGGAATGGTAGAGAGGGAAGTGTGGTCGCCATCTCCAATGTCTTCTTTAATAGCCGCTTGTATGAATTCATCTACTGTCATAGGAATTGTTGGGTCATGAATTTAAGAAATTGAATTTTTGCTCATGTAAGTATATCAAATGGACATTGTTTTTGAAATTATCTCTGATATATTATTCCATCTTAGATCGTACATAACAAGAGATCTTCAATTTTCTATTATACTTACAGGATGGAGATAAGATTGATCTGCCTGGGAAAGACCACCGAAAAATACATTACTGAAGGTTTAGAGAACTATGAAAAGAGAATGAAGCATTATGTGAAATTCTCTATAGTTTATGTGCCGCACCCAAAATTGAAAGGCGACCTGAGTTGGGACAATATCAAGGATGCAGAAGGTGAATTGTTCAAGAAGAGTTTGAAGAATGAACCCTATATATTGTTCGATGAAAAGGGCAGTGAGTACACATCTATATCATTCGCACGATCTATTCAAAAGGAATTCAATAAGGGTGGAAAACGATTGAATTTTCTGATCGGAGGAGCATTTGGCTTTTCTAAAGAGATCTATGCAGGAGCGAGTGGCCAATTAGCTTTGTCCAAACTAACGTTTTCACATCAATTAGTAAGGCTTGTGGCCATGGAGCAGTTTTACAGAGCTATGACGATAATCAAGGGCGAAAAATATCATCATTGAAAAGTACCAAAATATCAAAGATCTCGTATAAACTGTGAAATGAAGCAATATCCTGCGAAAATATTGATCGCCTGGGGAGAGGCTATTAAGGGAAACAACAAGATAGAGCATTGGTTAATGGAGAATGGCTATAGAGAGTTGATCGCTTTTAATTTTGCTTTAGCCAACTATAACAAAGCCCGAAAATGGTTAGTGGAGAATAATTTTCCAGAATGGTTGGCTTGCGCCCAATTCATAGATCATGATCAGAAAGCAGGTGAGTGGCTGAAAACACACAAATTTGATGTATTGATCCGATTAGCTCAAATGGCTAGAAGAAATAAAACAGCAGAGCTTTGGTTACAGCATCATGGCCAAAGAGAATTCATTGTGATAGGCCATTTATTGGCCGACTATGTCGATCAACTGGAATTTGATCAAGGAGACATTCATAGATCTCCTTTTAAATAATTCAGAGGCCTATTTCTTGCCTCAAATGTTCATCTGCATTTGAGTTTTGTCCCCAATAAGGTTCTTTCACAGATTTTTTCAATGTGGCTTTTGTAGTTAGTCTTTTCTTATTTGGGCCAAATCCACTTTCGTATGAGTCCTCCCAATAGGTGATACGGTATGGAAATTGGCTATGTGCATGCACCTGCAGTTCTCGTCCGTTTTCATATTTCACAGTGTACACATAAAATTCATGGCTATCGTCATTCACTTTTAGGGTGAGACCGGCAATTGCGTTTAATGGCTCAGCATCGTAATGAAGCAAACGCGTATGCATGAGTGATGGAATGATCTTGATGTTTCCCTGAGGAAGTCCTAAAGGGTTCAGCCTCATTCTTGTCCATATTTCATCTTCTAGAAAAGCATAGTCCATATAATACTCTTGTTCACCTTCTTTTTCGAAATATGAATGACCAGTGAACTCATATTGATCCTTGTCAAGATTAAGTTGGCTCCACACATGTCCGCACCACTCTTGTGAAGACATGCTGACTTTTACTGTTTTTTTGAATCTGGACATGTCTACAGGAGTGAAAACCGAAGACATCATGGAATAATCGTAGATGCCGGTCGGGAATTTATTCAAGAAATTCATTTTAAGAACAGATGCAGAAGGCTCAGTAGTCATGGACTCTTTTTTCACTTGTTTGTTCAATAGAAAGTCTTCCGTAACAAATATTCTTACGGCCTTACCATTCCTTAGTTCTCCATATCTAGCTTGCTCTATGTCATAGACATTCACTTCCGCTTTACCAGTATACCAATAAGTATTGAACTCCTTATTCTGTTCAACAATGGTCGGCATAGCCTCGGGCGTTTTTGATGCGCAAGAAGCCAAGATCAGGCTAAGTGCAGTCAATATTATAAAATGAATGCTATTCTTCTTCATCGTGATAATGCTCTGTAGTGTGGAGTATATTGTTCTTTACGTAAAACAAAAGTATGAGATCGAAAACCGTGTGTGCAAGAATGGGTGAATAAATTCCTTGATTATTGAATAGATAGCCGAAGGCTGCAGACACGAATACAAGGAAAACACCATAGACGCTGATCTTCCAATCCATAGGATTTAGATAGCCATGGATGGCAACGAAAATTATAGCGGCTGGCCAGAGTCCAAGTATGTTTTGAATAGCTCCTCTAAAAAGTATTTCTTCTCCTATACCTGCCGCGAAGGAAATGAAAATGATCATGGGTATGCTCAAGTTCAGTTTTTGGAGCATTTTGGTGTATTTGCTCGTTGAGTTTTCCATGAAGGGAATACGAACCAATTGAATGGCCAACATAGCAGATGCTGCACCAAATAAAACACCTGTTGCGATCTGGAGAACTAATGATCGTTTGTTCTCAAAAATGATGAGAAATGCATCATCGGAGAAAAAGTGCATGAGCACTATCGCAAAGATCGGAAACGCAATGAGCGTGAATAGAGCGAGGGCTTTTATGTTGACTCTTGGCATGGATCAATTATAGAGCGAAGGGTCATTATAGTCCTCGTCTTCACTCCCTGAACTGAATACGGCACTGAAAAGGTCATTGAATGAGAGGCCAGTGTCCATTACATTTTTGCTTAGAATAGAGTACTCAGTTAGTCCATGAAGTATGAATTCCATGAATAAGAGCTTAGCTTCCTTGTCTGCTTTCGGAATGTATTTCTTGATAACAGCATTTAGTCCAGGAATGGTATTTAATGTTTGATCATATTCTTCAACAGGGATATCACTTAGGAGCTCCGTCTCATTCGCACTAAAGAAATCTACAATTGGTCTATAGATGTTATCCATCTCTTTCCGCTTTTTGAAGATCTCCGGATCTGGGAAATAGGTGGGGAACATTGTCCTTATGGCTTTTCCTATTAGGTGCTGAGCTATGTGCGTTGCGCCTTCTTGTTCACCTTCATAGAGCAACTCTACCTTACCTGTAATGGCAGGCACTACATAATATAGATCTCCAATTCTAGCGTAACCTTGCTCTTCGTTATTTCTTAGCATTCGTCTTTCAACAGCGCTTACCAGGTTTTCGTATGCTGAGATCGTGAGTCTTGCAGAAACTCCACTTTTCTGATCTATATATTCGCTTTCTCTCGCTTCAAATGCAATTTGCTCTATGAGATCTTCGATCAATGGATGCACTGAGATACTTGATCTTTGCTCGTGAGACAGGCTTGCCTCTTGTTGCGTGATCTTTTTAGAAGTCTCAATGTCTTTTGGATAGTGCGTGATGATCTGTGACTCTATCCTGTCTTTCAAAGGAGTAATGATCGCACCCCTATTCGTGTAGTCTTCTGGATTTGCTGTGAAAATGAATTGTGTATCCAGATCCATTCTAATTTTGAATCCTCTGATCTGAATATCTCCTTCTTGTAACATATTAAAAAGAGCCACCTGTAATCTTGGTTGAAGGTCTGGCAATTCGTTGATCACGAACAGGCCACGATGCGACCTAGGTATTAATCCAAAATGGATCACTTTCTCATCAGAGTAATCGAGCTTTAGATTTGCTGCTTTTATCGGGTCTACATCGCCAATAAGATCTGCAACGGACACATCTGGCGTAGCAAGTTTTTCCGTGTATCTGTCACCTTTGTGCCACCACGAAATAGGAGTTTTATCTCCAAGCTCTGAAATCATTTCTTTAGCCCAACTTGAGATCGGATTTAGCGGGTCTTCATTGAGATCGCTTCCCTGGATCACTGGGATGTATTCATCTAGGAGCTGTACCATCAACCTCGCAATTCTGGTCTTGGCCTGTCCTCTAAGTCCTAACAATATCATGTTATGCTTGCTAAGGATCGCTCTTTCTATCTGCGGAATAACCGTGTCTTCATAGCCAAGTATGCCTTCGAAAACGGGTTCTTTCGATCTTATTCGAGAAATTAGATTTACTCTCATTTCTTCCTTCACGGTTTTAGACGTATAGCCTGCAGCCTTTAGTCCACCTAATGTTTTGATCTTTAATAGTTCTTTTTTCATCTTACTCTTTTTCTTCTATTCCTTTCGTAATCCTCAAAAATGAATTCGCCCAACCCGTCTAAACTACTGTAGAATGCCTTGCCTTGGTTTGCTTCTGTGAGTTCTTCCACAAATTTTTGTAGGTATGGATCCTTGGCTATCATGAAGGTTGTTATCGGAATATTTACTTTTCTACATTGTCGGGCAATGTTTATAGTTTTGGAGGTGATCTTTGGGTCTAGCCCAAAACTGTTCTTGTAATATTGTCCATTGACTTTCATACAAGATGGTTTCCCATCCGTGATCATGAATATTTGCCTATTGGCATTTTTCTTTCTACGCAATAGGTCCATTGCTAATTCCAGGCCGGCTATAGTATTGGTGTGATAAGGTCCAACTTGCAAATAAGGAAGGTCTTTAACGCTTATTTGCCAAGCATCATTACCGAAAACTACAATGTCCAAAGTGTCTTTTGGGTATCTTCGAGAGATCAACTCTGCCAATGCCATGGCTACTTTTTTCGCTGGTGTTATTCGGTCTTCTCCGTATAGTATCATGGAATGGGAGATGTCTATCATCAAGACTGTAGAGGTTAGCGTTTTATATTCAGCTTCCCTTACTTCCAGGTCATTCTCGGTTAAATTCAGATCATCTATTCCATGATTGATCTGCGCATTCTTTAATGATTCATTGAACGCGATCTGCTCTTGTTTATCACCAAATTGGTAAGGTCTAAGGTCAGGAAGAAGTTCATCACCTTTGCCTGCGAATTTTGTTTTGTGCTGGCCATGGCTTCCTTTTTTTAATTTGCCGAAGATCTGTTCAAGAGAACGTTGTCTAATACTTTGTTCTGTTTTTGGTGTAATGCGAATGCCACTTCCTTTGCCGTCATCATCCTTAATGAAACCTTTTTCTTTCAGTTCGGCTATGAAGTCATCCAAAGTATATTCCTCGTCCGTGAGTTTGTGTGCTTTGTCTAGTTCGCGCATCCAGTCCAAAGCTTCATCGACATCGCCAGATGTGTATGTCACAAGTTCTAGGAAAATATCGAGCAATTTCTCGAATGGGGTCCTAAGATCTTTTTCGGGTCTATATTCAGTGAATTGAAAACCTATCACGCATCTAAGTTAACCCAAAATGCGCGGTTTTGTTTTGATAATAAGGAATACGGAGCTTTGAGTCTACTCAGCTAAGATGATAACCTTATTTTTAAGGACTTCAAGAACACCTCCATTCACTTCAATATTCTCTTCGCTATTGTCTTCTTTACGCAAAAGGACATTTCCGGCAACTAGAGTTGTGATAAGAGGAGCGTGGTTATTCAAGATACCAAGGCTTCCATCAATACCTGGAACCGAAATGAATTTCGCTTCTCCTTTAAAGATGTTCTTGTCCGGTGTTATGATCTCTACTTCCATTATTCAGCAGCTTCAGCAAGCATTTTTTCACCAGCCTCAATAACTTCTTCGATGTTCCCTTTCAAGTTGAAGGCTGCTTCTGGATATTGGTCCACTTCACCATCAAGGATCATGTTGAATCCTTTGATCGTATCTTCAATACCTACTAATACACCAGGAGTTCCTGTAAATTGCTCTGCAACGTGGAAAGGCTGAGAAAGGAAACGAGATACTTTTCTAGCACGATAAACGATAAGTTTATCCTCCTCGCTCAATTCATCCATACCGAGAATGGCGATTATGTCTTGAAGTTCGTTGTAACGCTGAAGCGTTTCTTTCACTCTCTGTGCAGTGTTATAATGAAGCTCTCCTACAATTTCTGGTGTAAGGATCCTAGATGTTGAATCAAGAGGGTCAACCGCAGGGTAAATACCTAGCGATGCGATCTTACGTGAAAGTACTGTTGTCGCATCCAAGTGAGAGAAAGTTGTTGCCGGAGCAGGGTCCGTTAAGTCATCTGCAGGCACATAAACCGCTTGCACAGAGGTAATAGATCCTTTTTTAGTTGAAGTAATTCGCTCTTGCATTTGGCCCATTTCTGTAGCTAAGGTTGGTTGGTACCCTACCGCTGAAGGCATACGTCCAAGAAGTGCAGATACTTCTGAACCCGCTTGCGTAAATCGGAAAATGTTGTCAATAAAGAAAAGGATGTCGTTCCCTCCTCCATCGCTTCCACCACCATCTCTATAGTATTCGGCCATTGTCAATCCAGAAAGTGCAACTCTTGCCCGTGCTCCTGGAGGTTCATTCATTTGTCCGAATACCAAAGTAGCCTGGGATTTTTTCAATTCTTCTTTATCTACTTTAGAAAGGTCCCATCCACCTTCTTCCATGCTCTTCATGAACTCTTCACCATACTTGATCACTCCAGATTCTATCATCTCTCTAAGAAGGTCATTCCCTTCACGAGTTCGTTCACCAACTCCTGCAAACACTGAGAATCCCGAATATCCTTTTGCGATGTTGTTGATCAACTCCATGATCAATACGGTCTTTCCAACACCTGCACCACCGAACAATCCGATCTTTCCACCTTTTGCATAAGGCTCAATAAGGTCGATCACTTTAATACCAGTGAATAATACTTCAGTTGCTGTAGAAAGGTCTTCAAATTTTGGTGCCTCCCTGTGAATTGGTGAACCACCCTCACCATTAAGGTCATCTATACCATCTATTGCTTGGCCAACAACGTTGAAAAGTCTACCTCTTACTTTTTCACCCGTGGGCATTGTTATAGGGCTTCCAGTCGCTAGAACTTCCATTCCTCTTTTAAGGCCATCTGTAGCTTCCATAGAAATGGTCCTTACCGTGTCCTCACCAATATGCTGTTGGGTTTCAAGAACTAGTATTGTTCCATCATTTCTAGTGATCTCTAGAGAATCCAGAATATTAGGAAGCTTATTTTCATTCTCAAAACAAACGTCAATTACCGGTCCAATTACCTGTGTTATCTTACCTATATTATCAGCCATTTTATCGCCTTAAATTGTGGGTGTTAAAATTCGAGCGCAAAATTAGTATTTAATACCTGAAAATGAAATCCTTTGTATAAAATTCACTTAATTTTTAATAATCTTTTTTGCATCCGCAGATCGGCTATCTTTGTTTTACTTGAATTCTTAATTTTTCGGTAAGGAAATTGAAGATCCATCGCGACTTAAAAGACTATAGTGTAGAGAAAGCCATTCTGACCCAAGGCACATTTGATGGTGTGCATATCGGGCATAAAGAGATCATTTCCAGAGTTATAGCAATGGCTAAAGAAGCTGGTGGAGAATCTGTTTTATTGACCTTTCATCCGCACCCTCGACATATCTTGTTCCCAGATCAAGAGGGACCCTTAATGCTAAGTACATTAAAGGAGAAGATCTCCAAATTGGAAGAGATCGGGCTTGATCATTTGATCATTCATCCTTTCACTCACGAGTTTTCACGTCTGTCGGCAGTTCAATTTGTTAGGGACTTGCTTGTGAATATTATAAAAGCAACTAAGATAGTGGTTGGATATGACCATCATTTTGCTCGTAATAGAGAAGGTAATTTAGAGACATTGCAAGATCTATCTCCATTGTATGATCTAGAAATAGAGGAAATTTCGGCCCAGGAGATAAATGATGTCAATATTAGTTCTACGAAGATCAGAAAAGCTCTTGTAGAGGGCGATCTTGAAACTGCTAATAAGTATTTGGGTTATTGCTATGGATTGGATGGAGTAGTCGTAGAAGGAAAAAAATTGGGTAGGACCCTTGGCTTTCCTACTGCTAACATCGGCAATTTCGAAAAATGGAAATTGATCCCAAAAGATGGTGTGTATGCAGTAAAAGTGTTTTTAGATGGGGAGGTCCATAGCGGAATGATGAGTATCGGGTTCAATCCTACAGTGAATAAGGAATTAGAAACCAGATCGCTTGAAGTCCATATTTTAGACTTCAATAGGGATATCTATGGAAATGAGATAAGAATAGAATTCGTTTCTAGAATTAGGGGTGAAGAAAAATTCAAGGACTTAGAGGCTCTAAAAACGAAAATGGCGGATGATATGGCGAAGACGATCCATATCCTCGAAAAAGCATGAGATGGTTCTTGATCATATTATTCTTTACTCCTATTGTATCAATGGGACAGACCGATTTTAAGAACTTGAAAAAGGCCGTGGGTCTGGAAAACCTAGTTCTGGAACTGAAACTTTCGGGTAAAAAACATTCAAAACTCCCAGAAGAACTAAGAGCATTTAAAAATCTAAAAGTGCTTTCAATAAAAAGGTCAAATTTAGACAGTCTCCCGTCTTGGCTTTCGGAATTGCCTATAGAGGAATTGTATTTGAGTAAAAACCGATTTCAGAAAATGCCAGCTGTACTATTTGAGATGAAGGGTTTGAGAGAATTGGACCTAGGGCACAATTATATTTCAAATGTACCTGCAGAGATCTCTCAATTGCAAGATCTTGAAAAATTGTCTTTATGGGGTAATGGCATTTATGAACTCCCTTTGGAAATCAAGGAAATGCCAAATTTGAAAACCATAGACCTAAGGGTCATCGATCTCAATAGACAAGATCAGATCTATCTCAGAGAGACATTTCCTAAAATTAACATTGAAATGTCCCCTCCTTGTAATTGCATGTGATCAATTGGTAATGGTCACTTTTTTATTAACTGGTCGATCGTCCAATAATAAATGCAAAATATATTGTCCGCTTGGAACATGTTGGACATTTACTTCAATCTTACGTTCAGCGGTTGTGTAAGAAGTCTTGATCTTTTTCCCTTGCATGTCCAATAACCACAAGTCTTCTAAGTCAGATGGTTCAAATGCATTTGATCTTACAAAGATCTTATCCTTTGCAGGGTTGGGGTAAGTTGAGAATAATTGGTTCTCAGTCTCAGAAATTGAATTTGGTCCTTCAAATTGAGCAACATTATTGAAATCTCCTCCTGTCAATTGCTCAAATTCTCCGGCTATATAAAGCTTGTCATTAAAATGAACAGCGTCATATATTTCGCCATCAGTAACGAAGAAGGGGTCTCCTGTGGCGAAATTTCCTATGGTCTCAAGCGTACTTAAACCAGTCCCATTTTCCATTCCAAATGCAGTTGAGTAGTTACCGCATAATAAAGTGTCGTCTTGGTAGATCACAACTTTGTTAAAATGCGCAAAGGGAGAAGGACTAAAATTGTTTTGCATGAATGCCCCTTCAGTAATTAATTGCTGCCAAATGCCATTGTCAGAAATGGCAAGGCCGAAATTGTAAACGATATTCTGCAATATACTCCCCGCTATTATTACCTCATTTTCATCAGTAACTATAATATCATTTACAGGACCGTCAGTGCCTCCGTTGAATTCTACCCAGACATCTTGGTTTGTGAATAGGGCAATATTACTGGCTTCAATGATCTCGCTAAAATCGGTAACCGATACGAAGTTTCCCCCAACTAATAATTCATCGCCAATTTGAGATATACTCCTGACCTGACCCCCTTCAAATTCTGCGGCCCATATCCAGTTTGGAGAGTCCCAATATGCAAGAATATAGTCTATTCCTGCAAATCCCGATGCGGTTCCTCCGGCATAAAGTCTTCCAAGGTAAATGCCTAAAGACGTTGTTTCTGCGAATTTGCTCGCAAAAGCGGCTTCATAATTCCAATTTATTCCATCCCAAATGGCGATATCTGCAAATCCACCATTGAAAGATCCCCCAAGGGTTAGTTTTCCATCGAATATTATCCCACAGTTCACCCATCCATTGACACCAGCGCCCAAAGCGCTATAGCTTGTGCCATCCCAAAGCACAACATTATTTACCGCAAGGCCAGATGCATCGCTAAAATCCCCAGCGATCAAAATATTCCCATCAAATTCCAAAACGACTTTTGCAGGGCCATTCACTCCTTGCTGTAAACTAGACCAGCCATCTAAAGAAGGTGCGTATCCTGGCTGGATCCAAGCCAATTCATCTCTTGTAAACCCATATTCAAAAGCCCATTCATCAAGTGCTCCTTGAGGTATTTCAGCAACATAAGCATTGTTCAAATTGGCCTTTACCCATTGACCTATACGTTCGTTGCCATTGTCCCTTAGCATTTGACCAACAGCACAAGCTGTGTTTTCATGGTCTATGAAATAAGGTGTTCTTATAGTGTGGTTTATATTTTTAGGAAATTTCATATCAATAGCATATTGCTTCAATTGATTTAACGCAACAAATCTATTCTCTAATTGACCGGGCGTAAGTTCTTGAGCAAAGTGTTCTTCCAAGTGGTCGATCACTAATAATAGATGCTTTCGAATTCGCTCATTATCATTTTGAAATGAGATCATTTTTTTCGGTACAATGTTTTTATAATGCACCCACTGCACATTCACTTCAAGCAGATGTTCATAAAGGAAAGTTTGAGTTTGGTAAGAAGTTGCTGTGAATTGAGGGTTGAATAATAGCGAAGCTATGACTATGAATAAGATCTTTTTCATCGTGTTCTGATTTTGTGCTCATTAAATTTAACAATTGTGAGAGTTAGAATATCAACGATCCTTTATAAAAAGTGCAAATTGATGCGTTTCTAAGAGAGGTCTTTCCACTCTTATTTTATAAATTTCGCCCATCGATTTGGGGTGCCTTCTGCTCATTTTTTTTTTTTTTGGGTTTCAGGCTGAGAGCAAACCCATTGAACCTGGCCAGGTAATTCTGGTAAGGGAGTATGAATTTCAAAATTAGTCTGCACATGCAGGTTTTTATTAACGAGCAAGCAACCGATACAAACGGTTGGAATTTTCTGAGAGATGTTATGGTGTCTAAGGGCATAGAAGATGCTAAGGGCTATGCAGTAGCAGTCAATAACAATGTTATTCCCAGGAATGAGTGGTCAAATAAAAGACTTGGTGAAGGAGACAAAATTTTAATAATAAAAGCCTCTGCCGGAGGATAGAAATATGAAGAAAGAAATTGTACCATCATCGGAAAGCAAGATCACAAGAGATCCTTTTCCAGCTTCAAGAAAAATATATGTGAAGGGTGAATTGAGTGGTGTGAATGTTCCTATGCGTGAGATAAGCTTGACTGATACCAAGCTGAATGGAAAAATCGAACCGAACAAACCGGTGATCGTTTATGATACTTCAGGACCCTATACAGATTCGAACATTGAGATCGACATTAAAAAAGGTCTTCCGAAAATGCGTGAGACATGGATCAAGGAAAGAGGGGATGTAGAAGAATTGGATGCGGTGTCTTCTACCTATGGTCGGGAACGTTTGAATGATACATCACTTGACTTCATGCGATTCGAGCATTTAAGAAAACCCCTGAAAGCCAAGTCCGGAAAAAATGTAACTCAAATGCATTATGCACGAAAAGGGATCATTACTCCAGAGATGGAATTCGTTGCCATACGGGAAAATCAAAAGAGGGAAGAACAGGAAAAGATCTGGGAGCAACATCCAGGAAATTCGTTTGGCGCATCTATCCCTAAAAATATCACTCCTGAATTTGTCAGGCAAGAAGTGGCTGCGGGCCGAGCCATCATCCCAAACAATATTAATCATCCAGAGAGTGAGCCGATGATCATCGGACGGAATTTTTTGGTTAAGATAAATGCCAACATTGGAAATTCTGCTGTTACATCTAGTATTGAAGAAGAAGTAGAAAAAGCTGTTTGGGCTTGCAGATGGGGTGCAGACAATATAATGGACCTTTCTACTGGAAAGAATATTCATGAAACCAGAGAATGGATCATCAGAAATTCGCCAGTGCCTGTGGGGACTGTTCCAATATATCAAGCTCTTGAAAAGGTAAATGGAAAGGCAGAGGATCTGAACTGGGAATTGTTCAGAGATACCTTGATAGAACAAGCAGAGCAGGGAGTAGATTATTTTACGATCCATGCTGGAGTGCTTTTGAGATATGTTCCAATGACCGCAAAGAGGGTAACTGGAATTGTAAGTCGTGGAGGGTCTATTATGGCTAAGTGGTGCTTGGCTCATCATAAAGAAAGTTTCTTGTACACGCATTTTAAAGAGATTTGTGAGATCATGAAAACATATGACGTTGCCTTTAGTCTCGGTGATGGACTGAGACCAGGTTGTATAGCAGATGCAAATGATGAAGCACAATTTGCAGAATTGGAAACGCTCGGTGAATTGACAAAGATCGCTTGGGAGCATGATGTTCAAGTTATGATCGAGGGGCCTGGGCACGTGCCAATGCACATGATCAAAGAGAACATGGACAAGCAATTGGATATCTGCAAAGAAGCGCCATTCTACACGCTTGGGCCTTTAACTACTGATATTGCTCCTGGTTACGATCATATTACAAGCGGAATTGGTGCTGCAATGATCGGCTGGTTTGGAACAGCCATGCTTTGTTATGTGACACCAAAAGAACATTTAGGTTTGCCAAATAGGGAAGATGTGAGGCAAGGTGTGATCACCTATAAGATAGCAGCACATGCTGCTGATCTTGCAAAAGGACACCCGGGTGCGCAGCATAGAGATGATGCACTGAGTAAGGCAAGATTTGAATTCAGATGGGAGGACCAATTCAACTTATCTCTTGATCCAGAAACAGCTAAGAGTTTTCATGATGAGACTTTGCCAGCAGATGGAGCTAAAGTTGCTCATTTCTGTTCCATGTGCGGACCTAAGTTTTGCTCCATGAAGATCACGCAAGAGGTAAGAGAATATGCAGCTAAAAAAGGCTTGGAAGAACAAGAAGCAGTTCTCGAAGGCATGAAAGAGCAGTCTGAAGTATTCACAGAAAAAGGAAGCGAAATATATCTGTAATGCAACTGAGAGTCATCACATACCCAGACCCTGTCACAGGAGAAGCTGAGAAAATAAATGCCCTTTTCAAAGAAGGCCTGACATGCCTGCATCTGAGAAAGCCGAAATGGACCAATGACCAGATCATGGGATTGTTGGAAGAGATCAACGAAAATGATCACAAGAAGATAACTTTTCATCAAATGCATCACATGGCCATTGATTTTGGATTGGGAGGCGTGCATTTAAAAAGTACCGAAAGAGATCAAAAAGATGAAGAGCAATTGCAAGAATGGGTGAATGGTTGGAAAGAAAGGGGCTGCAAGATCAGCACGGCTATTCACAATATTGAAGAGCTAGAGAGATATCTTCAAGATTTCGATGTGCTTACAATAAGTCCAATTTTTGAAAGCATTTCAAAGAGTGGTTATAGACCAGAGATAGATTGGTTGACCATATTGAAAGGAAGAGACCTTTCAAAAGCCATGGCCATCGGGGGTATTTCTGAAGAAACTATTCCCATTATTGCACCCTACGGTTTTAAGGCATGCGGTGTAATGGGTGCTATATGGGAAGAAGGAGATGCCGTAGAGAATTATAAAAAAATTAAAGAAGTATGCGAGCAGCACGTCCCTTTGTCTTAAGTATTGGAGGCTTTGACCCTTCTGCTGGGGCTGGTGTGTTATCAGATATCAAAACCTATGAGCATTTTGGTCTGAACGGACTTGCCGTAACTACTTGCATCACTGGACAGAGCCATGAAAAAGTACATGATGTTCATTGGTTGAATAAGGAACAGATCCTTGTGCAGTTGAAACCATTGCTTTCGCGATATGAGATTAAAGTATGCAAGATAGCAGTTATACAAAGTTGGGCTATACTGAATGAGATCATCGATTTTTTACTCATGAATGAACCAAATATGATGATCGTTCTCGACCCTGTTTATGAATCGAGCAGTGGCTATTCTTTCTGCTCAGCACCGAATGCTGAATTGAGAGATGAAGTTTTATCAAAGGTTCAATTGATCACACCCAACCAATTAGAGACTGACATGTTGGGGTTTGATAAGACCATATTGAAATGTAATGTCTTGCTAAAATCGGTCAGGGGAAAAGCTCCGGGAACAGACCATTTAATATTGAAAGAAGGCGAAACAATTTCATTCGAAGCCAATAATTTAGGTTCAGAAAAACACGGGTCGGGTTGTGTCCTCTCTTCATCAATTGCTGCTCAGTTGGCTTTGGGAGAATCTTTGCTAGTTGCAGTGGGCATCGCTAAGGAAAACATAGAAAATTATTTAGGCAGTAGTACTAACTTGATCGGAACACTAAACACATGATCTCTAAATTCCAATATATAACCGGTAATGGAACAAACGAACAGGTCCTAATTCGCATCAGGGATTATTGCAGAGCTGGTGGACAATGGGTGCAATTGAGAGCTAAAGACAGACCCTTTAAACAGCTATTGGAATTAGCCACCCAGGCACGTTCCATCTGTTCACACAATAACGCAAAATTGATCATTAATGATCACCCGGATATTGCTCGAGCGGTGAATGCTTTTGGTGTTCATTTGGGAAAAGAAGATATGTCTGCCTCCCAAGCAAGAAAAGTGCTATTCGATCATCAGATCATAGGTAGCACCTGTAATTCATGGGAAGACATTCACAAAATATTTGAAGAGGGCAATAGCGATTATATAGGTCTGGGACCATATAGAGAAACCCAAACCAAAGCAAAGCTCAGTCCAATTCTGGGCTTAGATGGTTTGCGTCAAATTTTGTTACAAAAAGAAATGACCGACAATAGCCTGCCGATCGTAATTGTCGGTGGCATTCAAGAGCCCGATCTTGAAGAGATCTATGACACGGGTATTTATGCTGTTGCTGCGAGTTCAATGGTTGAAAACTCCAAAGATGTGAGCGGATTGGTGAAAAGAATAGAAAAAATTACAGAACAAGAATTAGATCATGCAAAATTTGAAACTAGCTGGTGAAGACTTTGGTTCCCGACTTTTATTGGGCACTGGAAAATTCAGTTCAAATGAGCTGATGGGTGAAAGTATATTAGCTTCGGGAACAGAAATGGTCACTGTGGCATTAAGAAGAGTGGATATGCAGGATAAAGATGACGATCTCTTGAAGCATATAGATCAAAAAAATGTTCAACTACTCCCAAATACTTCTGGAGTAAGAACTGCGAAAGAGGCAGTATTTGCAGCTCAAGTTGCACGAGAAGCACTTGAGACAAATTGGTTGAAATTAGAGATACATCCAGACCCAAAGTATCTATTGCCTGACCCTATTGAAACATTGAATGCAGCAGAAGAATTGGTTAAGTTGGGATTTAATATACTTCCATATGTGCATGCCGATCCTGTTATGTGTAAGCGACTGGAGGACGTTGGTACAGCAGCCGTTATGCCATTGGGTTCGTGTATAGGAACCAACAAGGGATTAAAAACGTTGGAGTTCTTGAAGATCATAATTGCTCAAAGCAATATCCCTGTGATCGTGGATGCTGGAATTGGCAGCCCATCTGATGCTGCTCAAGCAATGGAGATCGGAGCAGATGCCGTGTTGGTCAACACTGCGATCGCTGTTTCAGAAGACCCGGTAAATATGGCAGAAGCATTTAAACTTGGTGTAATTGCAGGGCGAATGGCCTTTGAAGCCAAACTAGGAAAGCAAGCAGAAATGGCCCAGGCAAGTAGCCCTCTCACGGCCTTTTTATATGAATGATGTTCAAAGAGCTTTTTGACACATATAACTGGAGCCATGTCCATGAACTCATTTACAGCAGAAACGAAAGTCATGTTATAAACGCTATCGAGACAGAATATATGGAATTGAATGACTTTGCTGCATTGATCTCACCTGCTGCAGAGAAGTTTATTGAGTCAATGGCAAAAAAAAGCAAAGCACTAACTCAAGAGCGTTTTGGTAAAACTATAAATCTATTTGCCCCGTTTTACCTTAGTAATGAATGTCAGAACATTTGCACTTATTGTGGATTTAGCCTAAACAATAAGATCAAAAGGAAAACTCTTTCTGACTCAGAGATCATCAAGGAATGTGAAGCTCTAAAAGAAATGGGGTTCGAACATATTCTTCTAGTTACAGGGGAGGCCAACAATACTGTTGGTATGGATTATTTTTTAAATGCTTTAAAATTGATCAAGCCTTACTTCGCAAATATTTCAATGGAAGTGCAACCGTTGACAGAAGAGGAATACGCACTTTTGGGACAAGAAGGAGTGCATAGTATATTGGTTTATCAGGAAACGTATAACAGAGATGCCTATAAGGAATTCCATCCCAAAGGAAAAAAGTCAAATTTCCACTATCGTCTTGCTACACCAGATAGGATAGGTCAGGCAAAAGTCCATAAAGTTGGAATCGGAGCTCTTTTAGGATTGTCAGATTGGCGAGTGGATACATTCTTTACAGCACTCCATCTCAAATATTTGGAGAAAAAATATTGGGAGACTAAATATTCTATTTCATTTCCGCGTCTTCGGCCATTTTCTGGTGGAGAAATAGATCCAAAAATGATGACTGATAAAGATCTGGCACAAGTGATTTGTGCTTACAGAATATTTGATCAAGAAGTCGAACTCTCTCTTTCTACTAGAGAATCAGAAAAATTCAGAAATAATATCATTCAATTGGGTATTACCAGCATGAGTGCTGGTTCTAAGACCAATCCAGGTGGTTATGCCGTTGAGGAGGCTTCATTAGAACAGTTTGAAATAGATGATAAGCGTACCCCAGAGCAAGTCCGAACAATGATAGAACAAAACGGAAAAGAAGTAGTCTGGAAGGACTGGGATAAGTCCTATGAAATGATCGCTTAACTTGCGATCTTTCTCAATTTCACAAATTCAGGGTCAGACAGCCTTTCAACAATGTTCTTCGCATTCAAGAAATTGCTCATTCGAGTGCCTCTATCATTCCAGATCTGAGCATTCAAGATAGCTCCCTTAAATCCCATCTTGTGCATCAATTCAAGATTTTCTGCCTTCACTCCTCCGAGCCCATATACATTCAATATGCTGTTCTCCACAGACGATTCAATTGCCCTTTGACTAAAAGCAGTGCTTGTTGGATCATCCGAAATAGAATCAAACACAGGATTGAGTATTACCATGTGATAATGCTTTTTTTCTGCCAATAGATCTGAAAGGTTGTCATAACTTCTGCAGAACATCAATTTTTTCCCAAGAACTTTTGAGGTCAACTTGATCCTGTTCACATATAAAGAGTTCGACATTTGCCTAGTTGAGAATAGCACGCCTTTGACATTGAACCTAAGTGCCAAACTCTGGTGAGAATGAAGTATGATCCCAGAATGATATTCTTGAGGGATCTGTTTTATATATCTCTTTAGCTTTTTTCTAGAATAGTGATTTTTCCTGAGATGCAATGTCTCAAGTCCATTCCTGAATAGGGATACGATCGCGGCTATTTCACCGTCTATCTTTTTCTTTGATGATACTATTTCCAACTTCATGAGAAGAATAACTTTTAGTTAACCTGCCAAATTCTTCTATCCTCCCTGGGTTTTTTTCAAATATATTACCAATTACGACAATATCTGCGCCCGTGTCAAGTAAACTTTTCAACTGTTTGATGTCTTTAACACCTCCTCCTACTACTATAGGGACTGTAATATGTTGTTTAAGCTCGGTGAGCATTCGATCTTCAACGGTGAGTTGCGCTCCGCTGCCACAATCCAAATAAATGAGTTGCATTCCTAATTGCTCTCCAGCTAAGGCAGTAGAGATCGCAATGTCAGATTTATCTCTTGGAATAGGAATGGTCTGACTGATATATGAAACAGATGTATTACTTCCGCCATCGATCAACATGTATCCTGTAGGAATGGTTTCCAGACCCAATCGTTTGATCTTTACACTAGCTTTTACATGCTGACCAATTAGGTATTCTGGATTCCTGCCAGATATCAAAGAGAGCATCAAAAGGGCATCTGCATTTGCGCTTAACTGAGTGTTGTCACCTGGAAAAAGGATCACAGGCTGAGTAGCAAATTCCTTTACATCTGCAACAAAAGCATCAAACGCGCTAGAAGTGACCAAACTACCTCCGATAAAAATGAGATCCACAGCATTCAAGTTACAGAGATCAGTAACTTCAATAAGTTTTTTTGTGTCTTGATAGCTATCAGGATCCAATAGGACCGCCATCATTTTTTCACCTCGCTTTTTCTTGGCTAATATTTTGTTTAGCACACTGTTCACTTGAAATAATGTCTTTTAGGTATACCAAAAAATAGTCGTTAAAAATACGATAAGAAAGATGAAAGGCATCCAGTTCTCCCTCTCTTTTTCGAATGGCTTCGATCTTTCCTTCATTCTTCAAGTCGAAGGGCAGGGCGGTTACAGAAGTGAACGGCATTTGCGTTGTATAGTATTTGAAGAGTGATTCTTTCACTCCCCAAAGAAGGTGCAAATATGACATGCGTTCTTCATTTTTGGGCATCCAATTCTTTTCATCTTCAGAACAGAATTTATCCTCAATATTTTGGATCTTCTCAGTGTAATTTTGAATATCAACTCCTGTCTCAAATTTCTTATTACTTGAAAGTGCAACTTTGTAGCCAGAGTGGCTTAGTGAAATATGCGCAGCATTATCTTTTAGAGAAGGAACTCCCAGTGGATTATACATAACTTGATTTCTCTTTTTTAACACGGCCCGTAAAAGATTTCTTGCCCCCAGCCACTGTTTTTTACTCCTATCATGGGTAATAGCTGCCAGCTCCTTTTCTTCTTGTTGATTGAGGATCAGAGGTGTGCGTAATTCTTCGACACTTTCAGTAATATCCCATACTGCGATGTCTAAGTGAGGATGAACATGGTATATGAATTCTATAGGCAAGCTTGAAATTAATTTTAAACCAAATTAAACATACTTTGTTAAACTGTCGTAATATTAAATAAATAAGCCTGTTAGAGAGCGAAATTAGCTATCTTTGCAGCCGAAAATTTTTAAGATGAAAACAGAAACAAGCACACTTCCTTATAAGGTAAAAGACATAAGCCTTGCTGAATGGGGAAGAAAAGAAATTAACCTTGCTGAAGCTGAAATGCCTGGTTTAATGTCTTTAAGAGAAGAGTATAGAGGCAAAAAACCTTTAGAAGGAGCGCGTATTGCGGGTTGTCTTCACATGACGATCCAAACTGCCGTTCTTATTGAGACTTTAGTTGAACTAGGTGCAGAAGTTACTTGGTCTTCGTGTAATATTTTCAGTACTCAAGATCATGCCGCTGCCGCTATAGCTGCAGCCGGGATCCCGGTATACGCATGGAAAGGAATGACTGAAGAGGAGTTTGATTGGTGCATAGAGCAAACGATATTTTTTGGAAGTCAGGATAAACCATTGAACTTAATTTTGGATGATGGTGGAGACCTTACAAACATGGTTTTAGATAAGTATCCAGAATTGGTCAAAGGTATAAAGGGGCTTTCAGAAGAGACAACTACAGGTGTGCATAGACTTTATGATCGTGAAAAAGATGGTAAACTACCTATGCCTGCGATCAATGTCAATGATTCTGTGACCAAGTCTAAATTCGATAACAAGTATGGTTGCAAAGAATCTTTGGTAGATGCGATCAGAAGAGCAACAGACATTATGATGGCTGGAAAAGTTGCAGTTGTGGCTGGTTATGGAGATGTAGGAAAAGGTAGCGCTGCATCATTGCAAGGAGCAGGAGCAAGAGTGATAGTCACGGAGATAGACCCTATTTGTGCTTTACAAGCAGCTATGGATGGTTTTGAAGTGAAGAAAATGGAAGATGCAATTCCGGAGTGCGATATAGTTGTCACTGCTACTGGAAACTGTGACATCATTGATGCGAAGCATTTTAAATTAATGAAAGACAAAACCATTGTCTGTAATATCGGTCACTTCGACAATGAAATAAACGTTGCTTGGTTGAATGACAATTATGGGAACACGAAAGACGAGATCAAGCCACAAGTAGATAAGTATACGATCGATGGTAAGGACATCGTTCTTTTGGCAGAAGGTAGGTTGGTAAACCTTGGTTGCGCTACAGGACATCCATCGTTTGTGATGTCTAACTCTTTCACAAACCAAACGCTAGCCCAATTGGAACTTTGGAATAATAGCGATGCATACGAGAATAAAGTATACACTCTTCCAAAACATCTTGATGAGAAAGTAGCGAGACTGCATTTAGCTAAGATCGGAGTAGACTTGGAGGTGCTGAATGATAAGCAATCTGAATATGTAAGCATTCCTAAAGAAGGGCCTTATAAGCCGGATACATATAGATACTAAGATCTAGAATGATCTTCATAAAAAAAGCCTGAAGCAATGCTCCAGGCTTTTTTTATGTATATGTTAGACTAGAAATCTCTATTTAATATTGATCTCAAATGGCATCCTCATTTGGACTCCTCTGATCTTAGAGATCTTTTTTACTTCCTTTATCTTCTGATAAAGTTCGAATTGCTCTTCACCCAATTCATTTTTCAAGACACTTTCTATTGTAGCCGTAGCCCCAAATTCCTCTAGGAATTTTTGGAATGGGTCTTCCTGCTTAGGATACTCCTTTACACGATATTCTTCTAAGCCTGCTTGTTCAGCGGCATAATTCATAGCTTTTTCAAGGCCACCGATCTCATCAACCAATCCAAGTCCCAATGCCTGCGTACCGGTCCATACTCTTCCTTGACCTATCTCATTCGCAACTGTAAGGCTGTCAAGACCTCTGCCATCTGCAACTAATCCAGCGAAAGTGCCATAAACATCATCGATCATGTCTTGAAGTAGAGCTTCTTCCTCTGGTTTAAAAGGTCTCGTACCCGTGTAGAAATCAGCCATTTTATTGGTCTTCACGGTATCTGTTGTAAGACCTAACTTGTCGTTCAACATCTCCTGCACATTTGGCACTAAGCCAAATGCTCCTATACTCCCAGTGATCGTATTCTCGGATGCGAATATTCTGTCCGCATTACATGAAATGTAGTATCCGCCCGAAGCAGCCAAATTACCCATTGACACAACAAGCGGCTTTACACCTTTCGTTAATGACATTTCTCTAAGAATCACATCACTGGCTAGCGCGCTTCCTCCGGGGCTATTTACCCTTAAGACAATTGCTTGGATCGAAGAATCTTTTCTTGCCCTTCTAATACCTCTTGCAATACGTTCAGAGCCGATGGTAGCATCGTCACCTTCACCACTTTCTATTGCACCTACAGCGTATACAACAGCGATCTTTTCACGCTTAGACCATCCTTTTTCTCCTTTGGATCTCTTTGTGTATTTTGAAAGGTTTACAAATGGGATCTTGTCATCAGCATCAAGGCCCAATTTCTCTTTGATCATATCGATCACTTGGTCTTCATACCAAAGGCCATCAACCAATTTATACTTTAATGCGTCATCAGGTGATGTGGCCAACATGCCATCAGCGATCCTATTAAGTTCTTCAATGGAAATGTTCCTTCCCTTGGAAATATTCTTCAGCATATCACCCCAAATACCATCAACAAGTAACTTCATTTGCTCTCGATTGGCATCGCTCATCTTATCCAAAGTAAATGGCTCTACCGCACTCTTATATGTGTTGTTCTTAGGTCTGATAACTTGAAATTCAACACCAGCCTTTTCAAAAAAGCCTTTCATGAACAACAATTCAGAGAAAAGACCTTTGAATTCCATTGCTCCTTCAGGATATAAGAAAATGCTATCTGAAACAGTCGCCATATGGTAAGCACCCTGGCTCATAGATTCTGAATAAGTATAGATCCATTTGCCTGTCTCTTTGAACTCAACGAGTTTATCTCTGATCTCTTCCGCAGTAGTTCCTCCACCTGGCATAGAAACGATCTCCATATAGATCCCCTCGATATTGTCATCATTCTTTGCACGTTCTATTTGTTCAAGAATATTATTGAGGCCATCACTCTTTTCAGAACCAAATCCACTTCCGCTAAAATTGAAGTCGTTCTTTGAATCTCTGTCTGTAATTGACCTGTCAAATTCCAACAATAGTACAGAGCCATCGGAAATGCCTTTGTCATCATCTCCACCTCCGAAAATATTGCCGATCATTCCTATTATAAGGAACACCAAAGCTATCGCTACTAAGAATAGACCTGAACCCAAACAAGAAGCGAATACATATTTGAAAAATCCTTTCATTTTTAATTATTTAATTGCGCATGCTTTTGCATGGTCTAAAGTATGAATTGTCACATGCATAAAATAAGCGAAATACACTAATGGTAACTTATTAGGACAAGCGGAAACGAATTGAAAAAAGGGAATAGTAATAGGGTATTCTTGGGATTGGGAAGTGATCTGGGCAACAGAATGGAACATCTGAATAAAGCTTGTATGGAGTTGGAGAAATTTGGTGCGATCAAAAAAAGGTCATCCATTTATGAATCGGAAGCAATGGGATTTATATCAGGGCATAGTTTTTTGAATATGGCAGTAGAATATCAAACGGATCTGGAACCAAATGCTTTATTAAATAATTGCAAGAAGATCGAAAAGAGTCAATTGCGTATTGAAAGTAAAGAAGGTTATAAAGATCGCACGCTAGATATTGACATTCTTTTTTTCAATGACGAGGTGTTCCATGATCAGAGCATCACAATTCCTCATATAGGTATACCTGAACGATCATTTGTTATGACACCACTTATGGAATTAGCTCCAAACTTTTTACACCCTACAGAACAAAAAACTATTGCTGAATTATATCTAAATTGTGCCAAGCTCAATTACCTAAGTCTTTATCATCCTTGAAATATAATTACATAGCTATAGAAGGCAATATTGGCGCTGGAAAGACGACTTTGACAAACATGCTTTGCAAGAGTTTTTCTGCCCGTGTTTTGCACGAGGAATTTGAAGACAATCCGTTCTTGGCAAAGTTTTATGAAGATAGAGAACGTTATGGCTTTCAGGTAGAGCTTTCTTTTCTAGCAGATCGATATAAACAATTGGGTAAAATGGAGGCTGGACCCAACCTATTTCAAGAAAAGATCATTGCTGATTTTGCATTGTTCAAGTCGCTAGTATTTGCACAACATAATTTAACTGGAGATGAATATTTGCTTTTCAAGAACCTTTTTCAGATCATGTTTGCTAATCTTCCCAAGCCAGAACTGGTCATTTACTTGCATTTGAACATTGAAAAACTCTTTCGGAATATTGCCATTCGCGGACGCAGCTTCGAGAAAACGATCAATTCAGATTACTTGATCAATGTTCAAAATTCATACATGGCGTTCTTAAAGTCACAGCGCGATTTTCCGGTTGTCATACTAGATATTTCTGAACTAGACTTCATAAATAATGAGCAGCATTATCAGCAAATAAAAGATCTCTTTGAGCAGGATTGGAAACCTGGCTTGAATTTTACTCAGGAAAACCTCTCATTATCAATGATCTAGAATTGCAGATCTACTTTTTTTATTCAAAAAACTATAATTATCATTGCACCTTAATATATAGTTAGAGCATTAATTACAACAAAAATGAAATTCAATTCACTAAAATTCACGGCATTAATGATCCTTTTCGTAGGGATGTTCTCTAGTTGCACATTGTTCGAAGATGTAGCTTATGAGATCACACCGAATCCATTAGAAGTACATGGAGATATGGTTGCATTAAATGCTAAAGCGACAATTGCAGAAAAGAAAATGCATAAGAACGCAATAGTTGAGATCACACCTGTATTGAGATATGAGGGCGGTGAAACTCCTTTTAAAACAATTACGGTCCAGGGAGAGAACGCTGCTGGAAATGGTATAGTAATAAACAGTAAAACAGGTGGTTCATTCGACTATGCAGACGAGATCCCATTCACTCCGGAAATGATTAAGTCTGAAGTGTTCTTAAAAGTGAAAGCTGGTAAAGGAGCTCCGGACAAAGAATTGGATGAAGTTAAAATAGCGGATGGTGTTGTTGCAACTCCATATTTGGTTCAGTCTGATGATACTCCTATAGCTTCAAAAGATAATTTCGAAAGGATCACAAAGCACGATGTAAAAGCGGAGATAAATTTCCTTGTGAATCAGGCTAGAGTAAGAAGATCTGAAATGAGCCAAGAAGATATCAAAGCATTGGAGACATTTTTCTCTGATGTTGCTGAAAATCCGAGATGGGATATAAAGCAGATCTTGAATAGTGCCTTTGCTTCTCCGGAAGGAGAGATAGCCAAAAATGATGCACTTGCCAATAAAAGAGCTGATGCAGGTGTTGCTACAGTTCAGAAATTAATGAAAAAAGCTGGTCTTACTGGCGATGCTCAAGTGAATAGCCAAGGAAAAGGCGAAGACTGGGAAGGTTTCAAACAAGCGATGATGGCCAGTGATATTGCAGACAAGGATATGATCATCAGGATATTGGAAAACGAAAAAGACCTAGACCAAAGAGAACGTGAGATCAGAAATCTTACGGCAACATATCGAGAGATCAAGAAAGAAGTACTTCCTGATCTTAGAAGAACTGCTCCTGTTGTGAATTATGAGATCACTGGCTATTCAGATGATGAATTAAAGAAATTGGCTACTTCAGAGCCTGGGACTTTGAATGTAGAAGAACTTTTGAAAGCAGGAACTTTAATTGAGGATCTTGATACTAAATTGGCCATATATTCTGCGGCTAGAAAAGGTTTTCCAGACGATGCTAGAACATGGAACAATGAAGGTTATGTTCTAATGTTGCAGAACAAGATGACAGAGGCAGCTTCTGCATTTGCAAAAGCAGACGAGCTATCTCCAAGTCCTGAGGTTACGAATAATATGGCCATAGGGACCAGGTTAAAAGGAGATAGAGAGCAAGCATACAAAATGTTCAAAGATGCCGTAGCTGCAGGCCCTGAGGTTAAGCACAATATGGCGATAATTGAGATCCAGAATGGAGATTATGCAGATGCTGCAAGAAATCTTTCAGGAGTAAATAGTGTGAATGCTGCTCTTGCAAATGTCCTGAATGGTGATGCTAGTGGAGCAATGTCAATATTGAATGACGCTGCTGATGGAGACTCTGCTGTTGGAGATTATTTAAGAGCGATCATATCTGCAAGGACAGGAAATTCTGCTGCTATTGCTGGCCACTTAAAAAGCGCAATTGATAAAGACTCAAGTTTGAAAGATAGAGCAATGAAAGATGCTGAATTCTTGAAATTCATGGACGTTCTTGGATTCTAAAATAAAAAGACATTATTTGAAAAAAGTCTCGCTCTTGCGGGACTTTTTTTTTGACCCAAATTTTGTAGCTGTAACTATTCTTAGACCCTGTTCGTCAAATTCTTGTGAGATCTTTTGAAAGGTATATTAAACCATTCGAGATCTGCTTTGTCAAAAGGAGGAATGCTATTAAGAATGGATGGCTTAAATATTCAAAAGGATCATCACTGAAAATGGGACGTTCTTTTTAACTTCAACACACAACACGTCTTTATTGCAGAACAAATATCTAACACATGCTACTATCACTAACCTCTCGTTCTTTTTTCTTAGCTTTTCTACTCGTGGCCACGTTTTCAAATGCTCAGGTATATGAAGACTATATTGGTGGAGGACACAGCCAAGGAATAAACGTATTAAGCAGCGATAATTTTGATCCACCTTTTATGCCAGGTGTTGCTTCTGCAGAGCAAACAATTAATGGCAGTGGTTTGGACGCAAGATCGTTCGAAACAGCACGCTTTCTTTCCCAGGCAACTCTAGGCGCTGACAGAGAAACCATCGAGCAAGTTGCGCAAATGGAATTTGAAGATTGGATCGATGATCAATTCAATATTCAAAGCGAGTCTATGTTAGCAGCTACAGACTCTGCATATAACGTGGGATATGATATTTTTGTGGGGAACGGAGGAAATCCTGAAGATTATTTTGGTCCATATTTTCCACATTTCAATTATGGGGTCTGGCATTACAATATGTCCAATGAGGATCTCTTAAGACAGCGAGTAGCTTTGGCTTTAAGCGAGATCTTCGTTATTTCATTAAGGACCCAACTTGGAGAATACGGAGATGGATTAGGTGATTATTATGATGTGCTTCTCAACAATGCTTTTGGAAATTATGAAGACCTTATGCTGGAGGTGTCCATGCACCCAATGATGGGTGCTTATTTAAGTCATTTCAATAATCCGTTAGAGATCGCGGCTTTAAACATCCATCCTGATGAAAATTATGCCCGTGAGATCATGCAATTGTTTTCGATCGGTCTATATGAACTTAATATTGATGGGTCACAGGTTTTGGATATGAATAATGATCCTATCCCAACTTACGACAATAACGATATTAAAGAATTTGCTCAAGTGTTTACGGGTCTCGGACCTGGAGATATCATACCTAATCCATTTGTGAACGTGCCCTCATTCGGTCTTGATTTTATCATTGCGGATAAAACAGTTCCTATGACCATGTATGATGAGTGGCACGATCAAAGTTCGAAGCAATTGTTGAATGGTTTTGTCATACCGGCATTTCAAGATGGTATGGATGATATTGAAATGACAATAGAACACTTGTTCCAGCATGATAATGTCGGTCCTTTTGTTGCATTGAGGCTCATTCAGAATTTGGTTAAATCAAATCCGACACCGGACTATATAGAAAGAGTTGCCCTAAAGTTCAATGACAATGGAGCAGGTGTGAGGGGAGATATGAAAGCTGTGATAAAAGCCATCTTATTGGATGAGGAGGCTCGGACATGTGCCTGGATCAATGAATCTACTCACGGAAAGTTGAGAGAACCCATGCTCAGGTATTTCCAATTTGCTAGGGCAAATGACAAATTGGCTCCTTCAGGACTTTATTGGAATTCGGGATATGAGTTTCTGTTATTAACAGGTCAAGGCCCACTGGCTGCACCTTCGGTGTTCAACTTTTTTACTCCGGATTATCAGCCTCATGGCGACATAGCAGATGCTGAATTGGTGGCTCCAGAATTTCAAATACACAATTCAAGGACCAGTGTAGGATTCATGAATATGACTTACCTATGGATCAATTTTAGTTTGCTTTGGTCATTTGAAGAAGTAGAAGAAGTCTACATTGATCAGTCAACTCTTGAACAAATGGCATATGACCCTGAAGTGTTGCTCAATCACTTAGATGTGGTCTATACAAATGGTCAATTAACAGAAGAAACTAGGAATTTAATAAAGGAGAGTATGAACCAGATCAATGCGAACGAGTTCGGTGCTTTCTATTTGGATTTTAGAGTGAAAATGGCCCTTTATCTTATTATGATAAGCCCAGATTATGCTATTCTAAAATAACCCTAAGAATTATGAGTAAAGAACACAAAGATATTTCAAGAAGAAAGTTTTTAGGGCAGGCAAGTTGTGCAGCTTTAGGAACGACTACACTTTTTTCATCTCTATTGAATATGAAGGCGCTGAATGCAGCAGCCATAGATAATTCATCTCTTCAAATGGGCTACAAAGCGATGGTTTGTTTATTGCTGGGAGGCGGAAACGATTCATTCAATATGCTTATTCCGAGAGGAAATACCGAGTATGCGCAATATTCGCTTACAAGGTCAAACCTTGCGATCCCTCAAAACAATATTCTAGGGATAAACGCCCTTAACCCGGATGGGCAGCTTTATGGTGTCCATCCTTCAATGCCTCAAGTGCAACAACTTTTCGCTAGCGAGAGACTTGCGTTCCTGACCAATATTGGAACTTTGGTCGAGCCAACGAATAAAGCACAATACTATAGTGGGATCCACCCATTACCATTAGGATTGTATTCACACTTTGATCAGACTCAACAATGGATGACAGGTAGACCGCATGAGAGATCGAGCACGGGGTGGGGTGGTAAGATCGCAGATCTTGTACAATCTCTAAATTCTAGTCAGAACGTATCGATGAACATTTCACTAAGTGGAACAAATGTGTTTCAACAAGGGAATGATGTAATAGAGTATGTGATCGATCAGGAAGGTGCAACAGGTATTTTGGGATCTGATCCAGATGGTTGGTTGTTTGAGCAACTCACTACCCAAGCCGTTGACAATATGTTGGATGCTTCCTATCAAGACATTTACAAAAAGACATATGTCAACACAATGAAACAGTCGAGGGACGCAACTGCAGATTTCACAGAAGCTATTGAGGCAACGGATGATCTTTTGACAGTTTTCTCCGAGAATGACCTTTCCCAAAGTTTTAGGATGATCGCTAAATGTTTGCAGGCAAAGGATGATCTGGGTTTTGAACGTCAGATCTTCTTTATAAACTTTGATGGTTGGGACCATCATGATGAGGTGTTATTAGCTCAAGAGAATATGCTTGGACAACTAGATGCGGCACTTGGAGAGTTCAACGCTGTATTGGAAGAGCTAGGAATGATAGATGAAGTAACAACCTTCACGATCTCTGATTTCGGAAGGACATTGACATCTAATGGCAATGGAACAGACCATGCCTGGGGTGGAAATGTGATGGCGATGGGGGGAGCTGTGAAAGGGGGAGATATCTACGGACAATATCCTTCATTAGAATTGGACAACCCATTGGAAGTGGGTGGAGGAGTATTAATACCAACACTTTCGGCAGACCAATATTTCTCCGAATTAGGTCAGTGGTTCGGTGTGTCAAATTCAGACCTCAATGAGATCTTCCCTAACGTAATTCAGTTCTCAGACCTGAATGATGGACCACCAATTGGATTTATGAATATTTAATATTAGAGACCATGAAAAAGCTAGTATTCATCGCTTCGGCAATTCTAATGATCCAAGGCACTGCATATGCGCAATGCTTTGAAGACCGTCATAATGGAAATTGGTTTGATGGTTGGGTCTCTTGCACGCCCAGCGACAACCCCAATCCGGCTCGTGGTGAGAGTCATTGGATATTTTATGACCTACACCATACATACTCTCTGGGTGAGAGTAGATTTTGGAATTACAACGACCCGTCAAATACTGATCGCGGACTGGATCAGGTTGCGATAGACTATTCTACAGATGGTGTTAATTGGAATCAATTGGGTATATATAATTTCCCAGAAGCACCTGGTATAAGTACTTATGAAGGTTTTGAAGGGCCAGATCTTGGTGGCGTGTTCGCCAAGTACATCTTAATTACCGCGGGGAGCAATCATGGCGGTGATTGCTATGGCTTAAGCGAATTACGGATACAGGTGGAGGATGTGATCATTTCAGATGTCACAGAGATCGAAGACAATGGTTGTATGAATGTGATCGTGTATCCAAACCCTTCTTCGATCGACTTTACTGCAAAGATCACTTCGCAATGCCCAGAGATCATCGTTTGGGATCTTTATGACGCTCAAGGTAAACTAGTCGTTAATGGAAGAACCAATGCCTCAGTAGAGGAAAACTTCATTGGGATCGATGCAAATGACTTTCCCGGTGGGCTTTATCATTTGGTATTGAGACAAGGAAATTCGATCGTTAGAAAACCGCTGATCAAATTGCCGGAATGATCGAGCCTAATATTTCTTCAAGACCTTGATCATTAGAATGAACAAGAACATTAAAAGGGGAATGGAGAATGCAAATGCCAAACCATAGGTTTTGGTAAATAGTACTCCAACTAAAACGAAGGCTAAAAAACCACCCACGAAAATAATTGCTTTGTGAATGTTACTTTTTTTGTGATAGTCAAGGAATATCAACAGGACACTGAAAGCACCTACGATCGAACCAATAGCAGCAAAGATTTGTAACAGGCCGGACATGGCCATAAGATACTAAGAGATCAGAAACCGGTGCTAAATAAATTACGCGCTCCCTTCAATCCACATTTTTGAAATTTGTTGTAAGCCTGTGCAGCACTTTCTTTCAGGGATTTATTATTCAACCAAGCCCTGAGTGCGGCTTCCAAAGTATAAGCTTCAGGAGCCATTAAATGAGTGGTCCACAGAACGGGGATCGCTCCAGATCTTTTGAACTCAATCGCAAAATAGTCTTTGCTGAAACAGGCGAGAACTATTGCATCTATATCTTTTACTGGAGCATTGTATTTCACGTTCACCGAAAAGTCCATCAATCCATCATGACCGATATAGGCTACAAGATCAGAATTACCGCCAAACATGAATTTATTAGACCTGTATTCTATCATTTTCTCTCCTTGACCATTGCTAGATCTTAAGAACTGCTCGGTGCATGACTTGATCTTTGAACCATCATATGCTTCTGCTAAAAGGTAAAAATCTTGCGAACTATGTTTGTATAGAATGGCATCAAGTATTTCAGGATCTTTGGGTTCTATGTCCTTTATCTTTTGCCAATCATGTGAAATGTTCTTGAAGTATGATCGGAGGCCGAACATAGCTCCCCAATACAGATTTTTATCAGGGTCTTGACCATTTCCCAATTGGGTAGGTACGGGTACAATTCCTTGGTTATCATTGTGGCACAAGGCAACATAGACGTGAATGAACCGGGTTTGAGAAAAACTCTGGAGCGAAAGAAATAAAATGATAAAGAGTAGAATGGCGTCTTTGTACAAACTCTTCATATAACTATAACGCTGTTGATCATCCGCGTTACAGCTTATAGCTCAAGAAATGTTATAAGCTCATCAATGACAACAGAAAGCTGAAATTTCGCCTCTACTCTCGTGCGTCCAGCTTTGCCCATCTCATTCATCAAAGTATTATTTGAGATGAGTTTTTCTATCCCATCTGCAAGGTCTTGTGCTTTGGTTTGCTTTATTAATATACCAGTTTCCCCATCTGAAATGATCTCTGGATTGCTAGAGCAGTCAAATGCGACAACTGCTTTGGATGCTGCCATAGCCTCGACAATAGCGTATCCAAATCCTTCCCAAAGAGATGGAAGAACAAATAGATCTATGCTTTTTAAGAAGCCTTCTATCTCAGTAACGAATCCTTTTAATTCTATTCTATCTTGCAAGCCAAGTGATATTATCTGTTCTTTGACCTGTTTTGCTAAAGGACCTGTCCCTGCAATAAGTACTTTCAAGTCATGACCTTTGTCGACAAGTATCTTTGTGGCATTGATCAGATGATACTGTCCTTTTTGTTCGGTTAGTCTTCCTGCAGTTCCGATCACGATCTCATTACCTTTCTTGATGTATGCTGCTTTTTGTTGCTCGGCTGCATGATCATATGCACCAAGGTCTATACCATGATAGATCACACCCGTTTTGTTCTTTATGGTGTCCTCATTAAAATTACCCAAGATCATTCGTTTGGTCTCTTGAGAATTCGCGATCAAGTGGGTCATGGCTCTTTTGAGCAAGTATGAATTGATGAAATTCTTTTTTATTGGAACGGCAAGCCCTCTTAAGTAGATGACTCGTTCGACATCAACTTTATGTGCAGAGATGCCACCGACTTTGGCATCTTGCGAGGTCGTAAAAAATACCGTGTCTATTTTTTCATTTTTAAAAAAGCGTTTGACTTTTCTGTATTTAAAAGGGTTTAGAAATGAAAGGTTCTTTAACTTCAGACTATGAGTTTTGATCTTGTGAGCATTTGCTTCCATTTCCAGGGGAGATTTGGGAGCGCAAACCATATAGACATTGTATCCTCTTTCTTTGAATTCAAGGGCGTATTCCAAGTGTAGTTTTTCACCTCCACCCCAAAAAGAAACTGTATTAAAGAAACAGATGTTTTTCACCTTGGCGAATATAGAGCAATAATGGAAATTCTCTTTTTAGTATCAGGGGATGTGTACGAGACACCCGCTCCACCACACATAGATCATGCTAGCAATTGCTATTCCATTGGAAGCATACGCGAATAGTTTCATTTGAGCAAGGGTGTACATCTTGGTCTTAAAAAGTACGAGAAGATCTAAGATCAACCATAACAATGCAGCACTTAAGAACAAAGCAAACCAAAATTCCTTGAAGTAGTATCCAACAATAATGATCTCGGATAGAACCACAGCCATGATCAATACTTTGGTCTTGCTCATTCCCAATTGTGTGGCTGTCGTTTTTCTACCGCTTTGCATGTCGGGTTCAATGTCCATTACCTCGCCCATTAGATGGGATTGCATTGCGAACAAGAAAAGATAGAGATAGGTCAAGAACGGAAGTGGATCGGTTTCATTCAATGTGATGCTTAATGGAACGATGAGCAGATAACCTATTTGTGCGATCAGTTCTAAAGGCGGTCTTGAACGTAAGCCATTCTTCGGAAGATTATATAGTGCGTTCACCAAAATAAACAGTGCGAAGATCAAGAGCACTTTCCAATTGCTCATAAAAACAAGGGGTGTGAAGAAGAGTATCTGGCTCCAGACAATGGGTTTCCAGAGAACGCTTAATTGACTTTCCATTCCTTTCGCTCCAAACCAAAAATTACCCTTTCGTTTGTTTGCCTTATCGATCTCTCTATCTACAATGTCATTCCACCCATAGACGACAAAATTCAGTGGGAAACTAACGTAAAAAATACCATACCAGAATTCAAAATTGCTCCAAACGCTTTGTATCTGACTAGTAGGAAGAAGATATAGCCAAAGTGCTGCAAACCAGAGGCCTGGGCGTGAAACTTGCAGGAAGAATAGGAATTTTTTCATGGATCAGACCTCATCAAAAGCTTGTTCGATGATTTTTTTTCCGTACTTCCTTTCTAATCTTCTCACTACAAAGTGTCCCCTAGCGATGTCTTGAAAATGAGAAATAAAAAGTGTGTTCACGACAGCACCACCGACAGCACCAACAACAGGTATTGCCTGTGCGGCTGCTTTCTCTGTGATCACGATAGAGAACCTTTCAGCAATAGAGCTAATGAACTTTACGATTATAGGAGCACTTGAGCCTTTTAGTCCATGTTCTGCTACAAACTTTGCAGCAGCATTTATAGAGCTGTTCAAAGCTGCTCGAACCGCGAAATACCCAGATTCTGTGCCGTCATCTCCGGCCGTTGGTCCGCCTAAAGCGAATACTTCCATGCAGGCCAATTTGGTTCCAATGTCAGATATATTTTCCCCTTCGCTTCTCGCAATGTCTGCTATCGAGCGTATCATAAGAGTTGTGGATATCGGAAGTTCTACTGCTAAGGCGGCAAGTCCAAATGTTCCACCGACCCCACCTGAGACAGCAACCGAAAGTTTATGAAGGATATCAGAAGACTTTTGGGTGCTCTTGTCTTTCATCGTGAACACAGCTGCGTCAGCAGCTTTTGTGAGAGCAAGAGTAGACGCTTCCATTATCTTATTGGATACCTTGTCCGGTAAATTGGTCATAAAGGCTTCAATAGGAGTTCCTATTAAGCTAGAGATACGAGCTGCTAAGCTCATACGAGTCAACTGTTTCTTGGCTAAGGTCAGATCTTCAAGGTCCCTGGAACTTAGATCATTTTTCTTTACCTCTGAACTCATTGAGATAAGCTATCAGTTGTGAGCAAACTATCACTCTCGTTCAATTGAATAGGCTCTGTGCTTTCGTTCAAGATACCTTCTTGTCCCTGCATGTCTCTCCTCATTAATTTTCGTTGGGTGATCACTCTTTGCTGGATCTTTGGAAGCCATCTTTCGGGATACACATCTTCACCTTTTAAAAGAATAATTATGTCATCATATTTAGCATGGATCAAATAGAGTTCGGCTTTAGTAGAAGTGCTCTCCCTATTCTGACCTCTCACGGTCAATATATTAGCCAAATAGAACATCTCTGGTTCCGGGTCATCTGGAAAAACATAGGTATAATAGGGCCTTTCGCCACCTGGAATAAACGTTCCGCCTTCCTTTCCGCCAACCCAATTATAGCTTTTGTCGTCTTCCATTATCTTCTCTACTACTACACTCATTCCTTTGTAACCGCTTCGTTCTATATTGTCCACTCTGTCATAAACATAAATGGTGTCCGTGTTAGAACCAGGAATGAAAACGTCCATGGAAAGCCCATATTTGGTTGAATCATATGGCTCTAATTCTAACCAATAGAAAAGTCCTGACCCCGCTTGTGGAGAGCCGGTTTTTTCAAAATTGAATTGCTCAATAACTGGAAGACTGCTGAAAGCATTTTTTAGTTGAGGGATCCTGTGGTCATTCTCATGATTACCAGGAAGTCCGGATGTGAATCCATATTTAAATCGGAGCGACTCACCAAAATAGAACACGGTTTTATCGTCTAACAATGCTTGTTCCTTTAGCCATGGAGTGGCCTTTACTTCATCAGCATTCAAGAATTTTCCCTTACCGGCAAATACCAATTCCAAATATGGAGTTGTACTATTGTCGAATATCATAACCCCGCCAAAACTAGGTTGAGGAAAAAGGAACCCTTTCCATGTGAGAATAGGAACTACCTGATAAAGTTTTCCTTTATTGTCTTTCATCCCGATCACCATATCTGATACTTCACTGTTGAACATTTGAAGTAAGGATAATTTCTTACGAGCTGCTTTTTGGATATTGTATGAAAAGATCAGGTTGTTTCCCACCTGAAAATCTACCGGTTCGCGTTCATATTGATCCAAAACAGGTGCCGGATTCTGAACATTTGTATGAATGAACTCTTCTACCTTTCCGCCAAATTGTTGGAAGAAATAATTTCCCGGTTCTGTCCAACCTGTCCAATATTGTTCACCCGTTACCGGGTCTAGCCAGGTCCTTGGAGAAGTTGGTTGCCTGTTGTTGTTCATGGTCTCCTGAAAATAGGATTCCACAACGAATTGCGGTTGGAGTTTTGGGTGGATCGAGATCGGTGGTTTGTCCAGTTCTATGATCGTTACACGATTCTTATACACGTAATAGGAACTGATGTAATTGTAGATGCCATTGCCAAACTGATATATGAATAAGCAGAACAAAGCGAATACTGCTATCCAAATACCCCTGGCATACCATTCAGAAGCCTTTTTGAACCTTCGATAGAAAAAATAGATGATCAGTAAACTTATAATGATCAAGGGCCAATAGATCCTGACATAGACTAACAAAGGTTGATAGTCTCCACGTCCCGCAATGATGCCGTAAAGAAGTAAAAAGGGAAGTAGTCCAAAAAAGATCTTGCCCCAAGTTCCTCTTTCCTTAAATTGCCTTACATACCACTTGAAAGGTTTGAAAGATCTTTTTTTTTCTTCTATTTGTTCTCCATGGATACTCACTTTCATCTTAATTCAAGTAATCGTTTATGATATCGTTTGGATCGTCCTTTTCTTTGGCTTTTGTCTCGGGGTCAGGTTTTTCTTTTGGGGCCTCTTTCGAAGGTCCAGAACCTTTAGTCTTCTCCCTCAATTCTTCAAATCCTTTTTCACTTTCAGAGATCACCTTGTCTCCCTTTTTAAGTGCATCGTCTTTAAGGTCCACGATCTTGTTCTTGACCTTCGGCCACATGTATGACATGATCATTGCTAAGAAAATAGCTCCTGAATGCAGAAGCCAAGCCATAGGGCCAGTGAAAATATCGAATGTGCCGGATGCCCATTTAAAATCAAAAATGAGATCATAGACACCTCTTATCACCAGAGCAGCTAGCAATGCCAATAAGATCTTGATCCAAATAGGTTGGCGAAAGAGGATGCCTCTTGGTCCGCGATCGTCTGCAAATTCCCATCCTTTGACCTTATTCAAAATTGAGGCCAATGGCCCCTTGGGTGAGGTCTTTCTTATAGCATCCCTATATCCTAGGAACATGAAAAGTAAGAAAGATCCACCTGCGATCATTATAAATTCTATTAGTGCGTTCATTGCGTAAGTTTAAATTTTGTCCATATCCAGATAGTTCTTGTATCTGGGAGCTATATAATTCACGGCCCATTGTTTTTTTGCTTGAGGCCATGTTTTGTATTGATTGAAGAATTCCTCTTTATCATAGATGTATAATCTGAATACATCGTAAGGGTCGATCTTTAAGAGTATGCGCCAAATGATCCTGGTTATTCTTTTAGAGAACTCTGGGTTGGGGCGGATCAAGCGGTTGAATATTGGTTTAGGGAGTTTCCCCAGTTTGATGATCTGGCCTTTTTTGAGTTTGTTAACTACATCCTCAAACTCGAAATAATTCTCAGTTAAAAGACCAGCTTTGGTATAACGGTTCACTCGCTGCCTGATCTGAGGTGCAGTTAATGCGCTAACATCAACATCTGGCTCTTCTTTGAAAATGACATTAGCTAATTCTAGGAACATCAATCTTTCAATGTCCTCGACTTGCCTAAAAATCGTGTCTGCATAAACACCAATGATATTCTTGTCAATGAGGTAGTTTTTTAGTTTAGGGTCTTCAAGATTGTATTCCATGTGGTGAGCAGCTTGCCCTCTGATCTCATCTCCTTTCTGTGAATATTTCTCGTAAATCAGCACAGGCTGTCTGAGTCCTGCAAGTTTTCGAAGCAGAAATATCCCATCAAATGCCCTCGTGTAAAAGCTATCGACCTCCATGAACGTAATATCAGGGAGAAGGAATTTCTTGTTTGCAAGCACCCCATATTCTTGATAACTGTTACGCAGTTTATTTCTCAAAGAGGTATCAGCCCAGGCATATTCTTCATCATAGAACTTTCGTTCCATTTGCAATTGCAGTTCTTTTGCTTCCGAAAGCTTATCTACAGTTGAGAAACGCATCGTAAAATATTCTATGCCCAAAAGATCTTCAGGCGATCTATAAGATGAGATCTCCTGATCACATTCCACAACTATCGCTGTGCGCATAGTAAGCTCATGTATCTGATCTTCTAACTCATCAAAGATCATTTGAATAATGTACTTGTCGAAAGAATGATATGGCATGTAAACAGGCACATTCTTTTGTTTAGGAGTTATGATCAAAGCATATGGATTTGCCAAGCCATGCGATAGGTAAAAGTCATCTTCCTTTTCTATCGCCACTTCTGGAGACCACCCCCAACCGTCAATAGAAAAGCTCTTGAGCTTTGTTGGTTCAATTCCTAGAGACTCCAACGCACCATTGTATCGATCGATCTGGGTCTTTGTCCTGATCTCGATCATACCCTTGCGGTAAAGGTCATATTCCTTGAGTAGCTCCATTTATGATGAGAAAAGCTTTGGTTCTATTTCTTCGGCTTTCTCAATAGCCTTTCTATTTACAATGTATTGTTCTGTCTGTTCTTTGATCTTTCTATCTACTTCAGAATTTTTTATGGAGATCAATGAAGAAGCCTGTTTTACCATTTCCTGATACCAGATCTTATATAGGTTTACCTTCTTTGCTCGTTCTCTTTTTAGGTCTGTCAATATCCCAAGTCTATCATCATAGGCTTTGTCAAAGAACAAAGATCTCTTTTCGAAAAAGTCCGTTGGAATATCAAAATCCATCAATATGAAATCTACTGCACTATGCACATTTCTGTCTTCACGTGCAGTCCAGTATTCGTATTTGTCGCTCATGAGATCTTGGAACATAGCAAAGAACCTTGGGTCGCTTTCTTTGTCGTATCTCGCGGATGCTTTTTCTACGATCTCACGCACTTCTGGTCTGATGATCGTTTCGTCAAATTTGATCTCGCTCAAATATTCTGGAATATCCATGGAGTCTTCATATTCTTTTCTTTCTGGAAGTTTTTTTCCAAGGATCCCTGGTACTTGCTTCTCGTGCGATCTCCACCAGAGATAGTCCAAAGCAAGAAAGTCTTCATACGTTTTAGGGCCTCCGAGCAAAACACGTGATTGCACTCTGGATAGAATAGCAGCATCTAGAACCTCAGGCAGGTTAGTGAAGATCTGGATAAAGTAATTTCCATTGTTCACAGCTGTCGCCCCTTCAGTCATTGTAAGGACTGAACTTACTACGTGCCCTTGTCCTTCTGAACTTCCTTGCCTTGCCCTATCACCCAATAGATTCTCGCAGTCATCCCAAGGAGAGTAGGTGATCACATTTGGGTTTTTCAATCTGCGATCGAAGACTTCCATCTTTTTGGCAGTCTCACCTTGCAGGCTAGAGATGACCGTTCGAGGCAATGGAAGCATTACAAAAGGAACACCGATATTATCAGCCCTTTCTTTTCCATAGTTGAAAGAAGCAGCGATCAACATGGATTTTCCAGTTCCTGGAGGTCCATATTTCATTGTAAAACCTGGGAGACCTCCCAATTCCATCCAAGGGTTTTTCTTCAATTCTATGTCATAGCAAAGAAGACGGTCAATCTGTCTCATGTTGCTTTTTCTTCCTTCGGAGTTTGCAACGATGTCTGACATTTGGATGTTCTTGACCTCAACTTGAGAATGGCTTCCAAATGAAGCGCGTTCAAAGCCTTCGATGATGAAACCAGTATCTCCGTACTTGTATCTCTTGGTCGTGAAAAAATCTATGTACTGACTTACCTCTATCTCAGATTCAATGATGTCCAGGATGCGTTCGTAATAGATCAATGCTGCCTTTACAAATGCTTTTGTGTCGTTTACCTTGTTGGATTCTTTTACGAATTTCCCAAAATGATAAAGCGAAGAGTTCATTGCATTGACACTCCCGTTCAAACTTATGGCTGGGTTTTCATCCAGGCTCATCACAAGAGCAGCAACATCGTCTTGTTTATATTGATCTAGTTTCCAAACGATGTAATTGGCAGATACATGAAGTAGTATTCTTGCTTGAGTAACTTTCTTTTCTTCTAATTCATTCTTGTCGTCTTCGTTCAGGTCGCCCTCGGCTTTTGCTTCAATTTTTAGAAGGCCTGAAGACTTTCTGTATTGCTTTGCGACATAGGTGCCAAGAGCTAGTCCGTTTTGAATTGCATTTAAAACGATACTTGCATCTTCATTTAGGAGATTCGTGTTTTGACTAAGTGTCTTTCCTAGACCTATCATTGAAATACTCGCTTGGCCTATCGCACCTGTTCCGCCAAAGACCTTTCTTCTGGCGAGAATGCTGCTTCCTACATCATCAGCCGAACTCACCATGCTGGCAGCTTTTTTTGCATCTGTCCATTTTACTTCATGCAATAAGCTCCCGACAACCTCCTTGATCTGGTCCAGGTCCGCGTCTGTAATGGGTATGAATGATCTGTCTGCCATATCTAAATTATATTGCTACTAAATTGTCTCGAAGAGGGGTTATTATTTTAATCATTTTTGGATCGTCTAAAAGCAACTGTACAACAGTATGAGGAGCTATCAGGTATTTATTGATGTCCGATACTTTTCGCCTACTACATTCAGGGTCATCTTTGTTGATGTGGAATTTTTGCAATGGAGTTTTAGAGCTGATCCAATTGGCCTTTATCAATTCTTCTTTAACTGATGCTATTACCTCTTCCTCGTAATAAACGATGAAATGATCTTTTGTTAATTTATGACGTTTATGGAACTTGCTAAACGCATGCTCATCTTTTGAATATGCTCCATATAAAGGCCCGATATCATATTTCTTTAGGAGTTTTGGATGCAAGAATGGCATTTCCTGATCCATAAAAGAGATGATCTCATAACAACTCTTGGACCCCATTGCAACACTTTCTAAAATGTCTACAAATAGTTTGAAATGCTCGTTGGTTTTATCAAATTTTTCAGCTCCTCCGCTATATTCAAAGTCCAATACATAGACCATTGGCCTGTTAGTGGCCATGTCATAGGTAGACCAGGAATAGATCAGTGAACGTCTTCCATTTTCTTTTATTCCTATTTCCATCATCTTTCCAGTGTTGTACATCAAATAGATCGCAGAAGGGATCAGATTATTGAAGTACTTCCTCTTTGAAAGAGCATCTAGTATTTCGTATGGTTCTTCTTTTTGGCTGCGAAGTTTAGATATCAAACGGTCTTTCAAGACGAGAGCATTCGGTAGATTGGCAATGAATTGTTCCTTGAGGTTATAGTCAGCTTTCATCTGCCTCAATTCAGCATGATTGGGAAAGCTTGAATCCGTAAGATCTATGCGAACGCTATGAGAGAGGTCGTACTGATATTTTAGATTGAGAAGTTCAATGCTCCGCTGCAAACGGGTTATGAAGAAAGTTATAACTGAACGTTCGACCTTTTTGTTTGAAGTCTCATTGAGTCTGGTCACAAAATGTTCGTTAAGCGCTTTGAATGCTTTCTTTACATAAATGAAATAGTCTAAGTATTCTTCCTTCCTCTCAAATTCTGTGCTGTCCAGTTCGCCAAAACCAGCATTGCCCATAATTTCTTCAAGCTCACTGACCATATTTCAATTTTCTAGTATTCAGCATTTAAATATTAACCGAGCATATCGCTTAACTCTTCATTCGTACTCTTTTTTCCACTATCAGCAGAATCTTCAGAACTTGCTGCTTCCCCTTTTCTATTGTCGACTATATAGTTGCCATCGGAGTCTATACCATAGTGGTCCTTAAGTTTTTCATTTGCTTCTATACTCCGCCTTGCAAACTCCCTTTGCTTGTCCATTAAGACTTTTGCAACTTCATCCAAAGTTTGTAGCCTTGCACCTTGTGATTCTACTCTTTCTAACCTTGCTCTTTGCGAACCAACAGTAGCTTGAGCTAACATTTCTGCACTTCTTTCATCTGTCTTAACTCCAGCTTTTTCAAATGTGCTTGTCACTTTCTGATATGCTGCTGCTCGCAAAGATGTTATTGTAGCTGCATAGAATGATTCTCTCTCTTTAGTATCCGACTTAAGTGCTGCAAGATCTGCCTTTAAGTTCTTCTTCTGGGTTTCAAGTGCTTCTATTGCAATAGAGTGTAATTCCACGAATCGTTCTTTAGAGTTGTAGATGGAACGAGCTACTTCAAAATTCCCTTGCTGTTCTGTTATGCTTTTCTGAACCTCTTCTACATCTCTTTGCTTAGAGGTATGCTCAGGGGTGCCAGGTGTCAATTCTGCCAATTCTTCCAATTTAGACTGGAGTAGTGACTTTAATTTTTCAATGTCGGCTTCAACCGTTTTCATTGCAGTTGCAGCTTGCTCTTGCAATTCAAAGGCATCTTTTTGTGATACTGTTACAGCCTGTAATTCCTCATCCACACTAGACATTTTGCCTTGAACAAAATTGGTGATCATCGTTACGATGGTGATCATCCTTTCAAGATGTTTTTCCAAAGGCTCATTTTCCAAACGTTCCTGGTGATGCGCTCTTGCTCTTACTCCCTCACTTTCTAGAAGCTTTGTTGCCGCATCAACTTCTTCTTTTGCTTTAAGGATCTTGTTCTTTCTTCCCCATAGATTGTTCCACCAATTGTCTTTAACGCCTTCTTTTTGTTCGAGTTCTTCTTTGGCGGCATCTAAAGCGCGTTGCGCTTTATCTATCCAACCTTGCTCTTCGTCATTGAGGTCGCGAATATCTTCAAAACCAACACCTATTTCATCTAGAAGGTTTTGCAGCGCAGACATGACCTTAGCCAAATTAGACCCGAATTTCTTCTCGTTCTGTAAAACAGAATCAGTGGTTGCATTAATGATGGCTTCCGCATCTACTGCGCTTTCTATCTTTTCTAATTGTTCCTTGGTTTTGCTCATGACGCTTCCAACACCGATCTCCGCTTCGTCAAGAGTCTTTTTAACTCGAGAAGCTAAACTTCCAGCGTCAGAACTGCTGTTCTTAATTTCATCAAATAGGTCATTAATATCACTCATATTTATATTTTGGTTTAGTCCGATCCAACGATTACAATAACTTGAGGGGAGGAGCATAGGTTATATCTTCTGTAGCCCTTAAAGTCAGGTAAGATCGTTCAATTTTTACCTTGCTAACAAATGTATAATTTATATTGAATTTTGGGCTTTGAATAGGATGAACGGGGTGAAAATATTATAAGTGCGTTTAAAGAGCAATTCATTTGCGAATGAGGAACTTTAGGGCAAAAAAAAACCGCTCTCTTTTCAGAAAGCGGTTCTCATTTTTTTAGTGTTAGATCATCTTTGACGATCCACTAGGATCTTTTCAGTTTTAACTGTGATCCCGTTGCTAATAGATAGGATGTAGAATCCTTCCTCTAATTCAGAAGTGTTCAATTTTATTCTATTCATAAAGTTCATGTGCTTTTCTATCATGAGGTTTCCTTCAAGATCGCTCAATTGAACTGTAATTTCTTCCTCTTGTCCGCTTCCTACTTCTACAAAGATCTGTCCATTTGTAGGATTTGGATAAATGTGTGTATCTACAATACTAGGAACATCCAAGAAAGTGTCTGCCAGAATGTTCGAGAATTGGTCCGTACCGATCGCTGTTAGTCGATAATACGTGTCTCCAGTTACGTTATGTGCATCAGTAACTTTATAAGTTTGAAGAAAGTCTCCGCCTTTAGCATCAGATCTTGCAGCTCTACTCCAGGTTACTTGATCCATTGATCGTTCAACGATAAAATGCTCACAGTTTTGTTCATTACCTGTTTTGAAATTGATCGTTGCTTTCTTTCCAGATCTAATTATGTCAAAACTCATTATTGAAGCGTCAGGACCGAATGTATTTCTCAAGGTTGTGACTTCGGCTTCATCAGTTGATACAATCTCTGACGAAAGATCTATGATCGCATTAGCTAATATATTTGTGCTGTTATCCGTGAATACCACATCTATTTGATATTGAACAACGGCCTCTGGCGATGTGTGATCTACAAATGAATAATCAGTTTTCATTTCAATATTTCCAGTTGCTCTTTGCTTCACCAATGGCATCCAATCACCTGGACTAACCCTACGTTTAATAACGAAGTGATCTGCGAAATTTTCGCTTGTCGTTTGCCAAGTTAGACTAACCATTCCGTTTTTCTCTTTTGCAGTGAATGAAGCTACATCGCAGATAGCAAGTGCTCTAGAGCTTCCCATTTCTGGGCTTGGTCTTGTAGAAAGAACTTCGCTAAAAGTTCCTGTATTTTCGTTTGAAACTGTATAAATGGATTCAGTGGCAAGCTCTGTTTTTTGATCATTGCCATTCAGGTAACTTAATCTGTAAGAAACCATGTTAGAAAAACTTCCTTGGTCAAAGAATTCATAAGAAGTTACCATGTCGATCCCACCCGTGGCGTCCACTTTTCCAAGCTTCACCCAGTTTTGTCCTTTGTTTGCTCTTTCTATGACAAACATGACACAATCTGATTCAGACATTGTTGTCCAGTTCAACCAAACTGCACCTTGTTGTTTCTCAACTCTAAAATCGGCTAAGTCGACAGCAGCATAGGAAACAGTGGTCATTAAAATGGCGATAGCGCCAATAAATAGTTTTTGAGTAATTGTTTTCATCATCTGTTTTTTCGTTCTACACAAAGTGTTTTGCTCTTATGTACGAACATGCCCAACGAATGTTTCGATGGATAACAGATAAAACTCTACGAATTGATCAAAAAATTTGACAAAACCCTTAAGGGGGTTGATGGTTCTAGGCAACCTTGAGTTTAGAGATCTTCGAAGAAGAAAACTTTTCTTCGGCATATTCTAATGAGATATTCAATTCAGATACCGACCCATCGCTAGGTAATTCATACATTGCATCTCTTAATATGGCCTCGCAAATAGATCTTAATCCCCTAGCGCCCAATTTGAATGTCATGGCCTTTTCTACAATGTAATCCAATACATTATCATCGAAGGTTAGCTGTACACTGTCTATTTCAAATAGCTTTTGGTATTGCTTGATCAATGCATTCTTCGGCTCTATCAATATCCTGCGTAATACATCAGGTGTAAGTGGTTTTAAGTGAGTGAGCACCGGGAAACGACCTATAAGTTCTGGTATGAGTCCAAAGGACCTTAGGTCTTGAGGAGCTACATATTCCAAAATGTTCTCACCTACAACCGCATTCTCCAAACTTGCTGAATAACCAATGCTACTTGTGTTGATCCTTCTTTTGATCATCCTGTCAATACCGTCAAATGCTCCTCCGGCTATGAATAGAATATTCTTAGTATTCACCTGGATCAGTTTTTGTTCAGGGTGTTTTCTTCCACCTTGAGGTGGGACATTTATTTCAGAGCCTTCCAATAGCTTCAGTAGTGCTTGTTGCACGCCTTCTCCGGACACATCTCGAGTGATCGAGGCATTGTCACTTTTTCTAGAGATCTTATCGATCTCATCAATGAATACGATACCTCTTTCAGCAAGCGCTACATCGAAATCCGCAGCCTGCAGGAGCTTGGATAATATGCTTTCCACATCTTCTCCGACATATCCAGCTTCGGTGAGAATGGTGGCATCAGCAATGCAAAATGGCACATTCAGCATTTTTGCAATGGTGCGTGCAAGAAGAGTTTTCCCAGTCCCCGTTTCACCTACCATTACAATATTCGACTTCTCAATTTCGACATCATCACGAATAGATGGGTCATGAAGAAGTCTTTTATAGTGATTGTAAACTGCAACTGAGAGCACTTTTTTTGCCTCATCCTGACCGATCACGAATTCATCTAAATAGGTCTTGATGTCTTTTGGTTTTTGCAATGTGAAGCTAGAGTCGAGTGACCCAACGGTCTTTTGCTCCATTTCTTCGCGCATGATAGAACTTGCTTGTCCGATACAGTTATCACAGATGTGACCTGAAATACCGGCAATCAGCACGTTCACCTCATTCTTTTTGCGACCGCAAAAAGAGCAGTTGATCTCATTTTTCCCCATTGCTTACTCTTAAAGAATATGTAAAATACTGATTATCGAGGTCTTATTCAAATTACTTCTTGTCCTTACCTCTAGCTAGTACTTCATCGATCATACCATATTTCTTGGCCTCATCGCTTTTCATCCAATAATCTCGGTCCCCATCTTCCCATACCTGTTTGTATTCTTTTCCAGTATGACTTGCGATGATCTCGTACAATTCTTTCTTTAACTTCTGGATCTCTCTAGCGGTGATCTCAATATCTGAAGCTTGTCCTTGGGCGCCACCTAATGGTTGGTGGATCATAACTCTACTGTGAGTAAGTGCGGTTCTTTTCCCTTTTGTGCCAGCACATAAAAGTACAGCTCCCATAGATGCTGCCATACCTGTGCAGATCGTTGCGACATCAGGGTTTATGTATTGCATGGTGTCGTATATACCTAATCCTGCATAAACACCTCCTCCTGGAGTGTTCAAATATATCTGAATGTCTTTCTTAGCGTCAGATGATTCCAGAAAGAGCAGCTGGGCCTGAATAATGTTTGCTACGTAATCATTGATAGGTACACCCAAGAAAATAATTCTATCCATCATCAATCTAGAGAATACATCCATTGATGCAACGTTCAACTGACGTTCTTCGATAATGGTAGGCGAGATGTAATTATTGGTAACTGAAGTATATTGGTCTAGTGTCATGCTGCTGATCCCAGCATGTTTAATAGCGTATTTTCTGAATTCGTTTGCGTCCATTTTTATTTTTTTGTGTATAACATCGATCTATTCGGAATGTCCTTATTTAGGAATTCGAAATATACATTTTTTCCCATGCCAGAGTGACTGGAAAAAGTTAAGTTTTTATAAAGGCTTGTTGGAAAAAGAGAACTACTTTTTTGCCAATTCTACGAACTTATCGAAAGACACTTCTTTTTCAGAGAGTTTCATGTTCTCTTTCAAATAGTCCTTGATCTTTCTATCAAAAATTGCATCAACCAATTTTTTTCTTTCGTCTTGGTTTTGAAGCACTCTTACAGCAGTTTCTTGCAATTCCTCATCTGCAGGAGATGGATAACCGTATTGTGCATAGTTTCTTACGATCAAAGACTTTGCTTCATTCAATACTTCGTCTTCTTCTAGCTTTAGTCCAAAGTTCTTGATCATTTCATTAGTGATCAACTGCCATTTAAGGCTCATCGCGTAGTTGTTGTAATCTTGCTCTACTTGTTCAGGAGTAACAGGCTTTTCTGAAGAACGCTGTATCCATCTTTTTAGGAATTCATCTGGAAGTTGCACCTTGTGTTTTGAGATAAAGTGATCAGATGCATCTCTCATGAACATCCTGTCGCTTTCTGTCACATATGCATCATCTAATTGAGCCTTGATCTTCGCCTTCATCTCATCGATCGAATTTACGTTTCCTTCTCCGTAGATCTTGTCAAAAAGTTCTTGGTTGATCTCAGACAATTCCACATGCTTGATCTCTTTGATCGTGAACTTGAATTTTGTATTAAGGTCGTGAACCTGGTCATGGGTAATATTCAATATCCTTCCCAATTCACCGTGGTTGCTTGTAATATGTTCCGGGTCGAGATCAACCGTGTCACCGATCTTGATGCCTGTTAGCTGTTTCTTAAGGTCTTCATTCTCAATATAGTTAAGCCCCACAGATGACTCATTCATTATACCGCCTTCTTTAATATCGCCATTCTCGTCCAACTCCACAAAAACACCTTTGATCACATCTTCATCACTTGATACCTCAGCATCCATAAGTTTTCCGTACATCTTTTGCATACGTTCCACTTCCTGATCGATCATTTTGTCATCCACTTTGATGATATAGTATTTGACCTTGTCTTTTGAACTTACTTTGACATCCAATTCTGGAGCTAAACCTAATTCATATTCGAATTCAAAGTCTTTTGGATCATCCCAGTCACCTTTTTCACCTTCAGCTAGTGGAAGAGGAGTTCCTAGAACATCGATCTTGTTCTCAGTGATGTACTTGTAAATGCTTTCGCTAAGGACTTTGTTGATCTCTTCAGCTAATAAATGTCTACCAACTTTCTTTTTTACAACACCCATAGGGATAGTCCCAGGTCTGAAACCAGGCATATTCATTTGCTTTCTGTAAGATCTTAACGCAGTATCGTACTGTGTTGCATAATCATCAGGGCTAAGGACTATCTTTAACTTAGCGTTGAGCCTGTCAATATTTTCTTGAACAATATTCATATGTAAAAGGGTCTTTTGAAAATTAGCGTTTAGTCGTGTTAACTAAAGAATTTCGCTTGAAAAAAATGTGCGGATAGAGGGAGTCGAACCCCCACACCTTGCGGCACTAGATCCTAAGTCTAGCGTGTCTACCAATTCCACCATATCCGCATTTTTTAATGCCATCTTTTGTTCGAGTTCCGTTGAACCTTTCTAAAAAGGAGTGCAAAGATACTTTTTTTATCTTTTTTCCTAAGTAATTATCATCGAAAATAAACCAATAACTTCTATTTTCGTCAGCCTTTAATTCAGCTATGAAAAGCATAGATCCAAAAGAAACAACCCTTGCTAAGATGCACGGCTATTTGCTGGGCGCTATAGGCCCTAGACCAATAGCACTTGCTAGCACAATTAATGAGAATGGAGACCCCAATTTGGCTCCGTTCAGTTTTTTTAATGTATTCAGCACAGTACCACCAATTTTGGTCTTTTCACCAGCAAGAAGGGGAAGAGACAACACCACTAAGCACACCTATGAGAATGCTAAAGCAACTAAGGAATGTGTGATAAATGTTGTAACATATGACATTGTGCAGCAGACGTCTCTTTCAAGTACTGAATATGCTGAAGGTGTGAGCGAATTTGAGAAGGCTGGATTTACCCCAGTTCCTTCTGATATTGTGGCACCCTATAGAGTTAAAGAATCTCCAGTTCAATTTGAGTGTATAGTCAAAGATATCATCGAAATGGGAGATCATGGAGGAGCAGGAAATCTGATCATGTGCGAAGTCGTAAAAATGCACATAGACGAGTCGATCTTGGATGAGGAAGGTAGGATCGACCAAAGAAAGATCGACCTTGTAGCCAGAATGGGAGGGAACTACTACTGCCGTGCTCAGGGAGAGGCCCTGTTCGAAGTTCCTAAGCCATTACGCAATTTAGGAATAGGGGTAGATGCCCTTCCTGAAGATGTGCGAATGAGTAAAATATTAACTGGTAACGACCTTGGTCTATTGGGTAATGTAGAAGAGGTCCCCAATGAGACAGATGTCAATGATTTTAAACTCATTGAATTAAGTGATATCTTTGTAGAGTTGCAGGATGAAGCAGGAGAGTTGGAAAAGAAATTGCATCAAAGGGCCCATGACTACCTAGAAAAAGGTCAGGTTGATGAGGCTTGGAAAACTTTACTTTCTTACAATAATTAATACTTTTTTTAGATGTTTACAATAGAGGGAAAATTAAAGAGGATCAGTGAAACACAGCAGGTGACTGACTCATTCAAGAAAAGAGAATTTGTGATCACTCAGGACTCAGGACCATATCCACAATACATTTCATTTCAGTTGGTACAAGACAACTGTGGACTAATTGATGGAATGCAAGAAGGAGACGAAGTAAAAATAAATTTTGATGTTAGAGGTCGCGAATGGACGGCTCCTGATGGACAAGTTAAATACTTCAATTCTTTGAATGCATGGAGAATGGAAAAAGTAGGTGGTGGTGCTGATCAACCTCCCTTACCAGAAGTGGCTCCACCACCCGCAGAAGAACCAGCTCTACCTGAAGAAGAGGACGATCTTCCATTTTAGGTTTTTGCAGAGCGCACGTCCAGTGCATCTCTCAAGCCATTTCCAACCAGCGTAAAAGCGAGGACTAAAAGCATTATACAAAGACCTGGTAAAATTGCAAGGTAAGCGAGATCCGTGGTGATGTAAGAATAATGCTCTTTGATCATATAGCCCCAAGAGGGCATAGGAACCTGTGTTCCAATTCCTAAGAAACTCAGACCAGCTTCTAATAGAATAGCCGTAGCAAAGTTTGCTGCAGATATGACGATAACAGGGTCAATGGAATTGGGCAACACATGTTTACTGATGATCCGCCAATTTGAATAGCCTAAAGCTTTTGCGGCTTCTACATATTCTTTTTCCTTTATGCTCAGTATTTCTCCTCTGACAACACGAGCAACTTCCACCCACATGGTAAGTCCAACGGCAATGAAAACTTGAATGAAGCCTTTGCCGAAAAGTAAAGTAAGCGCAATGACGATAAGAAGAGTAGGTATAGACCAAATGACATTGATAAACCACATGACGATATTATCAACCCAACCTCCGAAATATCCGGCAATACTTCCTAGAGTAAGGCCAATAATAAGCGATATGAGAACTGCAATAAGACCCACTGATAGTGAAATTATAGTGCCCCCGAGTAAACGGCTGAGCATGTCCCTTCCAAACTTATCAGTACCTAGAACATAGCGTTTGGAAATGATGAGTTCCTGAGTAATATATGTCTGAGGATCTCCCTTGAAATTGGGACCTACGACTTCCTCAAATGAATAGGCAGTCAGTCTTCCTTGTTTTTCATTGTTCTTTCCGTTAATTTCTTCTAGGATCACAGTTCCGTTCTCGATCTTATATGAGTGAAAAGGGTATAGGTCGTATTCACTTGAAAGACCTCCAAAAAAAAGCCCCTTTCCGAACAAAGATCCTTCAGTGAGTGTAGAACTATGGACTTTTAGGAAATGTCCTACAAAACCAGGTTTCTTTTGAGCATAGGGCAGTGTCTTAAGGTCTGCATTATGAGTGCTGTCTGGCCGTATATAAGCTCCAAGGATTGAAATAAGAATAGCCCCAAAAATGATGAAAGTTCCAAAAATGGTTGCTTTGTCTCGTTTCAATTTCTTGAAAATGCCTCCCCAATATGTGTCTTGTTCGCTCAATTAATTTTAATCTCCCTTTCTTTCCAAGCGCTAGTCTTTTTAAAACTGAGAATCAATATTAAAAGAACATAAAAAGGATAAGCGATGGCCAAAATGGGGTAGAATAATATCAAAGATCGCTTTCTGAAATACGAAAGTGCAGGCCATAAAAAGAAAATATCCAGAAAGACTTTTGATGACGCAAAAACATGAAATAGAGGAACGGGTGCAGAGTATCCCTTAAATATCTGAACTAAGGAAATAGCAAAAAGCACATTGACCAAGATCGCAAAAAGTCCTGCTAGAAGTGAAGTAATGGTGCCGTTGACCCTAGTTTTACCGGCCCATCTTAGGCGTTGGGTAAACAGCTCTTTAAGTGTGGTAGCTGATCGTGTGCTCACTTTTAGCCAAGGTCTGAGAAAGGCCTTGACTTTTCCAGTTTTCGAGAAATGCTCCACCAATTTCATGTCATCTCCCGATGCGGTTTTGGTCCATGAGTTACTCGCAGCCAGGTCAGAAAGTCCTTCTTTTTTGTAAATGAGATGAGCTCCATTGGCCAATATGGCTTTTCCAAGGCCCGCACTTCCAAAAGTGGTCATAGAGAGGGCCATGAATTCTAATGAGGAAATGGCCTGCCATATACTCTTGTATTCGAATTCGATCGGTAAAATGCACAGATCCGCTTTTCCGATCAGGGGAGAAATGCTTTCAGCCCATTTATCATGCAAGAAGACGTCTGCATCTAGTTGAACGATATAACCTGTATCTAGCCGAGACCATGCCTTTTTTAATGCGTCTTTCTTTCCTTTTTCTTGAGGACCTAGATCGATCAGTTCAACAGGCAAATGACCACTGTAGTTTTTTATGATCTCAACTGAAGGGACATCTGAGTGGTCGTTTACAAATAGGATCTTCTGGAGTCCTTTGCTAAAGTTCTGCCCTTCTAAACTAGAAAGCAAAAGAGGCAGAGTATCTTTCTCATTTCGAAATGGGATGAGGACGCTGTAACTGTGTTCCTGTGGTCCATCCTCCAAGCGTTGCCCTTTCACTTTGTACCATCCCCACACCAAGAAAATGATCAATAGCCCATAAGCGAAAATGATCAAATGCATGATCACGGATATTTCAGGTGAAATTGAGGTCATGTTCTCACTCGTTTAGCAAGTAAAAAAAAGCTACCCATAAGCGCTGGTATACAGAGATTTACAACCCATAGAACAAGGGATGGCCATATAACTTGGAATTGTTCATCTGTTCCAAGATCTCCCGGATAAAAAGAAGAAATGACCATGATAGAGATCAATTCTCTTGGGCCCAAATTTCCCAACCATAAAGAGGGGAGAAGCCCCATGATAAAATAAATGATGAATACACATAATAACAATTGCATCAGTGGCATTTGCAATGATGAAATAGATAGGAGCAAGGCGAATTGAAGGCTAAAAACCAAATAGCGAAGAACACTGAGCGAGATCACCTTAATGCGCTGTTCGTTACGTATTTCCTGGAAGGGTTGAGCGATCTCTTTGAAAACAGTTTTTTTAAGATCTATCCTTGCAAACCACTGAGACTTGAAGTAAAGAAGGAAGAAGACTGCGCTTGCTGCGATCCCTAAAGTAATAATGAGTGTTTTATGCTCTATAAAGTTTTTAGGAAAAAGGCAAATGCTTAAGGCAAGAAGCCCTGTGATCAATGATACTAAAGTCTGTGCAAAGCCTCCAAGGATGGACATTCCGGTGCCTTGCCCTCGATTTCTGCTTTCCAGGAAAAGTACGCGACCTATGAACGATCCACTTCGATTTGGACTTACAAAGCTCACTGCACTTCCAGCTAGCACTGAACGGAATGCTTTACTGTATTCCAGTTGTTCGTACGGCTTCATTAATATCTGCCATTTGCGCGTTTCGAGATCCCAGTTTAAAAAGGACATTGCCCCAACTAGTAGAAAGACTAGCAGTGAGTTTGTACTGCTGAACAAGGTGCCTAGAAAAGTAGAAATATCCTTATGCTCGCTGTGTGAAAGTTTTTGGTAGATGACGTAAATAGCAGCAAGGAAAATGAGAAATTTAAACGCAATAATGAAGGGCCGTAAACGAGTTGTTTTTATCGGAGGCATTTTGTTGTTGACATGGCTAGACTCAAATATAGTCAAAGATCTATGAAGAGAGAGAAGATCATATTGGGCGTGGATCCTGGAACCACGATAATGGGTTACGGGCTTATGTGCGTTTCCGGAAAAAAGACCGAAATGCTGAACATGGGTGTGATACGATTGAGCAAATTGGAAACACATTCGGAAAAATTGGAGCGTATTTTTTCTCGTATTGCAGGTATCATAGACGAATTTCAACCCAATGAAATGGCGATAGAGGCTCCTTTTTTTGGGAAGAACGTCCAGAGTATGTTGAAATTAGGAAGGGCCCAGGGAGTTGCAATAGCTGCGGCATTGAGTAAGAATGTACCTTACATCGAATATGCACCTCGAAGGATAAAACAAGCCATTACTGGAAATGGTAATGCTTCTAAGGAACAGGTAGCAGCTATGCTCCAGAATATTTTCAAGATCGTTGAAATGCCAAAAGAACATGATGCTACAGATGGCTTAGCTGTTGCTTTATGTCACCATTTTTCTGCTGGAAAGGTTTTGGGGAATGGGAAAAGCTTTACTGGCTGGAAGGCTTTTGTTCAGGATCAGAAGCACAGAGTAAAGGAATGATCAGTTAGCGTTTATCCGATCAGCGATGCTTTTCAATTCCTCTTGTTCTAATTTAAGTTTGGGTTTGGAAAAATTCATATCCTCTAAAGAATTGATGGGGATGAGATGAATGTGTGCATGCGGCACTTCCAAACCAATTACTGAAACGCCAATGCGTTCGCAATGAATGGCCTTCTCTATTTTCTTTGCCACTTGTTTAGCGAAAACATGCATTCTTGAGAGCAGATCATCATCGATGTCAAAAATGTAGTCTACTTCTTTTTTTGGAATGACCAAAGTATGGCCTTTAGCCAAAGGCATAATGTCTAAGAATGCCAAAAAGTCTTCGTCTTCGGCAATTTTAAATGCAGGAATTTCTCCCTTTACTATTTGAGTAAAAATGGTAGCCATTAGCGGCTGATATTCAAGATCTTGAATTTGATCTTTCCTGCTGGTATTTCAATTTCTGCAATATCACCAACTTCCTTTCCGATCAGTCCTTTTCCGATAGGAGAGTCCACAGAGATCTTCTTTGCCGCTAGGTTTGCTTCATTCTCTGCAACCAGCGTATATTCCATCTCCATTTTATTGGACATGTTCAAGATCTTGACCTTAGAGAGTATCAGGACTTTGGAATTATCCATCTGAGATTCATCGATCAAACGTGCATTAGCCATGAGCGATTCCAGCTGGCCTATTTTCAGCTCTAAAAGGCCCTGAGCCTCTTTAGCAGCATCGTATTCAGCATTCTCAGAAAGATCGCCTTTATCACGTGCATCTGCGATCTGTTGAGAGATCTTTGGTCTTTCAACGCTTTTCAGCTGATGCAATTCTTCCTTTAAATTATTTAAGCCCTCTTCAGTATAATATGTTATCTGGCTCGACATAATAGTTGACATTTATAGTGTTCAGTTTAAACCAAAAAAAAATAGACCCTCATAAAGAGGGTACTATTCAATCTTCAAATATAAGAAAATTTGAGAATTTCTTGTCTAGAGGTCTAGCCTTAAGCCAATTGAGTGTACTCCGTCAAATGGATTAGTGACCTGATAAGAATAATCGAAACCAAGGGATCCACCTTCATCACCTATGGGCAATGCCAATGAAGCACCAAAAGCAGGTCCGCTTAAAGCATTCGTGTCTTCGTCTATTAATTTGCTTTCTGGTTCCAATGAATATCCACCTCTTAGGTTGAAGTATTCTTTGAAAGAATACTCAAGTCCTACTTTGTATTGGTCTTTTGAGAATGAATTCGAAGTGAAACTCACCATTCCCGTAAGGTCATGGTCTTCGGCCAATACGAAATCGTATCCAACACCAATATTCACAAGAGAAGGCAATTCAAAAGAAGCTGATCTTTGCTCTACATTAAGTGAACTTCCGTTTCCTGTTGTTACACCTTCCGTAAGTCCAGTTCCGCTGTATTTCATTCCAGGGCCAACATTTTTCAAAGCGATCCCGAATTTCACCTGATCCCTTTCACCTGAAACATATTTGATACCTGCATCCAACGCAAAGCCACTGGCGTTGATATCGGCTATTCCTTCTGAAACGATCTTCAAACTCATTCCTCCATAAATACTATTAGAGAATTCTTTTGCAAAAGATAGCGCCAGATTCGAGAAATTAGGCGAGAATGTCGTTCCATCTCCTTCGGGTAAAGCAGTTGTGGATCTTGCAAGTTCACCCCAATCGATTGAAACAACAGAAATTCCTATTACGCTAGATTCTCCCAATCTTTGAGAAAGACCTATGGCGTTAATACTGATATCTGCTCCGCTCAACCAAGTTGTATTGGTGAACATGATCTCTGACTTTCTAGTAAAGGCTATGCCGGCAGGATTTAGGAATGACCCCATTATCCCTTCTACATTGGCGATATTCGCGCCAGCAAGACCGGTACTTCTGGCCCAAGGGTTTATCAATAATTGTGTCCCTCCCGCAGAACCCACTCTGTCTTCATTTCCAGCAAACATATCGGCCGTGCTGAAAGTGAAAAGGGCTATTAGTATAATTGAGATATTTTTCATCTTTTTCAATTCTTTGGCTTTGGTTAATAGTTCTACTTAGAAGTTTTCGAGGTCTGTTGGTCTAATTACACCAAAGAACTTCACAACCTTTTCTCCAATTCCAGGAGCATCTACATGTATAATGTACATACCACCTGAGATAGGAATATTCACAGAGTTCTTCATATCCCACTCTATATATGTATTCGGGTTATCCTTGTCGAACTTCCTGATCAATGTGCCCGAGGCATCATAGATTCGCACAACACATCTTTCTGGCACATTTACGATCTTCACTCTATTGTCCAATCTATCTTGTACATAGTTAGAGAATGCATAGTATGGATTAGGAACGACATTGATCAAGTCGAGAGCCTCTTGTGCTGCATCAACATCGTTGGTTACGGTCTTTACACCTTCTGTGTTGAACCTGTATTTTGGGTGCCATCTATTCTCTGCATCATCATACTGAGGAATGAATGGTGAAGAACCATTTACCTCCTGAGGATCATCAGAAAATGGATCGAATTCATCATAGTCTACACCTGCTCCGTCATAATACTCTGGAAACTTGTATGCATACGTTGGCATCCTTTTATATTCTGTGGAGATGTTGATCCCTATAGTAACGTCTGTTGGTATCAATCCATCTTCAACACTTAGCAATTCATATCCATCATTTAGTAGAGGGAAGGCCACCCACATGCATGATCTCCAAACCCTTCTTTTCTCTGTGCTACTACCTTCTACGAAATTGTAGAGATATGTACCACCATCATAAACTGGCATTCTATCATTAGAAAGGGCATCTCTTCTGTCATTTCTAAAGACATAGACGTAGTGGAATCCTCCACCTCTTTCCTGGAATGTTTGAGAGAATCTTGTACTTGTTGGGTTCCAGATCATGTCACGGCCATTTTCGCCAGCTAACCAAGAGTTTTCTCCGAAGGCCATATTCAGACGTTCTCCAGATTCTATATCTATGGCATATCCAGGGAACCATCCCATTCCATAAGAATTACCATCACCATCTACTTGTGTGCCATTAAAGGTAGCTTCACTTTGATTGTGGTTTGGGTGATCTTGGTTCCTTCCATTTTTATCTACAGATAAGGCACCCCTTAATTCGCATTTATCCGCATTATCTTCTGCAAGATCATCTTCCTCTTGTATCTCCAGTACAGCACATCTGGTCCATTTGGATTTGTCAGATGTGAACACTAAATGCACACTGCTCAAGTCATCTGAACTTGTGAGCCCGTGAGCAGCAGAAAGCCCTTCTGCAGATGGACCATGATTGTTCCTTGCTGTCATATACCAAGGAGCAACTACACCTCCACCTAAATTTTCATAAACTTCATCATCATCTTTTCCGCTGTAATCGTTGAAGTCTGTTTCATCAAATGGAGTAGCGGGATTATCTTCATCTACTACCGTTCCTGAACGTATCCAGTTATAGTCTGTCTGTCCATCTTGGTCAGGCACACCACTTAACCATTGTATATCCGGGTCTTCAAATTCTAAAGTGACTCCTAAAGGTTCGGCCACAGGCTGTGCAGCACTACCATCAAATTCATATTGCTCGATGAGAACCGAGATCCCATATTCAGGCACTACTTGTTCGTTCCTGTCATCAATTGACACTTCAGAAATAATGTCCGGAATACTTGGGTCAGATAGGTTACTTATCCTCCAGAAAGTCTCTCCTTCGTCTAATTTTTCATCTTCATCTACACTAAACTCTTCTGGAACGAAGAAGGAAAGCTCAAGTGCTGCATCCGTAACGTTCAATGGGTCAACGATCCTTACGTTTACCGGACCGAAATTCGGCAAGTATTTCAAGTCATCTGCTCTCCATGGCTCACCGCTCATGATCTCATCAATGGTTTCATCGCTTAGTCTTAACTCAAGTCCACCGTTTCCTTCTCCTTCTATCCTTATCATTTCAAATGAATCTCCATACTCTGCAGGTTGGATCGTTCCACCTGCTTCTGGTGATGTGATATGAGGAATACCACAAAGTGTTTTTACATCACCTACAGCAGCCTTTCTACTTTCAATATACGGCAATGCCATACCTGATTGGGTAAGGTAATTATAGTCTTCATAGTTATTGTAACCATATGCCGTTACTATGAAATAGTATTTTGTGTGGTTCACTAATTTGCCAGATTCACTAGCAAACAGATCTTCCGTAACATGGAAAGTATGGCTAAGACCTTCATTTGCTCCATTCACTTTTTCAGTTGGAACAACTAGACCTAGTGCCGGGTCAAATTCCCAGTTTATGATCTGATCGATCGGATTTCCGTTTTCGTCATTGTCTTCAATATCACACTGGAAAGCCAATCTCGCAAGGTCAGGATTATCAAGGTCATTGGCAGAAACAGAACCATCTCTTACCTGGAAAACCTTGTAGCCTTGGAATTTATAATTCTTTTCATCTTCTGGTATTTCTGAACCATCAGTATAAGTATCTGGAATAGTTGGGTCGAATTCTTCATAATCCTCAATATTCCCGCCCGTAATAGGATTGTTCGTGTTGATATAAAGCACCAATTGCTGATCCAATTCTTGAATGGTCACTTCAGGTGCAGTCGGTCCATTCAATATTCTGAAGCAGTTATCGAATAAAGATTGTGCTTTGTCATCTGCCCTTTGAAGTTCTTTTACAGATTCTAATGGACCACCACTCAAGGCTCTAGCCCAAACAACACCTACGGTAATGTTATTGAATTCCCCAGGTTCAAGGATGAAAGGTCCTGCAGATTGCAAGAAACGTCTATCCGCTGGCACATTGTCCACTCCCGCTTCTGTCCAGTCTGTGCTCAATTCAACTCCTCCTGTTGCCCAACCTAAAGGATCAGTGTCTCCAGGGAACATGTAATCTGTTGGCGTGTTATTCGCATTCGTACCGTCTTCTCCCCATGTCATTCTCTGACCATTTCTCCAGAAACCTCTTAGGTAATTATAAACCTCAACTGCAATGTCCGGGTTTCCATTCACTGGGTTGTTGTCATTGTTATAATAAACGAACTTACGCATTCCAAAACGCTCATTGTCACAACACTCAGGGTCAACACAAAATGCAGGGTCACCTACACCATCTCCGTATCCGATCCCTAAACCAGGGTAAGGAATACCACCTTCTGCTATCGCAGTTGCAATATCAGTCGTATCTGGATTGTCCTTAAAATCCGGGTCTTGGAAAGGTCCTTCAAAGAAGTCGACACCAACTGCAGGCGGTTGAATACCATATCCATTTGCACCGGAACAGTTTTCATCCTCAGCATCACCATTGTAGCAATAACCTAATCCCCTTTGCACGTCACAACCAACATAATCATCATCGAAACAACCAAGGTCTGGGTCTACCCATTGACCAAAATATGTATCTATCAATGTTTGTGTTCCTCTGTTGATCAAGGTATAGTTACAGAAGGTCATGTTATTGATCTCATCATTAGAGGTAAAGGCAAAAGCTTGCGCTTTTACTTCCATACCAATTGGCGCACCACCGAATTCTGTGTGGATACTACCTTTATCATTGAAGACCCACCAAAGTGTTTCATCTCCAAATAATGGGATGGCATCTTTAGCACATTTTGCATTACAATCTATATCTCCATCAAGGTCATAACCCGGATAATCCCCGTCATCTGGATTATAGAAATTGTCTCCATTGTAATCGAAATATGGGGCAAGGTTATAATCAGATAATGGATCTAAATTGATCGCAGGATAATCATAGAAGTATTGCGGCACTGAATAACCTTGTTCAAATGGTTCTTCAGATAAAACACTTTCAGGGAGGGTTCCGTCTGCTACTTGCTGAACACGGTTAAACCACAATCTGTGAAGCTCAGAATCTTGTCTTCTTATATAATAATGTGTATCGAATTGCTCACATACCTCAGGTTCTACTGTTGCAGAGTTTAATGTTAATGGTCCAGGCCAAAAATCTGTTCCGCTCTGACGATATGTGATCGCAGCCAATTTCAACTGCTGATCTGGGGAGGTTCCACCCATCCAAAGACCACCTGCAAATATGGAATGCGTATCACTTCCTTTCGGAACTTCATAATCAGGAACACTACCACCTGGTCTGTTTTCCCAAAGTAAACCAGCCGTTTCAATTCCGAAACGAACATTGTTCAATTCGAATTGACGATAGCCAGTAGGAGGGACACAGTCAGCCACTTTAGCTTGCACTTTGCTTGGCTTAGCGCTCTTTCCTTCAACTTCTTTTGCTTGAACATTTACGGACATAAGGAGCCCTGCAATGAAAAGCGCTGTATAAGAAAATGTTGTCTTCATCTTTAATGTGATCATAATTCTTTTGTATTAAAAGTCTAGCCTTACACCCAATTGGATCGTTCTGGCCTGGCTAAAATTAAATGGATTTGCAAGTCTCGTGTTGTAAAGATTTACAAAGGACTCTGAATCGTTTTTGTTGTCTATATCTTGTACTGCAAGATCTGTAACTAAGTAACCATCGTCATCCGGGCTACCTGTTGTGGAATATACACCTATGACGTTCTGAGTATTGAACAGATTATTGACCAATAAATAAACATTCAGGTTTCCAGAGCTTGCTTTTTCTTTATCGTCCTTTTTGAAGTTTAGGCTCATTGTCTTGTCCAGAACAGCATTCACCGTAAACTGCCATGGGTAACGCGCACTGTTAGGTGCACCACCTACAAGACCAGCGAAACCAACTCCTGTTAAACTAGATGCTCCTTCACGCTGGGTATAAGGAGTTCCGGATCCTAAATTTCCTACAATGTTCAAACCAGCATTTGCCAATATCTGACTATTTCCAATGACAGGTCCGTTGTAGTCTTTTCCTTCTCCATATCTATAATCCATGGTCAATTGTAAAGCATGACGTTGATCAAAGTCCAATGGAATTACTGTTCTGAAGTTAGGTGAACCCGTTCTTGCAAGGTCTATATTGGATGTAGCATTAGAACCAGTTCCACTTGCAAATTGAAGCGTATAGTTTGCTTTCAACCAAACATTTCCAGTCTGCCTTAGGTCATAAGAAAGCGTAACCCCTTTTGAGGTACCAAAATCAATGTTTCTGAACGTGATATATTGCCTTGGGAAAGACTGAGCCAGGAAACGAGTAGTAACCATGTCTCTCATCTCTCTATAGAATGCTGCGATCTTCAATGCAGAAGTCCGTGTTAATTCTTGTTGGAAACCAAGTTCGTAATCTATAGTCTTTGTAGGCTGAAGGTTAGGGTTGTTAACTTCATTGGTTCTAGATTGTATGAAGTAATAATCGATAGGGTTCAACCTGTTCCCAGCTGTTGGTCTTTGTGACAATACATCATAGTGAGCAAAGAATACCGCTTGATCAGAAATGGGGAATGAGAATGAAACCCTAGGCATCACTACGATCGCTGGGTCATAATCCTTAAATGAATTTGAAGTCAAATTCGTACCGGTTTCTTCCGGGTTGATCAATGCAGGGGCAATTCCCTGAGGCCCTCTTATCGCAGCAGGATTGTCTATTGCAACACCTTGAGCATTGAACCACTGATCACCATCTCTATAACCATTGATCTGACCTGGGTTAAAAATGTCATCAACATAAACAACATAATCGTCACCGATATTTCCAGGGTGTTCTCCTAGATCTCCATATTCACCTGCAGTATAGAATTCACCTACTACATAATCATCCTTCAATACTTTTTGGTTGGCATCAAATCTATCTACACGAAGCCCAACATTAAAGATGATATCATCAAATGCAAATTTGTCCATGACATATCCTGCCATATAAATAGGTTCATATGCTCCAATTGGTCGTGTTTTGAATCCATTCTCGTCTGTCTCGGTAAAGAAATCGTCAAAGCTCGGCTTTCCCGTAGTTTTATTTCCTAAATGGTCGTAACCAAAGTAATTGACAAGGCTAGAACCACCATTAAAAAGGTCATCCGCACTGAAATAATCAAGTGAGAGCTGAGAAGGGTCCAATGCATCTATATATAATGTAGCATCTTCGGCCGCTCCTAGAGATTCTCTTAAATTTTTATCGAACGCAGTTTGATCATCGAAAGAGATCAAAGCAGGATAGTCGTGATAGAAATCATTGTTGAAATAAGTGATCGTTGGGTTTGCATCAAAGTCGATCTCTGAATTATGGAAATTGGTTAACAATCTTCCAAGATTCCATAGTCCTCTTGGGGCTAATCCATAACCTCTGTCTACCCTTTGTTCATATTCAAATCCTATTTGGATCGCATGATCTCCAACATCTGCTGAACCCGCAGCTGTCAATCTGAACTGTGCATTATCTACAATATTATAGGTGTTATTCTGAGCATCTCCGCCAAGTGCACTACCGGCATTATTAATGAAAAGATTGTAAACTGTTGGAGCAGCATCACCATTCAAAAGACCACCTGCTTGTATTTGCTCAAAATTATTGTAATTGCCTTCAGCATCTAATAGGTCGAAGTATGCTGAAGATACTTGAGCAAGATCAGGATTAAGGTCTCCTGGAGTAAATTGGATCAAAGTATCAAGAAATCCGTCTTCCTGAAGGAAACTTGTCCCATTGGGATTGAATTCTCTCGTATAATTCGTTTCTCCGAATGTTTCATATTTTCCGATATGGCCGTAATTAAAGAAATCTTCACCATGTCTTTCATGTTGGGTCTTTGCAAATCGCTTCGAGTAATCCACACTTACCGTATAGTATGCATTCTTGATAGATGCAGGACTATCTTGTGTTTGTTTCTCATCAGTATCCTGAGAAAATCTCTGTGTAAACCTTACAAAGGTTCTCCAAGTAAGATCTTTTGTATTGGAATTGTTCTGATAATTAAAAACTGAACCTAATCTGCTATAGTTCAATCTGTCTACATAATCAGCAGAACCTCCGAGAGACAATGAAACTAAACTAGAAGGAGTGATATCTATCTTAGTTGCTAGTGAAACACCTAAAAGATCTGAATTCTTTCTAGCCTTTACATTTTCAAAATCATCTGCTCTCAAAAAGTCTGAATTATATACTGGGAAATCGTTCCCAGCAATACTTTGGATCCTGATCGGATTAGCTTGAAGATCTTGCTTTACATCTTCCTTTAAGTACCAATTTCCAATGGCTGAAGGTCGCGTATCTTCAAATTTTCTGAAGTTTCCAGAAACGAAGAAGCCCATGAACGGATCCAATTTATTTCCTTCTGCATCTTTTCTGAATGCTAGCGGACCACCAAATGAACCTTCAATTTGAGTTTGACCATAGGCATCCAATCCAACAATATCATCACCTACTCTGAATCCAGATGAGATAATATCTATACCTCCGAAGAACTTAGGTATCGTGCTTGATCTTGTAGAGATGTTAATGGCTCCACCTGCAACGTCACCGACATTTGCAGGTATACCTCCAGTTAATACTTGCACTTCTGCTATAGCACTCTTTGGTAGGTTTAAGCTACCTCTTACTTTAATACCATCGATAAAGTAAACCGTTCCAGATGTTCTAGAACCCCTGATGGAAACTCCTCCACCAGTTCCTGCTTGAGATACGCCTCCAACAGTGGTTGCTACGGATAGCGCAGAACGCCCCGGCATTTTAGCAATGTCTTCTCTTGTTACAGTGCCACCAGAAGCACCGCCATCCTTATCGATCAATGGAACTTTATATCCGGTAATGATCACTTCTTCAAGGTCCACTGATCCTGAAGACATGTCCATGTCGAGGAAAGTAATTTTATTGTTATTGATCTTAACTCCAGAGATCTGTCTGTCGGTGTACCCAACGAAAAAACATTTTACGTCATAGGTCCCAGGTGGGATAGGCTTGATCGTGTAGTTCCCATCAAAATCGGTAGTGGCCCCACCAATTTGCTGAGTTCCCTGAAGTATGACCACATTTGCAAATGGAAGTGGTTCCTTACTGCCCTTGTCAAAAACTTTTCCCTTAAGTGTACCAGAGCTAAGCTGTGCTGAAAGCCCCAATGACATGAAAAATGATAGAAATAATAAAGTAGATTTTCTCAACATATACCAGTCGTTTGTTTAGGTTATAGTAAACCTCGGTTTACCAAGGGCGTAAATATATAATTTTTTCATAGTTGGGCATTAACATTCATTAACAATACAAGAGTCCAATGTAATTGAGTTTCCCATATTGAAATGACTTTTTCATGACGCTGAATTTACGTTCGAAAATGGGCCTTAGCCAGAAAATGATAATAAGGATATTTTAAAAATTACAGGTCTGAACAGCTGTTTTGGATCAACCCAAGATCCTTCTGAAAATGTTGTCTTTACGTTCACGGTGATTTTTCGACCGTTTCTTGTTCTTACTCATACTTTTACGGGTATTCTTGGTTTGGATCTTTTTGTGCTTTTTTATGGCTTTTTCAAGGTCTTTCATGCCTTGTTTTTCGTTCTGCTCTTGCTTCTTGATCTGTTCTTTGGCTGCTTTTTTTGGGTTTTGGCCCTTCTTTTTTTGTGCGTCCATAGCCATAGGACTACTAAGTATGATCAAAACGAATATTCTTGAAAGCCATTTCTGCATTCTGCACTCTTTTTCAATAAATGAGTCTAAATTTGCGTTAATTCTTCTATTAAATGAGGTACGGACGTATAATATTGTTCACGAAATTCATGTTCATTGCATTGCTGATCTTGTTCACGAATTGCAAGGACCAGGAAGATCGAGTTCCATTTGTTGTTGTTGATACACAATTGAATTTGGCATTGCCGATCTATCAAGACCTTAATATCGTGGGCAATTGGATATATGTCAGTGGTGGCTCTCAAGGGATAATCGTTTATCGTTTTTCTACAGATGAATTTCGAGCATTCGACAGGCACTGCACCTTTAACGTACCTGATCAATGCAGAATTGAAGTGGATAACAGTAACATTCAAGCTGAAGATGTGCAGTGCTGTAATTCTGTCTTTTCAATAATAGATGGAACCGTGCAAAGTGGTGATGCTTTTGTAGGTCTTACACAGTATCAGACCAGCTTTTTCAATAATGTGGTTTCGATCACCAATTAATAGTAAAGACCTTTTTCCAGATATTTTTTGACATAGTCTTGAGCTCCTCCATCAAGGCTCATGAAAGGTTTGATATAACCAATGGAACGAAGTTTGGTCATATTGGCTTCAGTGAAATATTGGTATTTGTCCCTTATATCTTCAGGTGTGGGAATGAACTCGATGTTCTCTTCTTTTCCCATGGCTTTGAACGTGCTTTTTGCTAATTGCAAGAAAGGAGCAGCTTGACCTGTGCCTAAATTGTACAATCCAGAGTGCTTTCTGTGATGCATCAAAAAGTAACATACGTCAATAAGATCTTTTACATAGATGAAATCTCGCAGTTGCATTCCATCGTCATACTTTGGGTTATGGGACTGGAAGAGTTTGACCATACCAGTTTCCTTTATTTGTTTATGGGCATGTAAAATTACCGAAGCCATCCTTCCTTTATGATATTCATTCGGGCCATATACATTGAAGAATTTTAAACCAGCCCAATAGAAAGGTGCTTTTTCCTGAGCAAGGGCCCATTTGTCAAAATCATTCTTAGAACGACCGTAAGGATTGAGCGGTTCAAGGTCATTTACTATTTCATGAGAATCTTCATAACCATGTTCACCCAAACCGTATGTAGCTGCAGAACTTGCATAGACTAGTGGCAAAGCGTGTTCGATGCACTTGTTCCACATGGTTTTAGAATATTCCAGATTGAGTTCATTGAAAATGCTCTCGTCCATCTCTGTCGTATCCGTCCTTGCACCAATGTGAAAAATGAATTGTGTGAATCGCTGATTCTTGTCTAACCAATCGAAGAATTCTTTTCGGTCTATTTTTTCCTTGTAAGTCTTTCCTTCAAGGTTTTTGTTTTTCTCTTCGTTGGAATGGTCATCTACCAGTACCAGATCATAAAATCTGTTCTCATTCAATTTTTGAACGAGACAACTACCAATGAAACCTGCTGCTCCGGTTATTACGATCATACCTTGATAATGATGGAAAATTGGGTTCCAAAGATATTTATTTTAAACTCTGTTCAAAGTGGAATGCAACTTGCGAAAAGCGCCTTTGAAAGGTTCATTATTTTATCTTTGCGCCTGCTATGATCTATATTACAAGGAAAGAACACTTCAACGCGGCACATAAATTGTGGAACGAGAGCTGGTCTGCAGAAAAGAACCACGAAGTTTTTGGAAAATGTGCGAATGAAAATTGGCATGGACACAACTATTACATCCATGTGACTGTTAAAGGAGAGGTGGATCGGGAAACTGGATATTTAATGGACCTGAAAATTCTCAGAGATATTATAAAAGAAAGAGTAACGGATAAATTGGATCACAAAAACCTGAATTTAGATGTTCCATTTCTAAAAGGTGTGATACCATCAACAGAGAACGTTACTATTGCGATCTGGGATCAGATAAAGAACGATATAGAAAAACTTGGCGCGATCTTGCATTGTGTAAAGGTTTATGAGACCGAGAACAACTATGTAGAATATTATGGAGAATAACATGAATGGTATAACAGAAATGAAAGAGGCTTATTCAAAGAATGAAGTTTATGATGATGAAATAGTAGAGAAGATCGCTTCTCATTGTCAACAAATATTAGAGCTCGTTGGAGAAGACCCTCAGCGAGAGGGCCTTCAAAAAACTCCATTACGATATGCTAAAGCCATGCAATTCCTGACTCAGGGATATGAAATGGAACCTGCGGAGATCTTAAAAGGTGCCATGTTCGCAGAAGACTACCAGCAAATGGTATTAGTCAAAGACATAGAAGTTTACTCTATGTGCGAACACCATTTATTGCCATTCTTTGGGAAGGCACATATTGCTTATATTCCAAATGGGCACATTGTAGGTTTAAGTAAAATTCCACGGATCGTTGATGCCTTTTCCAGAAGGCTTCAAGTTCAGGAGAGACTTTCAGACAATATTCGAGATTGCATTCAAGAAACGTTGAAACCACTTGGAGTAGCTGTAGTTATTGAAGCTAGACATTTATGCATGCAGATGCGAGGTGTGGAAAAACAAAACTCTGTTACAACCACTTCTTCTTTCGTAGGCGAATTCATGGACAATTCGAAAACGCGAAGGGAGTTCATTAATTTAATATCTTCAAATTTATCATAAAACACATTGCACATGAATGATCAATTAAATGAGTACGAAACACATGGACAGATATCTTATGAGTTAGACGAAAAAGTCTTGGCCAAGGATTTTATGTCACAAGTTTTCGGATTCATGTCTGCCGCCCTTGCCATCTCAGGGATCGCAGCATGGGCTTTTGGAGCCTCGGCAAAATTAATGAGCTATTTATATAATCCACTTACTGGAATGACCATGCTGGGTTGGGTAACTATGTTAGCTCCTTTGGGTTTTGTTATTGTAATGGGCGTTAGATACCACAAATTGTCACTTTCTGCATTAGCGACTTCTTTCTTGTTGTTCGCTCTGATCAATGGCATTAGTCTTTCATTTATTTTTCTGGTTTATACTGACGCTTCTATCGTAGCCACCTTCTTTATTACTGCAGGAACATTTGCAACAATGGCGGTTCTTGGATGGAGAACTAGAACTGACCTTACGAAATTTGGAAGCATGCTCTATATGGCACTCATCGGGATCATAATAGCTATGGTCGTAAACTACTTTTTCTTGAAAAGTGGGACGATGGATTATGTGATCTCATTCATTGGGGTTTTGATATTCACAGGTCTTACGGCCTATGATGTCCAAAAATTAAAGAGAATAGGAGCATCAGTACAATTTGGAACAGAACTAGCATCTAAGGCAGCAGTCATGGGAGCCTTGAGTTTGTATCTGGACTTCATCAACTTGTTCTTATTCTTGCTGCGTTTTTTAGGAAGCAGAGATTGATATCATTAAAAGAAAATTATGAAAGCATACATATTCCCTGGACAGGGTTCACAATTCCCAGGTATGGGAAAGGATCTATTTGAAAGCAATTCGAAAGCAAAAGAAAGGTTTTTATCTGCGAATGAGATCCTTGGATTTGATATCACAGATATCATGTTCAATGGGGAAGCAGAAGACTTAAAACAAACCAAAGTAACACAGCCTGCGATCTTTTTACATTCCGTGATCCTTGCAGAAACCATAAACGATCTGTCGCCAGATATGGTAGCTGGTCATTCATTGGGAGAATTCTCGGCTCTGGTTGCAAATGGTACTTTGAATTTTGAGGATGGTCTGAGGTTGGTGTCCAAAAGAGCGATGGCTATGCAAAAAGCCTGCGAAGTGCAAGAGTCTACAATGGCTGCAGTGCTTGCTTTGGACGATGAGGTAGTAGAACAGATCTGCAATGAAATAGATGATATTGTGGTACCGGCAAATTACAATTGCCCTGGACAGTTGGTTATATCTGGAAGTATCCCAGGTATAAATACGGCCTGTGAAAGAATGACAGAAGCAGGAGCAAGAAGAGCTCTAGTGCTTCCTGTAGGAGGTGCTTTCCATTCTCCTTTAATGGAGCCGGCAAAGGCAGAGTTGGAAGAGGCTATAATGAGCACAACTTTTAGTCAGCCATCATGTCCAGTCTATCAAAACGTTACCGCTACGGGAGTCATTGACCCTGCAGAGATCCAAACAAACCTTATCAAACAATTGACGTCACCTGTTCGTTGGACCCAGTCTGTAAGACAAATGATCGCTGATGGAGCCACTTCATTTACCGAAGTAGGTCCAGGAAAGGTCCTTCAAGGGTTAGTGAAGAAGATAGAACGTGAAGTAGAAACGGCTAGTGCATAGGTTATAGGATCTTGTTCAACAAGTCCTTTTCCAACAATTTATGGCAGTAGGGCATTCTGGAAGTTCTGTGCTCAAGAAAATCTAAATGATCTATTCTGTGGCAATCCGTACCAACCATATCTACCAGATCGTTGTCAACCATCCATTCAGAAATAGCCCGAACGTCAGGGGAATAAAATCCACCCAGAGAGTTCAGGTTCAATTGCAACAATACCCCTTTGTCTCTCATTTTCTGATATTTCTCTTTATCGCTATGCCAAAAGGTGTAGCGTTCTGGATGCGCCAGAATAGGCGTTAGGCCATGACTTTGCATTTTGAAAATGGCCTGACCTAAGTTTAATGGTTCGCTTATAAAAGGTAATTCAAAGAGAATGTATTTGCTGTGAATGGGCAAGATCTCTTTGTTCTCGATCTTTCTTTCCAGATCATCATCCAGATAGTACTCAGCCGATGCTTCTAAAGACATGTTGATCTTTCTTTCATCTAATTCTTTGTTGACATTATTTTTCCCCTCGGTGATATTGACCGCAGTGTTCCGATAAAAATCACTCATCACATGTGGGGTGGTGATCAATTTTTTGAAGCCCAATTTTTTGAACCTAATTATCATGTTCACAGAATCTTCAATGCTTTTTGAACCATCATCAATTGCAGGGATCAAGTGAGAATGAACGTCTGTGTGGAGCACAGAAAGATCGACTGGGTCTAATAGCTCTTCTTTCTTGCGAAGGAATTTGGAGAAAAACCCCACTTAACTATGCTTTGTATTGTTCATCATAGTATCTCTGGTACGTACCTGTGGTCACATGATCCAGCCATTCTTCATTGTTCAAGTACCAATCAATGGTCAACTCGAGACCTTTGTTGAAATCCATTTCAGGTTTCCAACCTAATTGTGCTTCTGCTTTTCGAGCATCAATTGCATAGCGCTTGTCGTGTCCTTTTCGGTCTTCCACAAATTGGATCAAACCTTGAGAGTAATTTTGGGGGCGACCTAGTTTTTCATCCATTATGTGGCAGATCTTTTTCACAAGGTCGATGTTTTTCCATTCGGTGTTTCCCCCAATGTTGTATGTCTCTTTGCTTTTCCCATTGTGGAAGATATTGTCAATAGCTTTAACGTGATCACCTACCCAAAGCCAATCTCTTACGTTAGTGCCGTCACCATAGACCGGAAGTGGCAGCTCTTTTTTTATGTTGTTGATCATCAAAGGGATCAGCTTTTCGGGGAACTGATATGGACCATAATTGTTAGAACAATTGGAAAGAACGACAGGGATCTTGAATGTATGATTGTAAGCTCTCACTAAATGGTCTGCACTCGCTTTACTCGCGGAATAGGGGCTTTTTGGGTCATATGGAGTCTTTTCCGTGAAGTATCCATCATCTCCCAAGGAGCCATAGACTTCGTCCGTTGAGACTTGATAAAAGAGTTTTCCTTCATAATTCCCATCCCATATTTCTAAGCAAGCAGCGATCAAATTGACCGTTCCCACAATGTTGGTCTGCACAAAATCATCAGGCGATGCAATGGATCTGTCTACATGGGATTCGGCAGCTAAATGTATCACTCCATCAAACTGATGTTTTTCGAAAAGGTTTTTGACATCCTCTTTATTACCGACATCTCCTTTCTCAAAAACGTAATTGTCGGCTTTTTCTATATCGGACAAATTTTCCAGATTACCGGCATAAGTAAGTTTGTCGAAATTAACGACCAAGTATTTTGGGTATTTATTTACGAAATGTCTAACGGTATGTGATCCAATAAAACCAGCTCCTCCGGTGATCAATATGGTCTTTGAATATGTCACAAGCTCCAATAATTCAAGGAAGGGAACTTTCTTTTGAAAATACCCTTTATGTCTACTAAAATTCCTTTGTCTGTCATCAATGCTTTAAAGTCTTCTTCATTTAGGTCTGAATATTCATTATGATTAACAGCTACGATCACTGCGTCATATTTACCATTGGGTTTTTCAGCAAGTTCATAATTATATTCATGCTTTACTTCGGCTTTATCTGCATATGGATCGATCACATCTACATCTACCCCAAAGGAAGTGAGTTCCGTGATCACATCAATTACTTTAGAATTCCTGATGTCTGAAACATTCTCTTTGAAAGTCGCTCCCATGATCAAGACCTTTGCATCCTGACTATTCACACCTTCTGCTATCATTTTTTTTACAGTTTGCTTACCTACATAAAAGCCCATAGAATCATTTACATAACGACCAGAACCTATGATCTTGGTATGGTATCCCATTTGCTTTGCCTTATGAGCAAGGTAATAGGGGTCGACACCAATGCAATGACCACCAACCAAACCCGGTCTGAAATTAAGGAAATTCCATTTTGTGCCCGCTGCTTCAAGGACATCGTAAGTGTTTACGTCCAGCCTATTGAAGATAATGGACAACTCATTTATCAAAGCAATATTTACATCTCTCTGTGTATTCTCAATGATCTTTGCTGCTTCAGCAACTTTGATAGATGCTGCTCTATGCACGCCAGCATCAACAACCAATTCATAGGTCTTTGCTATTTCATCCAGAGACTCTTCAGTGTCACCAGAGACGACTTTAATGATCGACCTTAGTGTGTGTTCTTTATCACCCGGATTTATTCTCTCGGGAGAGTATCCTACAGAGAAATCTTCTTTCCATTTTAGACCAGATACTTCTTCAAGTACTGGAACGCAGTCTTCTTCTGTACATCCAGGGTAAACCGTTGATTCGTAAACTACGTAGTCTCCTTTTTTCAATGCAGCACCTACAGTCTTTGAAGCGCCAATTACAGGCCCAAGATCAGGCAAATTACTTTCGTCAATGGGTGTTGGTACGGCTATAATAAAGAAGCTCACATCTTTCAGGTCTTCCGGATCTGCACTAAAGTGTATATCTGTTCCTTCAAAGTCTGAACTCTCGAGCTCGTTACTGGGGTCGATGTTGTTTTTCATTAATTCAACCCTATCGCTATTGATGTCAAAGCCGACCACTTTGATCTTCTTCGCAAACTCCAAAGCGATGGGTAATCCCACGTATCCGAGGCCTATAACTGCAAGTTTAGACTCTTTCGTGAGTAATTTTTGGTATATCATGTTGCCTGTTTCTTACTTCGTATATTCTTTCGATTATATCTACCACTTTTAATCCTTCCATTACGTTGGTCGTAGCAACGGTCTTGTTTTTTAAAGTGTCTATAACGTTTTCTATTATGTAGTGATGATTTGCTGCGCTTCCTTTGTAATCTCCATAATCGTTTGGTGGATTTCCTTCAGGCAGTTCTGGCATCACATAATTCTCGATATCGCAATAAATGACCTCATTCATATATTGTCCTCCAACCTTTACTGTGCCTTTACTTCCGATCACTGTTAAACTGCTCTCAAAGTTCTTGTTCCATACTGCTGTAGAGTAATTGATACTTCCCATTCCACCTCGAATAAGATCAAAAAGAACTGTTCCTGTATCCTCAAAATCGGTAAGGTCTTTATGTGCAAAATCCCTGAACTTTCCTTGAATATTCTTAACATCCCCAAAAAGCCAGAACATAAGATCAACAAAGTGAGAGAACTGTGTATATAGCGTTCCTCCATCCAGTTCTTGAGTACCTTTCCACCCCCCTTTTTTATAATATCGTTCATCTCTGTTCCAATAACAATTCACATTAACCATGTAAATGTCTCCGAGCATTTTTTTATCTACGATCTCTTTCAACCAAACTGATGGAGGTGAGTAGCGATTTTGCATTACGCAGAAAACTTTCCTGTCTTTCTGCAAAGAAATATGGATCATCTCTTCACAGTGATTTTTTGAAAGTCCTATAGGCTTTTCAACAACCACATGCTTATTTGCCTTCAATGCGATGATCGCTTGGTCTGCGTGCATACCATTAGGAGTGCAGATGCAAACCACATCAATTTCTGGCGTTTTGTTCAGCATCTCGTCCAGATCATTATAAAAAGGAACTTCAAATGCATCGAGGCCTAGTTCATTTTCGGCTCTTGTGTCACACATAGCCAATAACTCAGAACTTGGGTTGTTTTGGACCATGGTAGCATGGCGCTTTCCTATATGTCCAGCTCCTACGATCGCAAAGTTGATCTTGTCAGTTTTACTCATCCTATCTTGCTAACAGTGTCGTTTTCGAGTTTGTACTTTTCTCCGCTTTCTTTACAAGTGGCTTCATTTTCTTTGTCAAATTCCAGTCGATGGCCATACTCGCTCATCCATCCTATCTGCTGGCCCGGGTTGCCCACGATCAATGCATATGCAGGAACTGCTTTGGTCACAACAGTTCCAGCTCCTATAAAGGCAAATTTACCAATGTCATTGCCGCACACTATGGTGGCATTCGCTCCGATCGATGCCCCTCTCATCACCTTGGTTTTTTCATATTGTCCTCTGCGCACTATAGCACTTCTCGGATTTGTGATATTCGTAAAGACCATGCTTGGCCCCAGGAATACATCATCCTCACAAGTGACGCCAGAATAGATGGAAACGTTATTTTGGACTTTTACATTATCACCCAGTTTAACATCGGGTGACACGACAACATTCTGTCCAATATTGCAGTTTTCTCCAATAGAACAATTTGGCATCACATGGCTGAAATGCCAGATCTTAGTCCCATGTCCTATGGAACAACCTTCATCAATTACTGCTGTTTCGTGCGCAAAAAATTCCATTACCTTCTTATGTATGCATCAAAATTTGAATGGTCTTTTTTATATAGTTCCTCCTCGGGTAGGCTTTTGAAATAATCATAGGTCTGTTTCAAGCCATCTTGTCTACTTACCTGTGGTTCCCAATCCAATATGGCCTTGGCCTTGCTAATATCTGGTCTTCTTTGTTTCGGGTCGTCTTCTGGTAGCTCTAGATAAACGATCTTTTGATCGGTTCCTGTAAGCTTAATGATCTCTTCAGCAAATTCCTTAATACTGATCTCATCAGGATTACCGATATTAACGGGGTCTGAACAATCGCTCATAAGTAAACGGTATATGCCTTCTACTTGGTCATCAACAAAACAGAAAGAACGTGTTTGTTCACCATTCCCAAAAACGGTGATGTCTTCTCCTCTCAATGCCTGGCCAATAAAGGCCGGCAAAGCACGTCCATCATTGAGTCTCATTCGAGGTCCATACGTATTGAATATCCTTACGATCCTTGTTTCCAAGCCATGAAAACGATGATATGCCATTGTGATCGCTTCTTGGAATCTCTTAGCCTCATCGTAAACTCCTCTTGGGCCAATTGGGTTTACATTGCCCCAATAATCCTCTGTTTGTGGATGCACCAATGGGTCACCATAGATCTCTGAAGTAGAGGCGACCAATATCCTCGCACCCTTGGCTTTTGCCAATCCAAGAAGATTGTGAGTTCCGAGAGACCCAACCTTAAGCGTTTGAATAGGGATCTTTAAATAATCGATAGGACTGGCAGGACTTGCAAAATGAAGAATGTAGTCTAACTCTCCAGGAACATGAACATATTTGGAAACATCGTGATGATAGAATTCAAAATTCTTATGCGGCATTAAATGCTGAATATTGTTCATTCTTCCGGTGATCAAATTATCCATGGCAAGTACTTCCATGCCCTCATTGATGAATCTGTCACAAAGATGGGATCCAAGGAATCCGGCTGCTCCTGTTATAAGTACTCTCTTCATTTCGTTACGGAGCTTCTAATGCTTTCGTTAATGACCTTTCTACCTATACTTTCGTAATAGAGGCCTTTTTTCATCATGGATTCTAGATCATACAGATTTCGACCATCGAAAATGACTTTCTCATTCAAGAGTTCTTCCATTCTAGGAAAATCTGGGTTCCTGAATACAGACCATTCTGTAGCAATGATCAGGGCATCTGCGCCAACTAAGGCATCGTACATGTTCTCAGCGAAAGACACCAGTCCGGGATATTGTACTTCAGTGTTGTTCATGGCCTCTGGATCGAATGCAACGATCGAAGCACCTAAGTCTTTCAGGGCTTTTGCCATATGAATGGCCGGTGCTTCTCTAATGTCATCCGTATCTGGTTTAAATGACAATCCCCACAAAGCAAATTTCTTTCCACTGAGGTCATTCCCATAAAACCGTTTGATCTTCTCGACCAATATCAATTTTTGTCTATCGTTGATCTGTAATACTGCATCAAGGATACCAAAATGGTATTCACTATCTTTCCCAGACTTATGAAGTGCTTTGACATCTTTAGGGAAACAACTTCCTCCATAACCAATGCCGGGAAATAAGAATCTCTTGCCAATTCTTTGGTCTGTTCCCATGCCCAATCTTACTTTGTCAACGTCAGCGCCTACCATTTCACAAAAGTTAGCGATCTCATTCATGAAAGTGATCTTCGTAGCTAAGAAAGAGTTGGCTGCATATTTCGTTAATTCAGCTGAACGCTCATCCATGAAAATGATAGGATTTCCTTGACGAATAAAGGGTTTGTAAAGATCTTCCATGATCTCCCTTGCCTTTGCAGAGGTTGTTCCTATAACTACCCTTTCAGGTTTTAGGAAATCGTCTACAGCAAATCCTTCACGCAAGAATTCGGGGTTGGAGACAACATCGAATTGGACATTGCAATTCTTTGCGATGGTCTCCTTCACGAGGTCTGCCGTACCTACCGGTACTGTGCTTTTGTCCACTATGACTTTATACTCTTCAATGATATGTCCGATATTCTCAGCAACATTCAAAATATAGGATAGATCTGCAGACCCATCTTCTCCAGGTGGAGTAGGCAGGGCTAGAAATATGATCTCAGCAAAGTCTAGCGCGTATTTTAAGTCTGTTGTGAACGAAAGTCTCTTCTGCTTGATGTTTCTCTCGAAGATCACATCCAGATGAGGTTCATAAATGGGTATCTCACCATTTTTCATCTTAGCTACTTTCTGCTCGTCAATGTCTACACAGATCACCTCATTCCCTGTTTCAGCAAAGCATGTTCCTGTAACCAAGCCCACATATCCTGATCCTATTACGGCTATTTTTTTCATTCTTTAATTTACAAATTCTTTTACACTGGAACTGATATAACCGAGTTGCTCTCCAGACAAATGTGTATGCATTGGTAAAGAGAAAACACCTTTACAAAGCTCTTCGGTAACTGGGAAATCTCCGTCTTTGTATCTGTCGTCCTTATATGCTTTTTGAAAATGAAGTGGCACAGGATAATAGATCATCGCTGGCACATCTTTTTCCTTCAAAAATTCGATCAATGCATTTCGATCGATATTTCTTGACTTAAGCGTGTATTGATGAAAAACATGTGTCGAATTTTTGGCTCTGAAAGGGATCGACAGATCATTCATTCCTGCAAATACGGTGTCGTACATATCTGCAGCTTTGTTCCTCCGCGCGGCATAATCATCCAGATGCTTGAGTTTAGTTCTCAGAATGGCAGCCTGTATACTATCCAATCTTGAATTTACTCCTACAAAATCGTGATAATACCTTTTTACCTGACCATGATTTGCGACCATTCGCATCCTCTCCGCAAGGCTGTCATTGTTCGTGAAAATGGCCCCGCCATCACCATAACAACCCAGGTTTTTGGAGGGAAAGAACGATGTTGTTCCGACATCACCTATGGTTCCGGCTTTCTGTGTTCTTCCGTCAGAGAAAACATAATCTGCCCCAATAGCCTGTGCGGTATCTTCAATAACGAACAAGCCGTGTTCTTTAGCCACGTTCATTATGGGCTCCATATCTGCAGATTGCCCGAATAGATGAACAGGAACAATTGCTTTTGTTTTTGGAGTAATAGCTCTTTGGATGGCCTCTACATCAATATTGAAGGTGTCGGGGTCCACGTCTACAAGAACCGGAGTCAGTCCTAATAGGGCTATAACTTCTGCAGTTGCAACATAAGTAAAGCTTGCAGTGATGACTTCGTTACCAGGTTTCAGGCCAAGAGCCATCATTGCTACCTGCAATGCATCTGTTCCATTGGCGCAGGGGACTACATGCTTCACACCCATGTATTCTTCCAGCTCTTTTTGGAATGACTTCACTTCTGGACCATTGATATAAGCCGAAGAACGAATGACGTCCAAAACCGCTGAATCTACCTCCTTTTGAATGTCCTCATACTGGGCGATGAGGTCTACCATTTGAATTTTTTTCATCTCTGATAAAAAGGACTGCGAATATAGATAATAAAGCTCCTTTTATAAGGTGTAGATCGATCAATTCTAAGGGCATTACACGAAATTCTTAATATTGCACGTTCAGACCCAGATATGAGATCCATTCGACTATATATTTTACTGATCTGTATGTTTTCCTATGCTTCGGCAAATGCTCAGAAAAACGTTCGGGATTCTTTGGTGGCTTTAAATCTCATCGGATTTAATGGGGCCTTTCAATTACCCTTCGGGGATTTGGGTGATCGTTTTGGCAACAACGGTCTGGCAGGCATTTCATATCATTTCAAAACAAAGAAAAACTTGATCCTGGGAGTAGAGGGTAACCTGATCTTTGGTCCTAGCGTCAAGAATAGTTCTGAATTGGCTGCGGATATCAGAACAAGTGATGGATTTTTCATAGATAATTTTGGAATGTTGGCTACAGTCCTCATTCAGGAAAGAGGTTTGGATATAAGAGCAGTGGGCGGAAAGATCATTCCTCTTTTTGGTCCTAATGAAAACTCTGGGCTATTAATAAAACTGGGCGTTGGGCTTTTACAGCACAGGATAAGGTTTGAAGCAAGAGAGAATGAAGTCCCACAAATAGAGGGTGATTCACAGAAAGGATATGATAGGTTGACCAACGGCTTATCAGTCTCACAATTCATTGGCTATCAGCATTTAGGCAACAAGAACAAGGTCAATTTTTCGGTTGGGATAGAGTTTATCGAAGCGTTTACCCAAAGTAGGAGAGACATCAATTTCGATCTTATGATGAAGGACGAGACAAAAAGGCTAGATGGACTCATGGGCTTGAAAGCATCTTGGTACATTCCGATCTATCAGCGTACTTCCGACAAGTATTTCATTTATTGAAAACGCTTTACAATATATCCATTGCTCTTTATGGTATAGCGATCAAGGTCGCTGCAGCATTTGGTTCTTCTAAAGCCAAACTTTGGGTGAGGGGCCGGAAAGACCTATGGTCCAGACTTGAAAATGAGATAGGACCCAATGACAGACCTCTTGTTTGGATCCATGCGGCCTCTTTGGGAGAATATGAAATGGCCAAACCGATCATTGAATTGTATCGCAAAGAACATTCTTCTTACCGTATTCTCTTGACCCTTTTCTCACCTTCTGGATACGAGTATTTGAAGAACAAAAAAGTAGCAGACCATATTTTTTATTTGCCTTTAGATACCAGGTCCAATGCCAGGAAATTCTTGAAGATCACTCAACCAAGCAAAGCCATTTTCATAAAGAATGAGATCTGGCTGAACCATTTGGCCGAACTTGAGAACAATGCTATCCCCAGGTATTTGGTTTCAGGGATATTCAGGGTTGATCAGATCTATTTTAGACCTTACGGAAGCTTATTCAAAAATGCATTGTCACGATTCGATCACATTTTTGTTCAGGACGAGGCATCTGCCGATCTTCTGAAAAAGAATAGTCTTGAAAATGTTCTAGTTACAGGCGATACCCGAATGGACCGGACATTCCAAAACTCCCGGGAAACGGAGTTTCCTCCATTTTTAAGATGGCTTAAAAATGACAAGATCACTTTGATCTTGGGGAGTTCCTGGGAAAAGGAAGAAGAATTGGCGTATCAATTTTATATGGAGAAAAAAGACCAGATCTCTTTGATCATTGCTCCGCACGACATTTCTGAAAAAAGGATCAATTCTATAATAGAAAAATTTAAGGAGGTCACTTTGCTTTCTGAATTGACTGATGGCGATCAAAAGGTCAAGAATGTGATAATTGTCGATACTATGGGAGACCTGATGATGTTGTATCGCATTGCTGATCTTGCATTTATTGGAGGTGGCTGGCGTAATGGATTACACAATATACTGGAACCAGCCGCATTCGGACTGCCAGTGATCTTCGGACCCATGGTACGTAAATTCCCTGAGGCCGAGCGCTTGATCCAAGGTGAAGCTGCTTTTAAAGTGAAAGATCAGGAGGACTTCAACAAGACCATGAAAAGACTTATTTCAGACTCAGAATTAAGGCTGGGTATGGGTGAGAGGGCAAAAGCCTTCATTGCATCCAACTTAGGTGCTGCCGAGAAAACAATGTCTTTCATTGAGAGAAAGAATTAGATCGAGGTTATTGACTTGAGTGCATGAAAAGGCGGTCTGTAAAAAGAAATTTTTTACATTTGCCGTCCTCAATTTTTTCTGAGGAAAAGCGAAAGTAGCTCAGCTGGTAGAGCACGACCTTGCCAAGGTCGGGGTCGCGGGTTCGAATCCCGTCTTTCGCTCTTTTTTTTTTACCCTGGTGGTGGAATTGGTAGACACGCAAGACTTAAAATCTTGTGAGCAGCTGCTCGTGCGGGTTCAAGTCCCGCCCGGGGTACAAGAGGATGAAAGCCGAAGCTTTAGCTTGGGCTTTTTTATTGAGCAAACCGAATGAAAGAATTTCAAAAAGGTGAGCGAGATCAAAAAGTGGCCGCATAGAGGCCGGCTTTCATTTCGACCCTGGCCAATAGGTACTCAGCTTAGCTAACCCCGCCCGGAGTGCTACAACCCTTGGATCCATAGCGGATAGAAGGCTTTTTTAATAGGGCATTTTATTTTGACATTCTGGGGTCTAGAGATTCGATCTCCGGCATTTGTTCATACATACTACATAACTATCACCAATTCTGAAACCCCATATCTGAAGTTCATATCGACCAATGTCGTTTTAGGGATCAAGCTGAAATAAGAAAGAAATGTTTTTTAAACCTTTTGCGTTAATTTTGGTTTAATCAAAGAATGTACAGCATGACAGAATTGAATTATACATCCTAAGCTTGTTGTGCAAAACGAAAAAACCAAGTTCATGTCACCTAAATGGATACTATTGCTATTATCCTTAATCCATTTTTTAGGCCTCGATTCACAGGAAAGTTCCATTGATATTGAAATACGTGGGAAGATCATCGATGATCGATCGAATGAACCGATCTCTTATGCGACTGTGGCCGCCTATAGGGTTTCCAAAAAAGAATTGATCTCTGGTACGACCACGAATGATTATGGCGAATTCTCTTTAAAGGTCAGGGATCCAAATGTCTTTGTAGTAGTTAGTTTTCTGGGTTATCAGAATGACACATTGCAAAATTTAGTGCCCGTCAATAAGGTGATCGATATTGGTGTTCACAGTATTTCCGCAAACACAGAAATGCTTGATGAGGTAGTGGTGACCGGAGAAGTCTCCAAAACAACTTTTGAGTTAGATAAGAGGGTGTTTAATGTTGGAAAGGACTTAAGCACATCAGGTGCGAGTGCATTAGAAGTGTTGAATAATGTCCCTTCTGTAAATGTGAATATTGAAGGTGAGATCACTCTAAGAGGAAATTCGGGAGTACAGATACTTATTGATGGCAAGCCATCGGTTCTTGCTGACGACCCTTCAAATGCTCTGGGTACGATAACCGCTGATATGATCCAGAAAATAGAAGTGATCACAAATCCTTCTGCGAAGTATGATGCCTCAGGAACTTCAGGAATATTGAATATTGTGCTGAAGAAAGATGAAAAAGAAGGGCTGAATGGTTCGGTTTCGATCAACACAGGTATTCCTGATAATCATAGTTTTGGCATTAGTCTGAACAGGAGAACCCAAAAGTTCAATCTCTTTACCCAATTAGGAGTGGGACATCGTTCATTGCCGAGGTATTCTGATAATGTAAACCTCGATCGCATTTCTGGAACTAGCCTGCTAAGTGAAGGAGTGTCTTACAGAAATGAGACCTTTTACAATATTACGCTGGGGACAGACTATCATATAAACAAGAAAAATGTCTTGACCCTATCTGGAAGATATGCATTTGAAAAAGAGAACAATCCTTCTGAGACAGACTTTCGTCAAGAAGACCTTGACGGTGAATTGATCAACGCCTGGAATAGAAAGGAAGAAACCAACGCTGACAATCCAAAGTGGCGATTTGACCTGCAGTACAAAAAAGAATTTGCTGACCATAAGGACCATGCTTTATTGATAAGTGCCTTGGGGAGTTATTTTCAAAAAGATCAGAATTCTGAATTCACGAATTCCACATCTGAAGGGATCAGTTTGTCCAATGAACAACTTACGGAAACTGATTTTGGTAGAGCGGATTATACATTCAAATTGGATTATACCCGTCCCTTGAATGAAAATTTTGAGATCGAGGCGGGTGCACAATATGAGATGAACGATGTGAACAATGATTTTGCGGTCAAAGATCTGGTCGATGGAACTTTTGAGATCGATTCTGACCTGACCAATGATTTCAGTTATGATCAAAAAGTACTCGGTGTGTATGCTACCGGAGCCTATGAAAAAAATAGAATGGGCCTAAAGATAGGACTGAGGGTTGAAGACACCGACCTTCAAACGCTCTTGGCTACGACCAATAAAAAGAACTCACAACACTTTACCAATTTGTTTCCGAGTTTTCACAGCTCCTTTAAATTCACGGAAAAACTTTCTGTTCAAATAGGATATTCCAGGAGGATCAATAGACCTCGCTTATGGGACCTCAATCCATTTTTTAACGTAACCAACGATTTCAATATTCGCACCGGTAATCCTGATCTGCTCCCGGAATATACAGACAGCTACGAATTGACTTCGGTTTATATTTTGCAAAAGATCAGCCTGAGCGCTAGTCTATATCACCGATATACAAACGATGTCATTGAACGCATCTCATTGTTTGAGAACAACGTGAATACAATCACCCCTTTGAACATTGGGACAAATGCAACAACTGGTTTTGAGTTGACGGGAAAATATACTGCCTATAAATGGCTCACGTTTAACGGAGACTTCAATCTAAATGCTTTCCAAAGAATGGGTGAATTTGAAGAAGAAAATTTTGATTTCGAAGGAGATCAATGGTCAGGAAGATTAGCTTCCAAAATAAAATTGACGAAAGATCTGGAATTAGAATTGACCGGTAATTATCGATCAAAGTACAAAACTGTTCAAGGTCTGGCTTCGGCTTCTCCTTCATTGGACATTGGGGTTCGACAGAAGATCTCAAAAGGAAAATTAGTGGCCAATATTGGAGTGAGAGACCTCTTCAAGAGTCGCATTTCTGAGACGATCATAGACCAGGACGAGTTTTATTTGCGTTCATGGGGTCAACGCGGTCGTTTTATCACCTTCGGTCTAAGCTATGGCTTCGGTAAAGGTGAGGCCATGACCTACTCTGGAGGTAGAAGGCGATAAAATAACTCTGCATTAATCTTGAATAATGATCTTTTGAGATCTATTCTTACCATTCTCTTTTAAAGATCGGATGATGTAATTACCACTCGCTATTTTGGAAGTATTAATGGTTAAGTCACTCTCCTTGTTCCTAAGTTTTCTCGAAAGAATGATCTTCCCATTAGAACTTATTATTTCGACCCTATTCACATCGTTTTCTACATTGTGCAAATTGAGAATATTGTCTGATCTAACTGGATTGGGAAAGATAGTTATCTGACTTCCTTCTAAGTCAAAGGTCCCGGTCATATCATCCGTTGTGAATGACCATACATCTGAGTAGGGAGAACTCCCAACTGCATTATTTCCTTTTACACGCCAATAATAGGTAGTGCTTGCCTCCAAGCCTTCAACATTGGTTGTTGTACCATTCATCGTTTCAGTTATCGGAGAAATGAAAGCATTTGATGTGCTGTATTCCATCGTGTAGTCGCTGGCTCCAACTAGAGCAGACCAAGTCAAAGGAACGGATGCCGTAGACAGGCCCGTAGCTCCATTCGCTGGGCTTACTAAATTTGGAGCTAATGTTAAAGGAGCGATGGTCGTGAAAGACCAAATGGCTGAATAAGGTGAAATGCCAAGGACATTTTCACCATTCACACGCCAGTGATAGGTGGTGTTGGGATCAAGGCCAGATACAATTTGAGAATTTGAATTTGCTATGACAGCGGTCGGTGCAGAAAACGCAACGTCAGAGTCATATTCTAAATTATAGCTGCTTGCATCGCTAAGCGCATTCCAAGTGAACATCACAGAACCAGGGTCTACCTCTTGTGCATTGTCAACCGGTAAGGTTAAAATTGGAGCGTCCTCTAATTCACCCAATGTTGTGAAAGACCAAGTCTCAGAGAAATTTGAATTGCCCGAAGGACTAACACTTCTTACTCGCCAAAAATAGGTTGTAGAAGGCTCCAAAGTCGTAATATTCAATGAATTGGTAAATACAGGAACAGACGTGGTGCTTGAAAAAGCGGGGTCGCTATCTATCTCAAGTTCATATTCAGAAATACCCGAGATAGATTGCCACATAAGATCGGTATTTCCTGGATCGATCGAGCTTGATGAGTTCAAAGGACTTTGAAGTTGTGGCGTTACAATAAAGCTATTTGCGTAAAAAGTTGCAATGTCATCCAAAGAGATCAATGTTCCAAAGCCCATGATCTCGTCAAGTCCACCAAGCATGTTGTCCCCTAATGTGGTCAGGTTGGGGTTGTCTTCGTTTGCATTAAAGTTGCAACCCGCAATACTTATCTCATTTCCTGATACAGGATCTCCACAGATCATCCCTTCTAATTCGCTTTGAACTCCATCTATAAAAATACGGATGGTCAAATTCGTTTTGTCCACTAAAAGGGCGGCTTGATGCCATGCATTATCGTTGTAGGTATTTACTGTATGGATACTGATGTATTCATCTGGTTGGCCAAGTCCAGGTTCGTCCCCAGCCTCGAACGTAATATATCCTGTGCTGTTCAATATCCCGATCTACCATCCATTTCCTTTGGTCAGGAGGTCCCTGAAAAAATATTGTGTTGCGCTGGAAACGGTTTTGAAATCCGTTACGAAAGAAAAGCTGGTAGTTAGCCCAAAATCTATCATGTCTCCGCTGTCTATCCATAGCTCTGAACCAGAACCACTGAAATTCAACGCACTATTCACATTGCCCAAAAGCATCTGAGGTTGGGTTTGTACTTTGTGCGAATATGGTACTGAATGTCGTCCCTGATCGGTTGTCGGTGTTCCCGTTATTGAGAGGATAATAGAATATTGGATCTGGTTGAGCAAAAGTGCTGGAGCCCAAGAATAAAAGGGTCATTAGGGAAAGAAATAGCTTCTTCATGTGGGATATTTTTTGTGCGGATCAATCATATCAAATGGAATTTTGCCTTAAAAGTGTCATTTAGACAATTGATCCTTCAATAGAAGGTGAATGGTGACTAATGACTATATGGAATAATTACATCCTTGATTTTCAATGGGATAATTAGTGAGTTCATCATAGTAATTAACGATCCTGTCGACTTTGTTAATTATTTTTCTTCAAGATCTGTTTGTGTATAAACTTTTTTGGCTTATATTCGAATCACATTAAATGGTACACGTAAATAGTTTTTACCCCTGCTGGTTCGCTAGTAGGGGTTTTTTTTGCTCGATACTTTAGCTTTCAATAATTGGGTATTGGCGAATAGGATCCTATCCTCCAACCATTTTTTTGATCTGATCTAATTTGAATAATGCCTCGACTGGCGTTAGTGAATTAATGTCCGTTTTGATCAATTCTTCTTTGATGTTTTGAAGCACGGGGTCATCTAATTGAAAGAAGCTCAATTGCATATCATCTCCTAGGTCTATCTTTTGTTCGCTGTCGTGCATTTTTTCAAGGGACTTTAGTACCTCCTTTGCCCTAAAAACGATCTTCGAAGGTATTCCAGCCATCTTAGCCACTTCTATACCAAAACTATGTGCAGAGCCTCCCGCTTTCAGTTTTCTTAGAAAAACGATCTTCTTGTCGATCTCTTTTACACTTACGTTATGGTTCCTTATCCGTTCGAATTTTGTGGCCATTTCATTCAGCTCATGATAGTGCGTAGCAAATAATGTCTTAGGTTGGAATTGGCCGTTTTCATGAAGGTATTCTGTGATCGCCCATGCGATCGAGATACCATCGTAAGTACTGGTTCCGCGACCTATCTCATCCAACAATATCAGGCTGCGCATTGAAAGATTGTTCAATATACTTGCAGTCTCGTTCATTTCAACCATGAATGTAGACTCACCTGAAGAGATGTTGTCACTTGCACCTACACGCGTGAAGATCTTGTCGACCAAACCAATGCGCGCACTTTTTGCAGGAATGAATGACCCCATTTGGGCCATGAGAACACACAGCGCAGTCTGTCTTAAAATGGCTGATTTACCAGACATGTTAGGGCCGGTTATCATGATGACTTGTTGTGTATCATTGTCGAGATAGATGTCATTCGGCACATACTTCTCTCCCAAGGGAAGATTTTGTTCAATAACTGCATGCCTACTTTCCTTTAGGTCTATGACCAGATCATCGCCTATCTGCGGTCTCGTATAACCATTCCGTATAGCGATCTTGGCGAATGAGACCAAGCAATCTAGTTTGGCAAGGGCCATAGATGTCTCTTGGACTTCTGGAATGTGTACCTGAATATTTTCCATAAAAGACGCGAAGAGTTGGTTCTCAATGATCGATATCTTATCCTGTGCACCTAAGATCTTGGTCTCATATTCTTTGAGCTCTGGCGTTATGTATCTTTCAGCTTGAGTAAGGGTTTGCTTCCTTATCCATTCCTCAGGGACTTTGTCTTTGTGCGTATTGCGTACTTCCAGATAATATCCGAAAACATTGTTGTATCCTATTTTGAGTGAAGGGATACCCGTATTCTCGATCTCCCTTTCCTGGAGTTTGATCAAATGGTCTTTTCCGGAAAATGCAATGGACCTCAACTCATCCAATTCCTCATTGAAACCATCATTGATGTAATTTCCTTTACTAAAAAGTGCAGGAGCTTCGGGGTGCAATGTGCTCACTATTTTTTCTCTGAGTTCTGAACAGTCACGGAGTTCATCTGAGATCTTCTTTAAAGCTTTTACCCCGCTGCTATTGCAGATCTCCTTAATGGGTTGAGTTATTTCCAATGCGCTGGCCAGATGTAAGATCTCTTTTGGATTGGCCTTTTTCACAGCTACTCTGGAAATGATCCGTTCTACATCTCCGATCTGTTTGAACATAAGGGCGATGTCTGCTATTCGTTCTTCTTCTGAACTAAAGTAAGAAACGCCATCTAAGCGATCGTTTATACTTCTAAGGTCTTTCAATGGGAGTAGAATCCATCGCTTAAGCAGACGAGCCCCCATTGGGGAGCTTGTGTGGTCCATCACGCTCATTAATGACAAGCCATTGGAACTCAGAGGATGTATCAATTCTAAATTCCGGATCGTGAATGGGTCCAGCCATACATGTTCATTTTCATCAAGCCTGGAAATGGCCCTGATATGATTCAGGTCTGTATGGTGAGTATCTCTAAGGTATTGAAGAATGGCTCCGGCAGCAATAACCCCATCTTTCATTTCTGAAATGCCAAATCCTTTTAGGGTAAGCGTCTGAAATTGTTCCAACAATTTCTCTTCGGCAAAATCAGGTTCAAAGATCCAATCTTCTAATTCAAAATTGTTGAATGCATTTTTACTTATATCCTCAAATTCGTTATGCTTAGCTCTTGAATGAAGTACTTCACTCGGCTTGAATGCCTCAAGCAGTTTAAGGATATATGCCTCATCGCCTTCAGAGATCAAGAATTCTCCGGTGGAGATATCAAGGAATGAAACACCGAGACGTTTTTGGTTGAAATGCAAAGCTGCAAGAAAATTGTTGGATTTATTGTCCAACACATTGTCATTGAGAGCCACTCCGGGGGTGATCAATTCCGTTACCCCTCTTTTTACGATCTTTTTGGTCTGCTTTGGATCCTCCAGTTGGTCGCAAATGGCTACGCGATATCCCGCCCTTACTAATTTGGGTAAATAGCTGTCCAATGAATGGTGTGGGAAGCCAGCAAGATCAATGAAAGCAGCTGCACCGTTCTTTCGTTTTGTCAAGACTATACCCAAGACCTTACTTGCTTTAACAGCATCCTCTCCGAAAGTCTCATAAAAATCACCAACACGAAAAAGCAAAAGAGCATCAGGATACTTGGCCTTGATGCCATTATATTGCTTCATCAAAGG
>JABDKJ010000078.1 GCA_013002285.1 Flavobacteriales bacterium
TCCATTTAAGTTCAGAAAGTTTTACCTCAACAAAGGTCTTGTTCTAATATCAAGCATATTTTTTATTCACGCACTTGGCTTGCTTTATACGGACAATATGGGTTATGCACTTGCGGATATGAGGATAAAATTACCCTTATTGGTGATACCCATATTGTTTGCGGGCATGCCCCATTTGAAGAAAAGCGGCACTCACTTCCTAATCAAAGTATTTGCTGTAGCCCTATTAATTTCTACGCTTTTTTCATTTGGTAATATCTTATTGAACAAACCGGAAGACTTAAGGGACGGCATCATGTTCATTTCCCATATAAGGTTGGGCTTAATGATCTCATTTTGCCTCATATACTTTGTTCTTTGTTGGGCTGGAGAAAACAAGATCTGGAAGACTCTATTTATAGCAATGGCTGGCTGGTTTTTATTGTTCATGTTCTATACCCATTCTGCCACGGGCATTTTAACATTTGGGGCAACATTTGCCATTTTGGCGCTGATCTGGTCTTTAAGGAATTGGAATAAATTGATCTCGAAACTGGCGATTCCAGCTATCCTGATCATTGGCATTGTAGGATTTCTCTTTTTAAAGAATGCATATGATGATTATTTCACATTAAATGAAACCAAAGAAAACTTAGATGAATTCACAGAAAACGGAGAACCCTATTATCATATCTATGAGCGGACATTTATTGAGAATGGTTTTTTCACCGACATATATATCGCTCCTAAAGAGTTGGAATTAGCTTGGAACAATTCATCTGTAAAAGACTTCAAGGGCCTTGACAATAGGGGACAAAATATTGAAAGCACAGTAAGGCGGTATATGACATCTAAAGGTTTGAGAAAAGATGCAAATGGGGTTAGCCAACTTACGGAGCAGGACATTAAGAATATTGAAAACGGATTTACAAATGTCAATGAACCGAACCGGAATGCTATTGACAAAAAACTGAATGAGTTATTCTATGAGTGGACAGCTTTCGAAAATGGTGCGGACCCTTCTGGAAATTCATTATTCATGCGAACAGAGTTTTGGAAGAATGGATGGTCACTTTTTAAGAAGAACAAGTGGTTTGGTGTGGGCACTGGTGACATCAAGGATGAACTTGATAAAGAATATGAAAAAAATCAAACATTGCTAGACAAAGACCATCAATATAGAGTTCATAACCAATACTTAGCTTTTGCAATTTGCTTTGGTATTATAGGTCTTTTAGCGATCTGTTTCTGCATGTATTATCCAATTATCACAAAAAAAGCAGACCTGCTTTTCTTAGCGTTCATCATAATATATTCTCTGAGTTTTCTGACCGAAGACACTCTGGAGACTCAAGCTGGAGTGACATTCTTTGCTTTTTTTAGCTCCTTCTTTTTGTCCCAATGGAGGAAAGATCAATCAGTTTGGTTGAGGTGATCCTTTAACCTGGAGTATTTTAGAAAAACAGATCTTGCGGACATTTTGCTAATGATGTAGCCTACTTTGCCATCAAGAATTCCCAAGTCGATAAAGTAGTGCTTTATGAATCGAGCTGCAGGTTTTATATAGAGATGAAAAAAACCTACGGATCTCTTTTTCCGCAATAGATCCTGAACAGCATATTCCGCATAACGCTGCATCTTCTCTTCGTAGTGTTGAATATCCTTATAGGTATTATGGACCATTTTGGACTTAAGCGAGCAAACAGATCCACTAGTTTCTATTTCTTCATGCACCCACTTGTCATTATACCTGCACATATCTCTTTTGAAAAATCGGATCACCTTATCTCCTTGCCAACCACTGAACCGTACTTTCTTGCCCATGAAAATATTGGCTCGTGGTATCCAATATGCATCACATTTTGGGCCGTGTTCAATCTTGTTTTGGATCTCCGATCGTAATTCAGCCGTGCATCTTTCATCTGCATCAAGTATGAAAATCCATGGGTTCTTTGCTTGTGGGATGATCCAATTTTTCTGATCAGCAGGATTAACATATATCCGCTGGAAAACCGCTGCGCCATTTTGCTTAGCAATTTCCATAGTTTTATCTGTGCTGAATGAATCAACTACTATCATTTCATCAACCCAAGACATAGAAGCTAAAGCAGCTTCTATATTTTCTTCCTCATTATATGTCGTGATGATCCCGCTAATCAAAATAGAATGTTCGTTTTACCCTTTGCGAAATATTGGCCAAAACCTCATAAGGAATGGTTCCCATTTCAGAAGCAGTTTGCGCTAATGGTTTATTGGCTCCAAAAAACTCCACTTCATCACCAACTTTGCATTCTATTCCCGATAGATCTATCATGCACATATCCATACAGATATTTCCAATTACAAATGCGGACCTACCATTTATAAGAACACTGCCATTGCCATTTCCGAAAGCTCTATGAATTCCATCTGCGTAGCCAATTGGGACCACACCAACAGACATGTCTTTTGGCGCCCTAAAAGCTCGTGAGTAGCCCACAGACTCACCCTCAGCAATACTTTTCACCTGTGTAATTGTGCTCTTTAGAGATATCGCAGGTTGCAAGAAATTCATGTCTCGTTGTGCCCCACTATAGCCATACAGCCCTATTCCCAACCTTACCATATCCATTTGCTTATCTGGAAAACGACCGATCCCAGAAGAATTCAGTGCATGAAAACGCACACTATCAAATTCATGGAATGCAGATCTTATGTTTTCAAATGCATTGAATTGGGCATTGGTAAACATGTCTTCATCTGGATCTTCGCTTGCTGATAAGTGCGTAAATACTGAAGCTACCATAGCCCCCTGATCTTTCATACGCTCAACGAGGGTCTCGATATCCTCTAAATGGAATCCAAGTCGATTCATACCTGTGTCTACTTTTATATGGATCGGGAGTTCTGACATCACATCTGAAAAATGATCGAATGTTTCCCAACTATAAACTACCGGCTCCAAGCGATATTCTATTAATGTTTCTGGTGGAGCATCTTCTGGATTCATTACCATAATAGGCAAACCAATGTTCTTTTCTCTTAAAGCAACTCCCTCATCAGTGTATGCTACAGCCAGCTGATCGACATTGTTTTTTTCTAATAATGCTGCTATTTCATGCAATCCAGAACCATATGAAAAGGCTTTGACCATAATAGCAAGCTTTACACCTGGCTCTAATTTGGATCTGTAATAGTTGAGGTTTTCTAAAAGGGCACTAAGATTTACCTCCAAGATCGTCTTATGGGTCTTTTTTTGAAATTTCTCAGCTATCCTCTCCAACTTAAAGCTGCGCGATCCTTTTATAAGGATGGTGCTATTGTTTAGATCTAAAGAAGATATACTATCTAATAAGTCCTCCGTATTATCATAGCACAATATATCTGAACCATTAAACGCACTTTGGTACTCTTTGGCATTCTCCCCTATCAAGTGAACGGTTGAGATCTCGACCCCCACTATCTGATCTTTGATCATGTTTGATAATTCCCTGTTCGTATAGCCCGTATTTTTGATGTCAGACAAGATCAGTTGTTTATCCGGTCTTGTGTTTTCATTTTTAAAGATCTCGATAGCTGCTTCCAAAGAAGTAAGGTCGCTATTGTAAACATCATTAATAAACAGCGAATTTGACATGCCTTCAACGCTTTCAAGTCTCATTTGCACATGCTGGATTTCCTTCAGCTCATCATTGACCTCATTTTCTGAATATCCCAAATGCCATAATAAAGTGACCACATGGAATAAATTTTGCTTAGATGCGGGGTCGGAAAAAGGGAGCTCAAATATTCTATCCTCATTTTTAAACGTGCCATGATATAGACCTTCTTTTTTGAAAGAAAAATTGATCGCTCCTTGCCCATTTTCAGACCACCCTAATTTGTCCGCATCAAGGTCTTTGACCACTTTAGCAATTATGGGGTCGTCAATTGAATAGACCAATGTCTTGCTATTTCTGAACAGCTTAACCTTTTCTTGTGCTTTCTGAAGGTCATCTTCGAAATATTCGGCATGTGCATTTCCAATATTTGTAAAGATCCCAATATCAGGATCCAAAATATCAGCTAAGAATTGCATCTCGTTCGTATGAGAAATGCCGGCTTCAAAAATACCGATATCATGTTTTTTACCGATCTGAAATACAGACAATGGAACCCCCACCTGGGAATTGTAGCTCTTTGGTGTTTTGACCACGGAATACTTTTCGTTCAAGCACTGGGCCAACCATTCTTTTACCGTAGTTTTTCCATTGCTACCTGTTATTCCTATCAAAGGAAAGTCAAATTTTCTTCTGTGGTCCTTTGCAATTGACTGAAGAGCTTTAGTCGTATTCTTTACAAGAATAAATGATGCATCACCAAATTCATCGAGATCCAATTGTTCTTCCGAAACTATAAATACACGAACTCCATTTTCATAGCTGGGCCGAATGAATTCGTGAGCATTGAAATTGACACCTTTTAAGGCAATGAAACAGGAATTGTCTCCCTTCCAGATCTTTCGACTGTCTATGTATACTCTGGAAATATGGTCCTTGCCTTCCCCTTGAAGAAGTTTGCCATCGCTGATGGTTACAAGTTCTGAAACCGCATAATTCATCAATGGTCTCTTTCTTCGAGAGGATCTTTTTTGGAGGCTGCTTTATTGGCCGCAACATAACAGCTCCTGCAAAGAGGTTCATATTTATCCGTTTCTCCTAATAGAACTAGATCTGAATTTTCATTGATCCTATGTGAGAATTGAGCAAGTCCGCCACATGACATACAAATAGCATGTACTTTTGTAACGTACTCTGCTTGTGCCATGATCGTTGGAATAGGGCCAAATGGCCGTCCTTTGAAATCCATGTCCAAACCGGCAACGATCACACGTTTACCTGCATTTGCTAAATTAAAGCAGACTTTTGGGAGATTCTCATCAAAAAATTGGGCTTCATCTATTCCCACAACTCTTTCATCTGTGGTTTTGTCCCATATCTCCAATGAGCTTAAGACTGGCACGGACCTAATTGAATTATCATCATGACTCACTACCTTCACATCGTCATATCGGGTGTCAACAGAAGCCTTGAAGATCACTGTTTTTTGATTGGCAATAGTTGCTCTTTTCACTCTTCGGATAAGCTCTTCCGTCTTGCCAGAGAACATGCTGCCAACAATGACCTCTACCCAACCGGAGAGTCCGCTATTTTTTTGATTTTCGAGGAACAAATGAATAAATTATAAGAGATTTGTAAGCCTCACAAAATTATTGAAATTTGCGAGGTATTTTCAACAATATAGGAATGAATAACAACACTTTCAAAGGCCTTTCAGACTTAAGCAAGGGAATAAAAGAAAAGATAGATCTCATTGATAATGGTAAGTATGGTCTAGTCGATCTCGAAAAGGCCTTAGGAGAACTCAACGAATTGAATCAACGCCTTGTTGTCTTGAAATACAAAGCAATAGAGCAATTAGCACAGGAGAGTAAAGTACCCGTCAATGAAACACCGAATGAATTCGAGGAGACTCCAATCCAAGAAGAGGTTAACATAAATGAGAGTGGCACTTCAAATCCAGGTCAAATGACCATAATGGACGGGATCAAGGAAGTGGCTAAGGAAAGCGTGTTAGATAAATTCCCATCTGAACAAACTAGCTTGGCCGACCAACTTATTAGTGAAGAGAAAACTTTGGCAGAGAAAATGGAAAACTCTGCCATCACAGACCTGAAGTCAGTAATAAGTATAAATCAAAGATTTTCATTCATAAGAGAACTCTTTGGTGATGATGGGGCAGCTTTCGATATGAGTATTGATGGCATCCAAAAAAGCACTTCATTAAAAGAAGCCGAAGTTATAATTGAAAAATTACGTGTTGAGCGAAATTGGAACGGAGAAGACGATATGGTGATGGAGTTTGAAGAACTTGTAAAAAGGCGTTTTAGTGCATAAGGCGCTGCAAATAAGTGCTCTCTTACTTCTTGTTTGCTGTTTTGCGAATGATCTCCTTTCGCAAAACAGGACTTTCTTAGAGAAGAAGGCCAAAGACCTTTCATCCGCTTCGATGAAGGGTAGGGGGTATGTTGAGAATGGATTGGAGAAAGCAGCTGGTTATCTGCATCATCAGTTTGATAGCTTAGGACTTAAGAATTTCAAAAAGGACTACTGTCAAAAATTCAAAATGGCGGTCAACACATTTCCTGAAGACCCTTTTGTTTCTTTCGGTGGAGAGGAACTTCTAGTAGGTGTCGACTACCATATAGATCCTTCTTCTGGGGATTCCAAAGGCATCTATGAACCATTGATATTTTCAGAAAAGAATGTCATAGACCTTCCTGAGCCTGGCAGATTAATAATTCCAGGTAAAAAGCTTGTTCTTGTTCTTGACCAAAGAAATATCAGTGACAAAGACTCATTGGCAATGTTTAGGAGCCTGAAGATGCGACATGCAGAATACCTGCCTGTGATCGTACTTACAGAGAATAAATTGACGTGGAGTGTTAGCGATGAACAACATGATCACGCGATCATTGAAATGAGCGCTGATGCTTTTCCAGAAGACACTAGAAAAGTTGAGCTAGGAATAAATGCCGAATTAAAAAGTGAATTTGAGGCAATGAACATGATCGGATTCCTTAAGGGAAGAACAGAACCCGATTCGTTTATTGTGCTCACTGCTCATTACGATCACTTAGGAATGATGGGCACTGAAGCATGTTTTTATGGTGCCAACGACAATGCATCTGGTTGTGCCTACTTGTTGGAGTTGGCCAGACATTATGCAGAGAAGTATAACAAATATTCTATGGTTTTCATTGCTTTTGCAGGAGAAGAGGCAGGACTATTGGGGTCTAAGTACTTTGTTGAACAGCCTCTGTTCCCTTTAGAAAGAATTAAATTCCTTCTGAACATAGACTTAATGGGAAATGGAGATGAAGGAATTACAGTTGTGAACGGGACCATATTTGAAGAACAATTCAAATGGATCACATCTATCAACAAGGAAAAGGGTCTTTTGAACAAGGTTAAAATAAGGGGTCCAGCAGCAAATAGTGACCATTATTGGTTCACTCAGAAAGGTGTCCCAAGTTTTTTCATTTACACAATGGGAGGCAGCAAAGCCTATCACGATGTAAATGACAATTTTGACAATTTGAATTTTGAAGAATTCCCCGACCTATTTGTATTGATCACTGAATTCCTTTCACGGTTTTGAGCGAGCCCCAACTTTATATTGTACCTACACCCATAGGTAATTTGGAAGACATGACTTTCCGTGCCATTCGCTTACTTAAAGAAGCCGATATAGTCCTAGCGGAAGACACTCGAACGACCAAAAAACTATTAGTTCATTATGATATAAACACACCGCTAAGGTCTTTCCATCAACACAATGAGCACAAGGTCTTAGAAAAAATAATTGATGACTTAAAAGCAGGAACGCGTGTGTGCCTAGTAAGTGATGCTGGTACACCTGGAATATCGGACCCGGGATTTTTATTGGTCAGAGAATGTGTACGTGAGGGGATCCCAGTGAGCACTCTTCCTGGCCCAACAGCTTTTGTGCCTGCACTAGTGAATTCGGGGTTCCCGATAAACGAGTTTGTATTCGAAGGATTTATACCGGTAAAAAAGGGTAAACAGACCAAGCTAAAAGAAATAGCCAATGAATCTAGAACTGTTGTTCTGTATGAATCGCCTCATCGAATATTGAAGACCATCGAGAAATTATCGGAATACATTGGCGACAGGAGGATATGTCTTTCAAGGGAGATATCTAAGATCTATGAGGAGAATGTGATCGGAACCTGCAAGGAGGTATTGGACCATTTTTCGGAGAAAGCCCCAAAAGGAGAGATAGTCCTCGTTATAGAAGCCTTAAAATAAAAAAGGCGCCCACAGAGGGCGCCTTCTAAATATTTTCTTTCACCTATTTTAAGGGACCAATAAGATCTCGATCTCACCATTTGAAAGTGTCACCCATGCATCATTCATAGCATCATATAAGTCTCCACTAAAGGTTCCTTTTATTGTTGCTTCAACACCAATTCCGGGAATATCCTGATAAGAGAACTCAGTTAGATTCAAAGTTATACCCACTGGATTTATAGATGAATAGAATGTAGTAGGGGCATTTGGGGGAACAAAGATCACTTCGTCCATATCACCAATAACGCTGTTGACATTATTCATGGTATACTCTCCAGTAAGGAACTCTAATTCTGCAGTTCCAATATCCGCATCTCTTGGAGCAGAGATGTTATTGAAGAATAAGATAGGGTTGTCTCCACCACCTAATGACATTATTGCAGGGGCTGTTGGTGGCAATAATATTGAAGCCGTATAGTCAAAATTGTCTTTTATGAATTGCTCTTTCGACTCGTAATGATCCGTTATCTCGGTACCGGTGCCTGCATTGTATGTAACGTCATAATTGATAAAACACGTGAAGTAGCATGGCGCGCAATCTGGACCACCACACCCTTCATTGGTCTCCGCTCCATCAAAGATCCCATTGTTGCATAGAGAGATGCATGAAGGGCAAGGAGTGCTAGGGTTGTCGTCACAATCAATACCTGTTTCCAGGCCATTTTGCACTCCGTCAGCACATTGGTCTGCGCATGGAGGGCAATCGTCTCCTCCGCAGTCTACTTCTATTTCGTTACCATTTAAAACACCATCATTACAAAGAGAGATACAAGGAGGACATTGACATCCACCGCAATCAATACCTTCTTCATTCAATAGCTCAATATCAAAATCATCATCGAGAACACCATTGAAACAGTAAGAATCGTCACAAGGCACACAAGCCCCACCGCAATCAGCGCAAGTCTCATTACCATTTAATAGCCCATCATTACACAATGCGCTACAAGGAGGACATTCCGTTGCTGGGTTATCATCACAATCAATGCCTGTTTCCGCGCCATCTTGAACACCGTTATTGCATTGTTCACATGGCTCACATTCCGGCCCACCACAATCTACCCACTCTTCGAAGGCATCATGAACTCCATTTCCACAGCATGATTCACACGGTCCACCGCAATCTACACCTTCTTCTATCCAGTTGTTATCAGGGTCTTCATCCTGTATTCCGTTATCACAAGTAGGCACGCAAGGGTTGCAGTTAGGTCCACCACAATCTATAAATACTTCATCCTGATTCAATATACCATCGGTACATGTAGCTTCTATAAGGTTGTCGTCATTGTAGCAAGACTCTGTCAAGACAATGAGCGAAAAAGCCATAAGGAAATAGTGAAATAAATTCTTCATCAATTCTTCGATTTAATTTTCTGCAAAATACTGATCAAAGGCATATTACAAATAGGCCTTTTTAAATAATTCTGACAAATATAGTAGCCTTAAATGTCATAATAGGCCTAAAAGAACGAATATTTGGGTAGGGTATAAACTCTTCATGGTAGAATTATTAAATTCCGATGCTTAAAAAACCTGATCGAATGGAGTATAAATGGTCTTTAAAAAAGGGGGGGGATGTGGAACTCACCAAGGAATTGGCGGAACAATTGAACATTGGTGAAGACCTTGCCAGCCTTTTGATCAACAGAGATATCCATTCATTTGAAGAGGCACGAAGCTTTTTTAGGCCCGACCTTAGCACTTTGCACGACCCATTTCTTATGAAAGACATGGACAAGGCTGTGAGAAGGCTGACACTAGCAATAGAGGAAAGTGAGAATATCCTGGTATATGGAGATTATGATGTTGACGGAACCACAAGTGTTTCTCTGGTCTATTCTTTTCTTGAGAAAATAAATGCAAATGTTGGATTCTATATTCCCGACAGATACAAAGAAGGTTATGGGCTTTCATATCTAGGAATAGACTTTGCGGAGGAGAATGGCATTGATCTCATGATCTGCTTAGATTGTGGAATAAAAGCGGTCGACAAGGTAAAATATGCCAAAGATAAGGGGATAGACATCATAATTTGTGATCATCACAGACCTGGAAAAACTGTACCCGATGCGTATGCTGTCCTAGATGCAAAACAAAAAGATTGCCCATACCCATATAAGGAACTGTGCGGTTGTGGAGTAGGATTCAAGTTACTCCAAGGTTTTGTTGAGACCAATGGATACGACATGCAGGATCTATACAAATATCTAGATCTGGTTTCCATAGCGATCGGAGCGGACATTGTTCCCATAACAGGAGAGAACAGAACTCTTGCTTATTATGGGTTGAAAGTGATAAACGAAAACCCGCGACCGGGTATAAAAGCCTTGATGGATATTGCAAAAGCTCCAAAAGAAATGACCATTACAGATGTGGTATTCATAATTGGACCAAGGATCAATGCGGCAGGAAGGATCCATACCGGTGCAAGAGCTGTGGAGCTATTGGTTTCTGATGAAGAAGAGACACTCAAAAAATTGAGCGTTGAGATAGACGATTTCAACACCCGCCGAAAAACTTTGGATAAGAGCATTACTAGAGAGGCCTTAGAAATGATCGCGAATGATTCTCAGCTAATGAATGCCAAGTCTTCCGTTGTGTTCAAGCGCGACTGGCATAAAGGTGTGGTGGGAATTGTGGCCTCAAGGCTTACAGAACATTATTACAGACCGACTATTGTATTAACTGAGAATGATGGAAAGGCCACTGGTTCTGCCAGATCTGTGAAGCACTTTGATGTTTATAATGCTATTGAAAAATGTTCTGATCTATTAGAGAATTTTGGAGGGCATAAATATGCTGCAGGCCTAACGATGAAGGTAGAAAATATACAAGCGTTCCAAGAACGGTTTGAGACAGCTGTTGCTGGCTCAATAAATAGTGATTGGCTTACGCCTGAAATATCGATAGAACGAGAAATTGACTTTGAAAGGATCACGCCAAAATTCATAAATGTATTGAATCAAATGGCACCTTTTGGACCAGGAAATATGAAGCCTGTTTTTGTTACACATAACTGCCAGAACACTGCATATAGTAAGATCTTAAAGGAGAGTCACTTAAAATTGTATGTGAACCAGATCAATAGTCCTCAGGTGAAAATGGGCGGCATTGCATTTGGAATGGCAGATAAGATGAAAATTCTGGAAAGCGGCAAACCTTTTAGCGTTGCATATCAGGTTTATGAAAATGAATGGCAAGGGAATAAGAAGATCGAGATAATGGTCAAGGACATTAAACTGATGGAAGACGCCCTTCAAAACTAGAACTACCCTTTTGGTTAATATGTATTTCTCTTTGTGGGAACGGTATCTTGATACCTTCTTTTCTAAAAGCGTCTTCTATAGCAAATCGAATGTCGCTTTTCAAAATATCTATATCCCATGAGCGTTTAGTCCAAAAGAACAAATTAAACTCAAGGGAAGAACTTCCAAAGTCATCGAAACGCACTAGGATCTCTTTCGTTTTTTCAATATCTGCATGCTTAAGAGCACAGTCATATAATATTTGTCTGACTTTCGCTATGTTGCTCCCATAGGCTACATGAGCGGTAACCTGATACCTAGAAATATCATTATTGATCGTCCAATTTACCAGACTTTCAGAGGTTAATTTTCTATTGGGCACAACAATTACATTGCCGTCTCGAGTGAGCACCTTACTTGTACGTATGTCAATGCGAATTACCTTTGCGAATAATTTATCTATTTCAATGATGTCACCAACTTTGAATGTTCCTTCAAATAAAATGATGAATCCTGAAAGCACATCATAGAAGAAAGTTTGAAGACCAATACCAACTCCTACTAAGATAGCCGCAGAGCCTATCAGAAGCCCCTTAAGGTCAGCCCCAGTGCTTTCAATGGCAATTATAAAGGCTATGATATAAAGCAGATACTTAACAAGTTGAAGAATAGTGAACTGCTGACCGCGGTCTATTTGTTTACGAGAGTCTAGAGCCTTTTTAAGTAACAAGAGAATAAACCGGATAATGATCCTTGCGAAAAGAACAATTAGAATAATGATAAATAGATTATAAACCTTAGGGTGGAAATGATCAAGGTCTATGATCGAGTAATTCAAAAAGACATCTAGTAATTTTTTGAATTTAAGGGTAGAAAATATCGCTAAGGTGGACAGTACGATCAGCAGTAACCTAAAGAAGCGATATATAGTATCCGACCGATCTTCATCAAACCACTCTTTCTTCTTTAATACCTTACGAATGAATTGCCTTACAAATTTTATCAGAAAGCGTGCAAAGAAGAATATGAGAATAGCAAAGAAAATATCTACAATGGAGAACTGAAAATACTCCGCATCTTTGAAAACGGGCGTTGTGAATATTTTGAAGAAATTTTTCAAGGCCTAGAATACCGTAGTGCCAAAGTAATTAGAAAGTTCTCTTTTTACTTGGTCTAGAGTATGAATTTTTCCAAGAATAGATTCTTGATCTTCTATGCTAGGGCTATTGCGCAATTTTTCTTTTAGCAATTTCCTATTGTGTAAGACTGCTTTAAGCTTCAATCTGTTCATTGAAGATTCCATGAGCACTTGAGGCCTTTCTTCTTCTTTCCTTATCGCGATCTGGTATTTTTTCTTCCAATTCTCAGAAACGATGATCTCAGTGCTAAGTATAGCAGCACAGCACTTTGCCAGCTCAATATCTTCGCTTTGAGCTAGCATGGTCGGTTCGATCTTATTGTTGGAAAAATATTGTTTCTGAATAGCGGTTAAGACCCTATCATAAAGGGGGTCTTGGAAGTTGATACCGTTGTAGGAAAGCTCGTCAAAAATAAAATCTGCGAAGGTGCATTGAGCTTTCACGATCTCACCTGCTTCATTTTCGCCTTCGTAGTCGTAAGGACGATTGCCATGGAACAATAATAAACGAATGATATCCCTCTCTTGTTCATCACTATCAGCGAGGTCTATTTTCTTAAAGGCTTGTTTACCCTCGGCCGGAGCGAGCTCCTGCTCTATGACCTCTCTTTCGCCACGGTCTCTATATGTAGTTTTTATTCGAACCTTGCTTATCTCTTTTGCTACAGTGGGCTCGGCTACTTTGAGTACTCTCGCCACTTCTTGAATATAAAAAGCACGCTTTACATTATCGGGTATCTCAGATACGGTCTCTATAATGGTCTTGCTTACCTCAGATTTTTTAACAGGGTCATTTCCTGCTGCTTCCAACTGGGTCTGAACAATAAATTGTAAAAAGTCTTTTTGACTTTCTTCTAGAAAGACCTGAAGGTCATGGCTGCTTAAGCTCTTAGCTATTGTATCAGGATCTTCACCTTCAGGCAGGCTGATCACTCGGGCATTGAGACCTACTCGCAGAATGTTCTTCACCGTTCTAAGAGCGGCTTTTTGCCCCGCAACATCACCATCAAAAACTACAGTAACGTTTTTTGTAATATGCCTTAGTCTTGCAATATGGTCTTCGGTAACAGACGTCCCACAAGTAGCGACAACATTCTCAACTCCTGCTTGATGCAGGGCAATAACATCCGTGTATCCTTCCACGACAAATACATTGTCATTCTTGGCCGCACTCTTCCGTGCTTCATGCAGAGCATACAATGTCCTGCTCTTATTGTATATCAGGTGCTCTGGCGAATTTATGTATTTGGGTTGTTGCCCACTCTTCAATGCTCGTGCCCCAAAAGCAATGATCTTACCACCGAGGTCTCTTATCGGGAAAATAAGGCGGCCGCGGTATACATCATAAGCACCTCTTGGGCTGTCCTTAACCAAGCCAAGCTCTTCCAAAAAGCCTTGATCATACCCTTTTGCTTTGGCGTGTTCAGCTAACATTCGACCGTCATCTGGGCAGTAACCTAAGGAAAATTTCTCTACCATGGGTGAATTGATACCGCGCTCCTTCACATAACTTTGTGCTATTGCTTTTCCTTTTTCACTATTGTTGAATTGATCTGTGAACCAATCAGCAGCCATTTTTAGGATCAAAGAAAAACTTTCGGCTTTTCCTCTGGCTTCTTTTTCTTCAGCAGTGTATTCTTTTTCCTCTATCTCAATATTGTATCTCTGCGCCAATTGTCTGACGGCTTCGGGATATGATAAGTGCTCATGGGTCATTAAGAAATTTATAACCCCACCAGATTCTGAACAGCCAAAGCAATGGTATATCTGCTTAGCTGGGGAAACTGTAAAAGAAGGAGTCTTTTCATTGTGGAACGGACATAGGCCTTTGAAATTCTGCCCTGCCTTTTTTAAGGGTACAAAATCCTCTATAACCTCTACAATGTCCGAGGCCATCAACACCCTTGTTTTATCTTGTTCCGATATCATAATAATAGCAAGCTAAGGTACAGAGCCCTGAAACCTATATTGCGAATAATAAGAGCATAGTAATTAACATTCGATCCACAATTCGCTCAAAGAAATTGTTGAATTCTTAGTTTTCGTAATTGGTCTCGTAATCTACTTTACCGTCTTCCTTGTAGAACGTCCAATTACCAACCCTTTTATTTTCTCTGAATTTCCCTTTGTAGAACATACTGCCGTTAGGGTAAAAGACAAGCGTAGTTCCGTGCAGCAGACCTTCCTTATAGTAAGATTCACTCCATCGTTTGCCGTCAACAAAATTACTTATCCAAAGCCCTTCTCTCTTGCCGTTTTTTGTATTTCCCTTGGTTTTAATTACCCCATTCTCATAGTGCTCTATTTCTTCTACTAACTCTCGAGAAACGTTTTGTGTAGAGCCTGCACCATTGTTTTCAGACCTGCAAGAAACCACCGTCAAAAGCATAAAAAAAATAAATAGTCTCATTATTTTGTTCTGTTTATTGTGTAGTTCAATAATGTTTCAAGTCCGACCCTCGCCTCATTCTCAGGAAATTTCTTTAGTACTTCCAAGGCTTTATCCTTTAGCTCGATCATTTTATCATGAGCATATTTTAAACCATTATATTTTATCACAAAATTAAGGACTTCCTCTACCTTTTTCTTGGAGTGTTTTTTCTTTTTAATGATCTTGATCACACGCTTTTTCTCTGCCTCACTGCTTTGGTTCAACGCGTATATAATTGGCAGAGTAAGTTTCTTCTCTTTAAGATCAATTCCTCGAGGTTTTCCAATATCCTCACCTAGACCAAAGTCAAAAAGGTCATCCTTTATTTGGAATGCAAGCCCTGTATACTCCCCGAACTTATGCATACTTTCTATCGCTTCTTGGTCTTGCCCAACAGAAGCAACACCACATGCGCAGCAGGCAGCAACGAGCGAAGCGGTCTTTTGTCTGATAATGTCGAAATAGACGTCTTCTTTTAAATTCAGTGACCTCGTTTTTTCTATCTGTAGCAATTCACCTTCACTCATTTCTTTTACTGCTTTTGTAACAATATCCAATAAGTTGTAATTCTTACTTTCCATAGATAAGATCAAGCCTTTGGAAAGAAGGAAGTCACCTACCAATACAGCGATCTTATTTTTCCAAAGCGCATTGATCGAGAAAAACCCTCTTCGCTTGTTTGCATCGTCAACAACATCATCATGAACGAGAGTAGCAGTGTGCAAAAGTTCTATAAGTGAAGCCCCGATATAGGTATTGTCATTGACGTTGCTAAAGACCTTGGCAGACAGAAAAACGAACATCGGACGCATTTGCTTTCCTTTTCGTTTTACAATATAGTGGGTGATCTTGTTCAATAGAGCAACATTACTGACCATGGATCTTCTGAATCGATCTTCAAAGATCATCATCTCCTCAGCAATAGGTTTCTTGATCAGGTTTATATCCTCCATTGAAGAGCTAAAAGTACCAATTTATTCAGCAGTTCATTGCTTTATTTTACAAGTTCGAAGAGGCAAAAACGTTCGTTACCATTCCTTGATGCAAGAATGATCATATGGTCTTTAGAACACTGGATGAATTCTCTCGGCCTTAGCACAAAATTCCCTTTGGTATCCTTAAATGGGCTTTGCTTACTCACATTTCCCTCAGCATCCAGAGAGACATAAGCGGGATCAGATCTCATGGTATTGAAGTTTCTAAGGTTTTCAGAACCTTCTCCTATGAGTTCCATATTGCGTGCATTGTCATTGAACACAATGAATAGTTCATCATTCCTATTAGCAATGGCAATGGACGAAAATTCGCCATTGTCATTTATACTTTCCTGCCTCTTAGGAATAGCTGTTGCCCAATTTACTGACCCGTCAGCATTGTATTTTACCACCACAAGATCCATATAGTAATAGATCTGTCGAGTATAATAACCCCCATTAATGCTATATTCATTTCTCTCTCTGATCCAATATTGTTCGCCCACTAAAGTGGCTCCACCTTCTTTGTGAACTATTATATGTTGCAAATGCATACGAGGAACCTCCCGACCTTTTTCGGCCTTTTTAGTACCAATTAATGCGCTTACCACTTTTGGGTCCAAAGGGTTTAGACCAGAGGCCTGTATCTTAAGGTCATTGGCGTTAAGCCTCAAATAAAAAGAACCTGCAACACTATTGTATCTGTCATTAGAATAAAAACCAGAAACCACGACTTCGTTCTTTTCTGAAATGTCAAAAGTGAGTTCAGCAACCCATTTGTCAGCCAGATCAATGTCTGTTTCTTTGATCTTGTTTTCCTTCCAGAAATATGAGAATAAAACAAATTTTCTGTCAGCTCTATCTCTGAACTCAGTCTCATTAAAGTTTTTTTCTGGGGCTACTTCAAGCGACAAATGCATGTTTCCTTCATTGTCCGCAGTTAGTTGTTCTATTTCCGTAAAGGCCGCTCCATAAGGTAAACTAAAATTCTTTTTCCAAACTGCTTCCAGTTCATTGTCGAGATATAATCCCGTAAATGAAGTGTTCGACTTTCTTACAAATGCATCTTGAGCCACCACTAAGAAATGAGTGGAATCATTACAAAGACCAACCATAAATGACGAACGTCTATTGCTTTTTATCTTATCTATGTTATGAACTAGCTTAGGATCAGATAAGGTATTGCTTGTTAGATCCAGAGTACGAACATAAATACTATGATCTCGTTCCTTATAGTTGTAGTGGTCAATGAACAAATAGACCTTATCGTCCAGAAAAAAGGAATCGAATAATTCCTCGTCTATTACCATCCCTTCTCGCAACTCGAACGTATCATAGACTTTCTCTTCCATTGTGTCATAGCTATAGGAACGAACTGAGATGATCCTTCTCCTTTCTTTAAAAATGGAAACCACTTTATTGTCATCTCCGCCAACCAGCATGTAGGGATAAGAGCTTTTTGCCTTATCAGTAGGTGACCACTTGTAGATCTGGCTATCAGTTTGAGCGATACCAGAGATAGTGATCGAAGTCATGATCAAAAAGAATAAGGTCATTCGACCATAAGCCAAAAAAATAGATGATATTTGAATAAGATATTTAGAGAATTGACGGGTCACAACCATTTAAAATTAAATAAACTTTTGATCATTGGGCTTTTGGCCCTTTCCTTTTTATCCCTCAAATTGAGTGCCAATATGATGAGTGATACTCTTTTGAGAGTTTCAACAGCTGTCAAGATCAATCCTCCACTATTTTTTCGAGGCGAACTTCCCATTTATTTGGAGCAAAAACTAACGGGCAATTTAAGTATTGAGGCGGCATATGCAATGACCATTCGCGACCTGTTTTCTGGAACATTCGACCATGACCTGGATGACCTTTCAAGGCAAGTTGAGGTCCGTTCGGGAAAAGGATACAAATTCGCTTTGCGTTACTACTTGAAAAGCTCGGAAGAACTGCATGGTTATTATGTGTCAGCCGAGTATGCTAGAAAGGATCATAAAAAGCTATTCTATCAAGAAGATACTTTGGGTCTTATCACAAGTGAACAGATATTGGATATGCGGGAAATAACGGATTATAAGTTGATCTTTGGTTTACAGAACTTATCCTATTATTCCAATTTCTTTTTTGATCTTTATGCTGGAGTTGGGTTAAGGCAAAAGGATTTTCAAGAGGTGCATAGAGAAGATGTTGGAATTGTTCCCAGCCACTATTTAGTTGATACCAAAAGTGAGAACATTAATTTTTATTTAGGTCTAAAGATCGGGCTCGGTTTTTAGTGCAGCCTTGTTCTTATTGGCCAATTGACCACATGCTGCATCGATGTCTTTTCCTCTACTCCTTCTTACTTTAGCTACCACTCCATGATCTTCTAGATAAGCTGCAAAAGCATCTGTTTTTTCTTGGTCGGCCTTTGAAAACTCACTTTCATCAATAGGATTGTATTCAATTATATTCACCTTAGATGGAACCCGCCTGCAGAATTTCAAAAGTTCCTTTGCGTCATCAATACTATCATTCACCTCATTAAAAATGATGTACTCAAACGTGATCGTGTTTTTTGTTTTTTGGTAAAAATAATTGAGTGATTCGGCCAATGCGTCCAGGGAATTTGAATCATTTATAGGCATCATCTTGCTTCGCTTCACGTCATTTGCAGCATGAAGTGAAAGAGCAAGGTTGAATTTCACTTCATCATCTCCTAGCTGCTTGATCATTTTAGCGATACCTGCTGTCGACACCGTTATCCTTTTAGATGCCATGTGAAGACCATTTTTGCCTGTAATGTGATCTATGGAATTAAGGGTATTTTGATAATTCAAAAGAGGCTCCCCCATTCCCATGTAGACTATGTTGGTCAAAGGAGCATTGTACCTATTTTCCGCTACATTCTTAATGGCTACTACTTGATCATATATCTCAGAAGCATCCAGATTTCTCATACGTTTGAGTTTTCCTGTTGCACAAAAAGAACATGTGAGACTGCAGCCTACCTGAGAACTAATGCATGCTGTCATTCGCTTTTCAGTTGGGATCAGAACACCTTCAACGATAAATCCATCATATAGCTTAAAGGCCATCTTTATAGTTCCGTCTTTTGCAACTTGCTCTTCCACGAGTTCCATTGACCTGAACTCGAATTGTTGGCCTAAGAGCTCACGAGTTGCTTTGCTCAAGTTTGTCATTTCCTCGAAAGAAGAAGCTGAAAATTTCCATAGCCATTCCATGACCTGCTTTGCCCTGAATTTTTTTTCTCCGTGCTCAAGAAAAAACTCACTGAGTTGATCTAGCGATATACTTCGTATGTCCTTTCTAGACATGAGTCCTAATTTATAACATTATCAGGCGAGAATTCCGTTGCCTTGAAACCAAAAGTGGTGTAAGCTTCTGAAATATCTTCAAAGACAGGGCGATAATTTTGGTCCAAGGCCATCTTTAGATCAGCTACCTCATAGCTCTGCAACGAAGCCCCATTTTGTCGATAAATACTTGAACCATTTTCTTTCGCAACAGATAAGTGTTTTTTCCAGACTTCAGTATTCCAATTTGGCAAAGCACTTGTGCAAACGCTAATAATAGAAGTGTCTATGGGGCTCTTCAGGAATTTAACGAGACTGTGAAAGACACTTTCTTGGATAAAATTTTCTTTGCTTTTAGACACTTCAACAAATTGCACAGATCCAGGCAACTGTTCATTTTGTGGAGTGATTCCAGAAACGATATCAGAAAAGTATAGAAGGACCGTATTCAATATCAAAGGATCAGCATAGCGTCTCCGTAAGATAGGAAACGGTATTTTTCTTTGATCGCAACTTTATAGGCCTTCTTCATAAGATCATGGCCTGCAAAAGCACTCACCATCATTAATAAGGTGCTCTCAGGCATGTGGAAGTTCGTGATCATTGCATCAGCGATCTTGAATTCATATGGAGGGAATATGAATTTATTCGTCCAGCCGTCAAATGGCTTTAGTTTTCCATCTGTGCTTACGGAAGATTCTACAGTCCTCATAGAAGTAGTCCCTACAACACATACTTTCTTTTTATTTGCTTTTGCTGTATTCACAATGTTAGAACAAACCTCATCTATCTGGCACTTTTCACTGTCCATTTTGTGTTTCGTGAGATCTTCTACTTCAACAGGTCTGAATGTCCCTAAACCAACATGCAAAGTAACTTCTGCAAAGTTGATCCCTTTAAGCTCTAGTCTTTTAAGTAATTCTCTACTAAAGTGCAATCCGGCAGTTGGAGCAGCAACTGCACCTTCGTGTTTAGAGTAGATAGTCTGATATCGTTCTTGATCCATTGGTACTATCTCGCGCTTCCTTCTGATATAAGTTGGAATAGGAGTTTCTCCCAATTCATGTATGGTGTTTTTGAATTCTTCGTAAGTTCCATCAAACAAGAACCTAAGAGTTCTTCCTCTGCTAGTAGTGTTATCAATGACTTCTGCCACCAGAGATTCTTCTTCGCCAAAATACAGTTTGTTCCCAATTCTGATCTTTCTTGCTGGATCCACCAAAACATCCCAAAGCAAGCTTTCTTTATTCAGCTCTCTTAAGAGGAACACTTCGATTTTTGCTCCAGTTTTTTCTTTATTCCCAAACATCCTTGCAGGAAAGACCTTGGTATTGTTCAACACAAAAACGTCTTGATCTTCAAAATAATCTTGAACATCCTTGAACATTTTGTGTTCGATGGTTCCTTCTGCTCTGTTGACCACCATTAGCCTTGATTCGTCTCTTTGATCCGTTGGATGCTTTGCGATAAGACCTTCGGGTAACTTGAACTTGAATTGAGATAACTTCATATTAGGTTCTATACTTTTTTAAAAGGGCTGCGAATTTAAGATTTAATGCGCCATTTAACAAATAGAAGGCTGGTTGGCTGAAGCCTTGATCAATTCCTCTAGCTTCTCAATGCTCAATGCCTGATCTATAAAGAATTGGCCACTCCGGGTTCTTTTCAATCCTACGAGTGTACCAAGGTTGTTCAACTTCTTTCCCAGATCATGCGCCAAAGACCTTATGTAAGTGCCTTTGCTACAGTGAATACGGCATTTTATAATATTGTTTTCATATGAAGAGATCTCGAATTCAAAGATCTCTATGTCATTGCTTTTCATCTCTACCTGTTCTCCTCTTCTTGCTTTTTTATATGCTCGCTCTCCGCTGATCTTTTTTGCAGAAAATATGGGAGGCACCTGCTTTTGAGGACCAAGGAATGTCTTTGCCGCTTCTTTTATGGTCTCTAGTGTTATATTCTGGGTGCTTTTTTCTTGCTCGATCTCAGTTTCCAAGTCATAAGATGCAGTTGAGACCCCTAATTTTATCTGTGCCTCGTAGACCTTATGATCATTTTGCAGATCTGCGATCTCCTTGGTCTTTTTCCCGGTACATATTACCATAAGACCCGTTGCCAAAGGATCCAATGTGCCAGCATGACCAACCTTGAATTTCTTCAAATTGTATTTTCTCTGGATAAGAGTACGCACTTTCTTAACGAGGTCGAAAGAAGTCCATGTAAGTGGCTTTTTAAGCAAAAGTATCTCACCCTCAATGAAGTTGTAGCTGTCTTTTATCATAGTGAAAAAGTAATGGAAATGATCCCAACTACTAAACAATAGAGAGAAAACCACTTCAATTTTGTTTGTTTAACGAGTTTGACCATCCAAACACATGCAATAATTCCGGTTATGAAAGATGTAATAAAGCCCACACCCAGAGGCATCGCTAGCTCGCTAGACAGAACCATTTTTCCGTCCACAATATCTTTTGACATTTTTCCTAGGATCAAAGGAACTACCATTAAGAAGGAAAAACGCGCAGCCCTTCCTCTATCTATTCCAAGTAACACAGATGTTGATACAGTAGCACCTGAACGCGATATTCCTGGAAGGATAGCAATAGCTTGCGCTATTCCAATAATAAAGGCATTGGTTGGAGAAACACTTTTATTTGTATTCTTGGCCTTGTCTGCAAGAAACAGAAGGACTGCAGTTACCAATAACATTGAGCCTACCAATAATAGGTCACCTTCAAAGAAGGACTCAATTATAGAGTCGAATTTCAAACCGATGATAGCAGCGGGGACCATAGAAATGATAATGGCCAGCGAGAACATAAGTTCTGCTTTTTGCTTTGCGAAAAGCCCCTTTAATATTACGGAAATATCTTTTTTGAAAACAAAAATGGTACTCAGAGCCGTGGCTGCATGAAGGACAACGCTTAATAGTTCTTCTTGCTCCTTTAGATCATCAGCACCCAATAGTTTTTGAGCAAGCTCGATATGTCCACTGCTGCTAACAGGTAAAAATTCTGTAAGGCCCTGGACAATGCCAAGTATGATAGCTTCTAAAAGGCTCAACTATCCTTCGGTTTCTTCATAATCGCATAAACTACGAACATGTAACCGAATAGAACTACAATTGGAGCGATCGTTATTCTTCTTGCGCTGAAAATGTCAGGATTGAATTGCGTAGGGTCTTCACTTCCGCCACCCGACATAAGAACAAAACCAATAAGGACTATAACTATTCCAATGATCAGTAGAATATAGTTCTGTTTTGAAAAGAAACCGCTTTTTGAACTTCCCATTATTATGACCTTTTTAATACAGATCTTCCAGCTTCATCCTGGAAAATTTGCGAACCGCAAAAATAGTAGATAAAAGGGTAATTGCTATTCCAAGAAGGATTATTAAGCCAAAAAGTTTCATAAATAATGTGAGATCTTGATATTGAAAAAACCCTGTGATCAAGTACTTATCTATGATAAACATGATACCTAAGAGCATTCCGATGGCTAAGATCCCGGAAACTATTCCTTGCCATAATCCACTGAGAATAAATGGTTTTTGAATAAAACCAGCCCTAGCACCAATCAGCTGCATACTTCGAATTATGAAACGCTTTGCATAAATACTGAGCCTTATGGTATTGTTGATCAAAGCAAATGCGATCAAAAGAAGGACAGCGCTCAAGGCAAGAAGTGCCCATGCTATATTGGTTATTGTTTTGTCTATCTGTGAAGTAAATTTTTCGAAGTCCATCATGGAAGTATCGGTGACCTGCCCCATCGTCAATACTTCATTATTGAATTTTTGAAGACTATCTTGTTGAATATAACTTTCTTTAAAGGAAACATCCAAAGTGTTAGGTAGGGGGTTTTTCCCATCCAGGTTTTCCAGCAGGTCTTCGCCAAATTCCTCTTTCATTTGTTGAGCTGCTTCTGCTGCAGTAATGAGTACGGCATCTTTTACCTGGTCTTTTGTTCTGATAATGTCATATGCCATTTGCAGATCCACTTCTTTGATGTCTTTTTTCAGATACACCTGAAGCTTGAGATCCTCTTTCAATTCTGTATTTATTTTCTTGGCATTTAACAACAAGAGAACCAACATGCCAAGCATCGTTAATACTAATGTAATTCCAAGCGTAGTTCCCAAATAGGAAGTACGCGCTCTTTTTTTTGCCAGCTGTTCTCCAGACCCACTCATTGACATCAAAATTAAGAACTTAAACAGGGACAGAATTATTTCTCTTTCCTTTTATCAAATGCTTTTTTAACATAGAATAAAATGGGTGCTTGAGCCCTGTTTTATTTTACCTTCGCAGATATTTTTAAAGCAAGTAAAGTGTATAATTTCAGGGAAATAGAACAAAAGTGGCAAACGAAATGGGCGGAAGACAAAGTCTATGAAGTCAATGAAAATGACATGGAGAAATTCTATGTCTTGGACATGTTCCCATATCCATCTGGAGCCGGATTACACGTTGGGCATCCCTTGGGATATATTGCTTCAGATATTGTTGCGAGATACAAGAAATTAAATGGCTTCAATGTTTTACACCCGATGGGCTTTGATTCATTTGGCTTGCCTGCAGAACAATACGCGATTCAAACGGGACAGCATCCTGCAGTTACCACAGAAGAAAACATTGCTCGCTACAAAGAACAATTGACCAGAATAGGATTTAATTATGATTGGAGTAGAGAGCTGAGAACATCAGACCCTTCTTACTACAAATGGACTCAATGGATATTCAAGAGGATATTCAATTCTTGGTATAACAAAGACACTAAAAAGGCAGAACACATAGATACCTTGATCAACAAATTCGAAGAGAATGGAACGTACAATGTGAATGCTGCCATGGATGAAGATTGGTTTCAAAGTCTCGACCTTTCTCGTTTTCCATTTGGAGACCACTTCGTTGGCGAATTCACGGACACAGATTGGAAGTCTTTGACTGTAGAACAAAGAGAAGAGATATTGTTGCACTATCGCTTGACATATTTAAGTGACACATGGGTAAATTGGTGCCCACAGCTAGGCACTGTATTGGCCAATGATGAGGTGAAAGATGGAGTATCTGAAAGGGGAGGGTATCCTGTTGTAAAGAAGCTAATGAAGCAATGGAGCATGCGCATTTCTGCATATGCTCAGAGGCTTTTGGATGATCTTGAAAAATTGGACTGGAGCGATTCGATCAAAGATGTTCAAACCAATTGGATCGGCAGGTCTGAGGGTTCAATGCTTCGCTTTAGATTGGAAAATGCAGAAGACGAGATCGAGGTATTTACTACAAGACCGGACACGGTTTTTGGAGCATCGTTTATGGTCCTTGCTCCTGAACATCCACTCGTAGAAAAGTTGACTACGGTCGATAGAAGAGATGAAATACAGAACTATATCACAAAGACCAAAAGTCGTTCTGAAAGAGACAGGCAGGCTGATGTAAAAAGTATAAGTGGAGCGTTTACAGGGGCGTATGCAATTCATCCTTTCACAGAAGAGAAAGTGCCAGTTTGGATCGCGGAATATGTGCTTATGGGATATGGCACAGGAGCAGTGATGGCTGTTCCAAGCGGAGACCAGCGAGACTACGATTTTGCAAAACATTTTGACTTACCAATACCACCCGTTTTTGAAGGAGTGGACTTAAGCCAAGAGGCCAACTCCACGAAAGATGCTAAGATCATCAATTCCGATTTTTTGAATGGCCTAACCGGTCATGAAGGTATTATAAAATGTATTGAGGAAGTTGAAAAAAGGGGTATAGGAAAAAGAAGGGTTAATTATAGATTGAGGGATGCTATTTTCAGTCGGCAACGCTATTGGGGAGAGCCATTTCCGATATATTTTGAAAATGATATTCCAAAAACTTTAAGTGATGATGAACTGCCGCTGACACTTCCGGAAGTTGACAAATATTTACCTACGGAAGAAGGTGAACCACCATTGGGTAGAGCATCGAAAGATAGCTGGCCCATTTTCAAAGGAGACCGAATGGAATACAACACTATGCCAGGATGGGCAGGTAGTTGCTGGTATTGGTTGAGATATATGGACCCAAAGAACAATAAGACTTTTTGCGATCCAGAAAAAATGAAGTATTGGGGGCAAGTGGATCTATACTTGGGTGGAGCCGAGCATGGTACAGGGCATTTGCTCTATAGCCGATTTTGGGTAAAGATCCTCTTTGATCTTGGTTTGATCCCTTTCAATGAGCCTTTTAAGAAAATGATCAACCAGGGAATGATAGGTGGCGTGATCGAGTATATTTTAATGAAGAAAGACAAGACAGATGGCGTTGCTCATTTCATGTGTCGGGATATTGCTTCAAAGCATGGACTTGAAAACTTCATTCCAATAGCCGTGAGGACAGATATCATTCAAGAATATGGAACACCAAATTCCTATCTCACCAAAGAAGGATTGCAAGCTTTTTCAGAATGGCAACCAGAGTTCAAGGACGCGATCTTTGAGTGTGGTCAAGGAATTTACCAAAGTGGTGCATTCAAGGCTTTGAATGGCACAAGTTCTCATTTGATCACGAAAAGTGAGCAAGGAAAAATGGGAAAACGTTATCACAATACAGTTGACCCAACAGATATTTGCGATCAGTTTGGTGCGGACACTTTGAGGCTTTATGAAATGTTCCTAGGGCCTTTAGAGCAGCACAAACCTTGGGATACAAATGGCATTACAGGTGTGCATTCATTTCTAAAACGTTTCCATAAAATGGCAACATCGGCTACTTCTGAAGAGGCGCCAAATAAAGATGAATTGAAGTCTCTGCATAAATTGATCAAAAAGGCAACAGAGGATATAGAGCGCAATTCATTCAATACAGTAGTGAGTACTTATATGATCGCTTTGAATGAACTGGGCGCCATGAACTCAAACAATAAAGAGGTCTTTTCAACTATGGCAATCCTGCTGTCGCCTTATGCTCCGCATTTGGCTGAAGAAGTATGGTCCACATTAGGAAATGATGGGTACGTTGTGAACGCGGGGTGGCCAGAATTTAAAGAAAAATACCTGGTAGAGAGCAGTTATGTTTACCCAATTTCATTCAATGGAAAGATGAGGTTTAAATTGGAATTATCATTGGACCTTTCCAAAGAGGAGATCGAAAAAGAGGTGATGGCTTTTGAAAAAACAAGCCATTATCTTGAAGGGAAAGAACCTAAGAAAGTGATAGTAGTTCCTAAGAAGATCGTGAATGTGGTAATCTAGTGTTTCTCCTTGAACTGGTCTAAGGCAAGCATTTCAATAAGCTCGTTTTTGGGCTGGTTTACGAAGTACATGTTCAACTTGCCTTTTCCTTTTGCTTCTATTGCACCTCTTGGCTCACAATCAAACTCATCTTTAATCATCTGGTAAGTAGTCTCTGAAACATTGACCCGTCCTATTTCACCATTAGACTCCATTCTTGCAGCGATATTCACAGCATCTCCCCAAATGTCGTATGCGAACTTTTTCTTTCCTACAATTCCTGCCACAACAGAACCAGTATTTATACCTAACCTCATTGTAAATGGAAAGTCGTCTCCTTTTCTGGATTCGACATAAGCCTGAAATTCTAGCCCAGCCAAAACAAGATCGCGTGCATGATCAGGATTCTCCTTTGGCAAGCCACTAACACACATATATGCATCTCCAATGGTCTTGATCTTTTCGATATTGTATTTGCCTACAATATCATCGAATGCTGAAAAGCAGCCATGTAAGATATCTACCAACTTTGTTGGGTCCATTACACCAGATGCGGCTGTGAAACCTTTGAAATCAGTGAACAAAACAGAAACCTGGTCAAATCGAAGTGCTTTTGCCGTGCCATTTTCCTTTAATTCTTCAGCTGTTTTTTCCGGAAGGATGTTCAACAGCAGGTCGTCAGACCTTCTCTTTTCGGCAGCTATGATATTCCTGTTTTTTCTAACATAACGATAACGATTTAATAGCCCTAAGGCCGCAAGAATGGCAGCGATCATTGCACCGATGAAGAATTTTCTCTGGGCATTATTCTTCTCAATGATCGCAGCATCACGCTCTAATTCTGCATCTGCTATTTCCTGGTAATGGTCAGAATGTTTTTGTAGGATCTTTGAGAATTCTTCTTGATCATAACTCAAGTCTTCAAGCTGCTCTGACTCTTGCAGCCGAGCGTATGCTTTCTGGTGATCTCCTATGCCATCATATAAAATAGCTAAGGCATCATCTGCATCAATTATATTGAAAATGATACTATCTTGTATTGAAGCCTTTCTCGCCCCCTCTAGAATTTCAATTGCCTCACTCTTTCTATTTAAGCCAGAGAGTATCTCACCCAATATGATATTCGCATAAATTATATTCCCTTGTTCGCCTAGCTCTTTTCTGATCTCGATGCTTTCCTCGATCAAAGGCAGAGCTTTTTCGAATTCATTTTTCTGGAAATGTACTCTACTCATATTACATTTTATCCAAGCGACTTCGCTTCTGGCGTTCAATTTGGCTTGTAGATCCAGAGCTTCGTTGAAATAGACGAGCGCAGAGTCATATCTCTCTTCTATAAAATGGATGTACCCAATATTATTCAGAGTAATGCCAACTTCCTTTTCCCTATTGAGTTTTCTCTTTATGCCCAGACTTTCGTTGTAATATTCTAAAGCAGAGGGATAATTCTTTACTTCTTGATGGATTATCCCAAGGTTATTGAGGTTTTTGCTCAAGGCCAATTCATTTTCAAGCTCGCGATTTATCTCCAGAGCCTGAAGATAGTACCCCATGGCATCTACAAACTCACCTTTAAGGTCATATATCCTGGCAATATTATTTAAGGCCCTTGCTTCACCTTTTTTATAACCGATATTCCGTGCCAGTTTTAAGCTCTGATCATAGTTCAACTGTGAAGACCCTAGAGATCCAAGATTGAAATGAGCCATTCCGATATTATTTAGAATATTAGCTTCTTCCTTGATGTTGCCTAATTTGCGATAGATCTTTTGCCCTTCCATCCAATATTCGATGGCCTTAGCAGAACTTCCTCGCATGTCCATAAGGATTCCCTTGCATTTCAATGCTTTCGCCTTGCCTCGGTCAAAAGCTATTTCGCCTGACAAATTGATCGCCTCATTTATATAGCTCTCAGCAGAATCCCTATGAGAAAAAAGTAATTTCCATGAGAGATCATTTAAAGCGTTCACTTTATTCGAATCATCATCCATGAGCAAAATATCATTGGCATCAGATCGGTCTTGGCTATAAACCAATGTTCCAAAAAACAAGTGAATGGTCAATAAAAACAAGAGTTGGCCTGTGTAGGTGCGCATTGTAGGCCAATAATAGCGAAATTTATGCGCTATTTGAAATAGGTCAAAATGAAATGAGACTTCTAAACTCTGCGATCCTACTATCTATCATGGCCTGGTCAAGATCATATAGTTTCTCAGGGCCGAAAGCTTCAACTGCAAACGAAGCCATTGCACTTCCCGCTATTACGGCACGCTTAAGGTTTTCGAAAGACAGGTTCTTTGTTCCAGCCAAGTAACCCATCATTCCGCCAGCAAAAGTATCTCCAGCACCCGTGGGGTCTATGACATCTTCTAATGGTAAAGCGGGAGCGAAGAAAAGATCGTTATCATGGAATAGCAATGCTCCATGTTCTCCTTTTTTGATCACAAGATATTTAGGACCTTTTTTCAAGATCTTCTTTGCCGCCTTTACGAGAGAATGTTCGCCTGTATATTGTCGAGCTTCTTCATCATTGATGGTTAATAGGTCTATTTTGGCGATAGCCATGTCGAGTTCTTTAGGCGCAGAATCCATCCAAAAATTCATCGTATCCAGCGCTACTAATTTTGGCCGTGGATTTATTTGTTCAATTACAGACAACTGAACAGATGGTGAAAGATTGCCTAGCATCACGAGGTCAGGATCTTTATACTCCTCCGGTAATACTGGGTCGAATTCTGCGAGGACGTTCAAGTCAGTGATCAAAGTGTCCCTTGAATTGAGATCGTAATGATATTTGCCGGACCAGAAAAAGGACTTTTCGCCTTTTTTGATCTCAAGTCCTTTTAAGTCGATTCCTTTATTGGACATGAGGTCTAAGGTTTTTTGGTCATAGTCATCCCCAATTATGGATACGATCTTACATTTGTCATAAAAGTAGCTCGCTGCTAAGCTTATATAGAGGGCAGCCCCTCCAACGATCTTATCTACCTTGCCAAAAGGTGTTTCAATAGCATCAAATGCCACAGTTCCAACACTAACTAAACTCATCCCTAAAATTTCGGCCAAAGATATTGTTTAATTTGAGTGATTAGTATAAATTTGTCCTCCCCAAAATTTGGGGTGTTCATTGTAATATTCCTCCTTAGCTCAGTTGGTTAGAGCATCTGACTGTTAATCAGAGGGTCCCTGGTTCGAGTCCAGGAGGGGGAGCTTCAATCATATATTGAACTAATTAATATATAAATGCCTAGACCAGATTTGTTCGTGCCCCGAAATAGGGCATTCATCGAAGATCTAGGTAACTTTGATGTTATATTTCTAATTTTACGCCCTCTAAATCAAAAGTTATGAAAAAGAACGTTTTAATTTTATTAAGTGTTTTCGGATTGGTCTTTGGAACTCAAGCTCAGAACAATGAGATGCCTCCATTGGTTGCCGGAAAATGTTACGCAAAGTGTTACATCCCAGATGTATGGGAAACAAATACTGAGCAAGTTATGGTGAAAGAAGCATCGTCTTCAATGAGAACAACATCACCTACTTACAGAACCGAAACCGAGCAAGTTTTGGTAAAAGAAGCATCTAAGAGATTAGTTGCTGTTCCTGCTACATACGACTACCTTACAGAAACTAAGAAAGTAAAGGAAGAAAATGTCGTATGGGTAAGAAAAAGAGATAACAACTGTCAGTCTGTTGATCCTAGTGACTGCATGATCCTTTGTGCAGAAACTGAACCAGCAAGGTATGAGACTTACAAAAAAAGAGTTGTTGCTACGCCAGCAACTACAAGAGAAGTTGAGATACCAGCCGAATACAAAACTGTAACCAGGAAAGTGGTAGATAAACCAGCTACGTCTCAATTGATAGACATTCCTGCCGAATACAAAACGGTTACAAATAGAGTTTTGGTTAAGAAAGGTGGATATACAGAATGGAGAGAAGTTGTGTGTGGTGGAGGATCTAATAGAGCTCTTATGACTAATGTTCAAAAAGCGCTAGAAGATAAAGGATATGACATTGGACCTGCTGGTATTGATGGCATTATGGGTAAAGATACTCGTGCAGCTCTTCTAAAATTCCAAAGTGATAATAGCCTTCCACAGGGTCAGTTGGACCTTAAAACCCTTGAGGCTTTAGGAGTTAACTAAGATCCCTTGACAAAAAGTTCTTAAAGGCCCTCAATAACTTGAGGGCCTTTTTTATTTTACACAACTATATGGTATGGTTTTAGTTATAAGTAAAAGAATGAAACACATAGTTCTTGCCTTATTGTTTTTTGTGTGCGTTGGGCATGCTCAAACGATAGATCAAAAAAGAAGTTCGATCTCAAATAGGGTTGAAAAAGCACCTGAAAAGGTCGAAACTCAGGAGGAGAATGGTGTTTTTCTAAAGGGTGAGTACAAAAATATTTTGGAACAGGCCTCAAAAGAGGAGAAAGCTGTCCTTTTGCATTTTGGTGCCGAATGGTGCCTACCGTGCAAACAAATGAAGCGCATGACCTATCCCAATTCCATTGTGAAAGGTAAATTAGAAGAAGGCTATTTAGCTTTTGAAGTTGATGTTGACTACTTCTGGGGAATGGATATCGCGGAAGAATATGGGGTTTCGAAATATCCCACAGTGGTTATTCTCAATTCCAATGGAAAAGTGAGGGAGAAGCACGAAGGTTATCTAGGCCCACGTGAGATGTATCGATTGCTGAGGAACTATTAATGATCTTTTTCTTGTCTCAAATTGGTTAATCACATCCGTTACTGACCACTTTAAATTCAAATGTAGATTCTTGTAAACAACCTGGTGTACCTGGCCCAGGAGGTGTAATTGGAAGGACCTCATCTTCGCTAAAGCTGCACACAAGAATGTATTCAGACCCAAGGTTTAGATAATCAGGGATCGCGGTGATATTTGCTTCGATCAAATTACCTGATGCATCATAAAGGTCATAGACCGCATTTCCGATCGCAGGATCTCCAGTTGCTCCATTGATCACGGTTCCCGGGCCTGTAAGGTCGTAGGGAAGATTCTCAAAGAACAAGAAATTCCCTATGGGCAATTCTATAAACAATTCAAGCACAATTTCTGGATAATAGCAAGTGTTAAATACATTCGCTGTCTCGCTGCCATTTGAAGCTTGAATGTAATATCCCAAGCCATCTACATGTATTCCTTGAAGTGTATAAAATATGTTTTCCTCTACATTGTCAATTACTCCATTTTCGTCATTGTCAAATCCATCCAGATCTCCTTGAACGAAAGGGGTGTTGAGGTTTATCGGAATTGGCGAGAGTGCGGGTGAAGGGGAGGACATTGAATAAAATCCGGAAGAATTGACCACTACCCAACTTTCTCCTGCAAGGCTTTCAATTTGAACAACTTCTGAAAATTGTCCATTTTCTGAAGTCGTTGCATTGTTCAAGCATGAACATGGGTCTATCAATGAAATGTTTTCTGAAACTAGAGAACCACTGCAATTACAGTCTTCTTGTATTACATCGCCCTGTGTTGTTGGGTCACCATCATCACAGGGTGTTCCTGGCTCTGGATTGCTGCATCCACATATTCCAGGAAACATTTTTAAGGGATCTGATGGACACTCATCACACTCAACATCAACGATCAACGATTCACAGTCCGCACAATTTGCTAGGTCAATAATGGATCCAATTGGGAACAAAGTGACCACTTCAGCTGGATCAAATATGGAATCTGCGTAAACCGTATATGAGGTAAGGTCGTCAACGGACTCAAAGAAACCGCTGTTGTTGATATCCAATATTGTACCAGTAGAAGTCTCCGTGAGGATATAATAGTATAGAAAATTTATGCTATCTAAAGGCTCAATCGCGTTCAGCGAATATTGGAATGAAACTGCAGGGATAGTTTTTCCATTTTGTTCCGAACAGATAGAGCCATCCTCATTCAGATCATTTTCTTCACCATCACCACCGGGTGCATTTACAGTATATCCGCAGTAGTGTTCCAAAACTTCTGCAACAATAGTGCAAGGTGCCCCCACAATTCCAAGCTCAATTTCAATGATCGTTGTGCCATCGATATAGTTCAATGGGCCTATAAAAGCAGTTCCAATTCCTCCCATAATTGTTGAGCTAAGCCCACCTGCTGTAGCAACCACGTCTCCATTTTCAGAACCAGTATCGGTCACTACAACTTTTACATAGAACTCATCGAATCCAGCATCCACCCCTGTAATATCATTCACACATGTAATTTCTCCAGTAAACATAGGGGGAATACAACAGGGCGTAGTAATGCCAGGAAAGTCATCCAGATCTGGAAATTCGAAATCTTGGAAACAACCTTCATCATATGAAACAGTAAATTTTCTTGATCCACCACCGTTTGCAGCATTGGTGCTAGTCGTGGCTTGACCAACTTGGCCAAATGTTCCTTCACTTTCTAGCCCATCGCAATCACCTTCAAATGTTTCTCCATCACCGAAGCAATCTTCAACTAAGCCATAATCACCTTCGGTAGAAGTTCCCATTCCACCAGTACCTTTTGTCGCGATATATGTGTATTGTATCTCATCATCACTCGTATCATAAGGTGTGCCATCCACATCAACACATTCAATACTGGTGAATTCAATAGAGATCTCCTGACAAGAGCACTCAGGCACGCTGATATTTAGACTTAGAAAATTTGAACAAGTCACTGTAAACCCATTGGAGCTGAGAAATTCAATTTCCAAGAAAGGGTCAAATTCACTAGCAAAAACTGGAACATCTATAAAAGTATGTTGTGTAGGTCCATCAAGGTTTGCGACAGGCACAGAAGCGGCTAAGACTTGGTCATAGGTTTGAGGGTCATAGTCAAATATTCTGAGCGTTCCGCCTGCTGGAGCACCATAAAAATTAACCGTAATGTCTATCAAAAAGAAATCATCATATGCGTTTCCAACTGTTCCATTATTATTACATGATCCGGGCACACCAAATTCCGGGTCGTATATATTACAACTGCAACCATCAGGAATATTATCGTTGTTCAGGTCTTCATTAAAAAAGTAGTCTTGGCAATCATATCCATTGCAAAATCCATCGCCATCGCTATCAAAAGCACTGGAACCAAAGCATAGGTCTATACAGTCAGGAATTCCATCGCCATCACTATCTAAACTATCGTCAACCCCAGGACATTGATCAAAGTCATCGCAGACACCATCTCCATCGGCATCTTCTATACTTAGGTCGCAAAGGTCTCCATTTATTGTTACACAAATGGAATTACTGAGTTGTGCACAGATCGTAAGGCTGGTAATAGCGCTTGTAAGTGTGCTGAATGTTCCACCTTCATAGGAAGAAAGGTCTAAAGAACTTTCATATGACACACCATAAACCTTAAATTCTCCTCCGGTAAATACTGCAGAATTCGAAAGATCTGGGTCTGTCGTAAACTCTTCGACTATCCCTGTAAGTTCATTTATGACAAAGTATCCATAACTTGAGCCCGCAGGTTCCGGAGGGCCGCTAAATACTGAACCGGGTCCAGTAACATCTATTTCATAGGCACTTGGTAATGTGGGAGTCGTTGTATTAAATGACGAAACTACTAAGTAATAATCGGTGTTTGGTGAAAGGCTATATGACCCAAAATCTTGTGGATCCACTAACGCCCCTACAAGGTTACCAGAAGATCCCAACCAACCCGAACAAACATTTAACGGGTCATATGGCTGGTTATATAAGTTGAATATTCGGTTCTCATGTCCACCATCAAATGTGAAAGTGTATGATCCAGAAACATCTACCTGAAAAAAGTGTTCATCAAAAACCACGTCATTCGCTGGACCTACGCACGTTCCTCCATCATTAAATGACAAGTCGGTAGGGGGGTCTGTACTCTCTAATGTTCCAATGAATGAGCTAAACAATGTTCCAAAATTTGGACTGAGTGAAAGGTCTAAAGCTGGGTCTCCTGCTGGAGCTGATACATTTGAGCTCGGTGAGATCATCGCTCCGTTTGCGCTACAGCTAGAGGATGTGATCGTAATATCAGAATCATTGATATCAAAATAGATACTTGAAGAGCACTTCATTTTTATTCTACCTTGTGTTGTAGGAAGAAATGGAATAACAAGTTCATATTCCAGATCATCATCAATATTTTCAAATGGTACATTTGTTGCTAAAGTATAAGGGAATGTTTGGCCCCCATCAACCGAGAACAAGATCTCAAAATCGTCACATTCGCTATAGCCATATTCATCACCACCATTCCAACTTATCGTGGTTGTTGATATTCCATCAGCAACCCATGTTGTTGGAGTGTTTTGAGAACTCAATTCAAAAGGGTCTTCATAATCATCAACATCAATGGTTATTGGAGAAGTGCATACTCCGCCACCGGCAGGGTTGTTATCTCTTACTACAAGAATGAATTTTAAAGTTCTATCAACTAATGGCAGCGCTTCAAAATCATCTCCATTATTGTTTCCTGTTAAGATATTATCTAGGTCGGGAAAAGTTCTTGATTTGTCAAGAGTAGGAGGCATAGACCGGAATAATGGTGCCGAAGGATCTGTTGCCGCAGCATTTCCGATCTTTCCTTGAGTAAATATGAATGAGCCATCCTCGTCATATCCATCCCAGGAATAAGTGAGTTCATCAAAATCTGCATCTGATGCAACCCCTGTTAACTCAAAGGGAGTTCCAATAGGAATTTCATATATCGATCCAGATGGGTTTGCTTCACAATCTGGTGGAGTATTCCCAGTGCTGATACTAGAATTGCACGAAAGCGTACCAACATATTCGGATATTTGATCCAGGCTGACCGCATGAAAGTGATTGTCATCTGCTCCACTTGAAGGAATATTTTGAGAAGCTTCACACAAACCATTGTAAGCCATAATGGTTGTACCACTTCCTATTTCATATGAAGTCGTAGCTTCAATATTATAGACGTCACATGAACCCCCTATACCATTGAATGTATGGGTTGCACCTAGCTGATGACCGATCTCATGAGCAACAATTTGCGTCCATTCAATAGATATGTTTTCTGGTGAGCCACTCCAACCAGCTCCTTTATTGGCACCGGTTCCGGATTGTGGACTTGTCGTGTCGTCACATGCAGCTTCTATGCTTGCTATTCCACCTTCTGTCCAAAGCGTGCCTGTACTCGTATTGTGAAATACGTGTCCAATATCGTAGTCTCCAAGAGCAAAATTGGCCGCAATAGCTTCTGCAGCTTGTTCGGTTCTGTTATCTGTCCCACTAGGAATATCCGGAGTAAAAGGGTCTGTTGATGGGTCTGTGAATATCACGGGAGTGAGTAATGAAAAATTAATTGACAGCTCATTTCCATAGATCAAATTCAAAGAATTTACCGAATTTGTTATGATGGTATTCACGGTCGCTACATTGGCTCCGTTTGCAGAATAGAATTCACCCGTTGCTATAACCGCAAGGTTAAATATCCTAAGTTCACTACCATAACTCAGGTCTGTTGCAGATTTTAGTAGTGGGTTGTATTTGTTATTCTTATAATCAAGATCGTCTACATTGCAAGACTTGGTCATCTGTGGGATCGAACTCAAGTCTATATCACTATTATTCATAGAGATCAATCCTTGATCTGTCATGGCATATACCATTATTAGGCCGTTACCAATAGTCAGTTTTCCTTGATCTTTTAGACCATCCTCGCCAATTAGGTCGTAAGTTTTTATTTGGTGAAATGAAGTATCCGATATTTGATCAAGAAGTGAATTAGGGATTATCTTAAAACTATGCGTTTCACTGGTGTGATCTGCAAGCAGTAATCTTGTCTTTGCTAACTGAGTTGTGGAATAATTGCTTATTTGTTCGAGTTGTTCAAATGTTAAATAGGAGTTTCCTTGAGAGGAACCGCTAATTTGAGCATTGACCGAAAAAAAAGGAACAAGAAAAAAAATAAGGCATAGACTAGCCTTAATACTTTTATGGTGTGACATGGCTTTGATCATAGTTCGGTAAATATTGTACCCTAATATAAATGAACTGGGCCAAGCAAACAACCTCGATTCCTACAGAACCCATTGATTTACCCATCAATGGTAATAAAAAAGCCCACTGAAGCGGGCTTTTTACAAATTGATCATTTCAATTTGAACGATACTGGCAATGTGAATTGGACGTTCACTGCTTTTCCTCTTTGTTTGCCAGGCTTCCATTTTGGCATTTTTTTCACTACGCGAATGGCTTCTTCATCGCAGCCTCCACCTACTTTTCGTGTGACACCATTTGAACTTGAAAGCGTGACATTACTGATACTTCCATCTTTAGCAACGATGAATTGAACATATACAGTACCTTCTCTTCTGGCATCTACAGCAAGAGGGGGGTAGTTCAAATTCTTTCCAAGAAATTCCATCATTGCCTTATCACCTCCTGGGAATTTTGGTTTTTGTTCCACAATAATAAAGAGTTTGTCTTCATCGAAAACTTCTATATCAAGGTCAAAATCATCAATTTCCTCCTCATCTAGCGGGATGTCTTCAAATGTTATTTCATCTTCATCTCCCAGATCATCTTCTATAACTTCTAGAAGCGTATTAGAGGTCCTTGGTTTGACAACCTTTGTTTTGGGTTTTGGGAAATAGACTGGAACGATCTCTTGTTCTACAAAATCTTCATAGTAAGATAGATCAGCTTGGTGGTCCATAGCTTTGAAACTTGCCCATTCTAGGAAAATGAGGCTGAAGCAGCTTGCGAACATGAGTCCTGTGATCAGGAATCCTTTTCTTTTTTTCTCCAAATTGGAGTTTTCACTTTTTTTGTGTCTCATAATTGATAAATAATAAGGGTTAACAATTTGTACACTTCTGAAAGCGCAAGATCCGTTCCCACATCTGTTTTTATCACATGTAGTTAAGGAGCGGTTGTTCTTGAGAATTAAAGGCATAAAAAAAGCCCCGAATTTCTTAGAGGCTCTAAATATTCTTTCTTTCCAGAACTATTGCAAGGTAAATCTCACAGGCACGTTGTATTGTACTTTTACGGGCTTACCTCTTTGTTTCCCTGGTTTCCAGTTTGGCATCTTTGAGATCACTCTTAAGGCCTCTTTGTCGCATCCTCCTCCTATCCCGCGGAGAACTTTTGCATTACTTACAGAGCCATCTTTTCCAACAACAAAAGTCACATAAACTGTTCCTGAAATGCCTGCATCCCTGGCTAGAGAAGGATAGTTAATGTTCTTCCCTAAATATTTTTGCAGTTCGGCAAATCCTCCTGGAAATTCAGGTTGCTCTTCTACTATTGTAAAGATCTTATCCTCAACTACCTCTTCTACTTCTTCTTCGATCACTTCTATTTCTGTGTCTTCATCTACCTCAAGATCTTCCATTTCAAGTTCTTCTTCCACATCTTCTTCGTCTTCTACGATCTCTAATATTTGCGTTTGTTGTTGTGGAGGTGGAGGTGGGGGTGGCTGTTGAATAGAGATAGGAACCATTTCATCCTCGAGATTGTCTTCAGTATAATTAAAACCAGATAGGTCTTGCTTTTCGAACTGGGCCCATTCCCAACCAATAAGCGTCAAGGCAAGAGCGAACATTAATCCAGTGAAAAATATCGAGAACTTGTTCTTGTCGATATTGGCTTCCTGTGATTTTTTTAATTCCATATTGTCTCTTTTAAATGGATGATAAATTTAATTGGATTTATTAGAAAAACACTTCTTGAACCTTAATAATTGCATTAAAATTACATGTCTGATCAACGTCTTAATATTTGGATCATTCCTACAAAAATTGCTCCAAACGCATTAGCGATCGCATCGTAGATATCTGCAAAACGATCTTCGCTCAAATAGTCTTGTAGAAGTTCAATCAAAATTCCGTAGCAAATAGGGATGATTATAGCAACCAATATGGGTGTTCGGATCTTAAATGATACACCTGTTCCATAGATCAGGTATGCCAGAATCCCATATACAACGGCATGTCCAATCTTGTCGATATAGTCAATATCAATTGAAGGCAAGTCCTTTCCAGGCATAAGGCTCAAGGCCAGAATGACTAGCGCCCAAAGTATCGTAGGGAATAAAAACGTTTTAGGCATTAAGCAACTAACTCGCCATAACTGCTATGGGTCATCAAGCTTTCAAGGTCTTCAGCAGAATCGATCTTTATCTTCACTATCCATCCCTCTCCATAAGGGTCAGAGTTCACCAATGAAGGTTGATCTTCTAAGGCGGTGTTCATTTCTAAGACGGTTCCACCCACGGGGATAAAAAGGTCTGAAACGGTCTTTACTGCTTCAACTGTTCCAAAAACATCATCTTGGTTTAGCGATTCTCCAAGAGTATCGATCTCTATGTAAACGATATCTCCCAACTCTCCGGCCGCAAACTCAGTAATGCCAATAGTTGCTTCATCTCCATCAACTCGGATCCATTCATGATCTTTGCTATATCTCAGGTCTTCAGGTAAGGTCATAATAAATTAATTGAGCCCCAAAATAAATAAAGAATTCGGATGTAAAAGACTAGATGGAGCGAATTTATTGTGACAGAATAAATCTCAAGGCTATACCAGCATTGATATTAGATGTAGGGAATGAAATGGAGATCTTAGGATCAGTGATCTGATGATCGTAAAAGAAGCGCAAATTCAATTGTTTATTGAGCTCATAGTCCGCTGCTGTTTTGATCGAGATCACATTTTGACCAGAAGTGATCTGATCTTGATTGTCCACCATCTGCCTTGTTACTGTTTTGTTATCTCTAATAGAAAGGTCAGCTCTTACTCTGAGATCATTTTCAAACTTCTTTCCTCCAAGCTTGATCTTCATTTTCTCAAAAATATAACCAATACCCGCGACAAGCTCGTCACTAGTATTTTCAGTTACCTGAAAATTGGTCATACTCAATGTTAAGTTCCTCGACTTCTTCAATTCCATTTTTACATCGAAGCTATTCTTCAGTTTTACGTCCACATTTATTAATGGAGAGAATTGCTCTGAAATAGCAATTCCATCTATCTGAAGGTCTGGTATATAGTTGTTATTGATATCAAAAGAAGATGCATTTCCATTTTCGTCTGTTTGATGTAAAAGGTTTGAAGTATATGTAGAGACACTGTAAGAACTTCTATATGCGTGATTAATAGTCACGGATTTCAAAAATTCTTGGAAAAGAGGAATTCTAGAAAGACCATCATAACTAAATCTCCAGTTAGGAAGTGGCAATTGCTTTAAGGGGTTAAGTTTCACGGAATTAGGGTCTTTACCTTGATAAGCAGCAATGAACGCAGGTATTACTACATCCTGGTTTGTTCCACTATAACCCTCGTAAAATCCTGTTGCTGGATCCATGTTTGAACCTGGATGTGAGCTTCCCAACCTTCCTGAAATGATCTCTCGATCCTGCAAGAATTGATTGAATGCATTACTTGAAAATCCTGCGCCATCATCTTTAAATGCGGTACCTAAGGTGATGGTTGATGCAGAATAACTCCCGGTCTCTAAAGGACTGTCCAAGACGTAATCTTCTATGCTTTCATTGAACCTAAAGAATCCATTAAGACTATTCGTTTCCGTGCTATTGGCCGTGATCTCAATTCTCATGCTTTTTATTGGCTCCAAATTCGCTCTTAGGTTAAAAGTTTGATTGAAGGTAGTTCCGTATTGATTGTTGAGATTTCCGTTCTCGATCAACCAACCACGTCTGGCTGCTTCAAAAGGGAATGATTCTTTCTGGAATCCGGCCACAAAACCAAAACCTGGAGCGCTGAAATTAGGATCCATTCCTAGGATGTTTGTCCTTTGCCCGTAACCAGGAAGCACGGTTCCATCGTTCTGAGAGAACGTAACCGATATATTTTTTAGGGACATGGCGATCTTTGCCAATTCATTTAAAGGCTTAAAGCCTTCGTCTTTTTTCTTTTTGCCTTTTTCTTTTTCCTCTTCTTTATTATCCCTTTTGATTGAATTGCCGCCCCTTCCACGACTTTTGCCGGACGAATTCAGCTTTTTGAAGTATGGTATTTTGTTGTACAGATTTACAAAGTTGAATTGACCATTTACTGAGATCTGTCTTGAATTTTGGATCGTGTTTCCAAGGCTATCTTGCGAGAATGGTGCTCTTAGCCAATTATAATTTCCAGAGTATCTTGTATTAACGCTTACCCAATCGGTTAATGGAAATTTATCGAGCGGTAAATTATAAGTGAGGTTTACTGTGTGATTGTAGTCCGTTGTTTCTCCAAAATTCCTAATGCTTGCCCAAACAGTGTCTCTAAAGGCTTCGTACTCATCTTCATAACGCTTATCAACGCGCCCTTGTGGCTCGTCAATAATGGCTCTATTATTCGCATTAAAGTCAAGCTTCAAGGATTTTGTAAGGTCGTATTTCATGTTATAGACCCTAGTCCAATTGAATGTTTTAGTGAATTGAGCAATAGGTGGGAAGTCAAATCCTTCAATATTATTCCGCGCCTGAGATTCGTTATATGTCCTGTCTACATCTGTCCTGAATGAAAACTGTTTAGGACCTAGATTGAAATTTACATCCTTGATCAACCTTAGCCAATTGGATTTTTTAACCAAAGGTAATTTGGCAAATGGTTTTATCTCAAGTGGCTTAGGACTGTAATTGTATGTAAGCCCACCATGATATGTTTTGCTATTATTGAATTCAGTATTGATGTCTCTTAGGAATGTCTCAGAATATGAATAGGAAACAGTGAAATTGGAAATATCCCATGGGTAAAGGATCTTTTTATCTGGACTTCTTTCCTTACGGACATTTGTGAAATTTATACTTCGAAGTTTTGAGAAACTTTCCCGTTTCTTTTTCTGTGCTGGCTCAAGGTTGTCTCTTATGTCATCATACTCCAAGTCAGGTGATAATGGATCGAATTGAGGTGTTGTAACAGTCTCAGAAAAACCAAGGTACATAGGAATCTTTACGCCAGATTTTTCAGGGAAGAATTTCCCTAATTCCAAATTGGAAGTAGCGTCAATTCCTCTTACAGTTTCTCTTGACCTTTCACTTACTTTCTTTTCTATACTTCCGAACCCTGGAGTACTATAGTTACCGGCTATTGAGACATTCCCAAAGTCGGCAAGTTGTGCACTTACACGCGCTATTGCTGCCCATCCGCCCCGTTCGTCAAAATCAGAAAGTCTCATTTCATTCACCCAAACTTCAAAACATTTATCTAAACCATCGTCCATATCGGTGTACGGATTCGTTTCTCGTTTAGGATTTCTAACACCTATCATAATGGTTTTGACAGCGCTTAGAACGGGGTTTCCTTTTACTCTGATCTGATTGCGTCCATCATTACCGATGAATTCGATATTCAACGGCCACTGAGCGAGATTTCTTTCTGTTTTTATTCTCTGGATGTCTTTGAAGACGATCTCTACATTGTTGTCTTCCGGCCAAACCGACTCTACAGAATTATCGTTCCAAGGAGAAGCTTTTAACGGCACCTCATATTCGTAATAGTTTTGATCGTAATCTGTTCCTAATCGAACGAAAACGGCAACATCATCGTCTTCTAATGGAAAGAGGTCTTCATTGGAAGATTCTGCGTGAACGAATAGTTTCAGTTTCTTATATGCACGCATATCTACACTTACATTTCTAAATGCGGCCCTGGCATCTCCATCTACTAGATTGCAGACCTCGAGGGAAAGCGATTGCTCGTTCAGGTTTCTCAAGTTTGCAGTACCCGCATCAATTTCCCTAGTTATGCCAGGAGGCAAGACATAATTAATAGGCACCCTACTTCCATTCTCTTCGATGTTTACAGCGGAAATATCGAATGTAGTTTGTCCAATTTCTGTTCCCTCACCTTCACCTGGATCACCTAATTCATTCACGTACTTTCTCCATTCTCCTCTAATAAGTTCGAGTCTTGCGAACCTCAATGTCACTTCTTCATCCCATCCTTTCATGAACATTCTTACAAAACGAATAGACCTGAAGTCTTGGATGCCATTCACCCTTTTTGCACCGTCTTGACTAAGGTCACGTATTGGTATTTTAAATTGATACCAACGAATATTTTTTGAGCCTTCTGGCGTATTTGCAACTCTGTTTGCTATATCAGTGATATAGCTCTGGCCAACTTGCATATTTGGTGTAAGCTTTACTCGGTATTGAAAATAGCTTTCAGATTTACTAAGGTTTTGATCTTGATTTATATCTTCTGTGGAAGGCAGCGTTGTTCCTTGCGTAGGAAAGGATTCCGGGGAATCCGAAGTAGTGATCGAGTTACCATCAACACCATTAAAAAGTTTATATCGCTCAAGTGTGTTGAGCCCTAAATTGTCATAGTCTTGACCTCTGAAATAATGGAAGTCGTCTCCAGCAGGGTCTGCCCCTGTGACACTATTTTCATTCAAAAGGCTAGCTGCAACATTAGAAGGTAAACTATTCAAATAATCCGCGAATAGGACTTCCTCCTGATCATCATTCATACCATCTAAACCAACGTCTTGCTTGGCGTTGCTATCTGTAGTATTGTCAAATGCATTTACAATGGACTGTTGAGTAGGCACGATCGCCCAATTGGTCGTATCGGTATCAGCCGATGGGTCATTATCACTCGGCAGACCATTCTCAAAACTCTTTCTTGAGTCTCTTAATATATCTTCTGAGATATTTCCTATATTGAAATAGAGCTCACCACCATTTGAGTTTTCAGAATCTTCATTGAAAGGGTCCATCAACCAGAACTGAATGAACTCTACATTCGCTTGTTCGAAGTCCGTTGTTGACAGACTCCTCATAACACCTCCCCAATTGTTAGTATGGTCATTATCCAATTTCAATTCTCCATCAACAGTTTGTACTAGGTCTTGAGAGAAATTATAAGGGCCTCTTTCATCTGGATAAAAGGTCATATCAAAGGTTGGGATGTTTCCTGGAGTACCTGTTGGTAGCTGTCTGTCTGGGAAGACTTCCTCTTGAAGGACCCTTCTCATTCTATGATCAGAGCGGTCTTCATCATCCACCCCTGTTAATGTGATGCCCGTATTGGAATCAAAGAAAATAGGGTCGATCACATACCAGCTCAATTTAGCTCTATTCTGACCATACACTAAAGAATCGACATATTGAGCTTCTGGAAATAGGTCTTCTTGACCTTGTGGCGTAGAAGCTAATTGCCATTGAGAAAAATTCCTGATGTCTATGGTAGATTGGCTGCCCTCAAAATCATCGATGTAAGACACTCCTTCTTTTGTAATTGCTTTAGAATGACCTGGGATCAATTGAGCAAACTCCCCAGAAACTGTAAGGGTAGATTTTTCTTTGGTCTCTAAAAAGGGTAATCTATCAACGAGTTTAGTAAGGAATTGGGATTCTGTTGAGTAGTTTCCATCAAGGCCCCAAATGGTATTACTGATAGGTTCATTCCCAAAATTTATCTTTTGGGTCAAAGGTCTTTCTGTCAAGTTCAATATTGTAGCACCAATATTTATATCGTCCCGGACCCTATAGTCGAAACGCGTACCCATAAGGGTTTTCGTTTGTATACTAAAAAGGGAATTACTCTCGAGTGATATTTTGATCGGGGTTTGTGCTTCTAAGAGACCTTGATTCAATATTTTAACTCGTCCTAAATTGTAGTCGACCTGATAGTCCACACCTTCGATCAGTTTTACACCTCCTGCCGAAACCGTAACCGATCCTTGAGGGACATTAATGGCATTCAGAGAGATCTCATCTGAGGATGCAGACTGATAGGAGCCTTTGATCCTGAATCTGTTCAGTTCAGGCAATTGAATTGCTGCAGTCTTTGTACTATCATAAAGCTGGTTATATACGATCTGAGCACGCACTGCTTCCTCTACTCCGGCATCGGTCAAGACCTGTTCCAAGAAATTTCCAAAGGGTTCGACAACAGGGAAATAGACCCGTCCATTTCGGCTATTTATAGTACCTCCAATTGTCGCGGCATTGTCTACATAATCAAAAACCCCATCGGGTGTTGGGTTTGTATTCTGATCTATTCTATCCATCCCTATGATCTGGATCAGAGGTTGTTGGTCAACTCCAGGCTGTGGAATAAAAGGGATATCTATCCCTTGCAAAGGGTCATTATACCACACATTTAGTTTAAAGTTTTCCTTATTGACCTGAAACGCGCCCAAGGCATAAACGTTTTTCATCATAAGGTCCCAAAGTGGATTGTTGGGGTTTGTGATGGTAGCCTTTAATAATTTAAGCAACAGGGCATTTGGAGGTTCAATTCCATCGGTAGAGAATTCCCCAACTTGATATGTCTGCCCGTTGAGCGTATACTGATATGCAACTGCTAAAACTTCATCGTTATTCAGTGATTGGTTGAGGGAAATAAAACCGAGTTGTCTGTTAAATGTGTATTCATTTGTCTCTAGTCTTCTCGCACTTTCGATCTCTTCGTAATGAACAGCTGATTGATATCCAAGAGCAGAAAGAGCTTGAGCAGCACCAGTAAAAGAACGTACGGCTTGATTGTTGGACATCTGGTTATAGATGCTATTCTGAGCATTATCGGGAAGGTTTCCCGGACCATCTGTTATTGAAATATCCGTGCTGATATTTCCTTCAGCTACGTTTCCGGGAATATCTTCACCGATATCGGTAAATGCCACAAAATTCCTGTTCTCCTCGTAGTTAGCCCTTGTATTGGTTATCCAAACTTCTATTCTTGTGATATTGGCACCGCTATTCACGACAGGCAGGCTCTGCAATGCCTGGTCATATTGGCCTCTGAAATAATGAGAAAGGAAATAGTGTTTGTTGGCTTCGTAATTGTCAGTGGTTATATCATAGTCTTGAGTTTGCGCTCCTCCTGCTACATTGATCTCTTTTCTTTGACCCCTTTCTTGAGAGAACAGAACTGTAGAAGTAAGTCTTCCAAATTTCAATTCTGTTTTAAGCCCGAAAAGAGTTTGGCTACCCGTAATAAGTGAATTATCTAGCGGTAAGCTTACATCTCCTGCCTCGATCCTTTGAATGATCTCATCTTCATCCCCAGCATAATCGAGCTTCATTTTATTTTCAAAATCGAATGTGGCTTCAGTATTGTAATTGGTGTTTAACTGTAATTTATCACCGATGTTCCCAACTACATTGAGTTGTATTTTCTGATTAAAATCGAAAGTAGTTATGCTTCTCTGGCGTTCAGGAATTCTGGGATTTTCAGTCTTAGATCTATTTATACCGAATGAAAGTTCAGCAGTTCCTTGAGGTCTTATGTCTATAGTGCTTCCGCCAAAAATATCATTGAATACTTTACTTTTAATATTCAGCTGAGGCCTGAACTCATCTAATAACTCGTCTTCTTCTCCTCCGCTTAGAGTTGGGTCGTCTGCAGAAGCTAACTCAGCCCAATTTTCATTCAGGCTTTGTTGTAAACTGTAATTAAAAAATTCTTGAGTGGTCATGGTCGCAGGAAAGCGATAATCCATTTCTCCATAATTCTGATAGAACGTATACTGTCCCGTAGCTGGATCGAAAACGATGGAAGAATTGATATTCGAAGGATTGTTGAGATCTATCAAGTTCAAATTTCCAAATGGATCATATGTATCAGATATAGGGTATGGGAGGTCTACCTCAGGAGTGTCTATTTGCTGTACTAGGTCAAAGGATAGCTCGGCCAATGATATATTGTCATTGGACATAATAGCCCCACAACACAGTATCATTGCGGCAGCAAATAGTTGTTTTATGTTAAGGTCTAGTTTACTTTTCAATCTCTACAATGCCTTCAAGCTTTCTTTAATAAGTTCCTCTACTTTCAGCTCAACTTCACTATCCTTCATTACGTTTTGTATGGTCAGTTCTGCCTTGTTCTTGTCGAAACCAAGAGAACACAAAGCCGATAACGCTTCATTTTCTATAGTATTGCTTTGAAGAGCCGGTATTTCCATCATATCGCCCATTTTTTGGAACTTACTTTGAAGATCCATTACTATCCTTTGAGCGAGCTTTGGCCCAATACCTTTTATACTTTTGAAAGCCGCAATATTGCCTTGTATTATTGCACCTTGAAGTTCACGTGGTGCCATAGCCGATAGAATTACCATAGCTAAATTGGAGCTTACACCAGATACGGTGATCAATTCTTTGAAGAGTTTTCTCTCACTAGCGGAGCTAAACCCAAATAGCGTATGGTTGCTTGCTCCAGACCTCACATCAACAGAGACGTGGTAATGTGTCAAGAGTTTGCATACTTTGTCCACCTCAAGATCACTGTAGGTGTTCAAAGAGATATTTACTAAATAACCGAGGCCATTGCATGCGATAGTTGCATGTCCTGGATCCTTATCGATCAATTGACCTTCTATAAAATCTATCATTTCCTAGCAAGTAGCCGTAAAGCGGGTAAAAATAGCACTTTTGTTCATAGGAATTAGGTGCCCAAGAACAATATATTACCGTAATTGAATTGTTAATTATTTTTGTCCCACAATGAAAAAGCTTGTAGTTTTCTCTGGTGCAGGAATGAGTGCCGAAAGTGGTCTTAAAACTTTCCGTGATTCGGGAGGCCTATGGGAAGAATATGACATCTATAAAGTAGCGACCCCTGAAGCTTTTGAAAAAGACCCGGAACTTGTATTGAAATTCTACAACATGAGAAGGGCTCAATTGGCAAATGCTGAACCTAATGAGGCTCATATTGGAGTTGCTAGCCTGGAGGAAAAGTATTCTGTTGATGTGGTCACTCAAAATGTTGATGATCTGCATGAAAGGGCTGGGTCAACTCGTGTCTTACATTTGCATGGCGAATTGAGGAAAGTTAGAAGTGTTAAAAACCCTGATCTCAGAAAAGACATTGCTTATAAAGACATCAAATTAGGCGACCTCGCAGAGGATGGCGGCCAGTGGCGGCCCGATGTAGTATGGTTTGGTGAAGCTGTGCCTATGATGGACAGTGCTATCGCGAAAGTGGCTCAGGCTGATATTCTAGTGATCATCGGAACTTCTCTTAATGTTTATCCGGCTGCAGGATTGGCAAGTGTTGCAGGACAAAACTGCAAGAAATATTTGATCGACCCCAATGCGGATGGGATCAATGTAAGCAAAGACGTATTTCTTATAAATGAAAAAGCCGGAACTGGTATGTCCCGGCTTTTAGAAATTCTTAATCGAGGTTTTTAGAATTTGTGCAGTCCATCCTCAACTTCAAAATACTTGTTTAGAGCCCCGATCAATCTAGAAGGAACTCCATTTTGATATGAGTTTTTCGCGGTTGTTTGATAAGAGATGAAATTCTCTGATCCATCCGCTTGTCCCGTTATGGCATCGAGTCTTACTGCAGCTACACCTTCAACACCATTTATTCTCCAGATCGTACCTTCATCAGACCCTGCTAATGTTCCAATTACATCTGGTTCAGGGCCTAAATTTGCAATAGACGAGGTTGAAAATTTTACTTGGCTACCTTGCTTTACCTGAGTACCTTCAAGATCAGCAATATCTTCCAGGGTTTGTGCTCCTTGCCATTCTTCTTGGATAATTGCTGCCTTCTTTTCTTTCAAGACTTCTTGCTTCATAATGTCTTTGACATGAGCAAAAATTGGAGTCCCTTTTGGGATAACTTCAGTAAGCATTCCTACTAAGTATTCTGATTCAGCTTCATAAGGTTCGGAAACATTTCCTTGCTCAGTACCTTCTCTGAAAGCCCAATAAACTAGGTTTTCAGACCCAGTCACTCCAGGTAAGATTCTTGTGTTGGTTCCCATTTTAGGTGCTTCTTGAATGGCATATCCCATTTCTTCTGCTTTAGCTCTAAAGGCTTCTTCATTGCCATTTTTAGTGTCAAACATAAATCTGCTGGCCAGATCATATGCGCCATTTCTGGTATCAGTGGATGGCTTGATCAATTTTGTGATCTGAGCATATCGAGCAGTAGGCTTTGTGGTGCTTGATTGATCGGTAATATCAATGATATGAAAGCCAAAAGAGGTTGGCACCAAAGCCATATCTCCCTTCTTGTTAAAGAAGCAATATTCGTTAAAAGCAAAAGCCATTGTACCAGGAACAAACCAACCAAGGTCTCCACCTTTGGTTTTGGAAGGACCATCGGACATGCTTCTTGCTATCTCATCATATTTTGACTTGTCATTTTCCAATACTTCTAGCAAACTATCTGCAAGGGTCTTCGCTTCTAGTGGTTGTCTAGTCACACTTGGGTCAGCTCTTTCTGCACCAGCGTATGCAATAAGAATATGTCTTGCTTGCACTGAGTCCGGCATTTGCACTTTGTCTGTGACCTTATAAATATTCATTTGATCACCGACATTATTTGCGATAGGCGCAGAAACCTCTCCTTTGGAACCATTGGTCAAGAAGCTCTTTGCTTCTTCTCCTAGTCCTTTGTCTATGTACTGATCTGTCACGTTTTCATTATAATACAAATTGGTATAAGAACGAGATGCACTATTCTGAACAACGAACAATGAGTCGTTCTGTGCATTTCCAAAATCTGTTCCTACTTTTGCCAAGCTGGCACTTAGTTCAGCTTTGTCTGCTTCAGATGCTTTGGCATCGAAAGAAACGTATATAACTGACCTTCCTTCTTGTTGCTGATACTTTGATTCATCTTTATGTGCATTGAAATAGGACTTAATGTCTCCATCACTGACTTGAATAGTTGAGTCTGGAATCGTATTGTAATTCTTGAAAACAAAACTCAAGTCCATCGTAGCTTGAGCAGCATCATATTCTTCTTTTCCTTCAACACGGGTAGCATAAAGTCCTTTTTTCAATAGGGCCTCATACTTTTCTGCTTTTCTGTTGTTAGCGATCCTAGAGAGTTCTCTTCTGTAAAGCATGTCTCCTAAGGACTGATCCTGTTGAGCCCTACTTCCAAATACCCTTGCATAAAAATCCCTCAATAGGTCCGGATTGAACACACCATTGGTTTGGAATTGTTCATTGTTCTTGAACTCATCGATCACACCAGGGCCATACATCATGTCATCAAGCTCATCTTTCGTGACTTGGATACCTGCATCATCTATCTGTCTTAAATAGACTTTTTCTCTCACAAGTTCATTCCAAGCAATACGCCTGTAATCTCTATCAGAATTGCCAGTAGCCCCATATTCTTCATATTGGGTTTTAACTTCCTGCATTCTTGAGCTGAACTCATTGATGCTGATCGAAGATCCAGCGATATCACCTACCTCAGAGATCTGAGAACTGCTTCTTCCCAGAGAACTATTCAAGAACTCTCCTATAATAAAAGCGAAAAGCGCTCCACCAATAACTAGTATCAGTAAACCTGACCTTTTTCTAATGCTTCCAATAACTGCCATTTATGCTTAATTTTTGACTGTAAATTTTAATCAGTACGAGCCACAGGCTCAAATAGTTCGCGAATATAGTGCCTTAATTTTATATATAAAACCTGAGATCAGTCCAATATGTTGAGTTTCACGGACTCTATCTTGTTGTGCCCCACCTTGATAATGCTGAATTTGAATTTTCCGATCTCAGCAATGCTATTTTTTGGAGGAATGTCTTCGAAATGATCGATCAATAAACCTGCCAGTGTATCGTAGTCCTCCCCTTCAGGTAATCCCAATTTGTATTTCTCATTTAAATAATCGATCTCGTGTCTTGCAGAGAAATGATACTCGGTCTGTGAAGTCTGTCTCTCCAGTAATTCTTCCTGGTCATGTTCGTCTTTTATCTCGCCAAAGATCTCTTCGACTATGTCTTCAATGGTAAGCATTCCGGCTGTTCCTCCAAATTCATCTAATACCACGGCCAAGTGGCGTTTCTTTTTAATGAATTCCTTAAGTATCTGGTCTGCTGGAGTAGATTCTGCAATGAAAATGATCGGCAATAAGATCGATTTCAAGGACTCTGGCTTTCTGAATAATTCATTGCAGTGAACATATCCAATGATGTTATCGATCGAATCTCTATAGATCAAGATCTTGGAATAGCCCTTTTCAATGAAGTTTTTTCTGAGCATTTCCAGATTCTCATCCAGATCAAAAGCCAAGATCTCATTTCTTGGAACCATGCATTCCCTGGCCTTGATCTTATCAAACTCAAGTGCATTTTGAAAAAGCTGGATCTCAGTTTCCATTTCTGCCTCTTCATCTTGGATCTCTGTGAAACTCCTTAAATAATTGTTGAGATCTATTTTTCCAAAAATGGGCTGGCTGTCAGATACATCTACTTTTAAGAATGTTGTAAGAATGATCTTAGAGATCCAATTAATAACCAAGGCAGGTAGGAAAAGGGCAACATAATAAATGAAGAATAGAAAGAAAGAAAAGAAGTTAAGTATTCTGTTTGGGTTGATCCTGAAAATGGCTTTTGGGAGGAACTCAGCAGTAATAAGCACGATCAGCGTAGAAATGATCGTCTGTGCTAAGATCACATAGACTGGGATGTCATTGGAATCTGAAAATGCTGGGAACATTGCATTTATGATCAGCTTTCCCATATAGATACCATAAACGACCAAACAAATGTTGTTGCCAACCAAAAGAGCAGCCACGAAGCGAGATCTGTTCTGCAGGAATAAAGAAATGATCCTACTAGAGTATTTGCCCAACTCTTTTTCCAGTTCTACCTGCAATCTGTTGGCCGAGACAAAAGCGATCTCTATCCCGGAGAAAAAAGCCGAGAACATGAGGGATCCTATGATGATCATATAGTCTGAGGGTGAACCCATGTAATTTTGCAAAAATTCAAAGATATCTATTTTATAAACCAATGCATTTTTCATTGCAGATGGCAATACTTTATGATCGTTGAAAATTTTCTGCACAGTGCAAATAATTAGAATACAAAAGATTAGACCCTTGTTTTAGACGCTGTTGAAAAGTCCAGTGGACATGCATTGACGAATTCTTTAGTTTTAATCTCGTTTTAGAGTTGATCATGAGTAGTCCAGAATTACAGGTATATTATGACAGACCATGCAGATTTAAACTTAAGTCTGGCAAAATGGTATATGGTGTCATTTGGGTATATAGGGATCAACTAATTTTTACAAGCGTAGAATCCTACAAAAGCTTGAACAAAGAACAGATCGCTGAAGAAATGATCTCAGATCTCACACTTATTTCGAAAGAGGATATAATTGGGGCCGAGTTGATCCCTGCGATGGCTTCTTAATACAGATCTGATAATGTAGTTTTGTTTGAGTGAACAAAGCTATTGACCCTATATTTTCTTGGTATAAACTTCTTGGATGGGATGTCCTTGATTTTCAGAAAGAATCTTGGACGGCCTATTTGGATGGAAAGGAGGGCCTGATCAATGCTCCTACCGGAAGCGGGAAAACATACGCAGCTATGCTGGCATGTTTGGCGAAGGCAAAAGTAAGCGATGAAAAGGCAAAGGGTGTACAATTGATCTGGATCACGCCTATACGTGCTTTGGCAAAAGAGATCTCCTTGGCGGCAACAAGGGCTGTTAATGGAATGGAAATGGAATGGACTGTTGCCGTGCGAAATGGCGATACGCCAACAGCGGAAAGGCAAAAGCAAAAGAGGAAACCTCCGAATATTTTGATCACTACTCCAGAAAGTATGCATCTTTTAATTGCTTCTAAGAATTATCCAAAATACTTCAAGGAGCTAAAACTTTGTGTCGTTGACGAATGGCACGAACTCCTTGGTTCAAAAAGGGCTGTTCAAGTTGAATTGGCCATAAGCAGATTACGCTCAATCTCCAAATTGTTAGTATGGGGAATATCGGCAACAATTGGAAATCTAGAAGAAGCTTCGCACGTCCTTTTAGGGCCAGAAAACAGCAAGAGCGGTGTTTCCATTAAAGCGAAGATCAAAAAGAAATATTTGGTCAAAGCCATCTATCCAAAGGAGATCGAAACATTTCCTTGGTCTGGTCATTTGGGCTTGCGACTAGCACATAAGATCATTCCGATCATTAAGAAAAGCCGCTCAACTTTGATATTCACAAATACTCGATCTCAATGTGAGATCTGGTTCCACCACTTAATAAATGAATATCCAGAGTTTGCTGGTATTTTAGCGATGCATCATGGGTCGATGGACAGGGAGCTCAGGAACTGGGTAGAGGAGGCATTACATAATGGAAGGCTGAAAGCGGTTGTGTGCACTTCAAGTTTAGATCTTGGAGTAGATTTCAGACCAGTTGAGGCTATCATACAGATAGGAGGAGCAAAGGGTGTAGCTAGGTTTTTTCAAAGAGCTGGACGAAGTGGACATGGACCGGGAGAAATTAGCAAGATCCATTTCCTACCCACACACAGCCTGGAATTGTTGGAAGCAGCAGCACTGAAAACAGCAATTAAGAGAGACAAGATCGAAGCCAGAGACCCATATGCAAGGTCCTTTGATGTACTTGTGCAGTATTTAGTGACGTTGGCTGTGTCAGAAGGCTTCATTCCAGAAGAGATCTTTCAAGAGATCAAGAACACATTCTCCTACTCAGATATTACAGAAGAAGAATGGAATTGGTGCTTGAGCTTTATCAAAAATGGTGGTAAGTCACTCTATGCTTATGACGAATTCAAAAAAGTAGAGAAGGTTGAAAACGGGGTGTTGAAAGTACTGGATAATCGAACTGCCAGAAGACATCGTATGAGTATAGGGACTATAGTAAGTGACTCTATGTTGGCTGTAAAATACAAGAGAGGTTCTACCCTTGGACATGTCGAAGAGTATTTCCTTTCTTCATTGAATACCGGAGATGTTTTTTGGTTTGCGGGCAGGAGCCTTGAGCTGATCAGAATAAAGGAATTGACAGCTATAGTCAAGAAGACCAACAAGAAAACTGGAAAGATACCAGCGTGGTTGGGTGGTACATTGCCATTGTCATCTATGTTAGCCGAAGTGCTCAGAGAGAAAATAGAAATGGGTAAAGAGGCCGAGCCAAAGGATGAGGAAGTGCGAATGATCAAACCCATTTTCGAAAAGCAGAAAGAGTTGAGCGAGATCCCCTCGAAAGATCAATTCCTGATCGAAAAAATAGATACGGAAGATGGGCATCATTTATTTTTTTATCCCATTGAAGGAAAATTCGTTCATGAGGGTCTGGCCTCGCTTTTTGCATGGCGAATTGGCAGGATCGTACCAATAAGCTTTTCGATCGCTTACAATGACTATGGCTTCGAATTACTATCTGATCAAGAGGTACCGCTGAGAAATGCGATAGAGCAAGGATTGTTCGAAACCAAAGATCTTTTCAAACACATTCAAGCAAGTGTGAACGCGAATGAAATGGCAAAGAGAAAATTCCGGGATATCGCTGGAATATCTGGATTGATCTTTAAGGGATATCCAGGCAAGGCACAGAAAGAGAGGCACTTGCGATCATCTTCTCAACTATTTTTCGAAGTATTCAAAGAACATGAGCCCGATAACCTGCTTTATCGACAAGCATATACAGAAGCGCTTGAGTTCCAGTTAGAAGAATCGAGGCTAAGGCAGGCATTGGAACGAATAAACCAACAAGAGATCATAATTACCGAACCAGTTGGTCATACACCTTTCTGTTTTCCTATTATGGTTGACAGACTCCGCGAAAAAATGAGTTTTGAGAGCCTAGGAGCACGAATAGAAAAAATGACCCTTTAAACACACAATAAGCTTTGGACTACTTCGTTATCATATTGGCAAACGACACTGGAAACTGGCAAGAAAGTGGTCTATGAAGTTCACTATTGTTAAGGTGGATCAGATAGGCCATATTCAGTGAAGTAAATTTTGAAATCAATTAATTATTTAGAGATGAGGAGTCTGGCATGTATAGTGATAGTATTGTTATTCGCACAATTTTCAGAAGCGAAAAATTTCGATAAAATAAATATTAATGGAAATTTCATTGTGATCGATGGAGACCATTTTGATTCACGTTTAGAACTCAGAAATGAGTACGGAGCGGTGAAAGAGATCCCGATAAAAAAGAACGGTAATTTTTCTTTTGAGGCGGAAAAGAACAAGAATTATGTTCTGAGCTTTATTAAGGAAGGATACATTAACAAGGAAGTGATCATAGACACACATTTTGACGGTGACTTGAAGCTAGGAAATGTAGTTTTTGCAGTGAAATTATTTCCACAAGCATCTGACTCTGCAGAGCTCATTTATAATGAGCCCGTAGGTGCAATTAGATTTGTAAGTGGTACAGAGTTTGTGGTTGAATATAATTACAGCGTGGCACTTTTGCCCGCACGAATGAACTTTTAAGAATTCATAGTAGTTTGGTTTAGTTTTTTCATAACTTTTGTTTTGGTTAAGGTTAGTTTAAGGGCCCCTCGAGCGAGAGGGGCCCTTTTCTTTTTAGCTTTGTGAGGATGCTTAAAGAGTCAGAGAAATATGACATTCAAGGTGTGGAATGGGAATTCTTTGGAAAAAAATATATTTGGATCAAAAGCACACTTACCGTCATTCTTTCAGACCTGCATTTGGGAAAAACCTATCACTTCCGAAAGAATGGATTTGCTGTTCCAAAAGATCTTGCGGCTAAAAACATACGCCAATTACATGAGATCATAGAAAAGCATCATCCTAGAGAACTTTTGATCCTAGGAGACCTGTTCCACAGCGATCATAATGCAGAATGGGAGGACTTTAAAGCGCTCAGGTATCATTATTCAAATACTGACTTCGTGCTTGTTCGTGGCAACCATGATACCTTTCCTGAAGAAGAGTATAAGAAGGCGAACATGGCTGTTTATGATGAATTAGATAGGGGCCAAGTGTTGTTCTCGCATGAACCAATTGATACGGAGCAATTTAACGTCTATGGACATATTCATCCAGCGGTTCGCCTTAGGGGATTTGCCCTGAAAAGCCTTAGGCTACCTTGTTTTTATATCTCTAAGAATGAAATAATATTGCCTGCATTTGGTGCTTTTACAGGAACACATGTGCTTAAAGCAAACAGCAGGTCAAAGGTATTTGCCATTGCCGAAGGCAAGATCTTCCAACCAAAACCCCGTTCTGAGAAAAAGGTGAATGCTAGTCAATGAGGTGGTTACTCTGAACGAAAAATTTAATTACTTTGCGCTTCTGAATTACTAAAATGGGGCTATAGCTCAGCTGGCTAGAGTGCTTGACTGGCAGTCAAGAGGTCGGGGGTTCGACTCCCCCTAGCTCCACTTACCACCCTACTTATCAATAGTTTATATTAAATGTTATTGTTGAAAACACAACTTTTGACCATATAAATGCGTTATAGATAAAGAGTAACTTATACTCGGATCTCTTGAAACCAGATCTTAATTTAAAACCTGCATTTGATGAAGCATTTATTCAAATTATTTGGAAAGTTTGAGTTGTGGTTCAACCATAAGTTCGGGTGGTTCTTTGTCAACGGACAAAAAGCCATTCAAGATGGCATGAATAAAACAACTACAGTTTAAGGCAGACATTCTTTGCCTCTGTGAAAAAGCGAAGGGCTTCAAATCCACCCTCGCGCCCAACACCGGAATTTTTTACACCTCCAAATGGTGTTCGAAGATCCCGCAGTAGCCATGTATTTATCCAAACGATCCCACTTTCTAGTTCGTTCGCAATTCGATGTGCTCTGCTGAGATCCTCTGTCCAAAGTGTTGCTGCCAAGCCATATTCAGTGCTGTTAGCCCATTTTAAAACATCTTCTTCTTTTTCAAATGGAGTTATTGTAACCACCGGTCCAAATATTTCTTCTTGGTTCACCCTACAGTATGGGTCTAAGTTTTCAATTACGGTAGGCTCGATATAAAAGCCACCTGCATATTCGCCTTCAAGCATTTTTCGTTTCCCCCCGTACAATATAGTTCCACCTTCTTCCTTTGCAAGATCTATATAAGAAAGGATCTTATCCATATGCCCCTTTGATACCACTGCACCGACTTTTGTTTTATCATCCTTCGGAGCACCTACCTTCAGTGATCTTACACGGTTTACAAACTCAGTTTTGAATTTATCATAGAGGCTTTTTTCAATGAATATTCTGGACCCACACAAACATATTTGACCTTGATTGCTGAAAGAGGAACGTAAGGTCACTTTCATCATTTCATCAAATTTGCAATCGGCAAATATGATATTTGGGTTCTTTCCTCCCAATTCTAAAGAAAGTTTTTTGAACATTGGGGCGGCAATACTTGCAATACGGGCACCAGTGCTAGTGCCACCCGTAAAAGAGATCGCTTTGATCTCTTTATGCTTTGATATAGCTTCACCAACCTTTGGCCCCAAGCCATGAATTATGTTCAAAACACCGTCTGGTAATCCAGCATCTTTGCATATTTCAGAAAAGAGAAATGCAGTATAAGGAGTAACTTCAGATGGTTTGGCAACAACAGTGTTACCTGCTGCTAGTGCAGGTGCTATTTTCCAGGTGAATAAATACAGTGGAAGATTCCAAGGAGAGATACAAGCCACCACCCCTACCGGACTTCTTTTGGTATAGTTTATTGCTACATTTTCCATATGGTGCGATTCACTGGCAAAATGCAGGATCGCTGTAGCAAAGAATCTCATATTGGCAGATGCTCGGGGAATATCAACCATTTTTGCAAGCCAAACGGGTTTCCCATTATCCAAAGACTCGGCCATTGCCAATTCATCAAGATTGTTGTCTATTCCTTCAGCGATCTTCAGCATGATATTGCTCCGATCTTGCTTTGACATTTTTGACCATTTGGCAAATGCTTGTTTAGCCGCGCCAACTGCTTTGTCAAGATCTTTTTCAGAAGAATCTGGTATGTGCGAGAATACACTTCCCGTTGAAGGATCTACATTCTCTATGTGACCTCCTTCCAAGGCACCATGGAATTCTCCATTGATGTAGTTCTTTATTTGGATCATTTGGGCTAAGATAGCCATTCAAAATAATTTAAAAAGGCGCATTCTGAAGAGACATTGTGGATCATTTGGCTTTGTTAAAGATCGTTAAGCAACACAACAATACTCGCCTACAGGAGTACTTTTGATAGGGAATATGAAGAAAGGCAGCATTCGCATATTGATTGGACTCATGGGATTGGCTTTAGTCGGCCTGATCATCGTTCAAATATTGCTCATAAAAGACAGTGTCGATTGGAAAAGGTCTCAGTTTGAACGCAGTGTTAATACTGCCTTGGCCAATGTATCATACAAGCTAGAAAGACAGGAAGAAATAAAGAAGATCAAGAAAAGCAGGGCCGGAAGAAAAGTGTTTCAACGTATTGATAGCCTTAGAAAAAGTTCGGTTTTCGATCTTTCTGCGGAACATCTGGGTGACACTATGATCTTTCAAACAGACAATGAGAAATTCGTTTTCTCATCTGATATAGATCACGAGGGAAATAGTACAGCATTTACTTTCGAGATCCAAGAAATAAGTGTAGACAAGGATCCATATAAGGAATTAAAAAAGATCGCAAACCCCTTTGAGTATAAAGACATTTGGGAGGAAATGGTTGTCGAGCTCACATCTGGAGGACTCACAAAAAGGATCAAGGACAGAATAGATCTTCAGACATTAGATAGCTTGTTGCAAGAGGAGTTAAAGATCTGGGGAATTGATACGCAATATGAATTCACCGTAGTAGACGTTTCAGACAATTCACTCTTTAGTACCGTTAGTGATAAGCCAGCAGGTCCGGAATTGATAAACACACCATATTCTGTTCAACTTTTTACAAATGAACTATTTGATAGCCCTCATTTTCTAAAAGTAAAATTTCCCAATGGCTCAGGTTATTTGCTTTCGACTATGTTTCCATTTCTTCTTATTTCGACTTTATTCCTCTTGCTGATAATAGGAGGGTTTTATTACACGATCAATACAATAATGAGGCAGAAAAAAGTGTCTGAGATCAAGAACGATTTCATTAGCAATATGACCCATGAATTGAAGACGCCTATTTCCACGATCAGCTTGGCTTGCGAAGCCTTGGTTGACCCAGACATGCAAAAAAGCGAGACTACCCGAGGCAAATTTGTAGGCATGATCAAAGAGGAAAATAAGAGGTTGGGCGTATTAGTGGAAAACGTATTGAAAACCGCTGTGCTGGACAAAGGAAAAATGAAATTTTCTCCAGAGCCCTTAGATGTACACGAGCTTCTATCTAAAGTAATTGCAAATTTTGAATTGCCACTCAAAAGTCAGAAAGGAAAACTGGAAAAGAGATTGAACGCAAAAAGACACATCATAAAGGGGGACAAAGTCCACTTGACCAATGTATTCTATAATTTATTGGACAATGCCCTAAAGTACACTGATCGTTCTCCAGAGATCATCGTGCGTACATTCGATGATAAGGAGGGACTAAAAATAGAATTCGAGGACAATGGAATAGGTATTTCCAAAGAAGACCAGAAAAAAGTCTTTGATCAGTTATACCGAGTACCAAAAGGTAATTTACACGATGTTAAAGGCTTCGGTTTGGGCTTGCATTATGTAAAAGTTATTCTAGAAAAGCATTTAGGCCAGATTTTTGTGGCTAGCACGTTAGTAAAAGGAAGCACATTTACAATTTTATTACCAACACATCATGAAAGCGAAAATTAGGATCTTACTGGTAGAAGACGACCCAAACCTGGGAAATCTACTGAATGAATATTTGGCCGCTAAAGGTTTCATCGTAAAACTGGTCACCGATGGTGAAAAGGGCGCGAGCGAGTTTAAACGAAGCACTTACGACTTTCTTATTTTAGACGTGATGATGCCCAAGAAGGATGGCTTCACATTGGCCAAGGAAATAAGAGAAACGAACAAAGAAATTCCGATACTATTTCTAACAGCAAAAAGCATGAAGGAAGATACACTAGAAGGCTTTAAGTCTGGTGGCGATGATTATATGACCAAGCCATTTAGTATGGAAGAGTTGCTGGCAAGGATAGAAGCAATATTGAGACGTTCCGGGATGGAAGCGAACGATCAGCCATCTGCTCACACTATTGGAAAATTCAATTTCGACCCTAATAAGCAATCCCTCCAAAAGAATGGAAGTGCGATCAAATTGACCACAAAAGAAAATGACCTTTTGTATTTGTTGAGTAAAAAGCGAAATGATGTATTAGAAAGGAATTATGCATTGAATGCTATCTGGGGAGATGACAACTATTTCAATGGTAGAAGTATGGATGTATACATTGCGAAACTCCGAAAGCATTTGAAGGGCGATGAGGACATCGAGATCATTAATGTACATGGTAAAGGCTTCAAATTATTAGTGAAGAACAATTGAGTTGAATGCTTAATTTTGGAGCATGAAAATTGAAGTAACAAATCACTCCAAGCACGATCTGCCACAATACGAAACTGAATTATCGGCAGGTTTAGACCTTCGGGCAAATATTGATGAGCCCATTATCCTCCATCCAATGGAACGAACATTGGTTCCTACAGGTTTGTATATAGCTCTTCCTGCTGGAAGCGAAGCCCAGATCAGACCAAGAAGTGGATTGGCAGTGAAAAAGGGCATCACAGTCCTTAATTCCCCAGGAACCATAGATGCGGATTATAGAGGAGAGATCAAAGTGATCTTAATAAATTTATCAAAAGAGATCTTCGAAGTACATGATGGAGAGCGAATTGCACAAATGGTCGTAGCCAAACATGAGAGAGTAGAGTGGGCCAGAGAGGAACAACTCTCTATCACCGAAAGAGGCTCAGGCGGTTTCGGAAGTACTGGGAAAGAATAAAAAGCAAGAACAGTACAATGGAAACAATTTATGTAAAAACTGTTTCCATTGTGTAAAATATATCTAGATTTGCCTTCCATGTCTCCGGAAGAAAAAGAGTTAGAAATAATTTCGCACGCGCTTAATGTGTTTATGAAGTATGGCATAAAGGCCGTAACCATGGACGACATGTCCAGACACTTGGGGATCTCCAAAAAGACCCTTTACAATTTCGTTAAGGACAAGAATGACCTCGTCACAAAAACATTGAAACTTCAATGTAATTCAGAGAATAAAGAAGTCTGTTCTATTCTAGAAAGGAAGCTTAACGCCATTGAAGAAATGTTTGAAATAGGAAAATACATTTCTTCAATGTTAAAAGAAGTACACCCCTCTATCCACTATGACCTGGAAAAATATCATCCAGATGCTTTTGAAGGGTCAATAAGAGAGCATAAAGAAAATGTGTTCGGATGTATTTCAAAGAACCTAGAAAAAGGAATAGAAGAAGGATATTACAGAAAAGACCTGAACATTAAGGTTATTGCACATCTTTATATAAGAAAGATCGATCTGGTCTTTGACGCCAAGATATTTCCTCCGAACGAGATCACTTTTGACCAAGTCTATGGCGTAATGTTCGGTTATCACATTCGAGGAATAGCCAGTAAGAAAGGAATTGAGTATTTGGAAAAAAGACAGAAAAAGCAAAAGAAAAAAAGACAACAAAAGCAATGAAAAGAACGCTGAGCATATTTTTCATATACATGTGTATTCCGTTTTTCATTTCGGCACAACATTCATTGAGTTTAGAACAAGCACAGAATTATGCTTTGCAAAATTCATATGAGAACAGGATGGCGGTTTTGGATGTTGAAAGTGCCAGGAGCAAAGTGAAGGAGACATTCGCTATAGGCTTACCTCAGATAAATGCGTCAGGATCATTCCAGCATTTTCTCGACATACCAGTTACGGTTCTTCCAGATTTCATATCACCATCTGTCTATTCAGCATTGGTCAATGAAGACCTTATTCCAGATGACAATGTCCCTGAATTTGGAACGTTTCCCGCACAATTTGGAACGGACTATAACGTCACCGGAGGCATTGAACTTCAGCAGTTGATATTTAACGGTTCTTATCTTATTGGCCTACAGGCCACTAAGGCATTTGTAGAAGTAAGCAAGAACCAGCAAGAAATGACCTTTGCTGAAGTAAAACAAGCAGTGGCAACAGCCTACTACGGAGTTCTTGTCGCTACTGAAAATATTAGGATCCTACAAGAAAATCGAACCACCCTAACTGCTACGCTTTCAGACACTCGTGCTTATTTCGAAGAGGGCTTTGTCGAAGAACAAGATGTGGAACAATTAGAACTAACCGTTTCTCAGCTCGATGCTGGTATTGCAAATGCTGAAAGGCAATTGGCAAATTTGAATGACCTTTTCAAAATGCAGATCGGAATGCCGATATCAGAAAACGTCACTCTTTCAGATTCACTCGAAACTCTTTTAGAGAAGTATTCAAACACTAACCTATCCAGTAAGAATTTGGTCCCAAATCTTCATCCAAACTATAAAATAGCAGAGTCCAATCTGAATTTATGGGGGCTCAATGTCAAGAACGAAAAGGCGAAATATTTGCCGAGCCTTTCGGCCTTTGGCAGTTATTCTCAAAGCGCACAGAGATTGGAATTCGATTTTTTCGATAGTGGAGGAGAGTGGTTCCCTTCTTCGCTATGGGGTATCAATTTAAGCGTACCTATCTTTTCGAGTGGTATGAAAAAGAATATCGTAAAGCAAGCTCAAGTTGAGGAGGATAAGGCAGAGATCATACTTACACAGGTTGAACAAGGCTTAAAAATGGAATATAGCAACGCCTATTCTAACTACCTTTTCTCGGCAGAGCAATACCAGATACAGAAAGATAATGTGGCCTTGGCAAAAAGGATCAGAGATAAAACACAAATAAAATATAACGAAGGGATCTCCAGCAGTTTTGAATATAACCAAATGCAAAGTCAGTATTTGCAGACAGAGAGCACCTATATAGAAACAGTATTGAATTTTTTAAATGCAAGATCTGCATTGGACAAAGCAAGCAATAATTATGAATAATTATATCACCACCAGTAAGACTTTGAAGCACGCATTCCTGTTTTTCATTGCAATGAGCTTTATGGCGTGTACGGAAGAAGAAACGAAAGAGGTTAAAGACTTAAAGTCGGAAAGGGAAATGCTAAAAAGCAAAAGCGATAGCATCAAAAAAAGAATAGCTGAAATAGATCTAGCATTGGCAGTTGCTGATTCTTCTTTTGTTGACAATAGGGTATTGATCTCCTATTCAGAATTGAGGGACACTACTTTTGCTCACTTCTTTGAAATTTATGGGGAGGTAGAAACGGACAAGAATGTTATGCTCTATCCAGAAATGGCTGGCTTGATCAAATCTATAAAAGTAAAGGAAGGACAGAGAGTTTCTAAGGGTCAAAGTCTGGTTGATATTGATAGCGAGATAATAAGAAACCAAATAAACGAAGTTCAAACAGCCTATGACCTTGCTAATACTACATTTGAAAAGCAAGAAAGGCTCTGGAAAAAGAACATAGGGTCAGAGCTTCAATATTTACAAGCGAAAAACCGGAAAGAAAGCCTGGAAGCATCTCTTGGCACTTTGAACAGCCAATTGTCAAAGGCACTTGTAAGAGCTCCATTTAGTGGAACGGTAGATGAGATCTTCCCAAATGTCGGTGAAATGGCCAACCCAGCGATGCCATTGATAAGATTGGTAAACATGGACAAATTGTATTTGACCTGTGAAGTGTCAGAACAACATCTAAGAGCTGTGAAAAAAGGTACCCCGGTCAAAGTTGAGATCGATAATACAGGACAGATCCTGGATTCTAAAGTTGCAGAAGTCTCTAGTTTCATCAATCCGGAGAACAGGTCTTTTAAAGTGAAAATAAACCTACCTAAGGCAGATGGGTTGAAGCCAAACCTAATGTCAAAAGTGATCATTAAGGATCATGAAGTGCCTTCTTCAATAGTAGTGCGATCTTCAAGTATACTTCAGTCTCAAGACGGAAAGGACTTTGTCTATACGCTTGAGGAGAAAGACTCGAAATTATATGCAGTTAAAAATGAAGTCGTCTTGGGGAAAGAATATAAAGGAAATGTGCATGTGATCGAAGGGCTGGCATCAGGAATGAAGATCATAGAAGAAGGAAGTCGAAGTGTTAGGCACCAACAAGAGGTACGTATATACTGATCATCTATGAGCAAGAAAAAAACGATAAAGACATTTGGCTTAAGTAACGCCTCGGTCAATAACAGAACCACGGTTCTTCTATTGACGGTGATCATAGTAGTCGCAGGAATTTTCTCATATAATTCTATGCCCAAAGAAGCATTTCCGGAAATAGTAATGCCTCAGATATTCATTACCACTCCTTATCCAGGGAACGGGCCTTCAGACATTGAAAAACTGATAACCAGACCTATTGAGAAGGAGCTTAAGTCAATGACAGGGGTAGACAAGATCACATCTTCAAGTCTTCAGGGAATGTCTAGCATAAACGTTGAGTTCGACTTTTCCGTCTCTGTTGAAGAAGCCTTGAGGAAAGTGAAAGATAAGGTGGATATCGCCAAAGCGGACCCGGACTTCCCAACTGACTTACCAGCAGACCCGAACATTTTTGAGATGAATTTCTCTGAGTTGATCCCTATCATGAATGTGAACCTGAGAGGAGAATTCTCGATGGATCAGCTTAAGGAGTACGGAGAATACCTTGAAGACGAGATCGAAGAATTACCTGAGATCAACAAAGTTGACATCAGAGGGATAAGTGAAAAAGAAGTGCAGATAAACGTTGACTTGCCAAGTATGGAAGCGGTTAAACTTGGATTGAATGATATCGCACAGGCTGTGCAACAAGAGAATATTTCGATTTCAGGAGGAGAACTCTTGGTAGATAATTTTAGAAGTACGGTCAGCGTTGAAGGTCAATTCAAGAATATCAACGAGATCGAAGACATCATTGTCAAGCAAGAGAATAACAACATCGTTTATTTGCGGGATATCGCTGATGTGAAATTCGTTGAGGAAGAGAAGAAGAGTTATGCTCGTGAGTTTTCAAAACCAGTGATAATGCTGGATATAATCAAACGTGGAGGGGAAAACCTGATACAGGCCTCGGCCTCCATTCGTGAGATCATCAAAGAGGCACAAAGGGATTACTTACCTGAGAATTTAGAGATATCAATTACAGGGGATCAATCAGAAGCAACTGAAACTCAGTTAGATGAATTGATCAACTCCATATTGTTTGGGGTGATCTTAGTAGTATTGGTACTTCTATTCTTTTTGGGATTAAGGAATGCCCTATTTGTTGGTGTGGCTATTCCAATGTCGATGTTATTGTCTTTTTTTATTTTGAATGCTGCAGGAGTCACATTGAATATGATGGTACTTTTCTCTTTGGTTCTGGCATTGGGAATGTTGGTTGACAACGGGATCGTTGTAGTAGAGAATATTTATCGATTGATGGATGAAGGCAAGCCACCTATTCAGGCCGCTAAAGAAGGAGTAGGAGAAGTAGCATGGCCCATAATTGCCTCAACGGCCACAACATTAGCAGCTTTTGTTCCTTTAGCCATTTGGCCTGGAATGATGGGCGAGTTCATGAAGTTCCTACCTATTACCTTAATGATCGTTCTCGCATCATCTTTGTTCGTAGCTCTGGTTATTAACCCGGTGCTCACAGCATTGTTTATGAAAGTAGATCAGGAAGAGATCAATAAGAAAAGAGTGTTAATGATCTCGGCCATTCTAGGAGGAATTGCATTGTTATGTTATTTAACTATGGGAGTATTCTGGCTGCCCAATCTATTTCTCATTGTTGCTTTAGTTCTTCTTCTAAACGCCTATGTATTATTCCCTGCCTCAAAGAAGTTTCAGAGCAATGTCATGCCGAGGCTTGAAAAGATATATGAAAAGTCGCTTAGAAAAATGCTTGTTGGGAACAGGCCAAAATGGCTTTTAGTTGGAATGTTCGCAATGCTTATAGGCTCTTTTGGTTTGGTTGGGGCATTCCAACCTAATGTCTTGTTCTTCCCAGAAAACATGCCTTTATATATCAATGTTTATGTACAAGCTCCTTTAGGTACGGATATAGAAAAGACCAATGAAGTCACAAAGGAAGTAGAGCGAATGGTTACTGAACAATTAGAGAAAGACGCTTATTACTGGGATGGAGATGAGAAGAAGCCAATGGTCGTAGATGGCGTTACTTTAAAAAAGAACTCCATTGTCTCTTCTGTTATCGCTCAAGTTGGGGAAGGAACAGCTGATCCCGCACAAGGACCTGTTTTTGGTGATTCACCGAACAAAGCCAGGATACAGATCTCCTTCTTGAAGTACGCTGATAGAATGGGTATCAACACCAGCGATATTCTTAATGACCTTCAAAAGACAATAAAGGGCATACCAGGTGTGAACATTACTGTTAGTCAAAATGTTGATGGGCCTCCTCAAGGAAATCCGATCAATCTCGAGTTGAGGGGTGACGATTACATACAGCTGATAGGAGTTGCAGATAGTCTGAGACAATTTGTGAATGGTTCATATATAGCTGGAATAGAAGACCTTAAATTGGATATTGAAACGGGGAAGCCTGAAATGCCGATCATCATAGATCGAGACAAAGCGAGAAGAATGAACGTTTCTACCTATCAAATTGGAGATGCAATGCGAACCTCACTTTTTGGAAAAGAGATCTCGAGTTATAAAGAAGGGGAAGACGATTATCCTATCATGTTGAGGTTAGCTAAGGAATATGCGTACAATGCAAGCGCATTGATGGATCAAAAGATAACATTCAGAAATCAGAGTAATGGTAGGATAGTACAGGTCCCACTTTCTTCTGTAGCTCACAAAGAACGTGGCTCGACATATAGTGCCGTGAAAAGGATAGATCTAAATAGGACGGTTACCGTATTTTCGAACGTGCTTCAGGGATACAATGCGACAGAAGTAAATAACGAGATAAAAACAGCACTGGAAGATTTTACCTTGCCAAAAGGCATTTCATTGAGTGTAACAGGCCAACAAGAAGAACAGGCCAAGGAAATGAGCTTCCTTTTAACGGCTCTGGCAATAGCAGTTTCCCTTATACTTTTGATCATCATAGCCCAGTTCAATTCTGCCTCTACACCACTGATCATATTAACATCTGTGCTCTTGAGTTTGATAGGTGTTCTGCTTGGATTGATCACTTTCCAAATGGACTTCATTATTATTATGACAATGATCGGTATCATATCACTTGCAGGGGTGGTCGTAAACAATGCTATTGTATTGATCGATTATACAAAGCTTATTGAAACCCGAAAATTGGCTTTCAAGAAATTCGGCTTTAACGTTGGAGGAAAGAAAGGCACCGAGGCCGAAGACCTAATGCGAAAAGATATTCCGACAGCATCTTTTGAAGATGAGATAATCGATGATACTGACTTTGAACCGGAAGTGGAAAAGGTATTTCTTGATAGGGATGAGATGTATGAAGCTGTTGTTGAAGGTGGAAAGAAGAGGTTGAGACCGGTTTTATTGACGGCTATCACCACTATATTGGGGCTCGTTCCATTGGCCGTTGGTCTGAACATAGACTTTGCCGGCTTGCTCAATGATCTGGACCCAAACATATATATGGGAGGAGACAATGTTGTGTTCTGGGGCCCAATGAGCTGGACGATCATTTTTGGCCTGACTTTTGCAACATTCTTAACACTGGTCGTTGTACCAGCGATGTATTTGCTTATAAAAAGGCTTAAATACAGGTTTAAAAGAGCTTAATTAGTTGTTTGGTTTTGGTTAGTAATTGCGGCCCCGTCAGTAATGACGGGGCTTCATTTTATTAAGACATTTTTACAATTAAATGTTTAAAAAACTGTTTTACAATAGATTAGATCGCTCATATTTTAGTTGATATTTGAAGCGTTCAACAATCAAAGTCAATAAGCGCTCTTTGTTTAAAGTGATCAGCCAAATAGGCTAGGATAAATAAAGGGACTACAAGATATAGGTTATAGTTCAGTTGAGTAAAGTTGAGTTAATGGGATGATCGATACGATCATCCCATTTCTTTTTTCTTTAGTTTTTTATGATCTTCTCCGCATTCACCACATTTTCTCCATTCATTAAACGAAGAATGTAATTTCCAGCTGCCAAGTCATTCCTAACATTTATTAGCTGACCATAAGAATTGATCTTATCTGAATACACTTTCTCACCATTCATGTCAAAGATCTCGAAATGAGTGATCGCAGGAGTATTTGCAGAAACATTCAATTCAGAAACAAAAGGGTTAGGATAAACTGTAATGGTATGCCCCCTTAGCTCTTCTATAGAAGTTGATGGATTCGCACCTTGGATCAATGTATGTATCTGGTCAGCTTCAAGACTTTCGTAATAGTCAACCGTGCCATCCGGCCAAATCACAAATATGTCTGAAATAGCAGGGTCGCTACCCAAACCGAAGTGTACGCGATGAGAATTTTGAGAAGAATAACTAGACCCTGCAGTTTTCTCATCGATCTTATTTCCCAGAGAACAGGTGATCTGTACGCGGGTGCCAAATGCATCTTTCGCATCTGTAACCCCTTCCAATTCAAATGCGATCCAATGGTTGTCAGAATAGTTGTTCTCGAAGATCTGTACTCCAACGCCATCCTCATTGTTCGCTACCAATATATCCTGATACCCATTTTCATCTATATCTGCCCAGGTTCCGCCAAAGCCACCATAAAAGCTATATAAAGGAGAGTTTTCACTGACAAGAGTGAACGTGTTGTCTCCGTTGTTTTTGTAGAGTTTGTTTGACAGGGGACTAAAGTTAGAATCGTTGATCATATAGATATCTTCCCAGCCGTCATTATCGTAATCGATGAAAAAACAACCCCAGCTCATTCCGCCATCATCTACTCCAGCAGCTCCAGCAATATCGGTGAAAACCCCATTTCCATCATTTAAAAATAAGGAGTTTGGACCTAAATTGGTGACATATATATCTAAATGACCATCGTTGTTGATATCCCCATGATCAACTCCCATTCCCATTCCAGCAAAGTTTAGATTGCTTTCTTCAGAGACGTCAGTGAATACACCTGTACCGTCATTCTCATACATGATGTAAGGTTGATTTGCATCGTGAGTAAGATAAATATCCTGATCGCCATCGTTGTCATAGTCAAAGAACATAGCACCCATTGATATCATAGTATCTGTAAGACCTGAGGCCACCGTATGATCCGTGAACGTGTTGTCACCATTGTTATGCCAGAGGATGTTCTCTTGGCTCAAATTACATACATAAATATCCGTATATCCATCTAGATCAACATCGCACATATGCACTGAGCGTGTTTGGTCAGGAGTAAGGATCCCTGCCGAAAGTGAGATATCTTCAAAATGACCAGTTCCATCATTTAAATACAAGTAATTGGGATATGCTGATGCAGAGATGTAATAATTCCCAATGAAAAGATCTAGGTCACCGTCATTATCGATGTCGCCAAAAACAGCGGTCATAGTAAGTCCTTCTGTTTGAATTCCCGCATCGTTGATCACATTTTCGAAGGTTCCATCACCCATATTTTTATACAGTTTGTTTGGACTTAACCTTCCTGGAATGAACATATCTTCAAAACCGTCATTGTCAATATCTCCCATGACAACTCCATTATTATTTCCACCAATATCTGTTCCCGCAGCAGCAGTTATGTCTGAAAAGGATAGGTCTTGTCCAAAAATGAATAGGGGGCTGAACAAGAATGCAAGTATAGCTAGTCTCATTTGTGATAAAATTAAGAAATAAATATACGGATCTTACCAATGAAAAACCATTGGAAAGCCTGCAAAACCTTGAAATTAAACCTTCTTTAACTCAAAGGTTTCCATGAATTTTGTGTTGAAATCACCTTTCAGGAATTGCTCGTTTTCCATAAGTTGAAGATGGAAAGGAATTGTCGTTTTTACGCCCTCAATGATATACTCGCTCAAAGCTCTTTTCATTTTATCAATGGCTTCTGATCGTGTTTGAGCCACAGTGATCAGCTTAGCGATCATACTATCGTAAAATGGCGGAATGGAATATCCTGAATAAACATGTGTATCTACCCTTACTCCATGACCACCCGGGCTGTGATAATTTGTCACTTTGCCAGGGTTTGGCATAAAGTCCTTGAACGGATCTTCAGCATTTATCCGACATTGGATGGCATGCATGATCGGTTCATAATTCTTACCTGACATTTTTTCCCCAGCAGCGATCTTTATTTGTTCCTTAACAAGATCAAAGTTGGTTACCTCTTCAGTGATCGTATGCTCAACTTGTATCCTGGTGTTCATTTCCATGAAGTAGAAGTCACGGTTTTTGTCAACGAGAAACTCAACAGTACCTACTCCTTCATATTTAACGGCTTTAGCAGCTTTGATCGCAGCAGTTCCCATCTTGGCCCGCAGACGCTTAGTAATGAATGGCGAAGGTGTTTCTTCAACTAATTTTTGATGTCTTCTTTGAATAGAACAATCCCTTTCACTTAAATGACAATACTTACCATGCTGGTCACCGGCAATTTGTATCTCAATATGTCGAGGTTCTTCAACAAATTTTTCCAGATACATACCATCATTACCGAATGCTGCTTTCGCCTCTCTTCGCGTAGAAGCCCATCCTTCCTTCAGTTCTTTGTCATTCTTGCACACTTGCATTCCCTTACCACCACCACCGGCAGTAGCTTTCAGCATAACAGGGTATTTGATCTTGTTGGCGATCTCTCTTGCTTCTTCATAGCTTTCAAGAATACCCTTCGAACCTGGAATGCAAGGTACCCCTGCGTTCTCCATAGTTTCCTTCGCAGAAGCCTTGTCTCCCATGGCTTCAATCATTTCTGGCCCTGCGCCTATGAATTTGATATTGTGTTCTTGACAGATCCTGCTAAACTTTGCATTCTCCGAAAGAAAACCATAGCCAGGGTGAATAGCATCTGAATTGGTGATCTCAGCAGCAGAAATTATGTTAGGTATGCTCAAATAAGATTCTGCGCTTGATGGAGGGCCAATGCATACGGCTTCATCTGCAAATCTGACGTGCAAGCTTTCTACGTCTGCTGTGGAATAAACCGCAACAGTCTTTATTCCCATTTCTTTGCAAGTACGTATTACCCTTAGTGCGATCTCACCACGATTGGCGATCAATATTTTCTTGAATGAACTCAATTGCTTGGTCTTTTAAAGGGTAATTAGCTAGGATCCACTAAAAACAAAGGCTGATCATATTCCACAGGAGTAGCATCGTCAACAAGTACCTTTACGATCTTCCCACTTATCTCTGATTCGATCTCGTTGAAGAGTTTCATGGCTTCTATGATGCAAACTACTTTTCCTGGTTCTATGATGTCTCCCACACCAACAAATGGGTCTTTGTCTGGGCCAGAAGAACGGTAGAATGTTCCGATCATAGGAGATTTTACTGTAATGTAGTTATCTTCTGCTGTTGGGGCAGGTGTATCTGCTGGTGTTGCTGGCGCTGCAGGTGCTGGAGCCGGAGCAATGGCAGGTGCTTGAACCACAGGTTGTGCAGGAATTTGCATTGGCTGTATATTCATTGGGATCTGCTGTATGTGCTGAACCTCTTCACCTTTTTTGCGCCTTGTATGTGCCTTATCAGACTTTATGGTGATCTTAAAGTCTTTTCGTTCTATCTCAACCTCATATACACCGCTCTTGGCAACAAACTTGATAAGGTCCTGAATTTCATTGATGTTCATAGGATCTTGCTTTCTTGGTATGCTAATTTATAAAAATAACTAACTATCATAGGCCCATTTCAAATATATGGCGCCCCATGTAAAGCCGCCTCCAAAGGCTGCTAGAATAATATTGTCTCCTTTTTTAAGTTTCTTTTCCCATTCCCATAAACATAAAGGAATGGTTCCAGAAGTGGTATTTCCGAATTTTTGGATGTTGATCATTACTTTAGAATTATCAACTCCCATTCTTCTTGCAGTAGCATCTATGATCCTTAAATTAGCCTGATGAGGAACGAGCCAAGCTACATCTTCTCCAGTCAGGTTGTTTCGTTCCATGATCTCTGCAGAAACATCAGCCATGTTTGTCACAGCGAATTTGAATACTGTCTTACCTTCTTGGTAAACAAAATGTTCTCTGTTCGCAACAGTTTCCTGAGAAGCGGGATATACAGATCCACCAGCTTTTTGAAAAAGGAATTCTCTTCCGGAACCATCACTTCGCAATATAGAATCCTGTATCCCATATTCCTCATCTGGTTCAAGCAAAACCGCACCAGCGCCATCCCCAAAGATCACGCACGTGGTTCGGTCCTCGTAATTTACGATAGATGACATTTTATCGCCACCAATTACTATCACTTTTTTGTATGTGCCAGTTCTAATGAACTGGGTGCCGGTTTCTAAAGCATAAAGGAAACCGCTACAAGCCGCACTAATGTCAAAACTCAGTTTGTTCTTGATCCCAACTTTGTCACAGATTATATTTGCAGTTGAAGGAAAAACATGATCAGGGGTCACTGTACCCACTATCACAGCATCGATATCGTCAGGGCTCAATCCTTTCTTGTCAAGGATCTGCCGCACACATTCAACCCCCATTTCTGACGTACCTCTTTCACCTTTTAGAATGTGACGGGTTTTAATACCTGTTCTGGAAGTTATCCATTCGTCAGTAGTATCGACTATTTTTTCAAGGTCGGCATTGGTCAATACATCTTCTGGGACATATCCCGCAATGGCTGTTATAGCAGCGTTCATTTCAGACGTTAGTTTGGTGATAGTAAAAAATGTGGGTCAAAAGAATGATCTTAGATCAAGTCTTCTTTTTCCATTACTACTTTTCCTTTGTAGTAAAGTTTGCCTTCATACCAATGCGCTCTATGGAAAAGATGCGGCTCACCTGTTGTAGGGCAAGTCGCAATATTTGGCTTTTCGGCTTTGTAATGGGTTCTCCTTTTATCTCGTCTTGTTGTGGACTGTCTTCGTTTAGGATGTGCCATAATTTATTTTTTTTGATCCTTTTTTAATTTTTTTAATGCGTCCCACCTAGGGTCTGTTTCTTCAGTTTCTTTCAAATTTATATTCTCCAATACTTCTATCACCTCACTGTCGCAATCACCGTCATTGTGCAATTGTCGAGAGGGCAGGCTTAAGCTGATAAACTCATAGAACAAAGGTGCAACATCTATTTGATCTTCATTGGGCGCAATGAATTTTATCTCATCACTATTACTTTCTGTCTGGTTAGAGAACTTGAAGATCAATTCTTCCTGCCCTTCTATGTTCAATTCCATAGGTTGCCCACAACGATCGCAATCTGCATACACAATTCCTTCATGAGAGAACTGCATTTCCAGAAGAGTGGCTTTTTTGTTCATAACCACCTCTCCTTTGATATCGCAAGATCCTATCAGAGAATTTTCAAAAGATAAAAAGAACTCATCATCGAAATAAAATTGAAAGCTGTGTTCTCCATCTTTCAGCCCAACGAATGATATTAAGTATTCACTTGACTTTTCCACTTCGATCGATAATAATTGCCCAATTGCCGAACCTTCCAGCAAAAGGGCAGCAAATGTACAAAATTATTTACCTGAAAACAGTATTTATCAACAATTTAGGCCCTATTTACTTACTTCGACCTTTACTTCTTTGGTTTTAGGCTTATCCAGAGCATTCTCTCTCATTTTTTTGAATTTCGTTCTATTGCGATAAATATCCACGGCTGTATAGCATGCAGTGCGAAAAGAAGAGGCCGAGGCCTTGTTCTGACCAGCGATCTCATAGGCGGTACCATGGTCTGGCGAAGTCCGAACAATTGGTAGACCCGCTGTGAAGTTTATACCATTCTCAAAAGTAAGGGCTTTGAATGGGATCAAGCCCTGGTCGTGATACATGGCCAGGATACCATCGAAATTCTTGAAATTAGAAGATCCAAAGAAGCCATCTGCAGGGTAAGGTCCAAAGGCAAGAATTCCGTTACTCTTCGCACTTTCAATAGCAGGAGAAATTATATCTATCTCTTCTTTTCCCAGTAAACCTTCATCACCAGCATGAGGATTCAAGCCTAAAACAGCGATCTTTGGTTTCACAATATTAAAATCTCGCTTTAGGCTAGCTTCCATTATCTCTAACTTTTTGAGGATAGCCTCTTTGCTTATGCTCTTCGCAACTTCGTTCACGGGAATATGCCCGGTTACCACGCCTATGCGGATGTTTTCACTTATCATGAACATTAGCACGTCATCGGTATTTGCAAACTTGGCTAAGTATTCCGTATGTCCTGGAAAGTTGAATTTATCTGAATGGATGTTCTTTTTATTGATAGGAGCTGTTACCAGGACATCAACCTTATTAGAAGCAAGGTCATTTACAGCTGCTTCCAAAGAGCGTAAAGCATATTCTCCCGATTCCTTTGTTGGTTCACCAAAACTAACTTTTGCACTCTCTTTCCATACAGAAATGAGATTTGCCTTTTTTGGACTAGCCTCATCAGGATCATTGATAAAATTGAAACTAAAGTCTTCTATTCCGAGTTTTTTCCGATGGGCCTTAACGATGTCTTTTGAAGCATATATGATAGGAATAAAGGAGTCAAAAACCCTATTGTCGAGAAAAGATTTTATTACAACTTCCAGACCGATCCCATTCGTATCTCCTATCGAGATCCCAACCTTTACTCTTTTTCCTTTTGACATGTAATTTTTTCGAATTCAAAAATAGAATAAACCTTTGTTATTTGAGGCAAGAGGCGTTTTTATTTAGATATTTGAGGAAGGGCCAAGTAGTCGAAAATGAATGAAGATCTTGTGGTTAGGGTCAAGAATATCTTACGATCTCTATAATGGACTTTTTTATTCACGATCGATCAGAATACTTTGATGAAAATTGCGTTTTTATTCGATTGATCTCAATATTTTTGACTGTTTTAAAAACATGATAAAAAAAACACTGTTTGTCATACTCGCTTTGCTAAATGTGTACCTTCTAGGGGCAACCCATAATAGGGCAGGTGAGATCACCTACAAACATATTTCTGGAAATACTTACGAAATAACGATCCTCACATGTACCAGGTTCGGAGTAGATGCAGATAGAGATACTTTGGATCTTGATTTTGGGGACGGATCTCCAATTGTTCAGGTATTGCGAATAAATGGTCCTGACGTCAATAACAATGGGGTCCCAGATGGTGAATTCATTGGAAATGATACTCAAAGAAACCTTTATGTTACAACGCACACGTACCCCGGGCCAGGTCAATTTATACTATATACGGAAGATCCAAATAGGAATGAGGGTATAGTTAATATTCCAAATAGTGTACAAGTTGGATTTTCCATTTCATCTATGCTCACAATTCTAGGTGGAATGAATGGACATAATAATTCACCGATCTTAAATAATCCCCCAAAAGGAGATGCCTGTTTTAACAAACTTTATTTATACAATTCATTAGCGTCAGATCCGGATGGGGATAGTTTGGCGTATGAATTGATCGAAAGTACAACGTTCAATAATGCAATTATCGGAGGTTATGTTTTTCCGGATGAAGTGGAACCCGGGGCTGATAACACTATTTCAATAAACGAATTGACTGGTGAACTCATTTGGGATAGTCCTCAACTGATCGGTGAGTATAATGTGGTGATCCAGATCAAAGAATATAGAAATGGGGTGCTCATTGGATTTGTGAAAAGAGACATGCAGATAAACGTTCTTTCTTGTCAGAATGATTCTCCCGAGATCCAGGAATTAGCTGATACATGTATTATAGCAAATACGGTCTTGTCGATGAGTATTTCTGCCTCAGACCCAAATGGCGACCTGGTAACTCTTGAAGCTTTTGGTGAACCATTCGACCTTGCTGTATCTCCTGCTATGTTCAATCAAACGATCATAGGAAATCCAGGGGCACTGAATTGGGCCACAGATTGCGAGCATGTAAGACTATCTCCATATACGATCTTTTTTAAGGCAACAGATGATGACAATGTAGTACAGTTGTCCAATTTTGCCGATTTTAATGTGCAGATCATTGCTCCTCCGGTGGAGAACCCAACAGCAACACCCTCATTTAATTTTATGGAGTTAGATTGGGACAATAGTCCTTGCCAAAATGCAACTGGCTACAAGATCTACAGAAGGATCGGATCGATCGGTTATACACCGGAATATTGTGAAACAGGTGTTCCTGCGTCAACCGGATATGAGCAAATAGATCTTGTTGAAGGCTGGAACAATAGTGAGTATACTGACAACAATGATGTGCCTTTTGGTAATGATGTTTGTTATATGATCGTGACGTGTTTTGCTGATGGAAGCGAGAGTATTGCATCCGAAGAGTTTTGCGCAAGTCTTGAAATGCAGATCCCTGTAATTACTCATGTTTCAGTGGGGTCCACAGATCTTATAAATGGAGAAGATACGCTAAGATGGATGCCACCCTTAGAATTGGATACGGCCGTTTTTACAGGACCTTATTCATATGAGATATTTAGGGCGGACGGTTTTGCTGACCCGATGACATTGATCGAAACAACAACTCCGAGCACAATTTTGAATACAGGCTTGATCGAAAGAACGTATAGTTCTTTGAATACCGAGGGGCAAGCAAATACCTATGTTGTTAAATTCTTTAATGATGGGATCGAGATCGTTCCCTCTAATGTGGCAAGCTCAATTTTTCTTACCGTTTCGCCAAGCGATAATTTATTGGAACTTTCCTGGCAAGTTCAAGTGCCATGGGTGAATTCTCTTTACGAGGTATTCAGGAACGATGGATCTGGTGTTTATTCTTTGATCGGATCAACATCAGAAACAAATTATTCGGATACGGGTTTGGTGAATGGCAAAGAACACTGCTACTATGTGCGTTCTACCGGACAATATACCGAGCCCTTGATCCCTTTTGACCTCATTAATTATTCGCAAGAAGAATGCTCAAGACCTTTTGATTCTGTTCCTCCATGCCCTCCAGTCATTGAAGTCCAAGGAGAATGCATCCTAGAGGATTATCAGTTGCAATGGACCAACCCAAATAATTATTGCGCAGATGATGTAACGGCATATAACGTGTATTATACGCCTATTATCGGAGAGGAATTTGAGTTACTAATGACAATAAACAGTGCCACTGATACTATTTTGTTCCAAGAGGATCTTGGCAATGTAATAGGCTGCTATTATGTCACCGCACTAGACTCTTTATTAATTAATGATCAGGGTATTACAAGCCAGAACGAAAGTGCTCCAAGCGATACTGTTTGTTTGGAAAGTTGTCCTGAATATACATTGCCAAATGTGATCAGTCCAAATGGTGATGACAACAACGAATTTTTTCAACCTTTTCCAGGTTATCGTTTTGTAGAAAGCATAGATCTTACGATCTATAATCGATGGGGAGAGCCGGTATTCAAAACAATAGACCCTGACATTCGCTGGGATGGGAAACATTCGGAACCATTGGTAAATTATTTTGGACCTGGAGAATATTTCGTTCCTGATGGCACCTATTACTACATTTGCATCGTAAATGAAATCACCCTTCAAGGAATTGAGCCTCGTACACTGAGAGGTAGTTTTACAATGTTCAGGGAAGGGAAAAAAAGATTTGAATAGAATATGTTCACGGGAATAATAGAGTGTTTGGGTACAATTTCAGATATCCACCCATACAAAGACAATATCAAATTTTCGATAATGGCTCCTTTTCTTTCAGAGATCAAAGTTGACCAGAGTATATCTCATGACGGAGTTTGCTTAACAGTGGAAGAGATCAAAGTTGACCATTATGTGGTATCTGCCGTTCCTGAAACACTTAAAAAAACAAATTTGGCCGATAGGAAGGTGCGGGACAAGGTGAATCTAGAACGAAGCATGAGGATCGGTGGAAGACTAGATGGGCATATTGTTCAAGGCCATGTCGACCATGTTGCAGCCTGTACAGGTATAGAAGAATTAAAAGGTAGTTGGGTTTTTGACTTTGAATATGGTGAAGGCAAAGATGCACTCATTGTAGAAAAGGGGTCTATTACAGTGAATGGTACTAGTCTGACAGCGATCAATACAAAGAAAGGTGGTTTTTCAGTTGCCATTATTCCATATACTTTCGAGCATACGAATTTTCAAGACATGCGATTTGGTTCCAAAGTGAACCTAGAGTATGACGTTATTGGTAAATACGTAGAAAAGTTAATTGAGAACAGACTTTAGTAAACGGCAGAAGCTATCTGTCTAACAGCTTCAGACCTACCCATGGTGTAGAAATGCATACTCGGCACCTTGTGCTTCATCAGTTCTTTGGCCTGCTTTATGCTCCAGGCAATTCCAACTTCATTTACTTCCTGGTTGCTGCGACATTTAATTAGGTCGTCAGCCAATTCATCAGGAAAAGAAATATGAAAGAATTTTGGGATGAATGAAATATGTCTCAAAGACGTTATAGGTTTCAAGCCTGGAATGATAGGTACATTGATCCCGATCTCCCTGCATTTTCTTTCAAATTCGAAGAATTTCTGGTTATCAAAAAACATTTGAGTGACAATGTATTCGGCACCTGCATTTACTTTCTGTTTCAAGTATTGCAGGTCCGTGTTCATATTCATGGCCTCAAAATGCTTTTCAGGGTAACCAGCGACACCAATGCAATAGTCTGTGAATGAATCACTTTGGTTTTCTTCGTAAAGGTAATTTCCATTGTTCAGTTCTAAGATCTGGTTTACAAGTTCAACAGCATATTTATGCCCTTCCGCATTAGGGACAAAATGAGGTTCGTTTTTTACAGGGTCACCTCTTAAAGCAAGTACATTGTCTATTCCTAGAAAATGCAGGTCAATTAACGCGTTCTCTGTTTCCTCTTTATTGAAGCCTCCGCAGATCAAATGTGGTACTGTATCGATCTTATACTTTGCTATGATAGCAGCACAAATTCCTACAGTGCCGGGCCTTTTTCTTACAGAGATCCTTTGAAGAAGTCCATTTTCCTTCTTCTTATATATATATTCTTCTCTATGATAAGTGACATTGATATAGGCAGGGTTAAACTCTAGCAATGGGTCTATGCTGTCATAGATAGAACCAATACTTGCTCCTTTTAAAGGGGGTAATATTTCAAAAGAGAACAATGTCTTTTTTGAACGCTCGATATGCTCAATAACTTTCAAACCTGCGAATAAGGGGCCGTGAAAATAGTAAAAAAGCCCTCAAAAACGGTTTTCTGAATATCTTGGGTTCAATCACGCACGACCGTGAAGTCTCCAGTATGTGATTCTCCGTTTCTTAATACAACAACAAAATAATAAGTTCCTTCACTCAAGTCCTCCATCAGCCAATCATTGCGGTAATTTAATTTACTGAAAACAATTCCACCCCACCTATTGTATACTTCAACAACAGAACCTGGATGTTCTTCTATTCCCTGAATATAAAAGACGTCATTGGTTCCATCTTCATTTGGAGTAAAAATGTTGTAAGTCTCTATCTCACATGGTTTAAAATCGAAGAAAGATTGATCAAAAGCTTGGTCATCCGGACATGTGATCGAAGAAACAAATAGTGAATAAAAACCAGGTGAATCTGCTAACACCTCAGGCGAACTGCTCACCATAGCGCTTGGTAATGTAAAAACATGACTTACAGAGATCCCATCGGGTTGGTCATTTAATTCATAAAAGAACTCTTCTCCTAAGCAAATGATCACGGTATCTTGTAGATCAGCGATCGGTGGTGGCGCAAAGAAAATATCGGTCGAATAATCCCGCATACAAAAGACATCTGTATAGACATAATTATAATTTCCCGGAAGATTTACAGTGATGTCAATATGGTCTCCATTTGCGGTAGGTACAATGGCAGCAAAGGATGTGTCATTTGGAGGAGTATAATTCCAAAACCCACTTTGGTACACATTGGAAACGTCAACAGACCCTTCTAAATAACAAGCAGGTGTAATAGTGCTTAATACTGGCTCCGGTAAAACATGAAGCACAACAGTGGTGTCGTATTGGCATCCAAAATTGTCCACCACGTTCACAACATATTCATGGTCTCCAACGCTGGTAGGTTGTACCACGATCAATGTATCATTGTCAACTATTACAGATGGGTCATCGTCCCACCATACATCTGTGAAATAGGGTGAATAATTCTCTACTGTAGGGTCTATGGTTGGGTCGAATATGATCGACCAATTAAAAATATAGCCGTCATCAGCCCCCCAATTATCCGCTGCGATGAGTGTCCAGGGACCATTGATCTCACATCCTATGAAATCTCCAAAATCTCCCATTGGCAGGTAGTCACCTGCCGGGATCGTTGTGCCCCAACTTGCTTCTTCCTGTTCGAATGTTCCGAACTGCGTTGAGCTTGGGGTAAAACAATAAGTATACCCTACTCCAGGTCCTGTGCCCGGGTCAACAGGTTCACCCATGAAAGTGCCACCCCCAGTATATCCTCCAGGAATTATTCCAGGACCAGTTCCTTGACCTGTATAAGCATCAAAAAGCACGACTTCTGTACCATCTGGGCATTGCACCCAAAGCTCCAAGTCACCACTGAATGAGTGTTCCATTGTAACACAGATCGCTACTATGTCAGAAGCATTTTCAATGTTCTGTCCAACAGGAAAATCATCAATATCTATAACTGTTTCGTAAAGATCAGGTGGTACTTGTACTGCTCCACCATCTGGTAAGAAAAGCAACTCACCAAAGAAGCCTCCACCAACAAATGCAGAAGGATTTGCCAATACCCCAAAAGATTGTGAAGTGTCTGGCGTGATACCCGCGATCAACGTTGACGTATTATCGATGCATATAGTATCTTGAAAAGCTGAGAGTACCCCACTCCAATTTGGGGTGGTTGATACCCTTACCTTTATTTCAACTACGATTGTCGACAATTCACTGGTATCGGTGATCGTCAATTCTATCAAATATCCAAAAGGGTCTGGAAATGTATGTGAGATCTCGGTAAGGCCATAACCTTCAAAAGTCGTTCCGTCTGGTATATCCCAAATGAAATAAGATGTTTCGTCTGATTGGTCGTATCCTTGACCATTGTATAAGTAATCCGTAATAGCCGTAAATGTGACCATATCACCTTGACAAATGTCAATGTATCCATCAACATCAGCCGGATCAGAAGTGATCGTAGCCTCAAAAGGTATAGGCACTGTTCCGCAGAAAATGAAGCTTGCCCAACCAGTTGCTGTTGCACTTCCGGCTGTTGAAATAAATACTAATGTCAAACACCCAGTTGGATTGTTCGGTATTGTGGACGTTACAGCAAACCCAGTAGCGTTGCTCGCATCATCATAAACTCCGATCAAAGGTGCGGACGAATTGTCACCATCATAAATGAATAATTGATCTCCTGGAGCAAGGTCAAAAAACCCCCCATCTTCGGCAAAAGTTGAAAAGGTCACACCATTTCCTCCATCAGGACAAATGGTTATTTCAAAATTCTCTCCTGGTGCATAGTTGTCTCCATCAGCATTACTATCCGTAATGTTCAATGTTTGAGTATCACAATTTATTGTGATAGTACCACCAGTGCTGATCGGTTGGGCCATTACTTGTAGAGAACAAATAATGAAAAGCAAGACTATGAATGTTTTCAAATTTCTCATTTCGTTCTTCTTTTATTGTAATGATAAATGATGTGCGACTTGGGATAAACGATTAATACAAGATCAGATCCATTTACGTCAATGTATTGAGTTCCTTCATCAGGATAAACCTTGTATTCTAAAGGGTTGAATGACGAAAGGTCAGCAAGATGTTCAGAATGGATCGAAATAGAGTTGGATAATGGTTGTTCCTCTTTTATCCTATCCATTACCCATCCTTTTTCAAGATAAGTCATCCAGTAGTCTAATACTTGGGGCTGCTCATTCTGTAATTGCTTGATCTGTTCATTAGTATATAATGAAGACAATTTATTTTCCTGTGCTTTTGTACTTAACGAACTTGCGATCAACAATGCTCCGATCAAATATTTTTTCATTCCAAAAATTTGGTTCTCAAAAGTAAGAAAATGGGACAATTGAAAGAAAGTGATGACAATTTAAATGGGTCTAGGAAAACGATCAAAATAGGACAGACAATTGAATAGCCAGAGAATACTAATTACTACATTTGCAGCCGAATGGAGGAGATCAGGAATTTTTGCATAATTGCACATATAGATCATGGCAAGAGTACACTTGCCGACAGGTTGTTGCAGCATACTGGAACTATATCTGATAGGCAATTACAAGAACAAACTTTGGATGACATGGATCTTGAAAGAGAACGTGGTATCACAATTAAAAGTCATGCTATTCAAATGAACTATAAGCATGAAGGAAAAGACTATACTTTGAACCTGATCGATACTCCAGGGCATGTAGATTTTTCATATGAAGTCTCTAGGTCAATAGCGGCTTGTGAAGGGGCGCTGCTCATTGTTGACGCTACTCAAGGAATAGAAGCTCAGACCATTTCTAATTTATATCTGGCGCTCGAACATGACCTGGAGATCATTCCTGTTCTCAATAAGATGGACCTTGATAGTGCCATGGCCGAAGAAGTAACAGACCAGATCATTGACCTTATAGGTTGCAAGGCTGAAGATGTGATTCCTGCAAGTGGAAAAACAGGCTTGGGAGTAGAAGCTATCTTAACTGCAATTATAGACAAAGTACCTTCTCCAAAAGGTGACCCGAATGCGCCTCTGCAAGCATTGATCTTTGATTCTGTTTTTAATTCCTTTAGGGGCATTATTGCATATTTTAGGATAATGAATGGTAGCCTTAAGAAAGGGGACCGCGTGAAATTCGTGAATACAGATAGAGAATATTTTGCCGATGAAGTTGGCGTTTTGAAGATGGACCTTCAACCGAAGGATGAGGTGAAAACTGGGAATGTAGGATATATTATTTCTGGTATTAAAGTAGCCAAAGAAGTAAAAGTCGGTGATACTATAACAACAACCGATAATCCTACGAAAGAGGCTATTCAGGGATTTGAAGATGTTAAGCCAATGGTTTTTGCTGGTATCTATCCTGTAGAAACGGATGACTATGAAGAGCTAAGAAATTCACTTGAAAAGTTACAGTTGAATGATGCCTCATTAGTCTTTGAACCAGAATCCTCAGCGGCACTCGGTTTCGGATTCAGGTGTGGGTTCCTTGGGATGTTGCACATGGAGATCATCCAGGAAAGACTCGAAAGAGAGCACGATATGAGTGTGATCACTACAGTGCCAAACGTTTCATACAGGGCTTTCATGACCAAAGGGGATGAAATGAAGGTGATCAATAATCCTTCTGAAATGCCAGACCCTTCTAAACTTGACCACATAGAGGAACCATTTATCAAGGCACAAGTGATCACAAAATCTGACTATGTAGGGCAGATCATGAACTTATGCATAGACAAAAGGGGCGAACTAAAGAATCAAGTCTATTTAACCACGGATCGTGTTGAGATTACTTTTGAAATGCCATTAGCTGAGATCGTTTTTGATTTCTATGATAAGCTAAAAACTGTCTCAAAAGGATACGCCTCTTTCGATTATTTCCCTATTGGTTTTAAGCAGTCTGATCTAGTAAAACTTGATATTCTTTTAAATGGGGAGCAAGTCGATGCTTTATCTGCTTTAATACATAGAACTAACGCATATCATTTGGGTAAGAAGATCTGTGAAAAATTGAAGACCTTGATCCCGAGGCAACAGTTCGAAATTCCTATTCAAGCATCTATTGGAACGAAGATCATTTCTAGAGAAAACATTAGAGCACTTAGGAAAGATGTTACGGCTAAATGCTATGGAGGGGACATTACAAGAAAACGTAAGCTTCTCGAAAAACAGAAAGCAGGTAAAAAGAGAATGCGTCAAGTAGGGAGAGTTGAAGTTCCCCAGGAGGCATTTTTAGCTGTTCTGAAATTGAATGATTAAAACCTTCTTTTCTTGAAGGTGAATCTGCGTCCTTTTCTAGTAAAGAATAACCTCTTGTAATGTCTTAAGGTATACCCTATAGAAAATGCAATGGAACTATTGTAATTCTTTGGAGCTTCTTCCAATGGATCTAAAACTACCGGGACAAAAGTATTGGATGTAGGCTCTACCCAAATGTCATTGAACCCTCTGATATATCTTAACCCAATATTGATCCCCATATCTGTTTGAATTTCCAATCCAACTTGAGCTTGAATATCAGTTCCTTCAAAAAGATTTATTGTAGGACTCGTTAGTTGAGGTAATTCCGAAGCTTCCGCAGGATATGTATAGGTGATCATTTCTGCATTCTTGAATGCTAGTGTCGGTCCGAATACGAATTGTGCTCTGTCTAGTTTCCCTAATCCCAATTTGAATAAAAGTGGGAATTGCAAATAATCAACTAAAATGTCTGTATCGAAAGTTGTTTGAATTGGGGTGCTATTTGGTTGAGGAATTATCAAGGGAGTTTCAAATCTTGACCCCAATCTGGCATAAACCGCTTCCAATTGAATGTGGAATCGTCTTTTCAAAAGAATATCTGCATAAATGCCTCCATGATATCCTAAACTGAGATCATAGCTTCTCACTGGAAAAGGCACAGTTTGTAACCCATCAGCACCTCTTTGGAAAACCCACTGGTCTCCTTGCCAAGTAGAAAAGTTGGCGCCAGCCTTTACACCAAGGCGTATATCGGCTCTGAATGTATTGCGATTATACCTCTTTCGGTATTTTTGCCCCTCTGCATCTGTCGTCAAAAAGATGAAGAAAAATACGGCAACCCAACCAGCCGAGATCTTCAAAATATTCGATCTACTCACAATTGTTTAATTAAATTATCCCTAAATCAACAAATAAATTACAAAAAGATATGTATAAAGTCAATTAAATTTTAGCCAATACTTAGTTGAAAGGGACCGTTTCTCTTGCTTTTTCAAAATGCGATATTGCTACTATAAGACACTAATAATAAGTCAATTAACGTCAATAGAGTGGCGCTCTTCGCCTTTCAAAGGATTGTCTTTATTGTTAAACATTTAGTCTACGTGTAAATTGGACGATTCGGTACTGAATTATGCGTTTTATTTTAGACGGGTTTAAAAATTCAAGGCACTTTGTTGCTATCTGAAGAAAGGAATGATTTCAATCTGGCAACAGTTAACCTTTCCACTTTTATCACAAGTGCAATATATGATAAGAGAAGTATTGCGTGAATAGTAAAGTATGTGAGTAGCCCATATTGAGCGAGATCGAGCTTTGTAACCAAAATGACTATGCTAACACAGGCTATGAGATATAAAGCAATTCTCGCAGAATTGTAGGGGATGTAAAATTGTTTTTGCCCTACGATCATTGATGCTGTGGCCATTGAAACATAACAAGCCAGAGTTGCCCATGCTGAACCAACGTATCCAATTTTAGGGATCATGATCAGATTAAGTGTAATGGTCACCGTTGCTCCTATCAGTGTAAATACTATCCCCCAATAAGTCCTTTCATTTAATTTGAACCAAATGGAATGATTCTGGTAAATTCCAAGAGCAATGTAAGCAAGCAATATTATGGGCACGATATGCAGCCCTTCCCAATATTCTTCTCTACTTATGAAATATTTGAAAGCCTCTATATTTAGTATTACTGTTAATAAGATAATGCTTAGGATGATCACAACCCATTTCATTACTTCAGCGTAGGTCTGTCGGGCATTTTTCTCTTTCTCGAGATTAAAGTAAAAGGGTTCTGCTGCGTATCTAAGGGCGCTCAAGAATAGAGCAATGAGTATTCCCATTTTGTAGTTAGCTCCATAGATCCCCAACTGCGTCATAGTCTCTTGCTCTCCTTCTATTGGCCAAAGCACCCATTTGATCAAGATCCGGTCAATTGTTTCATTGGCTATCCCGGCTAAACCGGCAACCAAAATAGGCAATGAATATCTAAGTACTTTCTTCCAGGTGAGATAGTCAAAGACTAATTTGACCTTTGTGACGACAGGACTTAATAGACCCAATTTACATACACTTGCTATTAGGTTGGCAATGAAAACATAGCCTACTCCCGTATGTGGGTCATGGAATTTTTCAATGAACCAATTGGTGGTGCCATTTTCATAGTTCCCTATGAAGTAGACGATGAAAAACACATTAAAAAAAATGTTCACAAGAATGTTCGCAAGATTAATGGCAACAAATTTCTTAGCCTTGTTAAGAGACCTTAAACGCGCTAGCATAAGGCTTGAGACAGCATCTAGACCTACAATTATCGCGAACCAAGAGACATATTCCGCATTGTTTGGATATTTCAACCAAATGGCAATAGGTTCCCTAAAGAGCACCGCCATTAAAATAAAAATGGTAGAAGTACTAATTACAGATATCAAGAGCGTAGAGAATACTCTATTTGGATCAACTCCTTTTTTTGTAGAAAAACGAAAAAATGCTGTTTCAAGACCATAAGTTAGAAGCACTACCAAAAATGCAACATAGGCATACATTTCAGTAATGACACCATATTGCTCTGTAACAAAGTAAGATGTATGTAACGGTACTAGAAGATAATTAAAGAAACGAGCAACAACACCCAGGCCATAAATACCAGTTTGACCAGCTAATTTTTTTAGAGGGTTCAAAAGTTCGCTTTTCTTTTTTCTAAGAATGCGCTAATTCCTTCTTTACTTTCCTCATGACCAAAACATTTTGCAAATTCTTGTTTTTCGACCTCATATCCATTTTCAGAACTATAATTTGCGTTTACCGATAGTATCGCAGAAGCAATGGCATTTCCTGAATTTGCCAGGATCTTAGATGCCAATTTTTTAGCTTGTGGAATAAGGTCTTCAGGTTCTGTTACTCTGTTGATCAGTCCCCAGGAATGTCCGTCTTCAGCACTTATCATCCCTGCGCTACATATCATTTCAAGTGCTTTTCCTTTTCCCACATTTTGTGCTAATCTTTGAGTTCCCCCATAACCTGGAATAAGACCTAAAGAGACTTCAGGAAGGCCGAGTTTTGCATTTGTACTTGCCAATCGCATGTGGCAGGAAAGCGCCAATTCTAATCCTCCTCCCAAGGCAAATCCATTTATTGCTGCTATCACTGGGGTGGTCATTTTTTCAATTTTATCGAAAAGCTTGTTTTGGCCTTCTTCACTTAACATAAATGCTTCTTCAACAGAATGGTCAGCAAATTCTTTAATGTCAGCTCCTGCTACAAATGCTTTTTCGCCACTTCCGGTAATAATTACAACTCTTGTCTCTGGATCTGTATCCGCAGCTGATAAGGCTTGGCTTAGCTCGTCTATAGTTTTGGTATTGAGAGCATTAAGTTGTTTTTCTCTGTTAATGGTTATGATAAGCACTCGGTCTTCTGAGTGGGTAAGAATATTTTCGAAGGACATGTATTGTGTTTAATGAAAACAAAGCTAATGCGTTAACATGAATAAAAAAATTTAGAAAAGATAGGTTAGGAATTAACGGGTAAAGAGATGTAAAAGGTGGTTCCTTCATCCACTTTGGAATTGAACCAAACGCTCCCTTTGTGGTTTTCTACAATGTTTTTTACCATGGCTAATCCTAATCCCATTCCAGTAGATTTTGTTGTAAAATTCGGAACGAAAATTTTGTCAAATTCTTCTTCTGGGATGCCTTTTCCGTTGTCTTCTACAGAGAGGATCAATTGAAATCCTTTTTTCATTAATTGAACCGTGACCTTCCCTTCGTTTTCTTCTGGTATAGCTTGAATTGCATTCTTAAGGAGGTTGCTGACAACTCGAGACAATTGATCCTTGTCACCGTTTAGTTTATGATCTTGAGAAGCATCAACTTTAAGGGAAATGTCTATGTGTTCTGTGTCTTCAAATAAGCCCGTGACATTTTCCACTATATTTTTCAGATCAATTTCTGCCATATTGGATCTTGGCATTTGGGCAAAATTTGAAAAAGCACTCGCAATGGAAGACAAAGTGTCAATTTGCTCTATCAAGGTAGCCGAAGACCTCTTGAATTTTTCTTGCCAATCAGGAGACTTTTCATCTATTGATTTCTGCAGATATTGCAGATTAAGCTTCATGGGTGTCAAAGGATTTTTTATCTCATGCGCCACTTGTTTTGCCATTTCCCTCCAAGCTGCATCTCTCTCGGATCGGGCCAGTTTATTCGCGCTGTTCTCCAATTCTCCGATCATCCTGTTGTACTCATTCACCAATTGACCGATCTCATCATCACTTTTCCAATCAACAGGCACGTTCTTTTTTTCAAAACTGGTTTCCTTTAATTTATCCCCTATGGTTTTCAGCGATTTTGTGATATAGTTGGAAATGAAATATGCAAATAATGCCGCAAGGATAAAAAAGAGCCCATAGACCTGAGTTAAGGTTTTTAAAAAACCCTGCAGGTCATTGTTAAGCTGTTCGTCTGTCTGGAAATAGGGTATATTCATGAATGCGATCTTTTGATCAGGTGCTTTCGAAGAACTTATAGCCCTATAAGTAGAAAGGATGGAAAGGGTATCTGCTTGATGAGACATTACCACCCTTTCTTGTCCTGAAAGAAGCTCATTTTTTATACTGTCACTTAATTGAAACACGAAAATTCCCTCATCAAAATACTTTGTATGGGATGAGACCAATAGTTCCCCTTGAAAATTAAAGAAATTAATATCAAGATCGGTAATCATAGCAACCTGTGTGACATTTTCAGTTAACAGGTCATTGATATGCTGGGGCTCAGAACTGGCATCGTTCTTTTCTATCAAAAAACGGATAGTTTCTACAACAGTCCTTTCCTTTCTTTTAAGCCTGTTATCATGATAATCTTGATTCTGTTTGTTGAATCTGAATGTTGTAATTGCCCCTGTAATAATGAATGAGAAAAGGATCAGCGCGATCATTGACAAGTAAATACGGGTGCGGAGCGATAAATTCTTCATTTAATTAAGTGGAACTACATGAAAATTCTATGCCAATAATAGCCTTTTTTAAAAGACCCCCCCCCTTGATCTTAACATTGTTTAATACAGGCTACTTTATCAATTAATTAAGACAATGAGGTTGAGTTCTAAACAATATTTCTTTGTCTAGAAATGAACAATTCTTTGCACCACTAGGGATAAATATGGTATCAAATAATTGTGAACTATTGTTAAAAATGATATTATTTGTACATTATATTTTTTTTAAGTTTAATACTAGACCTAAACAAACCTTTAAACAATCTATAGACTTATGAAATTCAAGAGTTATTTATTCATGCTTGGGATGCTGTTTTTCAGCTTTACAAGCTATTCGCAAAAATCTGTTTCCGGAAAGGTCACGGACAAAAGCACGGGAGATCCGATCCCTGGTGTTACTGTTGTCGTTGATGGCACCACCACAGGCGTTTTTACAAACAATGATGGTGTTTATACGATCAAAGCTTCTCAAGGTCAGACCATAGTGTTCAGTTACATTGGGTATGAGACAATGAAAGTCACAGTTGGTGATGCGAGTTCTTACGATGTAATACTAAAATCTGGTATTGCATTAGATGAGATCGTAATTTCAGGCCAAGGTGCAGGGATCTCAAAAAGAAGACTATCCACGACTGTTGATGTTATCAACTCCGAAGAGATCGAAAGATTACCAGCGAATCAAATAGATCAGTTACTTCAATCGAATGCGCCAAGTGCACAGATCAGACTTAGTTCTGGACAACCTGGTACTGCAGCGATAATTCGAACAAGAGGTCCGATCTCAGCTTCTTCTTCATCTACACCGGTAATAATTGTCGATGGTATTAGAGTAGATAATCTTAATTCTAATCCAGAATTAGGAGTCGCAACAGGTGGAGCTGATGTATCTGCTCTAGCGGATATTCCTGTTGAGTCCATTGAAAAAATTGAATATATAAAAGGAGGAGCTGCTACTACACTTTATGGGGCTGACGCAGCGAATGGTGTAATCCAGATCATTACCAAAAAAGGTAAGGCTGGAAAGGTGACCCCTTTTATTGAAACAAGAATGGGTTCTATTACGGCTGAAGATAAATGGTTGGCTTATGATAGAACAGGTGAAGCAATGTTTGAGCCTGGATTTTTGTCAGAGTTTAAAGCCGGGTTAAGCGGAGGTACCAATGCATTTTCTTACAATTTTGTGGGTAGCATTTACCAAGATGATGGATTTAACGACCTGAATGAGCAATTGAAAAGAAGTTTCAATTTCGGTTTTACATCTAAGTTGGGAGATCGATGGACATATACTGGGGCATTGGCTTATACCAATTTCGATTACAACCTTGATTATAACGCAAATACGAGTTGGTCAAGATTTTCGGCCGCTGAGGGGGGTGCATTTGGAAACCTCGATGAGCTAAGCGATGCAGATTGGGAGGATGTAAAGGAACAAATGGTCAATCAAGGAGCATTGACTAATATTTCTCAAACGATCAATCGTATTTCTGGGAGTAATAAATTGAGTTACAATATTGCTGATGGATGGAATACAAACGTGACTTTTGGGGTTGAGAACAGAAAAAGCAGACAACAAGAGATCATCTCGAATGCTTTTCAGATCGAAATTGGATCGATTCCTGAAGGTACTACAGACCAAGCAGCGCTTAATAAGGTCTTAAGAGATGTTTATACAACAACAGCAGATTGGAACCTTGTGAATGTTGCAGATAAGAATGATCTTTCATTTATTACCACAGTGGGAGCTAGATTTTTCAGAACAAATGATTATCAAGAATCGCTGAGTGGTGTAGGTGGTGTAGATGGAACGAGTTCTGTTGGAAATTTTGCTGAGAAATCATCTGATGATTTTGCTTTGGAGAATGCCAATTATGGCTTCTACCTTTTGGAAAACGTAGGATACAGGAATAAATTGTTCTTTGAATTAGGAGGTAGCTTGGATAGAAATACTTCAGCTGGAGATGATGTTGGGTACTTATTCTTACCAAAGATCGGAGCGACTTACAATACTGGAGAGATCAATAATGTTTTATCAAATGTCAGGGTTCGTGCAAATTATGGAGAAGCTACGAATTTTGCCCAGCCATTTTCTCAGGATAGAACGTTCGCGCTTGAATCATTTTTAGGAGGACCTGCATTTAGATTTGATAACCCAGGAAATAATGACCTAAAGTCTGAAAGAGTGCAAACTTCAGAAGTCGGAGCGGAACTTACTTTGATGGATTATCGAGTTGATCTTGGAATTACGTATTACAATGCAAAAACTGTTGATGCACTATTCACTCCTGACAATGTACCATCAAGCGGTCAACTTGCACAGATCACTAATATTGGAGAGATCACTAATAAAGGTTGGGAGTTCTCCTTAGGAGCAAAAGTACTGGAACTTGCAAAACATGAATTGAGTGTTTTTGGTTCATTCAACATAAACGACAATGAAGTTTCCGATATGGGAGGAGCACCTCCATTTAGTGTTGGAGGATTTACTGTTGTCGGTTCTTGGATCGATGAAGGAATGTCTCTAGGTTTCTTGAGAGGGACCGAAGCGGTCTTACAAGATGATGGCACCTATCAATTCAATCAAAATGCATTACTAGGAAATTCTTTTGCTCCAAGATTTGGATCAATTAGCCTTAATTATTCTTTTGATAAAAAGCTGAATGTATTCGCGACCAGTGATTATCAATACGGAGGAACAAATGTGGATCTGAGCTTTTTATTGAGACACTTAAGAGGAGTTGATAACACTGGAATTCCTGAAGACTTAATAGGAACAACCAGTCCTTTTAATTATGTGAATTTCGTTGCGAAATCTTCTAACTTCTTCAAAGTGAGAAATATAGGTGCGGCATATGACTTAAGTTCAATAATTGATGGAAAATTGGGCGGTTTGAGCAATATTAGAGTAGGCCTTTCAATGACCAACCCATTTAGCTGGACAGCTTCTAATTTTGATCCTGAAGTTACAGGTTCCGGTATAGGTGATCAAAATGGTTTTGGATCAGGAGGTTTCGCCTATGGAACTGAATCTGCACCAAGACAAGTTATAGGATCTGTTAAACTTACTTTTTAATTAATTAGACATGAAGAAAATTATATATATAATACCCATTTTATTGATCTTCTCTTGCACCGATCTTACTGATTTTAGAGAAGTAGAGAACCCCAACCTTTCACAAGAGTCAGTTGTAGGACAGCCTAATTCAAGTTCGATCTGGCTAACAGGAATGGAAAGGCAGTTGGCAAATTTACTCAATGAGGCAATAGTACATTCAGAGATCGCTTCTGATAATTATGTCAATACACAAACATTCTTCAATCAGTTTTTGGATGAACTGTTCATTATTAATACTGACAATGATATTGAGGATTTTGAATTCCAGCTTCACAGATTAAGGGAAATGGGCCAATTTGGATTAGATGAAGTCGGTCCAAAAGACCCTAATTACACTGCTGAGACACGAGCGGAATATGAATATTTTGTGGGATTGGCTAACCTATTTGCTGGAATGTATTTTACGGGATTGCCGAGTGAACCAGGTGGTTCTCCTCTGTCTTCGGAACAGAATATCAATGCATCAATTAGCCGATTTAATGCAGCTATAGGCCAAAACAGCTTGCCTGAATATCATTTAGCATTGGCCAGGGCTCATTATTTAATAGGAGATCGTGCAGATGCAGTAAGCGCGGCTAACGATGCTTTAGGATTATCAGCGGATTTTACGAGACAAGCAGATTTTGATGAGTTTGAAGGCCCTAGTAATACAATGGAGGATGCGCTTTATGAAAGAGCAACTTTTGACGATCTTCAACCATTACCAACATTAGACTTTTTGGATCCAAAGTATTCTTTCTTTACTCCTGATCGAGATGCGCCAGTACATTATCTAAAAGCTGAAGAGGCAATGATGATCATAATAGAAAGTTTGATAGCTGAGAATGATTTAGGTGGTGCACAAACAATGATGGATGATCTATTGGCTTTAGTGCAATCTAGAGAAGTAAGGAACATTGATGACTCAACTGAAGACCGAGATGATTTCGACCCTGGAAATAGACCTGACTCTTCGTGTGTTGTGGTAAATGGTAGAAGTGGATTGGTCCTTGATAGGAAGGATGGAAATGTAGATATTCCGAGCATCTCTGGTACGTCATTGACTTCTGCCGACATTAGCGGAATAACAACTGACGTTGAGGCACTTTATCTACTTTATAGAACCAGGCAAGAAATATTTATAGCCGAAGGGATGAGAATGGTGGATATGGGAGTTAAGTTGGTAATTTCAGAGGTAGAGATGCTGCAGAATGATAATGTTACTGGAGGATCTATCGGAACTTCACCTCAGGTTCCTTCATTTATTGGAGCGGTAGCTAGTCAGTTGGACGAAATATCATATGTCCCCGGATCTTGTGAGGCTTCCACTGCGATCGACCTAAACCAAATACTTGTTGATAACAGAACTGATGCAATGGTATTACCATTTCATTAAGATCATTCCAAATATTGAAAAAGTAAAGAGAGCCTTATTTGAGGCTCTCTTTTTTCTTGTAATTTTTATACTCAGGTTTTAAACTTTCTATCAACTCCAATTCTCACTCTCCAGATAAAGAGCCAAAGGGAATGGAAATCGAGCCGAGTACTTTGAATTTCATCTTCATACTCCAGTCACTAAAATAAATGCTACCATCGACACTTTTTCGCGTATAGAAGATCTGAGGATGTTCTTGCTTGAATAGTTTGGTTCGGCCACTAGGAAGGCAAACAGCCATATTGGGCATTTGTTTTATAAAAGAGAACGAGGAATTATCAATTTTCCCTTTCACAGTCCCTTTGCCTGGCATTCCTCCTCTTTCTAGGCTATCGATAATTGTTCCATAGAACTCTGACCCAGTGAGCTCAGAGATATCAATTTCTAATTCTGTACTCTAATTACGGAACGTGAGAGGGAGCTTTGTTCCATTGTATGAAAGTGCCCCTTGAATTTCATAAGCCCAGTATGTTGAGATAAATAATATAGCGGCAATAAGCAAAAAGATGTAAGAGGAAATACTATGCGTTCAATGCTTCTGCACCACCAACGATCTCTAAGATCTCAGCCGTAATAGCCGCTTGACGTGCTTTATTGTAGGTCAATTTAAGCTCTTTTTGAAGGTCTGTAGCGTTTTCTGTCGCTTTATGCATTGCCGTCATTCTTGCACCGTGTTCAGATGCGTGAGAGTCCAGTACAGCCTTGTAAAGTTGGATCTTTAAAGACTTAGGGATCAAGTCCTCTACTATGGTCTTTTTATTTGGCTCAAAGATGTATTCTACAGAAGAAGAATTCTCAGATGATCCTTCTGGCGGAGAAATAGGTAAAAACTGTTCTGAACGCAAGATCTGTACCCCAGCATTCTTGAAACTATTGTAAACCAAATAGACCTTGTCGTATTCTCCGTTTACATACCGTTCCATTATATCTTCAGCGATACTCGAAACATAAGCAAAGCTCAATTCATCGTACATACTGGCATATGTATCTCCAAAAGAGTCAAGTGTATTATAAGATGTCTTCTTGAAATAGTCATTGGTCTTTTTCCCCAACGATAGAACAGAGAATTTCACATTGTCGTTATCCTTAATAATGACGTTGCTGCCTTTGATCACATTGTTATTGAAAGCTCCAGCTAATCCTCTGTTGGAGGCGATCGCTATGATCAATGCTTTTTCTACTTCTCTTTCAGCCGAGTATGGATTTTCGCTAGGATTTAGGCTTCCCGCTAAGTTGCTCAAGATCTCTCCCAATTTACTTGCGTATGGCCTCATTTGAACGATAGCGTTCTGTGCTCGTTTGAGCTTAGCAGCAGAAACCATTTTCATGGCAGAAGTGATCTGCATGGTAGAACCTACCGAACTGATCCTATTTCGTATTTCCTTTAAGTTAGCCAATCTTATTCAAAATCTTTTGAAACGTCTGCTGCCACACTTTTCAATGTAGAAGTAATAGTATCATCTAGTTTCCCAGCAGCAAGCCCATCAAGAACATCTTTATGTTTTGTTTCCAAAACAGTTAAGAAGCGTTCTTCAAAATCTCTTACTCTATCTACCGGTACATTATTGATCAAGCCATTGGTCCCGCAATATATGATGGCAGTTTGTTTCTCAACAGACATTGGAGAATTCAAGTTTTGTTTCAATATCTCAACGTTTCGCTTACCTTTGCCGAGTACAGCCATCGTAGCAGCATCAAGGTCAGAACCAAACTTTGCGAAGGCTTCAAGTTCTCTGTACTGTGCCTGATCCAATTTCAATGTACCTGATACTTTTTTCATTGATTTGATCTGAGCTGATCCACCGACACGAGAAACGGAGATACCCACGTTGATCGCTGGCCTTACACCAGACAGGAATAAGTTAGATTCCAGGAAGATCTGACCATCTGTAATGGAGATCACGTTAGTTGGTATATATGCAGAAACGTCTCCTGCTTGTGTCTCAATAATAGGCAATGCCGTAAGAGACCCGCCACCTTTTACCTTTCCTTTTAAGGATTCTGGTAAGTCGTTCATTTGAGAAGCAATGTCATCCGAAGCATTGATCTTTGCAGCTCTTTCCAAAAGTCTCGAGTGTAAGTAAAAGACATCTCCTGGGTAAGCCTCACGTCCTGGAGGTCTTCTAAGAAGAAGTGAAACTTCGCGGTAAGCAACAGCCTGTTTTGAAAGATCATCATACACGATCAACGCTGGTCTACCAGTATCTCTGAAGTATTCTCCAATTGCAGCACCTGCAAAAGGAGCATAGAACTGCATAGGAGCAGAATCAGATGCATTTGCAGCAACAATTACAGTATATGGCATGGCACCATTCTGCTCTAACATTTGAGCTACACCAGCAACAGTTGAACCTTTTTGTCCAATGGCTACATAGATGCAGAAAACAGGCTCTCCTTTATCGTAAAATTCTTTTTGGTTGATGATCGTATCGATCGCAACAGTAGATTTTCCAGTCTGTCTATCACCAATGATAAGTTCTCTCTGACCTCTGCCAATTGGTATCATTGAATCGATCGCCTTGATCCCCGTTTGTAACGGTTCACTTACAGGTTGACGAAATATCACACCAGGAGCTTTTCTTTCAATAGGCATTTCAAAGGTTTCTCCCTGTATAGGCCCCTTGCCATCTATCGGTTCTCCAAGCGTATTTACAATACGCCCAAGCATACCTTCACCAACGTTGATGGATGCGATCTGTGAAGTTCGTTTTACGCTGTCTCCTTCTTTGATCTCCGTGGAAGCACCAAGGATCACGGCACCAACATTATCTTCTTCAAGGTTTAGAACAATTCCCCTAAGTCCATTTGCAAACTCAATGAGCTCACCGGATTGAACATTGGACATTCCGTATATCCTTGCGATACCATCTCCAACCTGGAGTACAGTGCCTACTTCTTCAAGCTCGCTTGATGAAGCGCTTCCTGCAAGTTGTTCTCTAAGAATTGCTGATACCTCAGCTGGCTTTACTTCTGCCATGATAATTATCTTTAAATATTTTTTATAAGTTAGCGATGTATGGGTTCTTGCTAAAGGTCTTTCTATAATCCGATAACTTTCTTAATACACTCGCATCTACTTGTTTGTCGCCTACTTTAATAATAAAACCACCAATTATATCTGGGTCAATGATCTCTTTAAGCTCGATCGTATCATGAGCCATTTTCTGAACTATGTTCATGATCTCCGATGTGGTTTCTTCGTCCAAGGTCCTTGCAGTGCGCACCTCAGCAACGGTGATCTTGTTAAGGCGTCTGTAAAGTTCCTCAAACTCGTCAGCAATGACCTCAATTATACCCTCTCGCTTTTTTCTTACAAGGATCTCCAAAAACTCAGAACTGACCTTAGAGATCTTGGAGGAAAAGATCTGTTTCAAAATGATGGATTTCTTATCCGATTTAACAACAGGGCTTTTCAGAAGAACTTCCAATTCACGATTGTCGGCAATAGCATCTGATATGACATGCATATCCGCATGTATCTCTTCAACAGCGTTCTTTTCAGTCGCTAAAGTTAAAAGGGACTTTGCATATCTTTTTGCCACTCTCGTTTGTCTCATTAATTCAGGTCTATGTCTTTAACAAGATCGCTTATAAGGGACTTTTGCTCACTATCAGAATCTAGTTTCTTTCGCATTACTTTCTCAGCTATTTCGAGAGAGATAGTTGCTACTTGATTTTTCAATTCGCTCATAGCAGCGAGCTTTTCATTCTGGATGTCTTCTTTGGCTTTGGAGACGATCGCTTCAGCCTTGGCCTTGGCTTCTGATTCTGCCTTTGCGACAATAGAATTTTTCGTCTCTTTAGCCTCTCTCAGCAATTTGTCTCTTTCACCTCTGGCTTCTTTAAGCAAGTCTTCGTTACTTGCTCTAAGTTGAGCCATTTCTTCTCTTGCCTTTTTTGCAGATTCTATTGCTTCTTCAATAGAATCCTCACGCTTTTTGAGGCCTTCGAGAATTGGTTTCCAAGCAAATTTCTTGAGAATGAAAAGGACGATCACAAAGGTTAGCAACATCCAAAACAACAACCCTATGTCAGGAAGTATAAGATCCATCTTTCTTTGGGTTAAGTTGTTTATCCAAGAACTACCAAGAACGCTACAACGATAGCAATGATCGCAGCTCCTTCTACTAAGGCAGCAGTCAAGATCATGTTTGTTCTAAGGTCATTCGCAGCTTCTGGTTGTCTAGCCATAGCTTGTACAGCGTCTCCACCAATTCTACCAATACCAATACCTGCACCTATCGCAGCTATACCAGCGCCTAATGCAGCAAGTCCTTTTGCCATTGGTGCAAGGTCCATAGCTGTTTCTAATAAAAGTGATAATAACATAATTTGTTCTTTAAAATTCTAAACTTTATAATAATTAATGGTGCGCTTCTTCTGTGGCAGATGCGAAATATGTCGCAGATAATAATGTAAAAATGAAAGCCTGAAGAAAAGCAACCAATATCTCTAAAAACGTCATGAACACCGACAAAGCGATGCTCGCAATACTTACCCCATATCCTGCAACGGCAGATTTCTCACCTAAAATGAAAATGAGGGAAATGAATGCCAAAATTGTAATGTGCCCTGCTGTGATATTCGCAAATAAACGAATAGCTAATACAAGGGGCTTTAGGAAAACACCAATGATCTCTATTGGAGTAAGAATAAAATAAAGAGGCCATGGTACCCCAGGCATCGCAAATACGTGCTGCCAATAATGCTTGTTAGCACTTTTCAATGTGATGAAAAATGTGATAGCCGCTAATACTATAGTTATAGATATGTTTCCTGTCATGTTAGCCCCACCAGGAATAAAAGGAATTAAGCCTAGCATGTTCCCAAACCAGATAAAGAAGAAAACGGAAAGTAGGAAAGGTAGGAATTTGCCTGCTTTATGCTCTCCAATGATTGGAATAGCAATATCATCTCTGATGAACATAATTATTGGTTCGAAGAAAGATTGTATCCCTTTGGGTGCAGAATTTGGCTTTCTATTGTAAGCTTTTCCTATGCCGGTGAATATCAGGATCACAAGAAGTGCTACCAATAATATGGTCACTACATTTTTGGTAATTGAAAAGTCTATAATGCCCGACCCATGATCTTCTCCTTGCGCAGCATGCCCACCTTCACCTTCATAAACAATGTTTTCATGATGCATTGCATATCCTTTATAGCTTGCTTTGCCATGATCGAATTTTGAAGACATGAACATTTGTAAACCATGTCCTTTATGGTAGAAAATGATCGGAAGAGGAACAGAAACGGGATGAAGGACTCCATTTTCATCTCTAATATCCCAAAGATGCCATTCGTGCGAATCTAGAATATGGTGAGTGATCATTTTTCCAGCCTCAAATTTCTCAGAGCTACCCCGGTCCTCACCTGAAGCGAAAACACCAGTATTCATAGTAATTACAAAGGCTATTGTCAGTAGCGTTTTGATCCTTGCGTATGGCTTTATTTTTTGGCAGATATTCATCTAAAATTGATCGACATTTCCAATTCGGCTGCAAAAGTAGTTCTTTATTCGAAATGATAAAATGTATTGAAGAATAATCGCTAAAATTTTTACTTTTTCAGCAAAGGTTTAAAAAGAGAGTAGAGTGAAAAAAAAGCTCCAAGGAAAACACCTATAAATGTGAAATTGAATCCTTCGGTTGGATAACTCTTATCTAACCACTTGCCTAAAAGAATAAATACAGCGAAGTAGCCAAGCATTTGAAAACCCATGGTAGAGTACTGTATGTACTTGTGCAGGTTAGACTTGGGCTTTTTCCTTTGTTCCATCATTATTTACCATCAAATGGTAGGTCATAAAAATTGTATAACTGATATAAATACAGATCAGAAAAATGATGAAAGACTTCACCTCGATCTTTGGTAAAGAGAAGCCTGATACAATGCAGATGATCACAAATAAAAAAAGCTTTATCATCAAACTTGCCATAAAACGGTTTACAAAAGCAGTTGGCTTGCCATTATATGAAGTGAACAAATATCGATATATCAAAAAACTCAATACAATGAAAAATGTAATGGCTGAATAGTAAAGAATACTATTCGAAGGCATTAGGAATAGGTAGCGATCGATCAATAGAAAGCCGATCACAAGCAACAAACTGAATACAACCAGTTTTATCGCAAATCTATTTGGAGGGAGCATTTAAGAATTAACAACTTCTTTTACCAGTTCTGTTGCTGGCTCTGGAGCCACTGGGTTAGAGAGAGCTTTTTTAATGTTACACGTGCATGAAAGTTGTGCACCTTCTTCAACTTTCAATCTTTCGAAGACAGCGTCACCTTTGATCTTGGAAGAAGATTTTAGACTTAGAAGATTGTTTATTTGAATATGGCCGTCAAATGTGCCTTCAATTTCAGCATCATTACAAACCACTTGACCTTCAACAGAGCCCTTTGCACCGATGATCAAACGACCTTTAATGTTCACATTGCCCATTACCCTTCCATCAATACGGAAATTCCCGTCAGAAGTGATCGTCCCTTCAATTTGCGTCCCTTCTACTATTGCGTTTACTTTTCCGCTTTGCACCATTTCGTTATTCCTTGCCATAATCTGTTCTGTTTAAAAATAATTCTCATTAAAAAAGGCTGAATACGCATCAACATCTTTTTTACTGAATAGCGTAGCAAAATTAGTGGAACTTATGATAAAAAAGGGATATCCCTTGCCATTAATTTCTTTTAAAACATCTGTATTAAAGGAAAATGCGTTGAAATAGTTCATTCCTTTCGTTTTATTGGAAAATTTCCTGATCAATACCATTTGTCTGTTCTGATCTAAAAAGCTGGTTGTGATCTTCAAATTCGAATCAGAAAAGTTGTTTCCATGATAATCAGAGAGAGTTCTTTTAATACCATTAAGGTCAACTCCTGAGTTCGGCAGAATTAACATGAAAAAGTGGTCTATATCTGGGTTAAACTTGAAAGGACTGTCTCCATTGTCAGTTTTATCCTCAGAGCTAAGATCTTCTTCTTTGTCTTCCTCTTTCTTGTCATCCTTTCCGGAGTCCTGTTCTTTATCTTCTTCTTTCTTATCATCCTTTTTATCTGCAACGTCCTCTTCTGAGTCTTCTTCTATGTTGTCTGATCTGTCTTCTTCCTTAAAACCTCCTCCTTTTGCCACAACTCCAAGAAGCCTTTTTGCTTCGGTCTCTTCTTCAGTTCCTGGAAATTCCTTGACGATCTCCTTCAGCGCTTTTATGTAATTGGTTTTGTCCTTCTTGCCGCCAATTGACATAGCTCTCAAGAAATAGTATTTTGGCAATAGTTCGTTGCTTCTGTCATTATTGATCACGTCTAGGCAAGCAAGCATTACATCATTGTAATTCTTTCTTCTGTATTGACGATAAACTTCTTTGTAAGCTTCAACTATTGCCTCTCTTTTCTCATTGTTCTCTTCAACATCATCTGGATTCAGGATCAATGCCGCAAACTCGGAGTCAGGGCAATCGCCCAAAATTTTCTCTCTGTAGTAACTAGAAGTTCCTTGAGAATTGAAACTCTGATAGTTGCCTTCTTCTTTCTTTTTATATAACCTGTAGAGCTGATAATAAGATATGCAAGCGATAGGGTCATCAGGATATCTCCCGGCTAATTCATCGAAAGTCTCAATGGCATTATCGAGGTCTTTTAAGTTTTCTCGATAGATATTACCCATCTCATAAAAGGCAGCTTTTATTTTTGCATCGGAAGCATTTTTAGCTTCTGCTGTTAACGGAAGGTTTGCCGAAAGTTCTTCTAGGGTGGGAACGTTCTTTTTACTAACCGTTTCTTCTTCTAAGCTTTCCTCAGGATTTGCAGGGTCAAAATTGTCGAAAGACTGTTTGTCCTTTCTTCTCCAGTTGTCCTCTAGTCTTCGCTCACCAAAAACACGTTTGAATTCACTAAAGCCTATACTTTTTGCGGAGGCATTGTAAAAATACCAAGTACCACTTTTTCCACTTTTCTTTTCTTTTTGATCTTCAGGATTTAGAATGGCTAGTTGCTTATTTCGTTCTTCTTTTTCTTTTTCCAATCTTTTTTCTTCTTCTTCATCTAACTGATCAACTATCTTTTCCAAGGCGCTGATCCTATCTGCTTCGCTCATATCTATATAGGATTGCAAGCTATCTTCATGATAGATGATCTCAATATTCTTTACTAGATCGGAAAGGCTTTCTTTCTTGGCATTGATGATCTCATAATTCGGATAATCTCGTGGTATATAAGTAACAGTAGAATCAAAAAATTGGCTTGCAGAAGGATATTCTCTCTGGTCAAAATAATAGTCTGCCAACCTTAAAAAGGATTTTCCTTTCTGTCTGTCATTTCCTTTACTTACTTCTGCCGAGGTCAGTAATAAGTCTATACCGTCTGGATAATTTCTTTCCGCGAACTCCACTTCTGCTAATGCATAATAGATCTGGTCGTTGAATTCAATGTATTTGTCATCACGTAATAACTTTTTCAATTGCTCCCGGATGCTTTCACTATTGCTTCTGGAGTCGAATGCCAATGCTTGGTTTATTCGAGAATGGAAATCCATCTCATAGGTCGGATTCATTTTTGTTACACCTGCAAATAATCTAATGGCCTTTTGAGAATCTCCTTTTTCTTGGTAGAGCTGGGCTAGAATAAAAGTAAGCCTGGTATTTCTTTTCTTTTTCTGGTCTTCATGTGCTATGGCAGCCTCCAATTTTTCAATGGCTTTTGGCCAATCTTGTTGTCTAACATAAAAATCTGAATATACTTCCAGGAATGTAGGCATGTACTTTTTTGGAAAATTAGCCGACTCTTCTTCCAATTTTTCCAAAATGGCTCCTGCTTTGGTATACTCCTTTATCTCTATGTACCCTCTGGCATTCCATAAAGCAGCATGATATTTATTGGGGTCTTTCCTGAAAGAACGAGTGACATACTTGAACATTTCCTCACTCTTTTCAAAATCCCTTCTATAAAAATTGGCCACACCAATAAGCAACCAGCAGTCATCTATCCATTTATTGTATTCTTTCCTTTTTTCCTGGATCGAATGCCTATCGATCACTTTAGTGCATTTTTCAATTGCACGGTCCATTTGCGGGTAAATGCTTTGAGCTGTTTCTTCAGTGGGATAATAAAAGATCGGGATCACTTCTTCCCAATTTTCTTGATGCCCATTTTTTAGAATGAGTTTGGCTTCCTTAATGCTTTCTTTGGCATTGAAATATCCATTGAACCTTGCATTGGTATCATGAAATTTACGATTGATGTAACGATTTCTCGTTTTACAAGAATCAAGTACTATGATAAGACAAGCAAATAGTAGAGAATATAGGATGAAATTTTTTTTCAAACTTTCCGTTTTGTTCAGCACTAACCTTGTATAAACTGATAAACGGCAAATTTATTTTATTTTTTCGACAGATGAGGCCAATACTGTGTTTATTCACCGATCAAGAGCTTAAAAAGTGATCGCTTTTGTTGATATATTGAATTAATGCAGATATTTGACGGCTAATGGCACTTAAAGGCAGCATAAATAGAGGACTTCAAAGACTAAGAAATAAGTTTAGGCTCGTAGTTGTCAATGATGTCACTTTTGAAGAAAAATTGTCTTTTGTGTTGTCCCGGTGGAATGTGATCTCTTTTTTCTCTTTACTTATAGTCTTGATCGCCTTGATCGTATTGTCACTAGTGGTTTATACCCCTTTGCGAGATTATATCATTGGGCATTCAGAGATCGAGACCAGAAATTTAGCGACCAACAATGCATTGCAAATTGAAGAGTTAGAGCGGCAATTGAGAATGAAAGAGAGATATATCGGAGGCATTCAACTTGTTATGAAAGGAGAAATAGAACAAGATAGTTTGGAAAAGATCATAGCAACAAGTCAAGACTATAGCGAGCTGGATTTCAGTATATCTGAAGAAGACTCTCTATTGAGGGCAAAAGTAGAAGCGCAAGAGAAATACAACCTGAATTTTTCAGAAGAGACTGAACAAGGCGAGATCGCTGAGCTTTCAGATCTATTTTTTTTCCCTCCAGTATCTGGGAGGATAACAGATGGCTTTGATCTCAATAAAGATCATTTGGGAATTGATGTTGTCGCTGCTGAAGGAACAGCGATCAAAAGTGTGTTACCTGGAACTGTGATCTTCACAGGCTGGACCAATAGCGATGGACACGTAGTTCATGTACAGCACGCCAATAATTTGGTTAGTATCTATAAGCACAATTCCGTAATACTCAAGAAAACTGGGGATCTTTTGGATGCTGGAGCAACAGTCTCAATAATAGGGAACACAGGTGAACTGAGTGATGGACCGCATTTGCACTTTGAACTTTGGCACCTTGGAAAACCATTGGACCCGGAAAATTTCATCATTTTCAATTGATCGGAAGAAAGATCTCTATAAAGCCTGCTTTGAGTTTGCCATATGCCAGGTACTGCATAACAAGGCGCAACAATTGGCTAAAAAAACCTTTTCAGACTCAGGACAAGACATTCAATTACTTAATTCTTAAGGCTAAAGAAACCAAGTTCGGGAAGGACCACAGCTTTGGCGAGATAAAAACCTACGATGATTTCAAAAAGCATGTTCCTCTTAGAGATTATGAGGGTCTGAGAGACTATGTAGACCTAATGGTGCAGGGTGAAAAGGATGTGATGTGGCCTGGTAATCCACTTTATCTTTCCAAGACATCGGGTACTACTTCTGGGGCAAAATACATTCCCATTTCTAAGGCTTCAATGCCATTCCATATTCGCTCTGCGAAACACGCTTTGTTGAGTTATATACAGGAGACCAAGGATGCAAAATTTGTAGATGGAAAAATGATCTTTTTACAAGGAAGCCCAGAATTAAAAAAGAGGGCAGGGATTGATACTGGGAGACTATCTGGAATAGTAGCGCATCATGTCCCCAATTATTTACAAAAGAATAGATTACCTTCATTGGAAACCAACCTTATTGCAGACTGGGAAGAGAAAGTCGATCAAATAGTTGAAGAAACAAAAGATCAAGACTTGAGGCTCATCAGCGGCATACCGAGCTGGGTACAGATGTATTTTGAAAGGCTTTTGGCCGCGACAGGAAAGAAGACGGTGAAAGAAGTATTTCCTAATTTCTCGCTATTTGTATATGGAGGTGTGAATTATGAACCCTATCGTTCACGATTCGAAAAAATGATCGGAGCAAGCATTCCTTCTATTGAGCTTTATCCAGCATCAGAAGGTTTCATTGCCTATCAAGATTCTCAAGTGGAAGAAGGAATGCTTCTGGAGATCAATTCTGGAATTTTCTATGAGTTCATTCCTATGAGTGAATTCGGCAATGAAGATCCAACTCGTATTGCATTAAAGGATGTTGAATTAGATGTGAATTATGCTATTATTTTGAATACGAATGCGGGATTGTGGGGCTATGTAATTGGAGATACAGTCAAGTTTGTTTCAAAAGACCCTTATCGTATTAAAGTGACAGGAAGAACGAAGCATTTTACATCTGCATTCGGAGAGCATGTAATAGCAGAAGAAGTAGAAAATGCTATTAAAAAGGCATCTAAAAAAAGCAATGCTCAAGTAGTAGAATTCCATGTGGCTCCTCAAACGGGCCCAGATTCTGGATTACCTTATCACGAGTGGTTCATAGAATTTGCTCATGATCCAAATGACGAAAATACATTCGTTAAAACGTTGGATGAGGAAATGCAAGATCAGAACCCATATTATAAAGACTTGATCGTGGGGGCTGTTCTTAGACCAATAGTTTTGAGAAAGGTCAAGCAAAATGGCTTTGTAGAATTCATGAGGCAAAGAGGAAAGTTAGGAGGGCAAAATAAAATACCCAGACTCTCCAATGACCGGAAATATGCGGATGAATTATTAAAATTAATGGCATAGTTATCGCGTTATGCTGGTCATGAAGCAAATCACTTTCATCATATTGCTATTTCTAACAGGCAGCCTTTATTCTCAAGTAGAGAGCGATGAACTATTTCTCGATTATGGAATTATTAAACAAGGAGATAACAGGGTCAAAGAGATTACCCTTACCAATAACAATGTTTTTAATGAAACACTTTTAAGAATAGGTGCAGATGAAAGAGAGTTTGATATTAAGTATTCTTCTAGGACTTTTGCACCTGGAGAAAAGATCATTATTCGTATAAAATATAACCCAAGGACTAAAGGCCTAAAGTCATATGACCTTCCTATTTATTTTGGCAAGGCAAGACCATTGAACATAAAGCTGACTGCAGACGTCAATTATTTGGAGTGGGAAGACTATACACCTTGCCCAGATTTTTCTCGAACCGATCGGACAAATAATTTTTCAGTTGTTTTTAAAGTGGTTGATTCAAGCAATGGAGACCCTATTAAAAACGCAACAGTAGCGATCGCAGAGCAAGGCGTGCAACAAGCTATCTGGAAGACGAATAAAAAAGGAGAAATTGAAAAGGAAGTGCCACTAGGATATTATAGCATGTTGGTTAGAGCAGATGGCTTTTCAAAAAGCAGAAAAGAAGGGTACATCAATCGCAGGAACCGTTATTTCATTTTTGCATTGGATCCTTTAGGAGAAGAGATCATAGATGAGGTTTTGGTTGAAAAGGAAGCTCTGGAGATAGAACATGTGGTCGAGATCGAAGAGGTCCCTGAAAAAAATATTGAGCATGTTGTAGCGGAAAAGGAAGAATCGAACCCCGAATTCTCGCTTAATAAATATGCTAGGAACAATGTGGTGTTTTTGATCGATGTATCTACATCAATGAAAAAAGAAGATCGGCTCGAGATCTTGAAAGCGTCTATGATAGAACTTTTACGAATGTTAAGACCTGAAGACAGACTTTCGATCATCACATACGCTTCTTCTACAGATGTGATCATGAACAGTAGGCCGGTGACTGATAAAATGTCAATTGAAAAAGTGATCAAAGAATTGCAAGGCAAGGGACTCACAGCTGGCGGAACGGGGATCAAAAAAGCTTATTCAATAGCACAGAAGAATTTTATTGAGGGTGGAAATAATCAAGTTTATCTTGCAACCGATGGTGCATTTAATAAGGGAGAAAACGATGTGTCCAGGTTTGTTCGAAAACAAAGAAAGAAGGGGGTCTTCATGTCGATAATTGCAGTTAAAAGCCCGAAGTGGACGATTCCTAAAATGCAAGAGATCTGCAAACAAAGTAATGGCCAATACATTCCTATAGAAGATCTTGAAATGGATAAAGAGAAGATCAAGACAGCAGTAAAAGACCAATCGAGAAAAAGTCATAATTAAAAAGACCGGATGATATCCGGCCTTTTTATGTGTGTAGTCCTTTTAAATGTCTCTCTGCTTCTCGGGATTTTTGAGTAAAATTCTTTCTTTTTTAAAATTAGCTTTTGCTGAATGTACAAATAAAGTTTGAAATATTTGAACGTATGTTGCTCCAATTCAACGGGTTAAAAAGACACAAAGACTGCGAAATAGGCAACTTTATAGTATTGATCGTTTTTTAGCAATTCTTTTACAAAATGTATTTGGAAAGGAATTCTGACCGTTGATCTATTTAATTTGAAACTAAGGGTGTATTAATAGAGCGGATTTTTCCTATCCGTAGATTAGACTACCTTTGTGGACTTTTTAAAAAAATTATGGAAGGTTTAATAATGGCAGCCCAATTGATCTTGGGCCTTTCTATACTCATCGTTTTACATGAATGGGGGCACTTTTTTCCTGCAAAACTCTTCAAGACGAGAGTAGAGAAATTCTATTTGTTCTTTAACCCTTATTTCTCGCTTTTCAAAAAGAAGATAGGAGAAACTGAATATGGAATAGGGTGGTTGCCGCTAGGTGGATATGTGAAGATATCGGGAATGATCGATGAGAGTATGGATAAAGAGCAAATGAAACAGCCACCTCAGCCATGGGAATTCAGATCAAAGCCAGTATGGCAAAGGCTCATTATTATGTTGGGAGGGGTTACGGTCAATTTGATATTGGGATTCCTTATTTATGCAATGGTTCTCTTTAGTTGGGGACGTGAAGTTTCAGATCCGGCATCTTATGAAAATGGCATAATGGTGGATTCCCTGATGGCATCATATGGATTCGAGAATGGAGATATAATTTCAGATTATATTGCGGATGGAGTGAAAGACATCAATGCAATCAATGGAGATATTTTGTTCATGGGCGTAAGAGACCTCACCGTTAAAAAACTGAATGGGGAAGAAAGATCAATAACTTTGCCTGAGGATATCACCATCAAGGCGATCGAAGCGAATAGCACGAGCCTGATAACTCCAAGAAGTTATTCTGTAGTAGGTTCTGTTACTGAAGGAGGTCCGGCTGAAAAGAATGGATTATTAGCCAATGACAGCATTGTTGCACTAAATGGAATACCAACGCCTTTTTGGGACCAATTCAGAGAAAACCTTGAGGGAAAGAATAATGAAGAAATTACCATTGATCTATATAGAGAGGGACAGCAAAAAAGCATTTCTCTGGTAACAGATTCAATGGCGAAGATCGGTTTTGTTTTGAAGCCGAGTTTTGGGAATTACGAAAAGCAGAATATCGAGTATGGATTTTTCGAATCCATTCCGGCAGGTGTTTCTTATGGCTGGCGAATACTCAAATTGAATGTCAATTCGATTAAATATGTCTTTACAAGAGCAGGATCAAAAAAAGTTGGGAGTTTTATTTCATTTGCCAAGGCATACGGTCCAACATGGGATTGGCATAGGTTCTGGTCTATGACCGCCTTGATATCCTTGATCCTTGCATTTATGAATGTTTTGCCGATACCTGCGCTGGACGGTGGACATGTTATGTTTTTGTTGTACGAAGCAGTAAGCGGAAAACCTCCAAGCCAAAAAGTGCTTGAAGTAGCACAGACCATAGGTTTTTTCTTATTGATAGGTTTGATCATTTTTGCGTTGAAAAATGATATTGTTAACCACGTCTTTAATTAGATTTTTTACTCATTTTTAGCCAAGCTTTAATGCCATTGAAATGGATCTGGAATTTCTGAGCCCTGCTATATTTGCTGCTTCTAAAACGCCTTATTACGTTGTAATAGCGGCTTCAGCGATCATTATACTTTCTTATTTTTTCAATGTCATTTCCCAAAAGACTAACATACCTAGCGTTATCTTACTTATCGCAACGGGAATAGGAATGCACTATGGTCTTGATTATTTCGGGTTTGGAGCGATCAATGATGAGATCATCAACAATGGCGTGATACTCCCTATCTTGGGGCAAGTAGGTCTTATTCTCATAGTTCTTGAAGCTGCGTTGGACTTAGAACTTTCTAAAGAAAAATGGCCGGTCATTTGGAAATCCTTTGTTGTAGCCTTGCTTGCATTATTAGGAAGTACGGCCATAGTTGCAGCGGTATTGGAATTCTTTATTTTCTATAACGACTGGGACCTGGCAATAGTTTGCGCAATTCCAATTTCTATCATGAGTAGTGCGATCATAATACCTAGTGTCACCAATTTGATGGAGAACCGAAAAGAGTTTATGATCTATGAGAGTACTTTCTCTGACATTTTGGGGATCATGTTGTTTTATCCTTTTCTGGATAGTATTGTTAATCCTGAATTTCAAGGAGCAGGAGCGGAGTTCGGAAAGATATTCTTAACATTAATAGTTTCTGTTTTGATCTCGTATGGACTGATATGGTTATTCCAGAGGATAAAAAGCCAAGTAAAACTGTTCCTTCTTATCGCATTGCTATGCCTTCTCTATGTGGTCGGAAAGATCTATGGGCTTTCCACACTATTGCTGATCTTGATATTTGGGTTGATGCTAAACAATTCTGAATTGTTCTTTCAAGGAAAACTTAGCAAATACATCAATCACGACAAATTGAATAAATTCTTGCACGATTTTCACATACTTTCTCTAGAAAGTGCATTTGTATTAAGGACTTTTTTCTTCGTGATTTTTGGTATCACAATTAGTTTGAGTTCACTACTCAGTTTAGAAGTTGCTTTGATCAGTTCTTGTGTGGTGATCGGTCTTTATCTGATCCGATGGATATTTCTCAAACTTTTTGTCAAAAAGGAGACTTCGGCTCTGCTATTCATAGCGCCAAGAGGTTTGATCACTGTTCTGCTATTCTTTGCTGTGGTAAGTGATAAAACACTAGGACTGGGATCTTTGCTCAATGCAGATGATCCAGTAAATGGTGCTGCCCCTTTGGAGATCATGAATGGGGTAATTCTGTATGCGATCATTATCACTAGCGTATTGATGACATTCACTTTGATCAAAAGGTCCGGAGATCCTAAAGAAGATGATCTGAAAGAAATGGGTGATGGAGATCTAAAAGAACAAGAACAGATCGAAGAAGGGTCAGAAGAAAACATTGAAGACACTGTAGATCCTGAAAGCAATTCTGAAGAGTTGGCAGAACCGGAAACTTTGCAAGAAAGTGCGGAGAGCGAACTTAAGGAAGAGTTGAAAGATGCCATAGAGGAAGACCTGGATCAGGCTTCTAAGGATATTGATCCCGAAGAATTCGATGACCCTGAAGGAGGCAAAGAATGATTCTCAATTCCTGATCACATTATTTGATTAATTTAGAGTTCAACCAAAGCGAATGCACATTTACTGAAGACGTATTCGAAAAACCAATTTTGATCTAGAATCAATGAACTGCCCAAATTGTGACCATGTTATTTCGGAAAAGGATAAGCATTGCAGCGAATGTGGACAGAAGAACAAGTCTTTTAAGATCTCGATGGGCCAATTCATTGGGGACTTTTTCAATGAGTATTTCAATTTTGATTCCAGATTTTTCAAAAGTATTGGGCCTTTACTTTTCAAGCCAGCTTTTCTCGCAGAGAAATTTTTTGAAGGCAAGAGAAGTACATATGTTAACCCTCTTCGATTTTACATTTTTGTCAGTTTTATAGCCTTTTTCATTGCTGGATATACTGATGTTTCAATTGTACAATTGGATGGTACAGATGAAATTGAGAATATGGAAATGTCAAAGGACGGACTGGTTGATATTCAAATAAATGAAGAAGAAGAGAGCATTGATAAAAAGAAGATCGTTAGGATAGTTGAGCAATTAAGGGAAAATGAAGATGATATCAATCGAAATTTCTTTCGCTATGTTTCTATATCCATGTTTTTTTTAATGCCACTTTTTGCATTGATCACCTGTCTATTCTTTCGTAAGAGGAAAGATCATTATATCGAACACTTGATCCTATCTTTTCACATTCATACATTCTTTTTTATTGCATTGATATTCTCAATTTGCATTTCATTTTTCTCAGATTTCCCTACTATGGGGGTTGCTCTATTGTTCTTAAGTATTTATACGTTCTTAAGTATGAAAAAATACTTTAAGACCACTTGGGGTGGCACCGTGTGGCGTTTTTTCGGAACTTTATTGCTTTACAATTTTTCTGCTTTGCTCGTAACGATCGGAGTTTCGATCTTATCCTTATATTTCAGTGGAGCCACCGATGTTTTTGACCTGGCAAAATAAGAGTTGTAACTTTTGACCTCCCTAAATCGTCTTAGGGTCGAATATCCTATGAACACCGATCAATATAACCAAAGCGTTGACATGTTCGCTGATAATGTATTTAGGTTCATTATCAAGAACTTGAAGAACGAGGAAAAAGCTAAGGACGTTGTGCAAGATGCATACCTAAAGCTTTGGGAAAGGGTAGATGATGTATCTTTTGAAAAAGTAAAGTCTTGGTTGTTCTCGACAGCATATCGTTTGATGATCGATGGAATAAGAAGAGATAAGAAACAAGGGGGTCTCGATCAAGTGAAAGAATCTAGGTTGGGGATCATGAGCCAGTATACTGACCTGAATGAGAAATTGCATGAAGCTCTGGATACATTACCAAATGATCAGAAGTCTGTAATTCTTCTTCGGGATTATGAGGGCTATAGCTATGACGAGATCGCGGAGATCACTGAATTGAGCCTTTCGCAAGTTAAAGTGTACATATATCGTGGACGCATTGCTTTAAAAAAGTATATCGGAACAATAGAGGCATTAATATAAATGAACATCAACATAAATAATTACGAGTCTTGGTTCATAGATCATTCTGAGAACAATCTCTCCTCTGATCAGGTGGCGGAGCTGTTGTTGTTCCTAGAAAAGAATCCAGACCTTAAGGAAGAATTCGAGATGTTGGATGATATTGTTTATCTTCCTTCAGTTGACTATACTTATTCGGAGAAAACCGAATTAAAACATATTCTAGATAAAGGTGAAGAAGACCAAGAGCTCATTATCGCATTCCTGGAAAATGATCTTTCAGAAAGCGCTCGAAAGGACTTTGAAGTGAGACTGGCTGGTGATGAGATCCTACAGAGGAAACTTGAGCATTTCAAAGCACTATCTCTTCAGCCTAAAACAATTGAGATCGACAAAATGCTCTTGAAGAAGATCTCTTCAAATGAGCAAGATCTATTCTTTGCAGCCTATCAAGAAGGTGGTCTAAGTGCGGCCCAAAAAGAACAAGTAGAGCAGTACGTTATAGATCATCCGGGCACAAAGAAAGATCTAAAGGCATTCTCCATGCTTTCTTTAAAAGCAGATGAAAGCATTGTCTTTCCAAATAAAGCGTCACTCAAAAAGAAAAGAGGTGTTTTCATTCAGATGTATGGATGGATATCGGTAGCGGCAGCTGCTGTTATCCTGTTTCTGTTCTTCTTCCCAACAAAAGATATTCCTGAAGTATTGTTAGAGCAGACAGCAACGGTTCAACCATTAATTGAAGAGGGTATCATAAAGGAGGAATTTGCACAGTTAGATATGGAGATGGAGCATCCAAAAGATGAAATAATCGTGAGTTCTGTTTTTGATGAAACAATTGAGGTCTCTGAGGAACCTGCTTTGCAAATTGAGAAAACGGTGGTTCCAAAATTGAAGAAAAAAGAACAAAAGGTCTTCGAGAAACCAACTTTGGTGGCGGACAATAGTGACGATGGCGAAAAAGAAATTTCAGGCGAGAAACAGGAAGATCAGCAGAGCAAGCAAAAGGGAGACCCGAAAGTAGCAATTGGAGAACTCGAAGAAGACAATGTATTCATTGCCGCAAAAAAGAAAGAAGAAGAAATAGATTCTGATCTAATTGCGTCTGTTTCTGAAGTTGAAAGTGGGAATAATACATTTCATATTCTAGATCTCATAGAGCGGGCAGGTGAAAATACGAAGCTATTTGATTTTGAAAGCAATCATAAGAGCACTGCGTATGTTCGAGAAACCAAATTCTCTATGGGCAAATTCTCCGTTACGCGAAAAACGAAGCGAAGATCTCGTTCATAGCTAAATCACAAAATTTGTTGATCATATAAGATGAATTGAGTATGTGTCGTTCTCAATTAGATCAAACAATATATTATGTTTAAAAAATGGAGATCATATTTCGAAAACAATCAAGACCATTTAAGCGACCTTGATGTATCTGACAATAATGGTTTAAAAAAGGAAGAGCTAAAAACCATCTTCAATTCAATTCAACAATTTCAAAAAGGAGAAAACTCTGAAGGAAAGAATCTTTACAATTTTGCAAAGTCATGGGGAAACCAAGATTACTTTGAGACCATTAAACTATTCATAAAAGAGGAACAAAACCATGCTCTTGCTTTGGGTACTTTCATGAAAGCGAATGAAATTCCAAAGATCAAGCATCATTGGGTAGATGTTGTTTTTAGAGGTTTGCGAAAGATCGGGGGCCTAGAGAATTCGATCAATGTTCTCCTTACAGCAGAAGTCATAGCCGCTATTTATTATAGAGCTCTTAGAGAGGCAACAGAAAATAGAATGCTAAGGAAGATCTGTGACCAGATCTTATTAGATGAAGAAATGCACATCAATTTTCAATCGCGAACACTGGGGTTTTTCTATATGGGAAAAAGTGTTTTTTCTAGATCCAGATCTGTCGCTTTCAAAAGGATCTTAATGGTGGGAACCTTATTGGTCGTATGGGTCTATCATGGAAAGGTCTATCGTAAAGGGGGATATTCTCTTGCGAAATATGTCAAAGAAACTTGGCGGGAATACCTACGTTCAGAATACATGCAAAGAGGTAAAAGTCCGATTATGATCAGAGAGAGATCGTTGGTATACCTAAGTTAGGAAAGTGCTGTAACTTTTTCTATTTCTCGTTCGTCACACGTGTGAGTTTAAAAAAGATAGAGATATGAAAAAGTTGATATTTACCCTATTCACGCTGAGCAGTGTTGCATTTTACGGACAGGACACAACGATCGTTGTTACGAGAGACACGACTACTTTTGATATTGGAGATACACAGATAATGATCATTGGGCCAGATGTTGGAAACGATGGACATGAAGATTCATTGGGCCATGATGGCTTTAGTGATAAGAGTGACCTTACATTTTGGGATGGAATAGACATAGGAGTAAATGGCTATTTCTTTGGTGAAGAATTTGAGGCCCAAGCGCCAGAAGGTTCGGAGCATTTGGAGATCAATTATGCAGGTTCTCGTTCAGTAAGTTTGAATTTTGCTGAGACTAAAGTGCGCCTGATCAAAGACTATGTTGGGATCTATTCCGGATTGGGAATACAGTACCATAGTTATAAATTCAAGAACGACTATACATTAGGATTGGACGGAGATAGCGTGGTCGCTTACATGGATTCAACGATCAATATCAGAAAGAACAAGTTGAGAACCGGTTATATAGTCATTCCGTTAATGTTAGAATTCAATACGAGCCGCGATGCAGATAGGTCTTTCCACATTTCTGCTGGCGTAGTAGGTGGGTTGAATATTGGAAATAAATACAAGCAAAAATATGAGGTGTTGGAGACCAATGAAAAAGAAAAATTGAAGTTGAAAAGCGATTGGAATATTGCCCCATTCAAACTAGATGCAATGGCTAGAATAGGGTTTGGCGACTTCATGCTCCATGCTTCATACGCTTTGTCGGATATGTTTGATAGCGATAGCAATCCACAATTAAGACCTTTCTCTGCTGGACTTACTTTAAACTTTTAGATCATAAGTCAATAGATCGTTATCGTTCATAGGATAACGAAAATGGAAAGTCTTCATGCTGCAGCATGAGGGCTTTTTTATTGGAGCATACTCAGCACTTTTTTGAGGGCATCTAGAAAAGTGTCAACCTCTTGTTTTGTATTGTAAATGCCAAAAGAAACACGAACGGTTCCCAGGATATCGAATCTTTGCATCAATGGTTCTGTGCAGTGATGGCCTGTTCTAACGGCTATTCCCATTTTATCCAGAAGGGTGCCAATGTCATAAGGATGAATATTTCCCACATTGAATGAAATGATGCCGGCCTTATGTTCATTGTTACCATATATCTTTAGTCCGGTTAGAGAACTTAGTGTATCATTCGCATATGCTAATAGTTCGGCTTCATGGTTTTCAATCACAGTCCTATTAAGGTCATTCCAAAATTTAAGGCATGCTCCAAAACCAATGATACTTGAGATCTGTGGAGTTCCAGCTTCAAACTTGAATGGAATATCGTTGTATTCAGTTTTATCGAACGATACGCTTTTTATCATTTCGCCACCACCCATATATGGTGGCATACTTCGAAGTAATTCTTCTTTCCCATACAAGCCTCCCACTCCTGTTGGGCCATACATTTTATGAGCAGAGAAAGCGTAAAAGTCACAATCCAGATCTGCAACATTTACCTGATAATGGCCCATTGCTTGAGCACCATCCACAAGTACAACGGCCTCATTTTGGTGTGCAAGCGAACAAATTTCTTTGATCGGATTTATTGTTCCCAACGTATTTGAAACGTGGTTAACTGCTACGATCCTAGTCTTTTCTGAAAGCAAGTTTTTATATGATACCATGTCAAGTTCTCCGTTTTCTGTTACTGAGATAACTTTGATAGTTGCCTTTTTTTCTTCACATATCAATTGCCAGGGAACGATGTTGGAATGGTGCTCCATTTCGGAGATGATCACCTCATCTCCCTCCTTTAAATTTGCACGACCATAACTCTGAGCAACAAGATTTATGCTTTCTGTTGTTCCCGAAGTAAAAATGATCTCTTCGGTCTTGTTGGCGCCAATGAACGAACGAAGGTCTACACGAACAAGTTCCACAGCATCTGTGGCCTTGTTGCTTAGAAAATGAACTCCTCTGTGAACATTGCTGTTGTATTCTTTATAGAAGTCACTTATGGCATCAATGACCTGAATTGGTTTTTGTGTGGTTGCGGCATTGTCGAAATAAACCAATGGATGACCATTTACTTCCTGATCGAGAATGGGAAATCGGTCCCTAATGTATTTAATGCTGATCCCCATATTCGTTTCTGTTTCGATCATTGGGTCACTATAAACTTAAGATCTCAGCCTGCTTTTTTTCAAGTAGATCCTCAACGTATGATCTTACAACGTCAGTTCTGATATTGTCAAGCGCTTCGCTCAAAAATGCTCCAACAAGAAGCTTTCGTGCATTTAATTCTCCAATGCCACGAGCTCTTAAATAGAACACAGCTTCTTCATCAAATTGTCCTGTGGTAGATCCATGAGAACACTTCACATCATCAGCATAGATCTCAAGCTCAGGCTTTGAATTCATCTTTGCATTTTCGCTCATAACAATATTGTTATTCGCTTGAAATGCGTTAGTTTTCTGAGCGTCTTCTCGTACGAAAACTTTTCCGTTAAACACACCAATTGCACTGTCATAAATGACGCCCTTGTACATTTCGTTGCTATTGCAATGAGGTTTTTGATGGTCAACTATGGTATGATTGTCAACGTGCTGATGTTCTACTGGAAGATAAACGCCATAAAGGTCAGTCTCGCAATTCTCTCCCTTCACATTGATCTTGAGGTCATTTCTCACCCACCCGGCATCAACAGTAATTGTGTTGATCGAGAAGGAACTATCCTTTGCCTGATCAACTGCTTCGGTCATCATTTGAAAGTCTTCCGTTCCAGAGATCTGGATCTTGTCAATTTCCAAATGCGCATTCTTAGCTACAGAGACCTCAGAGATCATGTTATGATAAGTTTTGCTTTCGCCTTCACTAACTACGCTCAATACAATGCGAGCTTTTGAACTTTCTTCAACCGCAAAGACGTTTCTCGTGTGCACGGCAATTTGATCACCTGTTGTAAGAGAAATAACGTGAACATCGTCCTTTAGTTCAATTCCTTTAGGAACATAGACGAATGCACCATCTTGCCAAGATGCAGAGTTCAAGGCATCGAAAATGTTATTGCTTGTGCGAGTATATTTTGCAAAATGCCCTTCCAATGCACTCACACAGTTTAAGCAAGCCTTCGATAATGGCTTGATCTTTATTCCTTCTCCAAGTCCTTTTATTTCACTGATGTCTTCTTGAAATATCCCATTGACAAATACCAAAACTGAACCACTCCAATTTGGGATCCGATATGGATCTACATTATTGGAAGGGGCTTGATCTGCTTTATTCCATTGTGTATTTATGATCTTATTCGTTCTGGTGTATTTCCAATTCTCAACCCTTCTAGTTGGGAATTCTAGATCTGGTATTTGAGCTAGAGCTCGTTCTCTTTCTTTATCGAACATTTCGATCGGATAATCTTGCTTCCACAAGAGCCCGTTCAGATCTTCAACTTTGCTTTTTTCCTGGGTCAATTCCATTATGCTTTGACTTCTTCAGTGATCCAATCGTATCCCTTTTCTTCAAGCTCTAGCGCTAGACCCTTATCCCCTGATCTTACGATCTGTCCATCATGTAGAACATGAACATAGTCTGGTACAATATGATCTAAAAGTCTCTGGTAGTGAGTAATGACAAGGAATGACCTTTCTGGGCTTCGCATCGCATTGACACCATTTGAAACGATCTTCAATGCATCTATATCCAAGCCAGAATCCGTTTCGTCAAGTATGGCAAATTTCGGTTCTAACATAGCCAATTGAAAGATCTCATTTCTTTTTTTCTCTCCTCCAGAAAATCCTTCATTTACAGATCTATTCGTTAATCTGCCATCAAGCTCTACTAACTTTGAAGTCTCTTTTACTTTCGCCAAAAACTCTTTTGCTGGAATTGCTTCTTGGCCATGATGCTCTCTAATGTCGTTTATGGCCGTCTTTAAAAAATTGATATTGCTTACACCTGGAATTTCTACAGGATATTGAAAGGCAAGAAAAAGTCCTACTCGCGCTCTGTCTTCTGTACTCATATCCAAAAGGTCTTCTCCAAAAAAGGAGACACTACCTGCTGTTATCTCATAGTTTTCGTCTCCCGCAAGCACGGAAGCTAGAGTGCTTTTTCCAGACCCATTTGGACCCATTATAGCATGAACTTCTCCCGGACCAATTTCAAGTGTAAGTCCCTTCAATATTTTGTTGCCTTCGATCTCGGCATGTAAATTTTCTATTTTGATCATTTCAGATATATCCTTTTTTATCCAACGCTACCTTCAAGAGAAATGGCGAGCAATTTTTGAGCTTCCACAGCAAACTCCATTGGTAATTTATTTAATACTTCTTTTGCGTATCCGTTTACAATTAGGCTTATTGCTTTTTCTTCATCTATCCCTCTAGACATGCAATAAAACAATTGATCTTCACCAATTTTGGATGTGGTAGCTTCATGCTCCACTTTTGCACTATTATTATCTACTTCTATGTATGGAAATGTATGCGCTCCGCAGCGATCACTCATCAATAGTGAATCGCATTGTGAAAAATTCCTGGCGTTCTTAGCTCCTTTATGGATCTTCACTAAGCCTCTATAGGAATTCTGACTCTTGCCCGCTGAAATACCTTTAGAGATTATCGTGCTTTTAGTATTCTTCCCTAGGTGGATCATTTTGGTTCCAGTATCAGCTTGCTGATAATTATTCGTTACAGCAACAGAATAGAATTCACCGATCGAATTATCTCCTTTTAAAATACAAGAAGGATATTTCCATGTGACTGCAGAACCTGTTTCAACTTGGGTCCAAGATATCTTGGAATTATTTCCATCGCAAAGCCCTCTTTTGGTCACAAAATTGAAAACACCACCTTTTCCATTTTCATCACCGGGATACCAATTCTGAACAGTAGAATATTTGATCTCTGCATCTTCCATGGCTATCAATTCAACAACTGCTGCATGCAACTGATTTTCATCTCTTTGCGGAGCCGTGCAGCCTTCAAGATAACTCACATAGCTTCCAGCTTCAGCTATAACCAATGTCCTTTCAAATTGACCCGTTCCAGCTTCATTTATTCTGAAATATGTGGACAATTCCATAGGACACCTTACACCTTTTGGAATATAACAGAAAGAACCATCAGTGAAGACAGCTGAATTCAGAGCAGCATAATAATTATCTGTTCTAGGAACTACTTTCCCTAAGTATTTTTTAACCAATTCAGGATGTTCTTGAACTGCTTCACTCATTGACATGAAAATGATGCCAAGTTCTCCGAGTTTTTCTTTGAATGATGTGGCAACAGAAACGGAATCCATGACAAAATCCACGGCCACACCTTGAAGTCTTTTTTGCTCTTCTATGGAGATCCCCAATTTATCCATGGTCTTTCTTAACTCCGGATCTACTTCGTCCAAGGAGTTCAAAGTTTTCTTTTGCTTTGGTGCAGCATAGTATGAGATAGCTTGCAGGTCTGGTTTTTTGTATTTTACATGAGCCCACTCCGGCTCTGTCATTTTCTTAAAAGCCTCATATGCTTCTAGTCTCCACTCCAAGAGCCATTCGGGTTCATTCTTCTTCTTAGAAATGATGCGAATGATATCTTCATTTAAACCATTGGCAACCTTGTCTACTTCAATATCAGTTACGAATCCGAATTCGTAATCTTTATTGGTAACCTCTTCTAATAAAGGATCTTCTTGATAGGCCATGTGTAATTATTCAATTATGAGAGAAGTACGGTTTAAATGGAAAATGATTCCCCACAACCGCAAGTTCTGCTGGCATTGGGATTTACAAAGTTGAATCCTTTTCCATTAAGTCCACCAGAATAATCCAATTCGGTGCCTACTAGATATAAATAGCTTTTCTTATCTACGACTACCTGTACCCCGTTGTCTTCGAACACTTGATCGCCTTCTTTTAATTCGTGGTCAAATTCCAACTTATACATTAAACCAGAACAGCCCCCTCCTTCAACTCCAACTCTTACGAAAGAGCCTTCAGGCGATTTATCCTCAGCCATTAACTTGGCAACTTGGTTTTTGGCATTATCATTAACTTTTATCATCGCTTCAATAACAATTTATAAGCTTTATTGTTGCAAAGATAATCACTTATTTAGACATATTCTAAATAACCAAAGCCAATAATTTCAGCGCTTTATCAAAGTAAAGAAGGTCATTTTTAGCCTTAAAAATTATATACCTTCGGCCTCATGTCTGAAACGAAAAGAACCGAGCTAAGCACATTGGGTGAATTTGGATTGATCGCCAAGCTCACTGAGAACGTTGAGATCAAGCATGATTCAACATATAAGGGTATAGGGGACGATGCGGCTGTCCTGGATAAAGAAGATCATTTTCAGCTGATCTCTACTGACATGTTAATGGAAGGAGTTCATTTCAACTTGATGTACTGCCCATTGAAGCACTTGGGTTATAAAAGCATTGTAGTCAATCTATCTGACATTTATGCCATGAATGGTACACCCGAGTATGTTACAGTCTCAATAGCTGTTTCCAATCGATTTTCCTTGGAGGCTCTTGAAGAGTTTTATGAAGGGGTGAATTTAGCTTGCAAGCTTTACAACGTTGATCTTATTGGAGGGGACACAACTTCTTCAATGTCGGGATTTGCTATATCTGTAACAGCTGTCGGAAGAGTCAAAAAAGACAAGATATCCTATCGAAGTGGCGCGCAGGAAAATGATCTACTTGTAGTTACCGGAGATCTTGGAGCTGCATATATGGGGTTGCAAATTTTGGAAAGGGAGAAAAAGGTTTTTGAGACAGCACCCTCCACCCAACCAGACCTAGCCGGAAAAGACTATATTTTAGAAAGGCAATTGAAACCTGAGGCCCGAAAAGATATTATTGCGATGTTCGAAAAAATGGGGCTTAGACCAACATCCATGATCGATATTTCAGATGGTCTGGCATCTGAATGCATCCATATTGCAAAAGCGAGCGATAAAGGTTTTACCATTTATGAGGATAAGGTGCCGATCGATCCAACAACTTTTTCTTCGGCCAGAGAATTTAATTTGGACCCGATCACATGTGCATTGAACGGAGGAGAAGACTATGAGCTGCTTTTCACAATAGACCAAGCAGACCACGAAAAGGTAAAAGGAAATCCAAACATGACATTTATCGGGCATATCACTGACAAAGCTTCTGGTTATCAAATGATAAGTACAGGAGGGTCATCCGTTGATGTTACAGCCCAAGGTTGGGATCCGATCAAGTAGTTTTGATAATTTCTTGCATGCTTACACTTTGGATCTTGCTTTCTAACCAGGCATATAGATCGAATCTTTCTATAAGCACGTCATCAAGATCCTTTTTGGAAAGCAAGGATAATTCCCTTTTCCAATCTTTAAAGTGGGTAGTATCTTTTTCCTTTTTGCGAATAAAGGTCAAGAATAGTTTTTCGAATTTATTTAGCCTTTTATTTGAATAGAGATATCGTTCCACAGTCCTAATTCTGCGGCTAACGAAATTGACATTGCCAAGTTCAGAGTGTACCAAAAGATTTAGCAATAGAGCATCGGAAAATACAGATACATTGTTTTCTATTCTTTTATAATTAAGCAGCTCGTTTGTCCATTTTAGAGCTTCCTTCATATTTCCAGAGACAATATACAAATGCGCAAAATTCAAGTAGAATGAAGCTCTTTTTAAAGCGCTGATCTGACCATTGTACTTTGAAAGCTGTTCCGAAATGAGAGGGATCAGGTCCAAGGCCTGCTCTAGTTTTTTCTCAGAATACTTGAGCAAAAGTTCAAGGCTAGAAATGTTCTCAAAATAGAAGGGTTCGAGTTTTTCTAAGGACCGTCCATTTTCATTTGCCCTTAGAACTTTTAATTCGAACAATCTTGTTTTAGCTTTGTCAAACTGGCCTAATTGAATAGCGAGAAAAATGATGTTTCCCAAAGTCGATATAATGGCCGAGTGATCATTTTTATCAAGAAGTCGATAATACTCCTCTGCATTCCTCAGCGAATTAATTGGTTCATTATTGGCATAAAACCAAGCACTTTTGATCTGAAAAAGCGTGTGCAATGTTTTCTTGTCTTTGACTTCAAGAAGACTAATTTCTTTCAATTCATTTTTAATGAATGCAACAATATTTTTTGATTTGATCTTTCCTTGGTATAAATTTTTAAAGAGCAAATTTTTAAGCTTGATCACTCTTGCATGTAAGACCATTTTTCCTAAAAGGTCAGTGTATTCATCTATTTTATCTGAAAGTGCTTTTTCTGATGCGTTTTGATATTGATCTTTCTCCAACAATTTTAATTCCCACTGACAGAGATCTATCCCTATGGCGTTGGTTCCTTTAAGGTCATTTAGGTTTTTCGCTTTCTTGACAAGCTTTGCGCATGGTCGAAAAAGGCCCTTCTCATAAAGGATCTCTATCTCATTTAGAAAGTTGTGGAGTTTATTCAGTTCGCTCTTATTCGAGTGATAGAAATTTAAAGAATTCATGATACTTGTAAAGAGCCTATTCTTGGCGACAGAGAAATTTCGAACGAATGATTCGTTTTTGAATTGAAGAAGAAGATCTTCTTCATTGTAGGTTTCTTGCTTATCAATTGCGGCAAAAAGTTTTTCATTGACTCCGTTTACTGCAAGAGCATTTCTCGAATTGTAGATCTTGAAATACCTTTTTTCTGATCTTGTTAATGACCGTATAAGGTTGAACAGCACATGGTTGGATCTGTTTTTTGATCTCATGAACTTAGGTTTTGGTACAATAAGTTAATGAAAGCTTAATGAACAGCACAGCACTAGTTCATAAGTGGTACATACAAAATAAGAAACGGTAAATTATTAGAAGTTGAGAATTATCTTCTATCGTTTGGACGTGTTAAAACACTTCTAGACGTATCATCTTCGTCATCATCTTCGTCATCGGTGATCTCGTCCTCGTCATCTTCGTCATCGTCTTCATCGTCTGTGATATCATCACCACCGCTGGCATTGCCATCTTCTCCATCACCAGGGTCATCAAGATCATCACCCCCAAATGCTCTTTCAAAGGAAACAGGTTCGTCTACACCTGCAAGTTCATTTTTCTCGCAAGAACTCATCGTAAAGATGAAGATCAAAAGGCACAGAATTGACAATATTTTGCTGATCACACTATTCATATTATACTTAACCTATCAAAGTTAATTATTAAACGCCAAAGTTCCTAATTTATTGGTTTCGGATATTATTTCTTCAAATGCTTGACTTTCAGGAAGATATATTTCAACTCGGGTGCCTAGAACCTCTTTTTTGTCGTTTTTTAACTCAAATGGACCTTTTATCTTAAAATTCTCATGTGTGAGCTTTTGATACAAGATTATACGGTCGTTTGTCAATGAGACACCTTTAGACTCGTGAATTTTGTCTTTGCCATTTTTGTTGGCCAAACTCTGATCAACTCCTATTCCGTTATCATCAATAATGATCTTAATGGATCCACTTAGGCTGCGCTCTATTCGAACTTTCAAAATACCCTTCTCTTCCTTTGGAAGTATTCCGTGCCAAATGCTGTTTTCCAAGAAAGGTTGAAGCAACATACTTGGGATCTTTACATTGTTAGGATCTACATTTTGGTCGATGTCAATTTCAAATTCGAATTTATCCTGAAATCGCATATGTTCCAACGAGAGGTAAAGCCTTATTCGCTCCAATTCATCTGATAGAAAACTGAGATTTTCCTGTGAACTATCCAGATTTTTTCTGATCAATTTTGCAAAATTTGAAAGGTATTTGTTCGCAGAGAATTTATCCTGCCGATTGATGTAATATTGGATGGAATTAAGAGCATTGAATATAAAATGCCTGTTCATACTTGAGTTCAGTGACTGCTGTTCTAAAGATAGGATACGTGACTGGTAAACCAATCTTTGATTTTCGATCTTTCTTATTTGCACTGTTCGTCTCCAATAGAGTAGAGCTGATCCCAAAAGCATCCCTAGAAGGACCATACTTGCATTGAACCAAACAGTCTTGTAATATGGCGCTTGTATTTCAAAAGCATATGTCGCTGGCTTAATCGAACGTTGTCCCATTTCCGAAATGGCATATACTTCAAATTCATATTCTCCATGTGGTAAGAATGGAAAAGAAACAAAAGAAGCATTTGAAAGTGGAACGAATTCTTCTTGCAAACCCTTCAATCTGTATTCATACGAAACACTGTTAGGGTCAGAAAAATAGATGCCGGTGAAGTCAAATGTAATATGGCTTTCTGAGGGAAGGAATTTATGAATTCCGAAGGCCTTTATTTTTTTGTCAGACCTTGTGATCTCTTCGTTCATGAGTATTCTAAGGCCGCTCAAATAGACTTTAGGTGCGTGAAGTTCTTGCTCATGTATCATTTTTGAAAGGTCAGCTTTTACGATCCCTTTACCTGTTCCGAACCACAGTTGTTCGCTATCATCGATATATGATGAGTTCAGGTTACATTCCAAACTTTTCAGTCCTTCATCTGACCCGAAATGGCGAATAGCTTCCTTGGCATTCGACTCGCGGCCTTCAATATTGATCAAGTAAAGACCATTATTTGTTCCCGCTATAAAATGACCGTCAAATACCTCTGAAAAATTAATGTATTGTGCACTAAAAACATTGTCTAAGTAGACCCGTTCGAATGTCTTGCCATCGAGCAAGTAGACCCCGTTTTTTGTACCTAACCATTTTCTATCTTTTTCATCGATCGAAATATTTAAGACGGCATTTCCTTCAACAGAGCTTCCTTTGTCAACGTTAACGAATAGCCCATTCTCATATTTGAACAGTCCATTATCTGCGGCCAGCCAAATGACACCATTTCTGTCTTCAATGATATTTCTGATGCGTTTTCCGTCAAACCCATTTTCTTGATCGTGCGAGATCTCTTTTTCTTTATCATATATCCGAACTCCATATTTATGACCACACCAGACGCGACCATCTTTACTTTGGAAAAGAGCAGTTATTCGATCACTACCAGCTGCACTAGACGAGGAATAATGAATGATGTTTGCTCCATTTATTCTGTTCAGCCCATTCGATGTGCCTAGCCAAATATTTCCTTCATCATCAGCAAGACTGCACCAGACTGTATTGTTACTAAGGCCACTGTTCGTGTTATAATTAATGATCTCTCCATTTTTGAAATGACATACTCCATTTTCAAATGAAGAGATCCATAGATCTTCGTTTTGGTCCTTTGTAATAGAAAGAGCTTTCTCACTGCACCATCCATTATCTAAATTGAAGTTTAAGATATTTTCACCTCCTGATCGAAAGATCCCGTTGCCATTTGAGGCTAACCAAATGTTATTCTCATCATCAGAACTTACAGCCTTGATGTCATGATTTTTAAGGCCGTTTAGGTTCGAAAAATTGATGATCCCTTTTTCCGAGATCTTAGAGGTTCCTTGCTTGGAAGAAAGCCAAATGTTCCCATAGCCATCTTCATGTATGTTTTTTATTCTATTACTGATAAGACCATTCTCGGTCGTAAAGTTTTTAAGCTCATCATTTTTAAAGTGGTATATGCCTTGGTACGTAGCGATCCATATAGAACCATCTCGTGCTTTTAACAGGTCATATATACTTTGCTCATTGAGATCTTGTATGGGTAAACTCCATTTGTCCTCTTTTGGCTTATACTTAAACAGTCCATTGCTGGTTGCTAGCCAAAGGAACTCTTCTTCTGGTAAAATGGATCGCACGTTATTAAAAGGAAGACCTTCTATCATGACCAAGCTATCATCATTTAAGAGCCATAATCCTGAGTTGTCAGTACCGAGCCAGATCATTTCTTCATCGTCTTTGGCAATAGCCCTTACCTTACTCTCGCTTTGGTCTTTAGGTAATCTATAACTTGATGCTCTGTTGTTTTTGAGAAGACTGATCCCTCCTGTGGCTCCTGCATATACCAGCCCCTTAGAATGGAAAAGTGTATGTAAATGATTATCTACTAGCCCATCATCTTTAGAATAATTTATAAAGTTCTGTCCATCGAACTTTGATAGCCCTCCTAAAGTCGAGATCCACAAATAACCTTTACTATCCTGAACGATATCTGTGGCTTGAGACTGCGCAAGTCCTTCTTTAATGGAATAATTAATAAATGAGTAGGACTGGGAGTAAGCAACTGAAAAAGTAAAAAAGATAAAAGAAAAGAAGAGTGTTAGCTTATGCAACATTCGCATAGGTATTTATCCTAGACAAAAAATCGCTCAACTTTCTTCTTGATACCGGAGCCGTTCTACCCTCTGAGAGGCGAACTAAATTGCCTTCACTTCTTGAGAATTCTTTCAAGTGATGTCTCATGTTGATGATATGGGACTTATGGATCCTATAAAATTCATTGTCGCTCAATTGGTCTTCGAAAACTTTGATGTTCTTACTTGAAAGGTGCTTGCGCTCATTCGTCAAATAGATATAGGTATAACTATCGCTTGCTTCTAAATGGATGATCTCATCTGTTCCCACGAATACAAAACCATCTTTTGTTGGAATAGATACTTTGTGTTTACCGGCATTATCGATCTTAGAAAGCAATTGCTTCCAATTTTGTTGGCCAGTTTTCATCCTACTCATGGCCCTTTTAACGGCACTTTGCAAGTCCTCAATATTGATGGGTTTTTCCAAATAGTCCACTGCTTCAACTTTAATGGCTTCTAGTGCAAACTCGTTATGTGCAGTTGTGAAAATGACTGACATACTGTGCTCACCAAGTGACCTGAGCAACTCAAAACCGTTTTCCTGAGGCATTTTAATATCCAGAAATAGGATCTGTGGTTTAAGTTGGGAAATTGAAATTCGAGCTTCTTCAGCATTGCTTGCTAAAGCAACTATTTCAAGTTCTGGAACAAACTCATTGATCAGTTGTTGCAGGTTTTCACGACAGTGGAATTCGTCATCAACGATAAGGGCTTTTACTTTCATAGTGGTGATATTAAAGACATTAAGTTAGATGAAAAACGGATAGAATAGGCTTTAAATTATTAAAGGGTACCCTAGATCGAGCCTATGATATGTTTGATCGATCTACCTATATGGACCTTAGATCTTCAAGAAACTCTTTTAGCCTTAATTTGGAAATAGGCAGACGTTCTCCAGTCTTCATAACTGCAAAATGGCCTTGGTCAGAAACATATTCCTTCAAGTGAGACATATTGATAATATGAGATTTGTGAATACGATAGAAACTCTCTTCTAATAGATCTTCATATACTTTCAGAGTTCTTGTGTCCAAATATCTTGTTCCGTCAAGAAATCTGATCTCGGTGCAATTGCCTTTGGCTTCAAGAAATACAATGTTTTTTGTGTCGAAGAGCTTTATTCCTTTCATGTGGTTTATTCTTAACCTACCACTTTGACTTCCCAGTTGCCTCGACAGGGCATTTAATTTCTCGGTGTTTTCTTTTACTAGGGATTTGTCCTTTTCCCAGGAGTCATTGGTCTCAACCAATTGTTTTACAGCGTTTTGTAAGTCTTCTATGTCGATGGGTTTCAATAAATAATGAATGGCATTGGCTTTGAAGGCTTCTATCGCATATTCCTTAAATGCTGTTACGAAGATCACCTGGAAAGTCTTGTGATCAAACATCTCTAGCAGATCGAAGCCCTCACTACCTGATGGCATTCTTATGTCAAGAAATATCACATCTGGTTGAAGCCTTGTAATGACTTCAAAAGCTTCAGAAATGGAGCCAGCGGTGCCTATAACGTCTACCTCTGGACAAAAAGACCCCAACATCATCCTGAGGTTCTCTCGGGCAGGAGCCTCATCATCTATTATAACAGCACTGATCTTTGACATTTCTGGCTAAATATCTAAAAATTTGGGTGAATAGAGCTTCAGATCCTTAGTTCGGAATATTATGGCCGTTTATTGCGTGTATCCTGCCTATGGGCAATTTGGCCTTTTAATTAAAGAGATCTTAAGTTAAATTCAGCTAGAACAAAAAATTATAGGAGATGAAATGGCATTGGATATTCAATAACGGTTGAGCAAAGATGTTTTCTTGTAATACTTTTCTGCGTTGTTTATGAAGTCCTGCATATTGCGGGACTTTTTTTATGGTTCTACCTCCATTTTTGCTCCTTTGGTCTAAAAAACTGCTCTTTTGATAAAATTAAGCTGCTAATAGTAACCCTCCATTTGCCTATTGCGTAATACAAAGGAACTATCTACAAATCATATTTATTTAGATCTCTATGATAAACACTATACAACAACTCGACTTAAAGGTTAACAAAGAAGGAGATGGCCTTTGGATAAATTACGCTCCTAAAACCTCCAGAACTATATATGACATTTGTGACCTCAACGGAAGAGTCATTCAAACGGGAAAGATCACGGATGTGGAAACTTCTGTTAATGTGGCAGAATTGTACGAAGATCAATACATACTTTTGATCCTAGATGGCGACAGAGTTTGCAGTAAGAAATTTAAGATAGACCGTAGTTAAACGATACTATCTATTTACGTGTACCTAAACCAAATTCTAAGAGACCCTTTTCGAAAGATCAGGGTCTTTTTTATTCCACCAAAACGGAATTCATTATATCCTCGATCTCTTCTACTTCAATTGGGATATCACTCATTAGGTCTAAATGACCTCCTGACTTTATTACGATATCGTTCTCTATTCTAATGCCTAAATTTTCCTCGGGAATATAAATACCCGGTTCAATAGTGAACACATTGTTTTCTTCTATTGGTTTTGTCCATAAGCCTACATCATGCACGTCTAATCCAATAAAGTGAGAGGTTCCATGCATGAAATATTTTTTATAAGCCGGCCAGTCGGGGTCTTGGTTCTTTATATCGTCCATGGAGATCAGACCCAGATCAACCAATTCCTTTTCCATTAGTTCTCCTACTTGTCTGTGATAATCATGAAGAAAAACCCCTGGTTTGAGCAATCCATAACACGCTTTCATAACTCGAAGAACAGCGTTGTAAACGTCTTTTTGTCTTTGTGTATATCGTCCATTTACGGGTAAAGATCGTGTAAGGTCAGAAGCATAATTGCCGTATTCTGCACCTACATCCATTAGTATGACATCACCATCTTTACACTCCTTGTCATTCTCTATATAATGAAGCACACAAGCCGAGTATCCAGAAGCAATGATCGGAGTATAAGCGTATCCCCTAGATCCTTTTCTTAGAAATTCATGAGCTAGTTCGGCCTCTAATTCATATTCCATCACTCCTGGTTTCAAATAACGCATAACCCTTTCTATTCCAGCTTTGGTGATGTCACATGCTTTCTGCATTTGGGCTATTTCCATCTCACTTTTTACAGCCCTTACTTGATGCATTATTGGTGCAGATCTTTCATAGTTATGCGATGGATAAAGGTTTTTACACCATTTCACAAAACGAGCATCTCTAGTTTCAACTTCTATGTGTGCTCGCGTATGTTCATTTGTATTTAAATAGACTGTTTCAACCTCAGACATAAGCCCTTGAAACACTTTTTCGAATTGGTCTAACCAATAAACTGTACGAATACCAGAAACTTCAAAAGCCTCACTCTTTGTAAGCTTTGCTCCTTCCCAAATAGCGATCTCTTTGCTCGTTTTTTTCAAGAATAGGATCTCCTTGTTTTTATCTGTAAACGCATCTGGAAAGATCACCAATATGCTTTCTTCTTGATCGACACCAGAAAGGGCGAAAATGTCATTGTTCTGTCTAAAAGGCATATGGCCGTCAGCATTGGTAGGCATAACGTCATTGCTATTGAAAACAGCTAGAGAATTAGGCTTTAAATGCTTAATGAACTTTGCTCTAGTATCGATGTATTGCTCCTTTGGAAGTCGAGTGTATTTCATGGCGTATAAATTCTCTTCAAATTAAGGAAAAATATATGAAGCACCCTTCTATCCTGTTATCCAAAGAACAATTTCTATATTTAGAAATGTTTACTCAGCACACATGAAAGAGGGGCATTCAGAATACGAGGGCATTAAATTCGATCCACATGGGTCTGAACGTGTTTCTGACGCACTTACAATTGAAGAAGCACTGCAGATCGACATCAATTCAAAGCCGTTTACTGTCATTATGAGGACACCTGGAAATGAGAACGAAATGGTCAGGGGTTTACTTTATACAGAGGACATATATAAAGGAGATCAGAACCTAGATCTTGAAGTGGTCTCAAAAAGCGATCTGGGACATATTACCCATGTCAATGTCGAGATCCAGGAAGAAGATCTGGGAAAGGGTTATTTGAACTCAAGGACTATGCTTTCGGTTTCTTCATGCGGCATCTGTGGCAAGCGTGAATTAGGAGACCTTGCCGTAAGTGGTAAAAAATTAGATGATCACGAAGTAGTTGAGCTTCAGCAGATCATGGAAATGTTCGAGAAAATGGAGTTGGCTCAACAAACGTTCAAGACCACTGGAGGCTCACATTGCGCCAGCATTTTTGATGATGAGTGTAGACTTTTGGCCGCAATGGAAGACATAGGAAGACACAATGCAGTAGATAAAGCGATAGGTGCGACCTTGATCTCAGGAGAGTTGCGCAATGCCAAGTGCATTTTGGTAAGTGGACGTGTTTCATACGAGATCGTGACCAAGGCATTTATGGCCAAAATCCAGTTTCTAGCAGCAGTTTCTGCACCATCTACATTGGCTGTGGACTATGCAAAAGAGCTGGGTCTTACATTATTTGCTTTTTCAAGAGAGAATAAAACTACATGTTATGCTCACCCTCAGCGAGTGCTGGATAAAAATAAAAAAGAAGTAGCTTAGGAAATTATAGAATATGGGAAGTAAAAATCTTAGTGAATTATCAGGTAGAAAAGGAGTAGTTGATAATCTGTTCGAAAAAATGGGTGATCTGGCCCTAGCCAATGAAGGTGCGCCAGCCATTGAAGATCTAAATACCTTAGCAGAAGAGTTCTTAATGGGAAAGGCAAATACTTATGGGACAACTACTTTTTATGATTTCCTAAAGCCGGAGAACAAGGGAAAGAAAGTGTATGTATGCAATGGTTCTGCATGTCTATGCGCTGGCACACAGGATGGCGTACAAAAAGAATTAGAAAAACATTTCAAGAAAGAAGAGATCGGACATATGACCTGTTTGGGAAGATGTCATGAAAATGGAGCCTTCAATTACAATGGGAATAATTATTCAGCAAAAAAGCCTGAGGAGATATCACAGATCATTGAGAAGAAAGAGACCGCTGCGGATAACTATAAGGTTAGATCGCATGGAACTCCGATCTTAACAAGAGAATTCCAGGGCATTAAAAAACACTACGCACCTTTCAAAGAGGCGCTTAAAAAAGAGCCTAAAGACGTTTTAGAAGAGGTGAAAACATCTGGAGTGAGAGGGAGGGGAGGAGCCGGTTTTCCAATGGGTGTAAAATGGGAATTTTGCAAAAACAATGAAAGCGATACCAAGTTCATTATTTGCAATGCAGATGAAGGTGACCCCGGTGCATATTCTGACAGATATCTTTTAGAAGAAAGGCCACATTCCGTTTTGTTCGGAATGATGATAGGTGGTTATTGCATTGGGGCCAATTGGGGGATCGTATATATCAGGGCAGAATATCCAGAGTCCGTCAAAATAGTTGAGGACGCTATTGCAGAGTTGAAGGAACATAAATTGATCGGAGAAAATATTGAAGGAAGTGGCTTTGATTTTCATTTCAAAGTGATCAAAGCACAAGGTTCATATATCTGCGGTGAAGAAACTGCATTGATCAATTCTATTGAAGGACAAAGACCTGAGGTTCGAACAAGACCTCCATTTCCAGCGCAAATAGGGCTATTCAATAAACCAACGATCGTCAATAATGTAGAGACTCTGGCTACAGTTCATTTTATATTGGAGAAAGGAGCAGAAGCTTACAAAGATATTGGGACTGAAAAGTCAACAGGCACTAAATTGGTTTGCTTAGACAGCTTTTTCAATAATCCGGGTATGTACGAAGTAGAAATGGGAACTCCACTTTCAGCAGTCGTGAATGAACTTGGTGGAGGCTTTAAAGAACCCGTAAAAGCTATCCATATTGGAGGACCACTTGGTGGACTTGTGCCAGTATCAAAGATCAATGTCCTAAGTGTTGACTTTGAATCATTTCAAAACGCTGGATTTCTATTAGGTCATGCAGGAACGGTTTGCGTTCCAGGATCATTTCCAATGGTAAAGTACTTGGAACACCTATTTGAATTTGCAGCTTACGAGAGTTGTGGAAAATGTTTCCCTTGTAGATTGGGAACACAAAGAGGAGCCGAACTATTTAAAAAGGCCCATGAAGAAAATCTGAAGATCGATCAATATCTACTAGATGATCTTTTGCATACATTGGAAGTTGGTTCACTTTGTGCTCATGGTGGTGGTATTCCACTTCCAGTTAGGAACGCACTTCAATATTTTGACAAGGAGTTATCGCAATACATAGCCAACTAATTTTAATACTATGGCAACAACGAAATTAGGACCAGATAAAAGCAAAGAGATCGCTGCTCACTTGAATGTGAAAACGGCATATATAAATGGAAAAGCCCATTCGATAATAGAAGGCGAGACCATCATTTCTTTTGTAAGAAGAATAGAAGGGAAAAGAGATGCGATCCCCACGCTTTGCGATGCTCCAAACTTAGACCCCTTTGGGTCTTGTAGAGTTTGCAGTGTAGATATTGCCATGATCGAAAATGGACCGACAAGAACGGTTGCATCTTGCCACACACCGGTTACTGAAAACAGTTATATCTATACGGATTCACCAAACATTGAAAGGCTTAGAAAGAACATCATGGAGCTGGTTTTGACAGATCATCCATTGGACTGTTTAACATGCGAAGTGAATGGAAATTGTGAGTTACAGGATGTAGCCGCAAGAGTGGGAATAAGAGATGTGCGATACCCTGAAGGTGCTAACCATTTAGATCGTGAAAAGGACAATAGTCATCCTTACATGACGTCTGACCTTTCAAAATGTATAAACTGCTACCGCTGCGTAAGAGCGTGTGATGAGGTTCAAGGAGAGATGGTTTTGACCATGTTAGGAAGAGGTTTTGATAGCAAGATCGGAAAGGGTCCAGACCTATCTTTCATGGAGTCAGATTGCGTAAGTTGCGGTGCATGTTCTCAAGCTTGTCCAACTTCAGCCATTTCGGACGTATTCCAGAGCAAGGCCATAAGAGCTAAAGAAGTGACAAGAACCATCTGCACATATTGTGGTGTAGGTTGCAACTTAGAAGTAAGTCACAATGGAAATGAAATATTGAGCATTCAAGCTCCTTATGATGCAGAGGCAAATCAAGGACATACTTGTTTAAAAGGGCGCTACGCTTTCAAATTTGTCGATCATCCAGACAGATTGAAGACCCCATTAATAAAACGTAATGGAGTGTTCCATGAGGCGACTTGGGATGAAGCTTATGATCTAATTGTAAGTGAATTCAATAGGATAAAGAGCGAACATGGACCGGATGCTATTGCTGGGATATCTTCTGCAAGAACGCCTAATGAAGAAAACTACCTGATGCAAAAACTCATGAGAGCAGTCATTGGGACAAATAATATTGATTGTTGTGCGAGGGTATGTCATTCACCTACGGCTTTGGGAATGCAAAGAGCATTTGGGACAGGCGCTGCAACAAATAGTATTGAGGATATAAAGCATACGGACTGTCTTTTGATCATTGGTGCCAATCCAACGGATGCACATCCAGTGACAGGTGCTAAATTGAAGCAGAAATTGATGAAGGGTTGCACTGGAATTGTGATCGACCCGCGAAAGATCGAATTGGCGAAATATGCTCAATACCATTTACAACTTCGCCCTGGAACGAATGTAGCTCTCCTCAATATGATGCTCTATTATATCATCAGCGAAGGATGGGAAGATGAGCAGTTTGTCAAGAACAGGACAGAAGGCTACGAAGAGTTCAAAAAAGAGATCTTGGCGATCAATGTAGAGGAAATGGAACGTATAACTGGAGTGAAAAAAGAATTGGTTAAAGAAGCTGCGAAGGCATATGCGCATGCAAGTGCTGCGATGGAATTCCATGGCCTTGGTGTTACCGAACATACGCAGGGAACTTTCGCTATCCAAACAATTGCAGACCTTGCCATGATCACTGGGAATATTGGTAAAAAAGGTGCGGGGATGAATCCACTTCGTGGACAAAATAATGTTCAAGGTGCTGCAGATATGGGAGCACAACCACACCAAGGAGCCGGTTATTTAGATGTGACCGACCCAAAAATGAATGCGCTTTACAAGTCATTTTACAATAGTGAAGTAGTGCCTGATCATGTTGGGTATAAGATCCCTGAAATGTTCAATGCAGCAGTTGATGGAGATCTAAAAGCATTGTGGTTGGTTGGTGAAGATGTCGTGCAGACCGACCCAAATACAAGCCATGTGAGAAAGGCAATGGATAGCCTGGAGTTTCTCGTTGTAAGCGAACTGTTCATGACGGAAACTGCTAAGCATGCAACGGTGATCCTACCATCAGCGAGTTTCTTAGAAAAGAGCGGGACTTTTACGAATGGAGAAAGAAGGATACAGAGAGTGAATGCGGTGATAGAACCTATATCTGGAACAAAACCAGACGGACAACAAGTGATTGATGTCATGAATAGAATGGGATATGCTCAACCAGATTATACGCCAGATGGAGTGCTTGCTGAAGTGGCAGGCATAGTTCCTTTCTTCAAAGGTGCCGTTTGGGAAGAACTAGGTGACAATGGCAAACAATGGCCTGTAAAAGAGGACGGTTCAGATACGAAACTCCTTCATATTGATGAATTTAAAAGAGGAAAAGGTGCCTTTTCATTTCACCCATTCAAGGAAAGTAATGAGATCGAAAAACACGGAAAGGACTATCCTTATATCATCACTACCAATAGAGAACTTGAGCATTACAATTGCGGTGCAATGACACGTAGAACGGGTAATGTCGAGATCCTTACTGAAGATGTGCTCTTGATCAATCCGGAGGATGCAAAGAAAGAGAGCATTAATGATGGAGACTTTGTTTGTGTTGAATCTCCAAGAGGAAAAGTGGATATCAAAGCGGTAGTGACAGATGAGGTGAGGCCGGGAATCTTGAGTTCAACCTTCCACTTTCCAGATATCATGCTCAATTTAATTACAAGCGATGAATCTTGTTCTGAGGCCATGTGTCCAGAGTACAAAGTTGTGAGTTGCAGGATCAGAAAAAGCAAAGGAGACAAAAAGAGAATTGCAGAAGCAGTTACTGCGTAATAACTGACGCAAGTCAGAACATCCTAGAACAGGTATCAACGGTAAATACCATTAAGTCATCTAAATTGCATTGATGAGCGAAGAGAAAACTTCTCTTAAGAGAAGTCTCGGTTTAGGTCTATTGATCTTGTACGGTGTGGGGACCATGCTCGGTGCAGGCATTTATGTACTTGTTGGCAAGGTTGCTGGCTATGCTGGAATGCACGCTCCACTTTCTTTTATTGCAGCGGCAATAGTTGCTGCTTTCACAGCACTTTCATATTCTCAATTATCATCGATGATCCCCAAGAGTGCAGGGGAAGTTGCCTTCGTAGAGGCAGGGTTCAAAAAGCGATATTTGGCTTCTATCGTTGGCTGGTTAGTTGTGTTTTCTGGAGTTGTTTCTTCTGCAAGTCTGGCAACAGGGTTTGCCGGATATTTGGACACCTTCATTGTATTGCCGCATAACTTTGTTGAGTTTTTGGTTATTCTCGTTTTGGGTTTGGTAGCCATTTGGGGGATCCAGGAATCTATCATTTTAGCTTCAGTAATTTCTATTATCGAGGTCGGAGGTCTTATCTTGATCATAGTCGTGAGTGGACACCATTTGTCCGACCTTCCTCAAAGGTGGGAAGAGGTGAATTTATTCAGTGGAAAAGGGGACTATAGTGGCTTTCTTCTAGGTTCGTTCTTGGCCTTTTTTGCGTTCATCGGATTTGAGGATCTGGCGAATATTGCGGAGGAATCAAAGAACCCACAGAAGAATTTACCTATAAGTATCTTGGTATCACTCGCGATCGTTACAGTGCTATACATTGTTATTTCACTGATCTCGGTCTTAGCCTTACCTCTTGATGAACTGGCTGCAAGTGATGCGCCATTGGCGGATATTGTAAAACAGGAAAGCGCAAGACTACCAGCCATAATGAGCGTGATCAGTATGATCGCAGTTGTGAATGGAGTGCTTATCCAGGTGATCATGTGTTCACGTGTACTTTATGGAATGTCGCGCCAGGGACTTACAAAAGAAATTTTTGGGAGAGTCTCAAAAAAGACAAGAACACCGATCCAGGCCACAACAACAGTCCTTTTTTTAGTGCTTTTTGCCGCCCTTCTTCTTCCGATCGTAACATTGGCAAACACAACTAGCTATATAATCCTGTTTGTATTTGTAATGGTCAATGGCGCACTTATTCTTTTGCATAAAAGAAAGGAAGAAAAAAGCGGGAAATATATTCGAGTGCCAAAGTGGGTGCCATGGGTAGGGCTGACCCTGTGTTTGTTTTTTCTAGTGCTGAAGACCTACATCGAGATCACGGGGGCTTAGGTCATTCTCTATTCCCAAAAGCGAATTCTAACTTCTCATAGAACTCTTCTCCAAAGGCTCTTATCAAAGCATCCTTGCAAAATTTGTATATCGGCATTTGCAGTTTGGTACCACATTCACAAGCTGGTTCACAGATAGGCCACTTGTGATAATTCATTCCCAAGTATTCACTTAGCTGCTTTGTTCGGATAGGGTAGAGATGACAGGAGATCGGTTTTCTGAATTCACTGGCTCCATCGAAATAGGCTTTCTCAATACCACAACCTGCAATGCCATTTTCATCAAAGATGGTGTACGCACATTCTTTCCCGTCTCTAAGAGTAGTTACCCATTCTCCATCAGAGTCTTGTGTGTATTTACCTTGCTCCTCAATAGCTGCTGCTCCTTCTTCTCTCAAATAGGGTTTTACATCTTCGAAAATGTCATCCAAAATGGACAGTTCTTCATCTGTAAGTGGTGCTCCACTTTCTCCTTGAACACAGCAAGCTCCCTTGCATGCATTGAGATCACATACAAAGTGTTTGTCAAAGAGGTCTTCGGAAATAAGTTTATCGTCAATGAGTATCACGAAACGAAGGTATGTTTTTCTTAAGCTTTCATTTAGTCTTATTCTTAAACTTAAATATCTTCGCGCCCATGTCAGAAGATATCTTCAAAAAAGTGATCTCTCATGCCAAGGAGCATGGTTTTGTTTTCCAGTCTAGTGAGATCTATGATGGCCTAAGCGCTACCTATGACTATGGCCAGAATGGAGTTGAGCTAAAGAACAACATCAAGAAATATTGGTGGGCTGCCATGGTGCAAATGAACGAGAATGTAGTTGGACTGGACGCTGCTATTTTTATGCATCCTACGACATGGAAAGCAAGTGGTCACGTAGATGCCTTTAATGACCCACTGATCGATAATAAGGATTCAAAAAAGAGGTATAGAGCTGATGTATTGATCGAGGATCATATGGCTAAGTATGAGGCCAAGATCGAAAAAGATGTTGCAAAAGGAAAGAAGAGGTTCGGGGACGATTTTGACGAAAAACAATTCAGGGAAACAAACCCAAATGTGCTCAGGAACAAAGCGAAGATCGATGAGATAAACGCTAAGTTCAAGTCTGCTATGGAAGCAGATGACCTTGCAGCAGTAAAAACACTGATCGAAGAATTAGAGATCGCTTGTCCCGTGTCCGGTTCAAAGAATTGGACAGATGTTAGGCAATTCAATTTGATGTTCGGTACAGAGTTAGGTTCAGTGGCAGGGGACGCTTCTACGATCTACTTAAGGCCGGAAACGGCACAAGGTATTTTCGTGAATTTCTTGAACGTACAAAAGTCGGGTAGGATGAAGATCCCATTTGGTATTGCCCAGATAGGAAAGGCATTCAGGAACGAGATCGTTGCCAGGCAATTCATTTTCAGAATGCGTGAATTCGAACAAATGGAAATGCAATTTTTCATTAAGCCGGGAACGCAGAAGGAGTGGTATGAGAAGTGGAAAGAGCAAAGAATGAAATGGCATTCTGCTCTTGGAATGGGAGATGAGAATTACCGCTTTCACGATCATATGAAATTGGCGCACTATGCAGATGCCGCTTGTGATATCGAATTCAAATTCCCATTTGGGTTTAAAGAGTTGGAAGGGATCCATTCGCGAACGGATTTTGATCTTAGTCAACACGAAGAACATTCTGGAAAAAAGCTCCAGTACTTCGACCCGGAGGACAACAAGAACTACGTCCCATATGTAGTTGAAACATCTATCGGTTTGGACAGAATGTTCCTTGCCGTGCTTTCAAATTCACTCAAAGAAGAAGACCTTGGAGATGGAACAAGTCGTGTGGTCTTGAGCGTGCCACCTGCTTTGGCACCTTATAAAGTGGCCGTGCTACCACTTCTTAAGAAAGATGGATTACCAGAAAAGGCGAGAGAGATCATGGACAATTTAAAGTTCGATCATCAATGTCTCTATGAAGAAAAGGATACTATAGGAAAAAGATACAGAAGGAATGATGCGATCGGCACGCCCTATTGCGTAACAGTAGACCACCAAACTTTAGAAGACAATACTGTAACAATTCGTGAAAGAGACAGCATGGACCAAGAACGGGTTTCAATTGAAAAACTAGCTGGGATCATTGAGGAAAAAGTAAGTATGAGAAAGTTATTGGTGTAGATATCCGATAAACTTTTCACTCTGTGCTAATTATCCCTGTCCTCAAAAGTTTCGTTCTTTTTGTCCTCCACTCTTTTTACGATAAAGTAGATCAGCGCTATTCCGCAGCCCAGAAAAAAAAGTACTTGCAATGCCACTATTATTATTGGTATAGTATCCATTATTAAAATTTTACCGCTGTTCCATAAGCTAAGATCTCAGATGCTCCTTGCATGATCATAGATGTTGTTATCCGAATGTTCACTACACCATCAGCTCCTAGTCTTTGAGCATCTTGTATCAATCTTTGAAGTGCTTCTTCTCTGGCCTGAGCCTGTAACTTAGTGTACTCAGAGATCTCTCCACCAACTATATTTTTCAATCCTGCAAATATGTCTCTTCCAATGTTTCTGGCTCGCACTGTGCTTCCGCGTGCTATTCCAATAACTTCAGATATCTGTTTTCCAGGTATTGTTTCTGTCGTTGTAACTATCATTTAATTTCTCTTTTCCTAAATATACAAATGGTGTAGACACCTACTCATCAAAAATGTTAAGCGGTCTTTAGGAGGGATAATTGCAATAAAATTGCGTCTTTCGCGACCCCAAATGGTATCATTATACATAGAGCCCCAAAATTTTGACAAGCGCAATATGTTGTCGCTTGCAAATGGAAGTAAGGTATCCGTACCAGATGAATTGCTCCAAAGCCAGCTGCAGATCTTGCGTTCAGATTGCGAATGGGTTTTGAATAAGAAAGGTTCATCGGATGGTTTTGATGCCATAGTCTCTCTAAATAGTACGCATGCCAAGTCATTGCCTGATCAACTTAAAAAAGTAGAAGTTCACCCGAGCCTGGTTTTGACGTCCCAAATGGATAACGAACTGCGCTTCAAATACGATGATCTAACTGAAGAGAACAGAGCAGAATTATTGGATCTTGAGAAAGAGGTCACTAAAACCATACTCAAGAAATTTCCAGGATCACAAGTGGGTGTCTACGCAGAGATAGGAGATGAAAAAGAAGGCCACAAAAAGAATAAAATTTGGATAGCGGTTTTAAAAAAGGGAGGAAAAAGCCCATTGCTTTTTCATTTTTCTTCAGGAGACAAAGACCAACTTGCTAAACGAGCCATTGAAAAACTGTCTGCAGTAAAGCCGATGAATGTCTTTATTACTAGAGACTTGAATGAAAATGATGGCTTGAAAACTGCTTTGCAAAACAACGGTTTTGATATCAAAGGAAAAGCACTTATAGAGCATAAAGGGGTTGAAATGAAGAAACTTCCAGTTACAGGGTGGATCTTCTTTTCCAATAAACGTGCAGTGAAATACTTCTTTTTACAAAAACCCGATATCGGAAAAAGTAAGGTCGCAGCTATAAGTAAATTGGTAGCGGATGAGATCAGAAAATATGGTTCGCGAGCAGAATTTATCGGAGGCTCAGATTCGAGCATGGTTGCCAGACAATTCAACAATGTAGCTGGTAAGGCTAGAGTGCTATTTCCAAAGGGAAGAGGCGATGGTAGTATCGTTCAGCAGCACAATAGACCGGAAACCAACATAGACATATTTGTTTATGAGACCATAAACAATGAAAAACACAAGATACCTAAAAGTGATGTTGTCGTTTTCACTTCTCCTGTAAATGTGCTGGCCTATTTACAACAGAACACGCTAAAGAATGAGAAAGTGATCGCTTATGGCGATGCCACTTTTAATACGCTACGTGCGAAAAAAGTACTCACCATATTCCCTACTCACTCGTTTGATAATATTGGGATCATAAGGGCGATATACGCTGCTAGCGTCTAGATCTATTTGATCACTTTCTTGATCACCTTTATCTCTTTTCCATCTCCTTCTTGCATTATCTCTTCGCTCATCTCTACTTCAACTTCCATTTCATCACCGTTCTTTATGATCTTTATCTCTCCTCCATCAATGCTTATGGTGGTATCACCCTCAAATGAGCTATCACTTAATTCTTTGATGATCACCGTGTGCTCTCCATCTCCACCTTTGAACATCATGGTTTCTCCTCCCTTTTCTATCCATACGTTTTCTCCATGCATGCCCTTATGCATTCTGGGTCCTTTATGACCGGTGATCCTTCCAAGTAAAAACCCTAGAATTAAAAAAATGATCCCAAAAACAAGGACCTTTGTCCATTCGCCTTTCATAATTATTGTTGTTTGTACTTCAAATGTACGTAAGCACTTAAACAATAGGAGGGTTGCAGGGTTCTATTTTCAAGATCTTAGCGTGAATTAGGTTATATTGAATTTTAGCTTAGGATAAGCGAATAAGCGTTACATAATGGTTAATTTCGCAGCCCCATGACGATTGGAGAAAGACAAGAAGAGATCATAGAGGAGTTTTCAATGTTCCAAGACTGGATGTCGAAGTATGAATACATCATAGACCTGGGAAAAGAACTTCCATTAATAGATGATGAGAAGAAAACCGAAGAGAACATCATCAAAGGCTGTCAATCCAGGGTTTGGTTAGATGCGAATATGAAAAGAGACAAAATTGTCTTCACTGCAGACAGCGATGCCATTATTACGAAAGGATTGATCGCTTTGATGGTAAGGGTATTGTCAAAAAGCAAGCCTGCGGACGTTGTAAATGCAGACCTTTATTTTGTGGATAAGATAGGATTGAAAGAGCATCTTTCGCCAACAAGAAGCAATGGACTTTTGGCGATGATCAAACAAATGAAAATGTACAGTTTGGCTTTTCAGGCAAAATCATAATTATGATCTCAATTGAGCAGTAAGAAAGACATAGAGAACAAAGCGATAGATGTTCTAAAAACCATCTTCGATCCAGAGATCCCCGTCAATATTTACGACCTCGGGCTCATATATGAGGTCAAAGCCAATGATGAGAACAAAGTGGATGTTGAAATGACATTGACTTCTCCGAATTGTCCGGTGGCCGAAAGCCTGCCTTTAGAAGTAGAGAATAAGATCAGGTTTTTGGACGAAGTAGAAGACTGTAAAGTGAACATTGTGTTTGATCCACCTTGGGATCAGGAAATGATGAGCGAAGAAGCCAAATACGAATTAGGACTTTTGTAATGGATGAGATCGTAAACAAAGTCGCGCAAAGTGGTCTGATCAATTTAGACATTAAGGATCTTAGGCCGAAAGGAGAAAGAGTTCTTATAGACCTCAAAGATGTTTTATGGCAGGGTATGGCACTTAAGGAAAAAGATTTTCGAGCATACATCAAAGAAACAGACTGGTCTGTATATCAAGATAAATTCGTTGCCATTCAATGTAGCGTGGATGCTATTATCCCAAGTTGGGCCTATATGCTTTTAGGAACGGCCTTAGAAGGAATTGCGAAGACTAGTGTAATAGGTGACCTAAATAGATTAGAAGAAACGCTTTTTAAGGACTTTATCTCCTCATGGGATGTGTCCAAGTATAAAAACGAACGATTGATAATAAAAGGTTGTAGCGATGTTTTCATTCCACGAAGTGCCTATTTTCAGATCTCCGAAAAGCTGAAGCCAACGGTAAAGTCATTGATGTTTGGAGAGCCCTGCTCAACGGTCCCTGTTTATAAGGCTCCGAAGCAATAGGTTATTTAAAGGTTAACCCTGTAGCTCTCTCAGCATAGAATCCACCTAAGTCAACTATTTCCTTTTTCAATTCTTCAAATTTTTCTCTTTCTCCAATGGCTTTGTAGCATAAGAGTTTGTGCCAATCAGCCTCTTCATGAAATGTATTGGTCTTGTTCTCTGCAACTGCATCTAAATGAATAATGGCTTCTTCATATCGCTTCAAATAAAAATTGCAAAGGCCACTATAGAATTGGGCATTTGCATCGTCAGGATAGTGCTCAAAGATGACATCAAAATTTATGAGTGCAAGCTTATTCCTGCCTTTAGAAACATGTTTCAAACAGCCCTCTAAATACTCCATGTAGGGCACCCAATTCTCTTTGTCAAAGTTAATACTTACCCCATTATCAGTATCTTGATTTTCCATATAAGCTGGTGTGCCATGCTCTAGTGTTTTGTTGACCTTTATAGCTTTTCGTCCTACTTCACTGTAGTCAACGACCTTCATATGGTAGAAATAATCCAGCTCCATATTTGAACCTCTAACACGTCTTAGCTTAGTGTCAATTCGACTCGTGTAAGAAGGGTCGATCAATTGCTCATTGCCAATTGTCTTGATAGGAGTGAGATCCTCATTCAATTCAAACTTATTCTCTGGAACACTCTCTTCTTCTATTATCAGGACTTTTCCATCAGTGCTCACTTCTATTTGTTTTTCTTCAGCATCAATTTCTTCAATTCCAGGTAATGCGGTGCTTTCACGACCAGAAGGACCCTCGGGAGTTTTTTCTTCCAAAGTCACGGCAGAATTTGACTGCTCTGTAATGCGTTCTTCTTTTTCGCTCAACAAGAAAAATGCACCTGCGAAAGCCACTACAATAGCGGTACCTATAATGCCTTTCAAAACCCACGAACTGCCGCCACTGGAAAACTTCTGGTCAAAAGAATTCCGAGTATGTTCAACCAAAGAAGAATTTCCAGCGAATTCAAATCCTTCGATCGCATCTGCCAAGAACGGATCGTCAAGGGCTTCTTTCTCCAAAGCATTACGCTCTGACCCACTCAATTCACTACTGATATATTTTTCAATTCTTGTTTTCATTGTCTTTTCTGCTAACCCCGGTCTTTAAAAATGTCTTTCTCAGACAACAGGATCCTTAAATTTCGTTTTCCATTTTGAATATGACTTTTCACTTTTTTGAGCTCCATATTAAGATGCTCTGCGATCTCCTGATAGCATTTATTTTTCAAGTAGAAAAGACTAATGCAATCCCTTTGTTCTGGGTTAAGATCTTCCAAAACAGCAGACAATTGCTGCAGTTGCTCTTCTTTTACAAAGTCATATCCATTTTGTTCAACTATTGTGTTTTCGTGCTTTTCCAGATCATGGATGAGGTTTTTCTTGTCTTTTCTCAATTGCATCAAGCAGTGATTTTTGGTCACTACATATAACCATGACTTGAAATGATGCACATCTGCGTTTTTCAATTTTTTAGTACATGTTTCATAAATATCCATAGAGGCATCTTTTGCTTTTGCCTGATTCTTTAGATATTTCATGCACGTACCAACCACAAGAGGAATGAATCGATGGTAGAGAGCGCCTAAATAATTGACGTCTTTTGTTCGATAGTATTCCTCGAGTAATTGCTCGTTCGTGAGTTTTTGTATGTTCTTTTTTCCAAATAACAAATGCGCAGCGGTATTTGGGTTTATTTTTTCAATTTACATATTATGGGCTTTCCAATTTCTATAAAGTTCATTATAGGTCATGGTTTCAATGATAATGACACCTCCAGTGACATCACCGTATTTTGCAGGTACACCACCAGCATATACAGAAACACTGCTAATGGCCCTACTCGGGATGTTTACCCTTTGGTCTGCAGTGACTTTTATTCCATCTATGTAGTAGTTAAATGCCATCGCCCGAGAGCCTCTAAAATAGAGTTCGTTGCCATCAGGACTAGATGTTATTCCTGGTGCCAAAGACTGAGCCATACTCTTGATGTTCAGTTTGTCTGCTCGTTGCTTTATTTGAGATTGAAGCATTACGGTCTTCTTTGGGTCGTCCATGTCAATTAATGGGTCTCTGCTCTCTCCAGTTATGATGATAGGTCCGAGTTCATTTGTGACAGGTGTTAATTCGGCCTTATCTTCAAATTTTATTTTGTCAGGAAGTACGCGTACACCAGACCTTTGGACCGTATTATACCCTAAGAATGCAATATTCAGGGTATATACTCCGGGAGGTAAGGGTTTCAATGTGAATTTACCATCAAGATCTGTAGTGGTTCCCATAATATCTCCACCTACATCAACCCAAACATTAGCAAAGGGCAAGGGTTCTTGGTTTGTTTGATCTACAACAGTACCTTTTATAGAACCGTTGTTTTGAGCCATTAATAGGCAAGTCGTCATTATTGCCAAAAGGGAAAGGAAATTCTTTTTCATGATCTATCTTTTAAATGTTCTTCCTTTAGATGCAAGAAAGCGACAGATCCCATAAAAAAAGACCAAAAAAATTAAAGCGACTCTGCCACCACCTCCTTTACAGCAGGTATTTTGGTTTTGAGGAGGTTTTCTATACCGTTTTTCAGTGTCACAGTGGAAGATGGGCAGCCGCTACATGCACCTCTTAGTGAAACAGTGACTACACCTTGGTCGAATGACTTAAAGTCTATTGCTCCACCATCACTTTCGACAGCTGGTTTCACGAACTCGTCCAATAGATGTTTAATTTCTGCATCATATTCTGAAGGGTCAGAAACTTGCATTGCAGAAGAATGAGAGGTATCAGAGGCAACAGGTTCTGGCATTTTTTCAATGACCACTTTGTTTTCCATCAAATAGCGCTGAATAAATTCTCTCAATTCAGTGCTCACCATATCCCATTCGATATTTTCAGTTTTGGTGATCGTAATAAAGTTGTTCATCACAAAAACGGCTTGTACAAAAGGAAAGGAAAATAACTTTTCGGCAAGCATTGAAGATCCTTTTGCCTCACCAATATTCAAATACTCTACAATGGCACCATCGTCAACCAAAAGTCTATCGGCCACAAATTTCATGGTCTTAGGGTTAGGTGTCATCTCCGTATATACATATGTTGGGTATATCTCGCTCATAAGTCACAAAGGTAAGGTCTCTGGCTAGTTCTTTCATTACCTTACCAATAAATTTTTCTATTTTTCTCGCTAAGGTCATACCTTGTGCATCCAATGCTAAAAAACTTTAAGCACCCTCTATACAAAGCTATTGCCACTGGTTTTCTGTTAACGCTTTCCTGGCCTGCAACAGGAAGTATCACACCATTTATTTTTATTGCATTTGTACCATTGCTTTTGCTTGAAGAGCGATTTTTTAGCACGAATAGAAGTGGCTTTATCCGCTATGCGTTTTTAGCTTTTTTGATCTGGAATGTCGGCTCTACTTATTTTATTTTTTGTGTAGAAGAGCCTTTTGCCACAAAATTCACGGCTTCTGCAATTACATACTTCCTCAATTCGCTTTTTATGGCCTTGGCCTTTTGGCTTTTCCATCAAACCAAGAAAAAAATAGGGGTCAAACAAGGATACATCGGCCTTATCATGTATTGGATGAGCTTTGAGTATTTGCATTATCACTGGGATATCAATTGGCCATGGTTGAATCTCGGAAATGTCTTTTCCGAGCGAATAACCTGGATCCAATGGTATGAATATACAGGTGTACAAGGCGGAACACTCTGGGTGCTGATCATTAATTTATTAGTATTCCAATTGATCCGTCAGTGGAATATTAATAGAAGAGCCCTCCTATCTCTAAGCGCATGCGCGTTAGTGTTTCCTATTCTGGTCTCTCTTTTTCTATTTCATTCAGAAGAAGCAAATGAAGGCGCTGTCAACATTGTATTAGTACAGCCCAACATAGATCCATATGACGAAAAATTTGACACTGACCCTAAAGAACAATTAGAAAGGATGCTGCTTTTAGCAGAAGAAAAGATCACTGAAGAAACTGACTTTGTGATCTTTCCGGAAACAGCCTTACAGGAAAGAGGATTATGGGAACACCAGTTCCAACATTCATACAGTCACGGAAGATTAAATGAATTTTTGGAAAAGCACCAGGAAATTGAGTTGATCATTGGGGCCTCCATCATTAAATACTATGGGAAAGAAAAAGCTACATATACTGCACGTTTTCACAAGGCAGATGAATTCTATTACGATGCATTTAATACGGCCATACACTTTAGCGACCCAAATGAGTTTGAAATGTATCACAAAAGCAAACTTGTGCCAGGGACTGAAAAAATGCCATTTGCCAAATACTTGGGATTTTTGGAAGAATTGGCTTGGGACCTTGGCGGTACGAGTGGTTCCTTAGGTAAACAAAAAGAAAGAGAAGTTTTTGTTGATGATAGCGTAAAGATCGCTCCTCTGATCTGTTACGAGTCGGTATTTGGGGAATATGTCACGGATTATATCAAACAAGGTGGGAATATGCTTTGCATCATCACAAATGATGGATGGTGGCAGGATTCACCGGGCTTCAAACAGCATTTGCAATATGCAAGTTTAAGAGCAATAGAGAATAGAAAAGCCATAGCGCGTTCTGCAAATACTGGCGTTTCTGCTTTTATAGATGAAAAAGGACGGATCTATTCCAAAACTGAATTTTGGGAACCTGCTGTAGTATCAGGCTCATTGCCAATAAATAACGAACTTACCTTATACGCGGAATATGGGGACTTCATTACACGCCCTATGTTGATGGTAGCAGCACTTCTGATCGCATGGACCTTTTTTAAACCAAATAAAAGGACGATCAAAGAAAATAGGTCCTGAGTGGTTTTAGATTTGGGATCTTTTTACTTTTAAGCCCTAAAAAATTGAAATGAGCAAATACGATGTTGCTATAATCGGGTCTGGACCCGGAGGATATGTTGCCGCAATAAGATGTGCCCAACTCGGAATGAAGACAGCGATAATTGAAAGGTATAACACCTTAGGTGGAACATGTTTGAATGTGGGCTGTATCCCCTCGAAAGCACTTCTCGATTCTTCAGAGCATTATCACAATGCAAAAGAAAGGTTTAAAGAACATGGCATCGGTATGACAGGTTTAAAAGTTGATCTTAAGCAAATGATCAAGCGAAAGCAAGGCGTTGTTGACCAGACAACTGCTGGGATAGATTATTTGATGAAAAAGAACAAGATCGATGTTTTTCATGGGCATGGCACATTTAAAGATGCTCACAATATTACCGTTAAGGAGGGTAAGAAAAGCCAGAATGTTGAGGCAGACAAAGTGATAATTGCAACAGGTTCGAAACCATCTTCATTGCCATTCATTAAGATCGATAAGAAAAGAGTAATAACCTCAACGGAAGCACTTGAATTTAAAGAGATACCTAAACACATGATCATTATTGGTGGCGGTGTAATAGGTTTGGAACTTGGGTCGGTCTATGCTCGAATAGGGTCTGAAGTAACTGTTGTAGAGTATATGGACTCGATAATTCCCGGAATGGATAGTGCCATGGGTAAAGAGTTAAAAAGGTCATTAGGTAAACTGGGGATGAAGTTCCACTTAGGGCATGGCGTTACGGAAGTCAAGGCAACGGCAAAACAGGTGACAGTAAAAGCGAAAAGTAAGAAGGATAAAGAGATAGAGTTGAAAGGGGATTATTGTCTTGTTGCGGTAGGCAGAAAACCATACACAGATGATCTTGGGCTCGAGAATGTCGGCATTGTAACAGATGACAAAGGAAGAATCCCGATAAATGAACATTTGGAAACAAAAGTCAGTGGGATCTTTGCGATAGGTGATGTTATCCAAGGGGCAATGCTTGCCCATAAAGCAGAAGAAGAAGGTATTCTTGTTGCTGAGTACATGGCTGGACAAAAGCCGCATATAGATTACAATTTGATCCCCGGGGTCGTTTATACTTGGCCAGAAGTTGCAGCCGTTGGGCAAACGGAAGAGCAGCTCAAGGAGAAAGGAGTAGAATATAAAGTTGGCTCATTTCCTTTCAAAGCCAGTGGTCGGGCAAGGGCAAGTATGGATACAGACGGACTGATAAAAGTTTTAGCGGATAAAGCTACAGATGAGATCCTTGGTGTTCATATGATCGGACCCAGAACTGCTGATATGATCGCAGAGGCGGTAGTTGCAATGGAATTTAAAGCAAGTGCAGAAGATATCGCTAGAATGAGCCATGCTCACCCGACCTATTCCGAATCTTTCAGGGAGGCAGCTCTTGCGGCAACAGACAACCGAGCTTTGCATATCTAAATGGATGTCAAGATCCAGAGCAGCTGGAAGAAGCTTTTAGCGGATGAATTTGAAAAATCATATTTCAGAGAGCTCGCAGACTTTGTAAAAAGGGAATACACGGAGTACACGGTATATCCACCGGGAAATGAAATATTCAATGCTTTTGCACATTGTTCATTCAAAGACCTTAGAGTTGTAATTATTGGTCAAGACCCATATCATGGGCCTGGACAGGCTAATGGCTTATGCTTTTCTGTCAAGGATGGCATCACTTTCCCCCCTTCACTTAGGAATATTTTCAAAGAGATCAAGTCCGACCTTGGTAAAGATATCCCTGCTTCAGGGGACCTTTCCAAATGGGCCGACCAAGGAGTTCTATTATTAAACGCAACATTGACCGTAAGGGCAAGAACGGCTGGGTCCCATCAAAAGAAGGGATGGGAGCAATTCACTGATGCCGTTATTAGTTGTATTAATGATCAAAAGGAGAATGTCGTATTCCTACTTTGGGGCGCCTATGCCCAGAAAAAAGGAGCAATAATAGATCGGCAAAAACATTTAGTTCTTTCTTCTGCTCATCCATCACCTTTTTCAGCAGACAGAGGATTTTTCGGTAACAAGCACTTTAGTCAGACTAATTCTTACCTTACTTCAAAAGGAATGGACCCTGTAAATTGGGCATAAAAAAAAGCCTTCCAAAATGGAAGGCTTTTTCAATTCTAAATTTAATTTCTTAGTTCAGTATAACCTTCCTTCCAAGCAATTCATCTTCCGTTTGAACAGCAATGAAGTACACGCCCATTGAAAGGTCGCTTTTGTTCAAGCTGATCGTAGAAAGACCTTCTGGAATAGTTGTATTTGCTTGGTCATAAACCAATTTTCCAGCAATGTCAATGATCTTTATCGAAGCGATCTTGTCGCTTGAAGAGTTGATCACTAAATCCAGAGGACTGTTATCCGAAAAGTCGTTGATCACATTAACGATCTCAAAAACGTTCGTTCCACAAGAAGTGGAGACTGGGCCAAATTGTGTTTTAACCCCATTCACATCAGTTTCAATGACTTTGTAATAGTTGATACCATTCGCTGCGTACTCATCTGTTACTTCATAATTGATCAAACTAGAGCTGCTTCCAGCTGCATCTATTTCTGTCACAGTCTCCCAGAAAGTCCCATCATTTGAACGCTCTACGGTAAAGTAATCAGAATTCTGCTCAGATGCGGTAGACCACTTAATTGTAGCACCAGCATTTTCACATTCTGCGGTAAAATTCAATAATTCAACAGAAAGTGGCTCATCGAAGCTAGTTAAAGTCCATGTCTTATAAAATTCACCTGTTGGAATATCTGTACCTGCAGTTGTAAAAAATGGTGAAGCACTCAATAATGTCGTTGGTGAGAACCAATCTGCCCAAAGGTTTGCCGATTCATTAAATCTTTGAACCATTACATTTCCTGTGGTAATACCATCTTGTTCTGCAAGTGGAACAGCAAATCGTAAGTTTGGTTCTGGACTAGCTGTAAAATCAAACATTTCCATAAACCAAAATCTATCTACTGTATTTGGTGCATTAGCAGTATTCCCTTGAACACCTGGCGTTGCGATCGCAACATTATAATTGGTTAAATGCGTTACCAAGCTTGGCAATGGAGTATTTCCCGGAGGAGTGCCATAGCTAGAAAATTGCATATGGAAATTTGCACCTGGTGTACCTGCCGAAGCCGCATTTGGAAAACGGGTTACAATTCTTGCGTAATCTCCATTTGTATCGGTGAATGGAATTTGATGATTGGCACCAACATTTCCTACTGGATCCATATACCACTTTACAATATTGTTCTCATCTTCTGATACCAGATTGAGATCTGGTGCTCCACTTGATGGTGCAATGGCAGCTGGATTAGTGTTTTCCACAACTAAGTAAACTCCACCATCCATGACCATAAATGGTCCTCCAGTAGAGATGATCCTAGCTTGGGAATGTAATTCGTTCGTAAAATTAAAAATAGCCACGACAGCTAAAAGTGCAAATAACTTTTTCATATCAGTTTGGTTTGCGAGAATGGTTGACTCTGCGTTATCTTTCAAAATTAAAGAAAATTTCCTTAAAAATCCACTTTTTATCATATTGGGCAGCGGATGCAGACGAACAAGGGGTTTAAATGCCATCTTTGTTAGATGAATACTTCCAGATTATTATCACAAAGTGAACTCAATTCGATCAAATAAGAAATTGGAAATCGCTGATATCCATGGCTATAGCGGCAAAAATTTGGCATTTCTGAATTCAAACGGAAAGGGTACAGACCTATTGGCATATCAAGACACAGATACAAGGGGCTCTTCCCCTTGGAAGCTACAAGAACATTTAGAAAAAGAGAATAAATGGCTTTTTGGATATTTGAACTATGACCTGAAGAACGATATAGAAAAACTCACATCTTCAAATGAGGAAAGCATCAAATTTCCGAACAGATCTTTTTTTGTTGCTGATCATGTTGTAGAATGGATAGATCAAGCGAGAGTAATTAGTAAAGGAACTGGAAACGTATCCTCTGCTTTAAAAGATCAAAAGTTCATCTCATCAAAGATCGAACTTGTCCAATTCACTTCTAAGGAGGAATATTTTTCCAATTTCGACAAATTGATGTTCCATATTAAAAGAGGAGACATTTATGAGGTCAATTATTGTATTGAATGGTTTGCAGAGAATGTGAGCATTGATCCTTACCTGACATATGATAACTTAAATGGGCTTACGAAAGCGCCTTTAAGCTGCTTCATAAAAAGGAAGAATAAATATATTCTATGTGGAAGTCCAGAGCGATTTATCAAGAGAGAAGGGAATAGATTATTTTCACAACCGATCAAAGGAACGGCAAAACGTTCCAAGAATAGCAAAGAAGAACAAAAAGCTATTGGATCCTTGATCGGGAGCATTAAAGAAAAGGCTGAAAATGTCATGACTGTGGACGTAGTGCGAAATGACCTTGCTAGAGTTGCAAGCAAAAATTCAGTTAACGTGGAAGAACTAGCTGCGCTTCATTCTTTTGAAACTGTTCATCATCTGATATCAACGATCAGTGCAGATCTGAAAACCGGTATTAAATTCAAAGACATACTCAAGGCAACTTTTCCCATGGCGAGCATGACAGGGGCACCTAAGATCTCAGCAATGAAGATCATTGAAGAAGTCGAGTCCTTTAAAAGAGGTGTTTATTCGGGATCCATAGGATATATCAAGCCGAATGGTGACTTCGACTTCAATGTCATCATCCGAAGCATTTTATACGATGACAAGAACAAGAAATTGAGTTTTTCGGTGGGTAGCGCGATCACTGCAAAGTCAGACCCTGAAAAAGAATATGAAGAATGTCTAGTAAAGGCAGAAGCAATGAAGGAGGCTTTGAAATGAATTTGGCCAGATCCGTGAAGTCTTTTATTAAGCGCAATGAACTATGCTCTGGTCAAGACAAAATCTTATTGACAATAAGTGGAGGCATGGATAGCATGGTCATGCTTGATATTTTTCTGGAATTGGGATACCCCATTGCTATTGCTCATTGCAATTTTTCTTTAAGGAACGAAGAGTCAGACTTAGATGAAGAACTCGTGGTGCAGATCGCTCAAGAAAAAGGGATAGTTATCCATCGAAAAAATTTTAATACAAAGATATATTCAAAGGAAAAGAAGCTGTCTGTCCAGGAAGCAGCCAGAGAACTCAGGTATAGCTGGTTCCAAGAACTAGCCACTGAGTATTCATATACCAAGATAGCAACAGCACATCATTTTGATGATAATATAGAAACCGTTTTGATCAATCTACAAAGAAGTTCTGGATTGAAGGGATTGAGAGGGATCTTGCCTATTCGAGGAAACATTATTCGACCATTGTTGGATCTAACAAAAGATGAGATAAGTGAATATGCTGAAGAACGTGGCATCAGTTTCAGGGAAGATCGTTCTAACACGGACACGAAATATTTAAGAAATAAAATAAGACACCAAGCCATTCCTGTTTTAAAGAAAAAGGACAAGGAGTTCTATTCTAATTGGAAACAGAGAATAAATGAGAACAGAAAGAATTGGGAGCTTTTACAGTCAAAAGTGGCGGAAGCCAAGATACTCTGTATTGAAGAGAAAAAAGACGGTCAGCTTTTGATCGATATAGATGAATTACAAGATCAAGAAGGTTCTGAATTGATCCTGTTTCATCTATTGGATGGCTTAGGATTTTCTAGTAAGCAGCGAGCCAATGCAATAGATCTTCTTAAAGCTTCAACTGGAAAGAAGATCACGGGTGATACGCATGAATTGATCAAGGATCGAAATAAGTTAGTACTTGCACCTTTGGCAGACCAAAGTTTTAACGTTGAAATTATAGAAGGGCAATTTTCTGTTAATGGCCCCCTGGATCTGGAAATAGTAGAGATTTCTAAGTCAACAATGGCAAAACAAAAAAGCGCAAATATTGCCTATTTTGACGCAGCCAAATTGAGTTTTCCATTAAAGGTCAGGAATTGGCAAGAAGGAGATAAATTCTTTCCTTTTGGGATGAAAGGTCAAAAGAAAGTAAGCGACCTTTTGATAGATAATAAAGTGAATATTCATGAGAAAAAACTGATCCCAATAATGACTTCAGGAGACGAGATCATATGGGTAATGGGATTGCGATCAAGCGATAAGTTCAAAGTTACAGAGGAAACAAAGGAAGTATTAAAGATCGAATGGCTCAAGGATGAATGAACATAAAACCAGACAAGCTTTAAACCTTTACATTATTTTAGGCGGTTTATTCATCGCGGCTTTGGTGGGCTCAAATTTGATCTTCCAAAAATTCTTTTGGTGGCAACCATTCAAACTCTTTGGGTCAGATTACACTTTTGAGATCAGCGTTGGAATTATCGCATATCCTATCACTTTCTTGGTCACAGACCTTATTTCAGAACTTTTCGGAAAACGCATGGCGAACAAGATCGTGGTGGCCGGAATAATCTCTGCCATTTTCATTTATTTGCTAGTGAGCCTTGCTACAATAGTGCCGCATACGGAGTGGTCTCCTGTAAAGAGCGAAACATTTGATATTGTATTTGGCTTGACCGGCCCTGCAGTATTTGCATCTATGTGTGCTTATTTGATCGCACAATTCATTGATATTAGATTATATCACTTTTGGAAAAATTTGACCAAGGGAAAGCATTTGTGGATGAGAAACAATCTTTCGACAATTCCCAGTCAGCTTATAGACACTGCCGTAGTTTTATTGTTACTTTGTGTTTTCCAAAAGATCGAATGGGTTAGATTCATAGATCTTTTGATAAACGGATTCTTATATAAGGTAATGTTTGCGATCATTGACACTCCTATCTTATATTTGATCGTTCATTTTGCAAGGTCGCATTTTAGACTTGACCCGGGGCAAGAAATAGATTTAGGATCCCTATCAAAAAAGGGAAATGACTTAAACTAAGATACCTCAGTTAAGTACTTTTGCGTTTAAGCACATTATAAACGAAGAATGTTGAGAATCAAACATACATTTTGGATCCTTGTGGTCCTAGCGCTGACAACTTTTTCTATGACCCTTCAGGTAGTCGATCCTGTAGATTGGGATTTTAGTGTACAGCAAGATGGTAATGAGGCGACCCTATACTTTGATGCTACTGTAGACAAACCATGGCACATGTATTCTCAACATTTGGATGAAGGTGGCCCCATTCCTACATATTTTGAGTTTGAAAAGAGTGAACATTTTGAACTTCTTGGTGAAACAGGAGAAATGGAATCCGTTCAAGTTTATGACCCAAACTTTAAGATGGACCTCGCTTATTTTGAAGGAGATTGTTCATTTGATCAAAAGATCAAGGTAAAGTCTAGCGAAGACTTTGTAATAAAGGGTTGGCTGGAGTTCATGGTTTGCAATGACAAAGAATGCTTGCCACCGGAAATGGTTGATTTTGAGTTCAATGTTAAAGGAAACGGAGCCGCTGTTAGTCCTGGATCAGAAGGCAGTAAGGACAAAAAAGAAGACCATTCTGAAATTAGCATGCCTGTTTTAGGTCATGAAGATCAGGCTAGCGATGTGACTGGAAGCCAGGTAAAAGAAGCCGTTCAATGGGAGTTTACTTCCAAGAAGATCGAGGATAGTGAATATGAAGTTACGTACAAAGCCATCATTGATAAGGGATGGCATATGTATTCTCAGCACTTGGATCCGGATAAGATAGGGCCCGTAGCGACATATTTTGAAGTAGATAAAGAAGCATCCGGAATATCTTCTTTGAGTGAAGTTTCAGAACCAAAACCTAAAGTAGAGTTCGATCCGAACTTTGATATGGACCTCGCTTATTTTGAAGATGAGGTCGAGTTTACTCAAACAGCACAGATCTCTGATCCCTCCAAAGCTTTCAAAGGTTGGCTAGAGTTTATGGTTTGCAACGACAAGGAATGTCTGCCTCCTGAAATCGTAGATTTTGAAATTGACCTGAGTACTGGAAAGTCATTGTTAGGAGAAGGAACAGGCTCTTTTGAAAGTTCAGAATATGACAATGCGAAATACGAGTTGCCATGTGTTGATGTCTCTGAACCGTATTCAAAAGGAAAGGAATTTGCATCGGAAAACACAACTACATCTGGGAATGACGATGACCAGAATATGTTGGTTATTTTCCTCCTAGGGTTTCTTGGCGGACTGGTTGCATTGGTTACTCCTTGTGTATTTCCAATGATCCCATTAACGGTTTCTTTTTTCACAAAAGGTAGTGAAGACAAACGAAAAGGTAAGATAAGGGCTTTCACATATGGGTTCTTTATTTTCTTGATCTATACAGCAGTTGCCATTCCTTTTCATGTTTCTAATCAAGATCCGGAAGTATTGAATGAGATCGCTACCGGTTTCATTCTCAACATGGTGTTTTTTACAGTCTTTGTATTTTTTGCAGGAAGCTTTTTTGGATACTATGAGTTGACATTGCCAAGTTCTATAGCCAATAAGGCTGACTCAGCATCTAACAAAGCAGGAATAGGCGGCATCTTTTTTATGGCTTTAACCCTGGCCATAGTCTCATTTTCTTGCACGGGTCCAATACTGGGGTCCTTACTTGCAGGAGTGCTCAAAGGAGGTCCTTGGCCTTTGACTGCTGCTTTGGCTGGATTTGGAATTGCCCTGGGACTACCATTTGCCTTATTCGCGATGTTCCCTCAGTGGCTGAACAAGTTGCCTTCATCCGGGGGATGGTTGAACACGGTTAAAGTTGTTTTAGGTTTTGTGGAATTGGCTCTTGCAGTGAAATTCCTTTCAAACGCGGACTTGGTGTATCAATTGGGTTGGGTGAAAAGAGAAACATTTTTTCTCATTTGGTTCATTCTTGCAATAGCCTGTGCACTCTATTTATTTGGACTATATAAGTTTCCACATGATTCGCCTAAAACGAAGTTATCAGGTGGAAGGATCGGATGGGGCATTGCTTTTTTAGCATTTGCCATATACTTATTTCCGGGGATGCTTAAAAGTCCATGGTGGGAACAAGGTTTAATGGCCGGCTTTCCCCCTTATAAGCATTATAGTTGGTATGAAAAAGATTCGCATTGCCCTTTGGACTTGGACTGTACAGATGACTTTTATATTGCTCAAGATATGGCCAAAGAAAAGGCAAAACCGATCTTCATAGATTTCACGGGTCATGCATGCGTAAATTGCAGGAGGATGGAAGAAAATGTTTGGCCAGAGGATAAAGTGATGAAATTACTGAATGAAGAATTTCAGGTAGTATCACTTTATGTGGATGACAAAAGAAAGCTAGAAGAAGGAGAAGAAGACATTGTATTAGTCACGTATAACGATGGAAGTACAAAAGATAAAAAGATCAGGACTATAGGAAATAAATGGTCTACATTAGAAATACTTTCGTTTGAGAATAGCACTCAGCCATTGTATGCAATTTTAAGTCCTGATGGTTGTTTGATGAACGCTCCTGTAGGTTATACGCCAGATGTAGACGAATATGTGAAGTTTCTCAAGGAAGGAATAGAAGCGAACAAACATTATCAAAAACAAAAAGATCTTGCATTCGGCAATTGATCTTTTGCTTAATTAGAGCAAATATACTTTAGATGCCAGATAAGATCAAGCAGCACTTTCTAGAGGCAAAAGCCAAACTGGAAGAATTCATTTCAGATGATCAAAATGTTAAGAACATTGCTCTAGCGGGCGACCTCTTGATCGAAGCATTTAAGAATAAAGGCAAAGTTATATCATGCGGAAATGGTGGTTCTATGAGTGATGCCATGCATTTTGCCGAAGAACTTTCGGCAAGATTCAGAGATCACAGAAAAGCATTACCAGCGATATCAATAAGTGACCCCAGCCATATTACATGTGCGGGAAATGACTATGGATTTGAAAAAATATTCTCCCGATTTGTCGAAGGATTAGGTAACGAGGGAGATGTGCTGTTAGCCATTAGTACCAGCGGAGATTCTGAAAATGTCTTGAATGCCATAGAAGTAGCTCAGCAAAAAGGAATGAAGGTGATAGGCTTAACAGGAAGGTCTGGTGGAAAGATCTCAGGGCTTGCTGATGTTGAGATCAGAGCTCCGCATTCAGACTTTGCTGATAGAGCTCAAGAAATACATATCAAGGTCATCCACTCATTGATCGACTATGTTGAAAGGCATATCGATCAAGCTTCGAAATAAATCACGATCCAAATTGGAATAAATAATTTCTGAACTGTGGTTCAGCTGATCTTACTCGGTAATTTTCCCTTTATGAAAAATGTCGCCATACTGTTGTTCACCGTTATTATTTCTAGCACTTATTTTGCTCAGGAACCAACTGCTTATGATCCTTCTAAAGCGACATTAAAGGAGCAGTTCGATGAAATGTATCGTAAATCGAACAATTACCAAGATTACAAAGTAGTGAAGAAAGTTCGTTTAAATGCTTATTGGAAAAATATTTCCGATACACTAAAAACGTTGAATGTAAAGATCACCGATCACGCAAAAAAGATCAATGAACAAGCCAATGAAATAAGTATTCTGAAAAACTCAGCTCAAGAAGCAGAAGATAATATCAGCACATTAACAGCAGAAAAAGATGGTATATCATTCATGGGTTCTTTGTGGAGTAAGAGCAAATACAAGACAACCATGTGGACAATAGTGTTTGCACTGCTTGCGGGATTGGCATTTGCGATCATTCGTTTTTTGAATAGCAATCGTATTACGAAGAACACCCGAACGAAGCTTGCACAAGTTGAAGGCGAATTTGATACTTACAGGAAAACGGCCATTCAAAGGGAGCAAGAGATAAAAAGAGAACTCCAGGATTATATCAATAAAGTTGCTGATCTTACTGGCAATCCTTAAGGCCCGATCAGAATTCGAGGGGTCATTTTTTTTAAAAAAGGAAATAGATCTTAACTTGCACAAGCTTTACTAAAAACCTATTCAATGCTCGTAAAAACCTTCGGCTGTGCAGTCCTAGGCATAGACGCCACTTTAGTTACTATAGAAGTAGATGTTAGCAAAGGTGTGTTCTTTCACCTTGTGGGTTTACCGGACAATGCAGTAAGAGAAAGTCATAAAAGGATTACTGCAGCATTAGGCAATATAGGTTATAAATTTCCACGAAAGGGTGTTACAGTAAATATGGCTCCTGCAGATATAAAGAAAGAAGGAGCCGCTTATGATCTGGCATTGACAATGGGAGTATTAGCTGCTTCGGAACAGGTCTTGTTCTCTAAAGTAGGCGACTATGTGATCATGGGTGAATTAGCGCTTGATGGAGGGTTGAGACCGATTAAAGGAGTTTTACCGATCGCAATAGAGGCAAAAGAAAAGGGCTTTAAAGGTGTAATTCTTCCTGAAGAAAACTCAAATGAAGCAGCCATTGTTAGTGGTCTCGATGTTTATGGAGTAAAGCATCTCAAAGAAGTTATTGATTTTTTCAATGAGGAGAAGGAGCTTGAACCAGTTGTCTTTGACACACGAGCACGTTTTTATGATAAGATCTCCGAATATCCAGTAGATTTTGATGATGTGAAAGGTCAGGAAAACATTAAGAGGGCCTTTGAAATAGCTGCTGCGGGAGGACATAATATCATTTTGATCGGACCTCCTGGTGCGGGTAAGACCATGCTCGCAAAAAGGCTTCCGACAATATTGCCCCCCTTGAATTTGAATGAAGCTTTGGAGACAACCAAGATCCATTCTGTGGCGGGCAAAATGAAAGATGAGAACGGACTTATCTCTGTACGACCGTTCCGATCACCACATCATACAATATCCGATGTTGCATTGGTAGGTGGTGGAAGCTTCCCACAACCCGGAGAGATCTCTTTGGCCCATAATGGTGTTTTATTTCTGGACGAACTGCCTGAATTCAAAAGAACAGTGTTAGAGGTAATGCGTCAACCTTTAGAAGACCGAACAGTCAGCATTTCTAGAGCTCGATTCGCAGTTGATTACCCTGCCTCTTTGATGCTAGTGGCCAGCATGAATCCTTGCCCGTGTGGATATTACAATCATCCTGAAAAAGATTGCATGTGTCCTCCAGGAATGGTCCAGAAATACTTGAACAAGATCTCAGGTCCATTACTTGATAGGATAGATATTCACATAGAGGTAACACCTGTTTCTTTTGATGAATTATCCGATACACGACCTACAGAAAAAAGCTCTGCAATTCGCACGAGGGTAATGCAAACTAGGATGGTCCAACACGAGCGATTTGCTGGCATACCTAAAGTTCATTCTAATGCTCAAATGGATAAAAAGCAGATCTTGGAATTTTGCCAGATCACCGAAAGCGGTAAAGAATTGCTAAAGAAAGCCATGGACAAGCTAGGTCTTTCAGCAAGAGCATATGACCGCATTTTGAAAGTATCCAGGACTATAGCAGATCTCAATAGATCAGAGATCATTGAGAATAACCACTTGGCTGAGGCCATTCAATACAGGAGTTTAGACAGAGAGGGTTGGGCTGGTTAAACTCCATAGTTCGTTTTGGTGACAAATGTTATTTCAATTTAGAACTGATTTTGAATATCTCAAACCTAAAGATACTTTGATCCAAATGATCGATGACCGTGCAATTTCTGTAAGTCTAAATCCGGCAATAGATGAGTTTAATATTATACAAGTTCGCATTCTGTGAGATCCTGTCAGATCTTCATTTAAAAAAAGTTACTTTTTATCGCTCAGATAACCATGGAGCGTTCAGAGTATCCGAATTTAAATTTATCACATTCTGATAAAAACCCCACAGACCATTGCATAAGCAATATTGATCCATGGGGAATTAAGTTTAGTATTGTATTATTTTTTGATAACAGTTGTCGAGGATGAAAATTGATCTGCATGTATTTGAATAAGGTACATTCCTGGATTTTGATGTGAAATATCCAAGTTGATCAGCTGATTATTTGAATGAATATTTTTGCTGAACGAGTCGATCAATTCTCCCATTGAGTTCCTTACTTCAATGATCACCGATTCATCTTCTACACCCTTTACGGACAAAACAAAATTGCCTTCGTTCGGATTTGGGTAGACCAGCATTTTGGTTTGTTCTGCAGTTCCAATTGAACTGTTCTCGCCTCCTTCGACTATCGGAGCGAAAGATAAATTTGTGAAAACATCAAATTCTGACCAAGGAGACAAAATTAGATTTGACCCTTGCAGTTTGGCTGGAAATGGCAGAGAATTATCTATGATACAACCACACTGAACTTGCCATTTGTAAAATGCACCTGGTATCAAACTTGCAGAAGGAGATGTGGGATACTGTGATGCATCGAACAGGTCAAAAGTTGCATTTGGGTCAAGGGAAGCTGAAAAATCCAATCCCGAAATACCAGAGATAAGCACTCCTTGTATAAGCACTTGACCAGGGATCGTAGAATATGTTGCAGAAGGATCCAAAACATCGATCTTACCTCCTTTAAGGATACACCCTTCAGAAGCATCAGAATAATGATCCCAATTCAATCTTGTTTTTGTACCACCAGCTATGGTTTGATCTTCAAATAGGCCGGTCGGGGCATTTGTAAAATTCTCAGCTACGCATGCCGTTGGGTCAACAGAAGAGGGCACTGTAACCCATAATGTATCCGAAGGACAGAGTTTAGTGTCAGTGGTCAATACATAGTATTCCCCTGATGGAAGGCTGTCGATGTCCTGAGTGGTCTCACCATTAGACCACAGGTAGAAATATGCAGGATTTCCACCAACAGTTTCTATGTCTATAGCCCCATCATCTCCACTGGATGGGGTTACAGCAACAGTGTCAGAAACCAATGGCAAAGGTTGTGTTACGAGGACCGAAGTACTAGAAACGCATGCATTCGCATCTTTTACGTCTAAGGAATGAAGACCTGGTGACAAGTCTGTATAATTTACTGGAGCAGCGTAAGCCCCACCGTCCAAACGTGTTTGATATGGTGGTGTACCACCTCCTGGGAAGGGTGTTATAATACCATCGCCAGCTCCAGAACAAGTAACATGATTAATGACACCTGTTATTGTGAGTTGAGGTGGATTTGCGATAGTAAAATTCTCTGTTTTCGTACATCCGTTCGCATCCGTTACAACTAGCACGTAATTTCCTGAAGGAGCGGCTAGCCAAGTTGGTCCTCCGGCAACCCCATTCATGGTATAGGTATATGGAGGTGTACCGTTCGCTACGCTAGTAACCTGTATTATGGCGTCTGAACCATTAAAACAAGAAACTGAAGTTGAATGTGTGAAGTTTACAACTAATTCTGGCACGTTCGGTACTTCAATAAAATGAGTTGTTTGACATCCTAGAGCGTCTGTAATAGTAATGGTGTACCATCCGGGTGAGAGTCCCAGGAATGCTCCATTTCCTTGTGGTAATCCAAAATTGAGGGAGTAAGAATATGGAGGTGTTCCGCCAGCCGCTGCTCCAGCAATAGCACCATTAGGTCCATTATGACATGTAGGAGAACCTGCGGCATAATTATAAATGATCTCATTGGTACTATTCGGAACCGTTATTGTGAAAACTTTTGTACAATTATTAGCATCTGTAACTGTTACTGTGTGGGCGCCCGGTGTTGTTATAAAATTTCCATTTCCTTGTCCTAGACCACCATCCAAAGAGTAGCTGTATGGTGGAGTTCCACCACTTGCGGTCACAGATATTTGACCATCATCTCCATCATGACATGTAGGTGGAAAAACGGTTTGTTGAATACCAATAGGATCTGCATTTGGAACGGTAAGAGCAAATACCTTTGTACATCCAAGTGCATCGATAACCATAATATTATGCACTCCAGGAGTTGTTGTGAAATTTCCGTTTCCTTGAGCAGGGCCACCATCTATAGTGTAAGTATACCCTGGTGTGCCCCCTGAAGCTGAACCTACAATAGTTGCATCATTTCCATCAAAGCAAGAAGGGGCGGCAGCCACATAATTGTATATCAAGTCTGGTTTATTTGGAACGACCACTGTAATTGTTGTTGTACAACCAATGGCGTCTACAACAGTGATCAAGTGGACTCCGGGAAAGGTATTAAAAGAACCAGAGGCTTGTCCTGGCCCAAAGTCTATCGAGTACGTATATGGCGGTTCACCTAAGATGCCCGTCACTTCTATCAAGCCATCGGGACCATTATGGCAAGTTGGAGGATAATTGGTATCGAGTATTAAACCAATAGGGCAAGGATTCGCTATTGCGAGTACATTATCTATTGCGCAAAAATCTCCTCCTGAACCACTTAGGTCTTCACATACAACTACATAGGTGTCATTAGGGTCAAATTGATCAAGGGGAATGATCCATTGTTCTGGCAGGGGGCAATTCCAAGGTAATATAGGGTCACAACTTGTAAGGTCCAATTGTTCTAATTCAATAGGGATTCCTGGGTTCTGGTCGTCAAATTGAACTAGTTTCATTACCATATTCTGTTCAGAAACTAAATTTATTTCCATTTCTAAAACCACATCTTGGGTACCTGGAGGAACTGGTGGAAATGGAGGTAGGACAAGTTCGGTAATAGATGGTTGTCCTGGTAGTGATTGGATCATCACCATGTCAGTACCATCAATATTGTTCCCACCATTATTGGTGATATTCCATTGATTTGGTCCAAGAACACTTTGAGATTGCCATGCTGGCGCTCCGCTATTAAAGTCCTCTTGAAAAAAGACGGTCTGAGCTTCAGTGGTCAAACTTCCGAGGAAGAGCGCAATTGCTAGTAAAGTATGTGCTAAATTTTTCATAATTGATTATTTAATTTTTGATCTATTTGAAGGTTAGTCATACCTATTGTTCATTTTGTAACCACCTACATCGATTTTTTTCTCTAGAACTTTTTTTGACTAATATTGGTTACACTTCAACCAATCAAATTGACTAAGTATCAAAGCAAGGAGATCAGATAAGGAACTTTTGCTCATGCTTCTAGGAAAAGAAGCTGACCGTGATAAAGCTTTAAAGACCATATACGGCCTATGCAGAGATCAAATACATAGATATATCTTGGTCAACAGCGGTGACGAAAGTGACGCATCTGATATGCAACAAGAAGCTATGATAGTATTCTATGAAAATGTGAGAGACAATAGATTTAAAGGCGAAAGCGCCATTTCGACTTATGTCTTCTCCATTGCAAAATTTAAATGGTTGAACGAATTAAAAAGAAATAGAAAAGCATCTGAGAGACATTTGAAGGTTGTTTCAGAAGAGAAAGAACTAGATCCATCTCAACAGATAATGAAAAAAGAAGAGCAAGAAATGATCTTGGACCTGATTTCGGGATTAGATGAGAATTGTAAAGACCTTTTGGTCCAGAGTTTCTATTTCGATGCAAGCATGAAAGAGATCGTTCAGAAATTGGGTTTTTCAAATGAACAAGTTGCAAGAAATAAAAAATACAAATGCTTAAAAAGTCTTAGGAAATTATTGCGGTCCGATCGGGAGGCCATATCAATACTGAAAAGTTATGAATTCTGAACAAGCAAATTACGAATTGATCGATCGCTATCACAACAAAGAATTGAGTAGCGAGGAATTGAAAGACTTTGAGAATAAACTTCAAGTTGACAAGGAGTTTTCTCAAGAAAATGAAATGTACATCATCTCAAGGCGAAGTATGCGTGTTGTTGGTAGAAAAGAATTGAAGGATAAAATGCGTTCATTCGAAAAAGAAATACAAGAGAAAAGTTCAGGTAGTTCAAGGCCTTCTTATTACCGATATTTTGCTGTTGCTGCTTCCATAGCAGTGTTGATCGGTGCGTATTGGATATTTGATAGTAGTATGAATGATCAAGACCTTTATACGGCTAATTTCGAAGTATATGATAGCCCTACATATGTAAGAGGTACTGGAACACTAAGCAACTGGCAGCTAGGGATCGAAGCATATAATGAAAGACGCTTTCTTAAGGCTTACGATCATTTTGAGAATGCAAATGGACAGGCGTCTTATTTGAAAGATTTTTATCAAGCACAATGCCTTGCATCTATGGACCCACCATTGATCAAGGAAGCTCTGGAAAAATGCGAACTTGTATTGAATAACAACAACACATATGTAGAACAGGCAAAATGGTATAAGGGCTTATTCCATATAAAACTTGGAGAAAAAGAGAGTGCTAGAACTACATTTCAAGAGATCGTAAATCAGGATGGGTATAATTCAAAAAAAGCCTCTAAGATCTTAAACTCTTTGGATTGATCTTTCTCTTTAAAACCAAAGCTCCTAGTAAAACTACTAGTATCAAAAACACGTAGGTCCAATAATTTTTGGCTTCTTGTAAAGGGTCAGTATTTCCAACAACCTTGAATGAGCTCCAGAAAAAAGGGTGAAGTTTTTCTGGATTTGAATTTTCTAGGAATGAATTCATTGCATTATTTAGAGCTTTGTCTTTGGTTACACCATTCTTCAAATGAGTTAAGAAAAGAGATGATAATTCAGATGTAGCGCCATCATCAACGGTCCATAAAGAAGTGAGTAGTGAAGGGCAACCCCCATATTGAAATGCTCTTTCAAGAGATAGCATGCCTTCGCCCCTTTGCCATTCTCCTATTCCTGTATTACATGCACTTAAAATGATCAATTGAGCTTTAGTTTCAAGATCGTATATCTCATATGTGTGAAGCCAGCCATTGTTCTCGGATGATCGATTGAACATAAACTTTGATAACATGGGATCTTGGTCATTGATAAAGGCGTGAGAGGCAAGGTGTAAGATACCGGCTTCACGGGCATGTTCAACAAATAGTTCTTCAGTAACATTCTGACCTACCCAAGAGTTTCCGCCTAAAATGGTCTTGCCTTGTTCAACTTCGTTATTATTAAAATGAAGCTTTGTCACGTTCAGTCCATCAAAAGCAAGTTCTTCTTCGAGATATTCAGGCGCAAAGCCCTGGTACTTAGAAATTGAAGAATTCAAATTTTGTGCTAAGAGTTTAAGGGAAGATGAAGCAGCATATGAAATGGAGTATTTTTTAAAAAGATAGTCCAGATCTTTATAATTGATCTTTTGATGATCTGTATTCTTGGTCAATAGAGAACTGAAACTCAGATAAGAGAGATCATGATCCGGGATGACAATAAGATTATTTATGTTTTCGTCTAGGTTTTGAATGGCGCCCTCGACAAAGATCTGATATATCTCATAACTATCTTTGCAATACTCCTTATAAGAAATTGCGGGTTCGAGTTGATGTCGTGCGAAATCTCGAATGGATCGATTATAAGAAGCTAGCAGATCAAAATGAGACCTAGTAATTGGTGAATTAATGATCTCGACATCATTTTTAGTAATGACAAAAGTGTAAATATCATTGTCTCCTATAAAGTATTCGAGAATTGCGGAATTTTCGTCCAAAAGATCACTTTGAATATTTTGAAGACCAGCAAGAGGTAATTCGAATTTTAGATCATAATAATCCGGATACTCGAGTTTAAGTTTAGAAAGAAATACATCATACTCATTTTGTAAAACTCTTAATTCAGTTGACCATAGGTCCAACATTTTGCTTCTTGTTTGAGAACATCTTTGTTCTTCTAATGAGATCTTTCCCGTGTAAAAATTGATCTGTTCTTTTAGCTCATTTTCTTGTGAGAGGATGTCTTTAGGGACCTTTGAATTATCCGCCAATTCAGTTTGATAAAATGATGTTAATAAAAGCAATGCCTTGCTTTTTTCAACAACTTCTAGACAATGGTGTCTATGGTCTTCTCCCTTTATTTGTGATCTGGTTAAATATGTATTTATCAGACTTTCAAACAATGGCATAGACTTTTTAGACCAATACGCCTTAGACGATTTTGAGATCGCCCCATATTTATAGTTATCGATGATTTCCAAAGCCAATTTTTGAGTTTCCAAAGCGATCTCAAGGTCCTCTTCATTTCCTTTTTCAAAAAACTGCTTTTTCAGCAATTCTGCTTTGCCAACTAGAGATTCGAAGAGATAATTATTGTTTAGAGCATTGGGGTCTATCACTGGGTTTGCATGGATGGCGGTATCACTAAAATTTGTTGCCAACATGCATATCGCATTTTGATATGCAGAAAGTGCTTCTTGATCTTTTCCATTGGAGTGCATGGATCTAGCGACATAATTTTGACAGGATCCGGTTAATGCATGGTCTTTCCCGTAAAGGGTTTCTCTCATTTTTAAGGCTTCCTCATAGTAATTGAAAGCATCACCATAATTTCCAGCTTGTAAAAGACTGTCACCTTCCGTAATAAATGGAATGCTAGTATCATTATTTATAGGAACTTCATCAATAACAGACAAATTAAAGTATTTCAATGCCTCTTTATTATTCCCCAATTCCCAATACATGTCACCTATCCCTTCATTTAAAAAGCGCATGTATCTGTCGTCCCTTTTCTTTGTTCGGCTCCAGATCGCATGACAAGGCAAATAGTATTTAAGTGCGTTTTCGAATTGCTCTAATTCGTAATAATTGTTGGCAATATTGTATGCAGCATTTGCAACAAATTCATGTTCGTTAGAATAGTTTTTCTCATATAGTTCCATTTCAGTCTTGTGGTACTCTAGTCCCTTTTCAAAATCCCCAATGTTCCTACACTTCTGACCTAATTTAGCCAGTGTGTTTCCTAAATGATAGACTGAAGGGGATCCTACTTCATTAAATTTTTCAAGTAATTTTTGGAGCTCAGGAATGGCGTCTACTTTTTCTAGACTTATGTTGTTGAATGTTCGAATGAACTCGTACCTATTCAGCTGTGAGGGCGACAAATTATGAATGTTGATCTCAGAAAGAAGAACAGGCACTTCATTATAGTGCTTTCTTAATTGAATTGCCTCGGCTTTCATTAATTTGAATTCCACATCTTCTAAGAATGGGTGATTGATTTTTTGTAAACTCTCTTTCAATCCATTGATGGCTCGAAGTGGGCTTTCTCGTTTGTTCAACCCTCTGAGTGTATTATAGTTCAAAACTTCGATCTGAATATGTGAATTACTTCCGATCTCTAAATTGTTGCAGTCAAGAATAGAATCACAAAGTTCTCGGGATCCTTTAAACTCACCTTGTTTTATAAGACTTTCAATTTTAGAAGCTGCAGCTCCAAGTTCGCAGTCCTGGGCGTGATAAATTGTCCATGTTAAAAGAAAGAAGATCAATATGCGAGTGTGCACAGACCAAAATTAAAAAAATATCAGTAATTCAGATCGGTCATTCTTTGGCAATGGGCCATTCAATCGATCTTGATAAGTCGGAATTCGCGAGAAAGATTACCAATACTGATCCTAGCCAAATATACACCTTGCTTCGCTCCAACTAAGTTTAACTCAAACTGATCTCCGAGACAAGGTTCCAGTGGCAGTATATTTTTTCCTCTTAAGTCAAAGACTTCTATGTCACAATCGAGCGGTAAGTTCTGCAAATTAAAAATTCCGTTAGAAGGATTTGGATCTATCACAACATTTTCAAACTTATCCAGTTTGGCGATTGAGGTCACACCAGTGATCTCATTGATCAGATATGTGTTGTTTACGTTTAGATCATCTAGAGTTTGGTCGATACCGGAAGGCCAATTAATGACCAAAGAATCAATAGACCAAGATCCTTCAAGGCCGAAATGAAGAGTCTGTTGATCTTGGGCAAATCTATGATGTCCTCCATCAAATACTTTTTTTTGAGAAGTGCCACCAGAATAGATCGTTACCACACTGCCCAAACCATCTGCATTCGAACTTTCACCTTCAAGATCGATCTTTACCCAGTTGTTTGAATTAGAAGTGGTGTTTCTATAAATGTCGATCGAACCATATTCTCCAGGGAATCCCCCAGCATTAACTCTCGAAATATCCATGAGACCATCGTTGTTAATATCCATACTAGAACAAGCATCGGAAAGTCCTTCCGAAGCATTGGTAACTTCAACGGCATTTGAAAAGTCTAGTGTTCCATCTACGTTTTCTATAAATATCAGAGGCTTACTCTCCAACAGATCAAAAGGAAAAATAATGAGATCTTGATCTTTGTCATTATCGAAATCTTCTGTTATAAAACTTGAAGTAGGAATATCAGATAGTATTTCATTGCTAACTATTTCAATGTTTGGGCCAACCTCCTGAAAACTCATTAATTGAATGGGTCCGGGAACTGGCGTCAGGTCTATATTATTGGTGCTCAATAGCTCCAAACCGTCATCTGCTTTGACACTCACCCTCAATGACTTACTATTTGCTCTATTGATCTGGATCCTCCATTGATCGTTTATGTCATCGAAACTTAGGTTAACATAGTTTTCCATCAATGTGTCTGTAGGCCAATTTAAAAATGAGGGATCATTTTCATCTATTAAATGAGGGCCATGTACTTCAATTGACGTATGGTCCATCCCCGTATTTGCATTCATTGTATTCGGATAAGAATAAACTTGGAATGTAAAAGTTGAAGGAGCCGTAAAAATGATCTCTGCATCAATATCGCTAAATGCTAAGTAGGTGTCTATGGTGGAGTTGCTTGATGTAAAAAAATTAGAATTTGTTTTTTTACTGATCAACATTTCAAAATCACCATCATTGTCAAAGTCTTGAATGCTCATATCTCCAGCACCGAAAGTTCCTTCATGTGCAAGTGTAAATTGATTGGAGATCCTGTTATAGATGCGATATCTGCCGTCATTCGAAATGATCAGCTCCATATCCCCATCGTTATCTATGTCGGCCTGCTGAGAAAATTTCGATTGAAAAAACTCAACTGATCCATCCAATTCAAAACTATAGTCACTTTGTTGCAGATATAAAGCTGAAAGAATAAATCCAGGAAGATCAGAAAAATCTTGGTTGACAAAAAGGTCTGTCCTTCCATCTAAATTTGCGTCCAGAGCCATCATGGTTCTGCTTTTACCTATAGAAGGGCACATGGCACAAGTAGTATCAGGGACATTTCCAGTTGTAAATGGCGTCTGATATAGAATATTCTTATTCGCACTCCCTGACAAAAGTAATATGTTTTGATACGGGCTTTCTTTAGTCCTGAAAAATGAAGCACCGTGCATGTCTTTTACATCAAGGATCTGTGCATCAATAGAATTAAAAGAATTACCATCATTATTCACATATAGTATCGGACCGATCTCAAAATCAGGTACAATGGAAATAAATGGGTTGTAGTGATTGGGAGCAAAAAGATCGGGATAACCATTGTTATCATAATCACCCCAATACAAACCATAACTTTTTGTTGTATCGGTTATTCCCAGATCACTACTGACATGATCAAATGAGATCTGTGAATTCATGATTAAAGACAACAAACAAAAAAAGACGATCAATGACTTTTGAAGATACATGATAAACGTATTGAATTATTGAGCTAAAAATACGGATTAGTCGGGTGCAGAGTTTTAGATATTCCCATGTTTTCAACGCAGAAGTGTTCTAATAAGGATTTTTACAATTCCCATTCAAGTAGAAATCTGTTCAGCCCTTTTCCAATTGACAAAATGTGGTCTCTGACCTCATGTGCGAGAATAATGACTGAATTAGATGTTGCCAGTTCTTGTCTTGAAGTTCAAAAAATGATGTCCGCGATCAGATATTGCAAGACCTGAAACCTTTTGTAAACTCTTTTCGTATGCCATAAATAGTTAAAAGAAAATGGAAATAAGACATTCTAAATACCGAGAAACCGATGTTGCGAAAGTCATTTCCATGGATAAAAAAAATGAAGTGGAAGTTAGTTTTGAAATGAATGAGGTTGGAGAGATCGAGAATATAACTCTCAACAGCATGATGTCTCAAGAAAACTTGGCTAAAGCTATGGAGACCATAGAACAATTCAAGTCTTGGTTACCGGCAAATGAAATTGGAAACAGGTGCAAAATAAAACTAAGTATACCTGTTACTTTTTAATGTACGCTTTAAAGAGAGCAGATAACTTTTAAATTTTTCATTTTAGTTTGGTTAGTTTAATGGTTAGAAGAGAGGCCCCAAATATAATTTGGGGTCTTTTTTGTTATTGCACTATCAGTTTTCGTGACTTGCCAGTGACCGTACTTTCAATTAAATAAGATCCAGGTTTAAGTTTCGAAATATCATGCCATCCATTTTCAGATATTGTGCGTAGAAATTTGCCTTGTGGATCCCAGACCCTAATTTCTTCTTCGGGTGAAAGCCCAGATATATTGATCTTGCCAATTGTTGGATTTGGAAAGAAGTTGAAGTATACACTTAATTCTTCAATTCCCTCAGGGTTATCTCCTGTATAGATGAATAATAGATCTGAGATCTCATCTATTAATGTGAGATCGGCTTTCCCATCATTATTATGGTCATGTATGATCGCACAACTACCTGCTTGTTCAACTTCCAAAGTAAACCACTCACTAAAAACGCCAAGGTTATTAGAATAGATGTTGAAGTCTGCCGAAGCATAATTACTTACGACCAAGTCTAGTTGATCATCTCCATTTAAGTCACCAAGGTCAATGGCCAAAGGAAAGCCCCCAGCCGCATAGTTAACGGCAGTGCCGAGTTCTCCTGTACCATCGTTGAAGAGAATGCTTGCTGTCCCACTTCCACTGTTGGCCGTGGCAATATCTACGTTTCCATCTCCATCAACATCCCCTGCTACCAACATCCATGGTGAGGAGCCAACAGACGACAAGTCTACTTCGTAAAATATTCCGTTGCCTTCATTGATCAATACCAATACGTTGTCGGAATTGTAACAAGCTACAACCAGATCCATGAGGCCGTCATTGTTCATATCAGAAGCTACGATGCCCGTTTCTCCACTGCAGCTCAAAACATCGAGGAATTCAGCTTCTTCAAAACCTCCTGCTCCGTCATTGGCAATAAGTGCAATGTTGCTAGCAACTCTATTTGCTGTGGCAATATCCATCCAGCCGTCACCATTGAAATCCAATACCGCGAGCCCACGAACACCTTGCCCTGATTGGATCAAGATCTCGTTTCCAAGCTGCGACCCATTGCCATAAAGTACACTTACTGCATTGCTTTGTGTACTTCCAATAGCCAAATCTATTTCTCCATCTCTATTGAAGTCAGTTCCTTCATTTGTAGAAGGTTTGTTGGAAGTGTTCAATATTGTGGTAGAGAAATCACTAAATCCATCAATTGGATCATTGAGAAGTGTCCTGATATCGTTTGCATTTTCATTGATTACGACAAGATCACTATATCCATTGTTATCTATGTCTCCTGCATAAGCGCCATAGCATTGGATAAGGCCTTCACCGTCCTCCCTCATTTCTATTATTTGCGGCTGGGAATATGTTGTATTTGGGTTCACTTTGGTCCAAAAACGGAATTGGAAACCTTTAGCTAATGGCTCGCCAGTTATAGAAAGTATGGTATTCGAGAGAGTAACGGTTACTTGCTCTCCATGAAAAAAATCTTCTTCAGGATCAAAGAAAAAAGCATTTCCTACACCGGAAATGAAGATCTCTCCATTCATTGGACCAGACCATCGACCAAAGACTTGAACAGAGTTCTGGTCCACAGTACTGCCATCAAGTATGTCTGAAAAAAATATAGTAATTCCTTCGTTGTTTTCAGCAAAGGAATTTGCGTCTGGTGTGGTCTCTGCAACAAATAATTGAGCATTGATCATAAAGCCAAAAAGCAGACTGAAGAAGATGGATATAACTTTTTTCATAGTTGAATATAACCAAGGTTCCCTAGAAACAAGACTGAATAATTGGGGGATCATTATGATCCTGTTGATTACATTTACCGTTCGAAACAATTTTAATTTTGACCTTGACCTGAACGATGAAAAGACCTTTAGTACATCCCTTAGACAGAAATGCCACGAAAGAAGCCCGGGAAATGGCCGATTTTTATGAAGAGACGCTAGGATTCACTCCGAATAGTCTTTTTACAATGATGCACAGACCAAGGATCTCCGCGGCCTTTATGGAAATGAATAAAGCGGTGATGGAGAACAAAGGGCGTGTCACTAGTTCTTTAAAAAGATTGCTGGCCTATCTGTCCAGTAGAACGACTGGATGTAGATATTGTGAAGCACATGCCATCAGGGCTGCTGAACGTTATGGCTCTGAACAGGATAAATTGAACAATATCTGGGATTACAAAACACATCCAGCTTTTTCAAAGGCAGAAAGAGCTGTTTTTGATCTTGCAATTGCCGCTTCTCAAGTTCCTAATGCTGTGACAGACGAGATATCTGAGAACATGAGGAAGTATTGGGACGATGGTGAGATCGTAGAGATACTTGGAGTGATCGCTTTGTTCGGTTATTTGAACAGATGGAACGACAGCATGGGCACTCAACTTGAGGAGCCTGCAGCAGATGATGGAGAAAAGTACTTAGGTAAGAATGGGTGGACTAGAGGAAAACACGCATATCGAAATGAAGAAAACTAAAGTCGCAATTATTGGTTCCGGTAATATCGGGACAGATCTCATGATCAAGATCTTACGCCTATCTGAAAGTTTGGAAATGTCTGTTATGGTGGGTATAGATCCCAATTCAGATGGATTGGCAAGAGCCAAAAGAATGGATGTTGCAACAACGCATTCGGGCATAGATGGCTTACTGGAAATGGAAGAATGGCATAACATTTCAATTGTTTTCGATGCCACTTCAGCAAAAGCCCATCTTTATAATTGGTCTAAAATAGAACCATTCAAAGACAAGAAGATCATTGACCTGACCCCTGCAGCGATCGGACCGTTCCTTATACCTGCGATAAATAACGAAATTGATGAAGAGTTGAGAAATGTGAATATGGTCACTTGTGGTGGTCAAGCGACTATCCCGATCGTTGCCGCAGTGTCTCGAGTAGCGAAAGTGCATTATGGAGAGATCGTAGCATCGATTTCCAGCAAGTCCGCAGGTCCGGGTACTAGAGCTAATATTGATGAGTTCACCGAGACTACAGCACATGCTATAGAAAAGATAGGAGGAGCTGATAAGGGCAAAGCCATTATTGTTTTAAATCCTGCTGAACCACCATTGGTTATGCGAGACACAGTTTTCACATTAAGTGAGATCGCAGATAAGGAAAAAGTGACTGCCTCAATAAAGGAGATGGTTTCAGAAGTTCAAAAATATGTTCCTGGTTACGAACTTCATCAAGAAGTGCAATTTGATGAAATACCTGAAGATCAGCCGGTATTTATTGAGGGGCTAGGATATAGGCATGGTCTGAAAACATCCGTGTTCTTGAAAGTTGTTGGAGCAGGACATTATCTTCCCGAATATGCAGGCAATCTAGACATAATGACCAGTGCTGCAAGAGCAACTGGAGAGAAAATGGCCATGGCAAAAATGGCGATAAATTAAATGCATCAATGGAGAAGAACAAGCACGACATATATATTCAAGATGTAACTCTCAGAGATGGAATGCATGCCATCAAGCATCAATATGGAAAAGAAAAACTAAAGGAGATCTGTATTGCACTGGACAAAGCAGGAGTAGATGCAATTGAAGTTGCCCATGGAGATGGGTTGTCTGGCGGAAGCTTTAACTATGGCTTCGGAGCGCATACAGATCGAGAATGGTTAGAAGGATTAGATGAAGTGCTCAGTGATGCCGTACTGACCACTTTGATCTTGCCAGGGATCGCAACAATTGAAGATCTCAAGAATGCAGCTGAACTTGGAGTGCGTTCGGTTAGAATAGCCACGCATTGTACAGAAGCAGATATTTCTATACAGCACATTGAGGCGGCTAAAGAATTGGGAATGGATGTAGGAGGGTTTTTGATGATGGCCCATATGAACGAGCCTAAGAAATTGGCCAAACAGGCCCTAATTATGGAAAATGCGGGAGCTGACTGTGTTTACGTGACTGATTCGGCCGGTGCTCTATTAATGGATGGAGTAAAAGATCGAATAATTGCATTTCGTGATGTTTTAAAACCAGAGACGGAGATCGGCATCCATTGTCATCATAATTTATCATTAGGTGTCGCAAACACGATCGTTGCAATGCAACATGGTGCAAATAGACTAGACGCCTCTTTAGCGGGAATGGGCGCTGGTGCAGGAAATGCCCCACTTGAAGTGCTCATTGCTGTGTTGGACAAAATGGGTATTGAACATGGTTCTGATCTTTACCAACTCATGGATGCTGCAGATGACCTTATTAGACCATTGCAGTCAAGACCCGTTAGAGTGGACAGAGAAACGCTTTCATTAGGATATGCGGGAGTGTATTCGTCATTCCTGTTGCACTCAGAAAGAGCGGCAAAAAAATATGGTCTAGACACACGTTCTATACTTGTAGAATTGGGAAAGCGCAAAATGGTGGGTGGTCAGGAAGATATGATCGTAGATGTTGCGCTTGATATGCTTAAAAAATAATTATGGAGTCTGGGACAACACTCTCTGAAGAACAAGTAGTAGAAGCTGCATTGAGATTAAACAATGCTGAAAAAAGTCAAGAACAAATTCCAACATTAACTTCAATACATCCGAATATAACATTTAGTGATGCATATGCCATACAGGATAAGTGGGTTCAACTAAAAGTAGGGATCGGGCGTGCAATTGTGGGCCACAAAGTTGGATTGACATCTAAGGTTATGCAAGAGGCTTTCGGAATAGATGAACCAGATTTCGGTGTTCTTCTCGATGATATGATATTCAATAGCGGAGAAGTCATCCCAATTGGAAAGTATATAGAACCTAGAATTGAGGTAGAATTAGCTTTTGTTTTCAAAGATGAATTAGACCTTGAAAACATTTCACATGAAATGATAAAAGCATCAACTAAATATGTGATCCCAGCAATGGAACTGATCGATTTCCGAACCGTTGGTAATGATCCAGGCCATAAACGAACTGTTAAAGATACCATTGCTGATAATGCAGCAAATGCGGCCGTTGTAAGAGGAGATAAAGCGATCCCACAGGAAATTGGATTGGATACTGTGAGTGCAGTCTTATATAAAAATGGAGAGAAAGCTACCGATGGAGTGGCCTCTGCCATATTGGGACACCCCTTGAACAGCATGGCCTGGCTGTTGAACAAATACAAGTCAATTGGCAGAAAAATCAAAGAGGGACAATTGGTTTTAGCCGGTTCGTTCACGGCTCCTATCCCAGTTCAGAAAAGAGATGAAATTGTTGCTGACTTCGGTCAGTATGGTAAGGTTTCTTGTAAGTTCGAATAGAATTACTCTAACTTCTCATATTTAGCTTGGCATGGTTCATCGCACGGGTAGGAGATGATCAGGTTCCTTCCAAGTTCATAGCTGTGCCCTAAAGGCGGCTGAACAACGCAAGAATCAGGAAAAATGATCATGTCACCAGGGTCATATGTCCCCGAAGAGTCTTCATTAAAAGTTGACGAATTGTTGCATAGACTACCATTCGATATTAGCGTACTATCCTCAAAAAAGGTAACTGTTTTTCCCTGGAATACATCCACGAAATCACCACTTCCATCTCCGGGGTCGTTATATACTTGAATGAGTTTCCATTCGCCTATAAGCTCGGGGATCTCATTTTCAGGAACGAAGTTGTCATCTTCACAACCTGTCAGAATGATCGAAAGTGTTATAAGTATAAAAACATTCTTCATTTTTGATCTCTGGTTTTGGTCTAAGTTCTATGCGCTAGCCTGTGGCCTGCCATGACATTGTTTGTATTTCTTTCCGCTACCGCAAGGACAAGGCTCGTTCCTTCCTACTTTCTTTTCTACACGAACAGGAGCCAGTTTTTTCGGAGCCTCCTGAGGAGCTCCTTGAGTACTAGTTGAACCACCAGAAAAACCTGGCATTTGAGTTCGGCTGATCTTAGCTCTTTCCAAGTCTTTATTGCTTTCACGTGTATTGCTCGTTTGTGCATTCACGTTTAAAGGAATTGTGCTCTTCAATAAGAAGGAAGCGATCTCATTATTGATCTTGTGGATCATTAATTTAAAAAGATCAAAAGACTCGAACTTGTAGATCAAAAGGGGGTCTTTTTGCTCATAACGCGCATTCTGAACAGATTGACGAAGATCATCCATTTCTCTTAGGTGTTCTTTCCAGCTGTTGTCGATCATAGAAAGGGTAACACCTTTCTCTACTTCTGAGATCAATTCTCTTCCTTCGGAATTGTAGGATCTTTCCAAATTCGCAACAACGTTCATGGTCTTAAAGCCATCCGTAAATGGAACTACTATGTTCTTGTATTGATCAGATTGATTTTCATAAACATCTTTGATGATAGGCCAAGCTTTCCTTGCCAAGACTCCGCTCTTTCGCTTGTAATTCTCTCTTGCTGCATCATAGACTTTGTCCGTGATAGTTTCCAGATTTCCAGAATTGAATTCTTCTTCTGTAAATGGTGGAGCAATAGAGAATATCCTTAGCAATTCAAGCTCAAAATTCTCCCAATCTTTTGCTTCAATGAATTCATTACACAATGCTTCAGCCTCATCGTAAAATAGATTAGCTATGTCTACGCTCATTCTTTCACCATGAAGAGCATTCTTTCTTCTTTTATAGATCACTTCACGCTGGGCATTCATCACATCATCATACTCGAGCAATCTTTTTCTTATTCCAAAGTTATTTTCCTCTACTTTTTTCTGTGCCCTTTCAATAGACTTGGTGATCATGCTGTGCTGTATCACCTCACCATCTTGAAGTCCGATCCGATCCATCATCTTGGCGATCCTGTCCGATCCGAATAGACGCATAAGATTGTCTTCCAAGGAAACAAAGAATTGAGAAGATCCAGGATCTCCTTGTCGACCTGCCCTACCTCTGAGCTGCCTATCTACCCTTCGTGAATCATGTCTTTCTGTACCAATAATAGCAAGACCTCCAGATTCTTTCACTCCTTCTCCGAGCTTAATGTCTGTTCCTCTACCTGCCATGTTCGTGGCAATAGTAACCGTTCCTGGTTTACCGGCTTCTTGCACAATGTCTGCCTCTCGCTGGTGCAACTTGGCATTCAGAACTTGGTGGTCGATATTTTTCATTTTAAGCATCTTGCTCAAAAGCTCTGAAACTTCAACGTTTGTTGTTCCCACCAATACTGGTCTTCCATTGGATTTCATTTCCAATATCTCTTCTATGATCGCAGAGTATTTTTCTCTTTTTGTCTTGTAGACCAGGTCTTCTCTATCATCTCTTTGGATAGGGCGGTTCGTTGGAATTACAACCACATCCAGTTCATAGATGTCCCAAAATTCTCCTGCTTCGGTTTCAGCAGTTCCAGTCATACCAGCTAACTTGTGGTACATCCTGAAATAATTCTGAAGCGTGATGGTAGCATAAGTTTGTGTAGCCGCCTCTATCTTGCAATTTTCTTTGGATTCAATGGCTTGGTGTAGCCCATCAGAATACCTACGACCCTCCATGATCCTACCTGTTTGCTCATCAACGATCTTCACTTTGTTGTCCATTACTACATAGTCAACGTCCTTTTCAAATAGGGTGTAGGCTTTAAGCAATTGGTTGATGGTATGGATACGCTCAGACTTGATACTGTAATCCCTCATCAACTCATCTTTTTTTACCAACAATTCTTTGTCGTCCAATCCTGACGTCTCGAGTTCTACGATCTTAGAACCAATATCTGGCATAATGTAGAATTCAGGGTCTTCTTGACCGGAGATGAGGTCGACACCTTTTTCACTTAATTCTATACCATTGTTCTTTTCATCTATCGTAAAAAAAAGTTCTTCATCCACTTCAGGCATTTTCTTGCCTTGGTCTTGCAAATAGAAAGCCTCGACTTTTAACATTTGAGACTTAATACCAGGCTCACTTAAGAATTTTATCAATGCCTTGTGTCTTGGTAAACCTCTATAGCAGCGGAAAAGAGCGAGTCCTGCAGCTTCAATTTTTTTCTTATCCGGTTTGTCTGCATCCAATTCTTTTAGACCTGTTTTCGCGTCTGCCAACAAAGTTTGCACCAGTTGCCTTTGAGACGAATATAGCTTTTGGATCTTCGGCTTAAGCTCATTAAATTCATGAAGATCACCCTTTGGAGTAGGGCCAGAAATGATCAGAGGAGTTCGGGCATCATCGATCAATACAGAATCTACCTCATCTATAATGGCGTAGTGATGCTTCTTTTGGACAAGATTATCCGGGTTGATCGCCATGTTGTCCCGCAGGTAATCAAATCCAAATTCATTGTTCGTTCCGTAAACGATATCAGACTTATACGCTTTTCTTCTTTCCGCACTATTTGGAGTATGATTGTCGATCACATCAACGGTTAATCCATGGAATTCAAATAGAGGACCCATCCATTCGGCATCCCTTTTCGCGAGATAATTATTCACTGTGATCAAATGAACTCCTTTACCTGTAAGGGCATTCAAATAGACAGGAAGTGTAGCCACTAAAGTTTTTCCTTCACCTGTTTGCATTTCAGCGATCTTACCATCGTGCAATACTATTCCACCGATCAATTGCACGTCATAGTGGATCATATTCCAGGTTACTTCATTGCCGCCCGCCATCCAAGTATTTGACCACACAGCTTCGCTACCACTGATCTCAACACCACTTCGAGCCGCTGCTATATCTCTATCCATTTCCGTGGCAGTTACTCTTAGTTCTTTATTCTCAGTAAACCTTCGGGCAGTTTCTTTTACAACAGCAAATGCCTTTGGCAATATTTTTTTGAGGACCTCTTCTAGTTTTTCATCTAGTTTTTTGGTGAGCGCATCTACCTCATCGTAGATACCTTGTTTTTGCTCATCGTCAAGCGATTGGTCGTTTTCGGCCTTTTCTTTGAGTTGGGCTATCTTTTCTTCCTCTTCCTGTGTAAATGCCTTGATCTCTGCTTTAAGGTCAGCCGTGATGGCCCTAAGGTCGTCATTAGATTTTCCAGAAAGTTTTTCAAATTCCTCATGAACCTTATCGATCTGTGGAGAAACCGCTTTCATGTCCTTTGTGGATTTGTCCCCAAAGACCTTTTTCAATGCTTTCGTTACTGTGCCTATCATTCGCTCGTAAATTGTGACTCAACTACATCAAAATGCCTGCCCTTTCTAGTACCAAGCCATTTTGACATGTTTATGGCAGCAAAGTTAATTTTATTGATGGTTTTGCCGATAAGAATGATGCTATAAGAACTTCCCGGTTGTCTATGGAAAACTTCTCTGGATGGGTATAAAAAAAGCCCGTTGATCTGTGATCAACGGGCTTTTAATAAAAACAATATTTTCTATTTCAATACTCGTCTTCGTTAAAGAAGAAATCTTCTTTGGTCGGATAGTCCGGCCATATCTCTTCAATGTTCTCGTAGGCTTCACCTTCATCTTCCATCTCTTGGAGATTTTCAACCACTTCTAATGGAGCTCCTGTTCTCATTGCAAAATCGACAAGTTCGTCTTTTGTTGCGGGCCAAGGTGCATCCTCTAAATATGAAGCCAACTCTAATGTCCAATACATATTATAAACGTTTTAGGGTCTAATTTTTAATTACGCAAAAATATATTTTTTGTTTACTTACAAAAGATAATTTTTTTAAGCCAAAAAAAGGGGTTAAAGACCTGAATATGAGTCAGATAAAAATTATTTTACTCATTTGTTCTTCCAAAGTACTTCTTTGGCACGCCTCGAAAACGTCAATTTTCGGGCCAAAATAAAGAGAAGGTCAGAGAGTCTGTTCAAGTATATCACCACATTCTCTGGAATTTCTGCTGTATCTGAAAGACTTATTACCCTTCGTTCAGCTCGTCTGCATACAGTTCTAGCTACATGACAGAAAGAAACGGATGGGTCTCCACCGGGTAATACAAAGTTCTTTAATGGGGGAAGATCTTCTGACATTCTATCCATCCATCGTTCTAATGCAACAATGTCATTTTCTTCAATATTTGGGAGTTCTATACTAGTTTTCTTTTCAGTTGCCAGGATAGACCCAATGTTGAACAAGGTGTTTTGGATCTTCGATAGGGCTGCTGAGTCTTCATCGTCTGCATGGTCACGGACAACACCTATCCAGGCATTCAATTCATCTGTAGTTCCATATGCTTCTATGCGAATATCATCCTTGCTTACTCTGGTTCCTCCGAATAGAGAAGTGGTTCCTTTATCGCCTGTTTTTGTATAGATCTTCACTGATCAATTATTAACGAGTAAAATACTTTCATTTTTCTTATCACTTTCCACAACCCCATCCATTAATCTAACTATGCGATGTGTGTATTGAGCAATGTCCTCTTCATGTGTTACAATGATAACTGTATTGCCATTTTGATGGATCTCTTGAAAGAGCTCCATGATCTCATAACTGGTCTTGGAATCCAAATTACCTGTAGGCTCATCTGCTAATATGATAGAAGGCTTGTTTACTAACGCTCTTGCGACAGCCACTCTTTGTCTTTGTCCTCCTGAAAGTTCGTTGGGCCTGTGATCCATTCTGTCGGCTAATCCAACCATATCTAAAACCTCAGCTGCTCTGGCATTTCTGTCATCCTTGCTTAGACCAGCATAGATCAATGGCAAAGCAACATTCTCCAATGCAGTATAACGAGGCAATAGATTGAATGTTTGGAATACAAATCCTATCTCTTTATTTCTGATCTCTGCCAATTGATTGTCAACCAGCCTGCTTACATCTCTTTGATTGAGCCAATAATTCCCATCTGTCGGTGTATCCAATGCACCAAGAATATTCATTAATGTGGATTTACCGGACCCAGATGGTCCCATTAAAGCTAAGTATTCATTCTTTTCGATCTTAAGGTCAACACCATTCAGTGCACGGACCTCTTGTTGGCCGACTTGATAGATCTTGGTAATGCCAGATATTTCTATGAGAGATCTCACTACCCGAATATAGAGAAAGAAATTGTGAGGCAATTGGCTTTTGTATAAGGGGTAAATAGGGTTGGAGAATGGTTATAAGCGCACAATTAAGCTTTGCTTGCTCATTCCGTCACGAAAAAATAATAGTCCAAAATGGAAGAGGTCAACAGAAAGTGTGACATCATCTCGCTGAATTATAGCTTCCCAAGCCTGTTCCATACCATTTGACCAATGAATGTCGTCTATAACTACAATAGAATTTTCATGAATTGAAGCACTGATCTCATTGAAGTAATTCATGCAGGGTGCCTTTTTGTGATTTGCATCTAGGAAAACCAGATCCGGGTCTGGCATTTTTTTGAGAGCGAACTTCAATGTGTTATCTATGTTTCCCCTGATTATTTCGATATTTTGGAGTTTCAGGTTCCTGAATACGGCTTGCGCTTTTTCTGCAATGACATCATTTCCTTCAAGGCTCAATACCTGTGCTTCCTCATCACTACTAGCAAAGTATGATGTGCTAATTCCCAAAGAAGTTCCCAGTTCTAAAATTCTTTTTGAACGGAAGTGCTTCGCAATATGAAACAGGGTCTGGACTTGCTTTTTTGGCTTTAGAGAATGGCGTGCAATATGACTCACCTTACCCACTTTGGATCTTCTGCTGCCAGCGCCATGATCGACCCCTGTTATCTCGCTATGATCATTGCACAATCGTTTGCGCTCATTTTCAATGTTTTGAAAATATGGAAATGGCTTTGCCTTTTTCAGATGGTCTATCAAAGAGAAGAGAAAAGGAGAATGTATAGCATAAATACTCTTGCTCTTCACGAGATATTTAATGTAGGCTTGGGTAAGTTGTAAGGTGTTTCTTTTCACACGAGCTATTGCCCGCTAAAGGTAAAACTTTGGTTGCCAACAGGAGGTGCTTTGGGTACCACAATTTTTACAAATGCATGTTCTGTCATCACGTGACATGAGTTGCAATTGAGGATAAGGTCATCGTAAGTTCTATCAAAACCTGTCAGTCCATTTTCTTCCAAGTCGTTTTCAATACGTTCGAATGGTCCTTCTCCAAATTGCTTTGCCAAGGCGCTAATATTGTGTCCGTCATCCACAACATTGGCATCTATTATAGTTTCAAATGATTCGTTGATCTCTTGAACATAGAATTTCGCAAGAGGAAGATTGTTCGCTTTAGCAGCATAATAAAGTTTGCTGAAATGCCTTTGCATACGATCCATATATACTGCTAATTCCAAATGCTCATCATCTTCATTTTGAAGTATATTCTCCTGTTTTTGCAAAGGCTCTTTCTGCTCAGACTTCAACGAAGATACTTTTGCAAGCGCGATCGAAGCAATAGCTATGGCTATCAATACCAGAACAGTATTTACGTTACTTTTCATGAGGACAAAGTAATGTTTTCCTAAATAAAAGGAGCATAATACAAACATGGTATTTAGGTCTCGATCAAGTGTTTTCTTAAGTAGACGCAATTTTTTTGAACATGAACGAACATTTTTCATTTACGCTTGTTTAATGAAAACATAAAATCATTAAACAAACAATTATTATGAGAGCTTTTACTTCAATTGGACTTAACAAAACACTAGTCGCAATAAGTAGAGTGTTAACTCTATCATTAGCCATTTTCCTTTTTTCAGGAAATGCCATTTCTCAATGTGGGCATATTAGTTCTATCAAAATCTATGACCAAAACACTGACCAAGAAGTATCTGAGATCGGTCCTATAACAAATGGGATGGATATAGAACTTTCAGACCTTCCTTCAGATTATTACCTAACTGTAGAAACTGAAGGTAATATTGAAAGTGTCAAAATATGGTTGAATGGAGAGGATCAAAATATTGAGAATATAGTTCCCTACACTTGGCCAAATGGTGCACAGTATTTTAATAGTTGGAATGGAGGCTTAGGTTCATATGAACTGAAAGCTAAGGCTTATAAGCAGAACTATGGAAATTGGTTATGTGATCAATGGGAAATACAATTTAACATAGTAGAAAATAATTGTGTTGAAATTTCTGCAGGAACCTTAACCTCAGACCAACAAGAGGTCTGTTTTGATGGTAGTGCTATGATCTCTGCTACACCGAATGGAGATATCAATATTCCAGATGGTTATTCATCTGTATATGTATTGACACAGGGCGAAGGATTGGTTATTGTTGGTGCAGGAGCGAGTCCTGAATTCACCGTTGAGGAACCGGGAAATTACACCATACATACCTTGGTTTATGACCCAGCAACTCTTGATCTTGGAATAGTAGTTCCGGGACAAACGACAGGATTTGATGTTTACGGACTTATCGTTCCCGGAGGAGGAGAGATCTGTGCATCGCTGGATGTAGCGGGAGCTCCAATACAAGTGAGTTCTCCGGATGCAGGGACATTGTCGGCCAACAATATGGATGGCTGTTTGATCGGAGGGAGTGCAACAATATCAGCGACTCCAAATGGAGACATCCAAATACCTGAAGGATACTCATCGGTTTATGTATTGACCCAAGGAGAAGGATTGGTCATTGTGGGGGCAGGAGCAGATCCGGAGTTCACGGTGGAGGAAGAAGGGGTGTACACGATCCACACATTGGTATATAACCCGGCAACACTAGACCTCGGCATAGTAGTTCCAGGTGTAACGACAGGTTTTGATGTTTATGGACTTATCGTTCCGGGAGGAGGAGATATTTGTGCATCCCTAGATGTAGCAGGAGCCAGCTTTGATGTAACAGCACCAGATGCAGGAACCTTAACCTCAGACCAACAAGAGATCTGTTTTGATGGTAGTGCTACGATCTCTGCTACACCGAATGGAGATATCAATGTTCCAGATGGTTATTCATCTGTATATGTATTGACACAGGGCGAAGGATTGGTTATAGTTGGTGCAGGAGCAAGCCCTGAGTTTACCGTTGAGGAACCAGGAAATTACACCATACATACCTTGGTTTATGACCCAGCAACTCTTGATCTTGGAATAGTAGTTCCGGGACAAACGACAGGATTTGATGTTTACGGACTTATCGTTCCTGGAGGAGGAGAGATCTGTGCATCGCTGGATGTAGCGGGAGCTCCAATACAAGTGAGTTCTCCGGATGCAGGGACATTGTCGGCCAACAATATAGATGGTTGTTTGATCGGAGGGAGTGCAACAATATCAGCCACTCCAAATGGAGACAGCCAAATACCTGAAGGATACTCATCGGTTTATGTATTAACCCAAGGAGAAGGATTGGTCATTGTAGGAGCAGGAGCAGATCCTGAATTCACGGTAGAGGAAGAAGGGATGTACACGATCCACACATTGGTATATAACCCGGCAACACTAGACCTCGGCATAGTAGTTCCAGGTGTAACGACAGGTTTTGATGTTTATGGACTTATCGTTCCGGGAGGAGGAGAGATCTGTGCGTCTTTAGATGTTCCAGGGGCAGAGTTTAATATTGAAGAATGCCCATGCGCAGTTGATGCAGGGACTGTTGAAGCAGATCAATCAGAAGTATGCTTATATAATGAGGCGGCACTCTCTGCTACTCCTGCTGGAGATGCCATAGTACCTGCAGGTTATTCAGTGATCTATGTGCTTACTCAAGGGTCGGACCTTGTAATTGTAAATGCAGGTGCTGATCCAGAATTTTCGGTTGACGGTCCAGGTATCTATACCATTCACACTCTAGTGTATGATCCAGCAACATTAGACCTTGGGATCGTTGTTCCAGGTCAAACCACAGGATTTGACGTATTCAGTTTGATCACTGCTGGAGGAGGAGATATTTGTGCAGCATTAGACGTTGCTGGAGCTCAATTCATAGTTCAGGGACCAGATGCAGGAGATATTAACCCCGATAATTTTTTAGTTTGTCTTGATTATGGTTCCGCATCATTGAATGGGATCCCTCAAAACAATGCCGTTGTTCCCAATGGATATGAAGTTGTTTATGTTCTTACAAGAGGATGGGGATTAACCATAGTGAATGCGGGAGCCACTCCTAATTTTGAAGTATCAAATACTGGTTTGTACCGTATTCATACGCTTGTATATGATCCAAGCACGTTGGATCTAGGAATTGTAGACTTGGGCGTGACCACAGGCTTTGATGTGAATGGATTACTCGTTCAAGGTGGTGGAGAGGTATGTGCCTCACTCGATGTTCTAGGCGCTGCTTTTTATGTTGCTCCAAATTGGTTCTGTGAATTTTTTGGCAGCTTTTTTAGATCACCATCGATAAATGACATTGCTACAATTGAAAAAATGATCGTGGACGGATCACCTTCAAGCACAAGTTCAGCGGAAGATGTGAAAGGTAATGGGGGACTCGAATTGGTGGCTTTCCCAAATCCAGTGAATGATATATTGAATGTGTCTCTTAGTTCTGCTTCAATTGATCAGGTTCAATTAATGATAAGCGATATGACAGGACGGATAGTTCACCAAGATCTATTGACTGTGCAGATCGGACAGAATAATTTGAGAATTGATGTGAACGATCTGGCAAAAGGAGCCTATAACCTTCGGATCAATTCAAATACAGATCTAAAAAGTTTGGTACTCATAGTAGAATAAAGACTTTGGAACGCTACAGGATAGCAATATGATGTTAGTCTATTAATTATTAATTGTAGAAGAATTAGCCTGATGTGAGAGCATCAGGCTTTTTTTTGCCTACCTCAGAAAATGATGATGAACTCAGGACAATTGGCGGGTTTTACTAAAAGTCTTAGTGAGACATACTGGATTCGAACCAGTGACCTCTGCCCTGTCAAGGCAGCGCTCTAAACCAACTGAGCTAATGTCTCATTCCACAAAAAAAGCTCCGATGTTACCAAAGGAGCTCTTTCTTATGTGGGAGATACTGGATTCGAACCAGTGGCCCCCTGCTTGTAAGGCAGGTGCTCTGAACCAGCTGAGCTAATCTCCCTTTTTTAAGGGCAGCAAATATAATGGATTAATGTTTTCATGCAAAGTTTTGCATCTCAATTAGCAAATGCCTTAGATCGCCTCTGCCAATACATAAATACTTCCTGTTACAAGAATGAGGTCTTCACTTTCAGCATTTGATCTCGCAGCTTCAAATGCATCTTTTACAGATATGTATGACGAGCCACGCATGCCATACTTAGCGCACTTTTTCTGTAGGTCTATTGCAGGCATTCCTCTGGGTATGTTTGCCTTGCAAAAATAATATTGCGCTAGTTTTGGCATCAACGAGAGAACACTATCTATTTCCTTGTCATTGACTGACCCGTAAACGATATGTAAGTTTCGATAGTCTATTTTGCCAAGCTGCTTCGTTAATGCTTTTACGCCATTCTCATTGTGAGCAGCATCTGCAATGGTCAATGGGGATCTATCCAATATTTGCCATCTCCCTTTGATCTTTTTAGTGATCGTCTTTATCATTTGATTGACGATCTTATCCATGTTGATATTCCAACCCTTTGTTTTCAGGACCTCGCATGTTTTAAAAACTATGCCCATGTTTTCTCTTTGATAGTCTGGGATAGTGTATGGCAGGTCACTCAAAAAATGTTCAGCCAAATATATGTCCGATCCTTTTCTTGCAGCTACTTCTTTTACTACATCTATCACACTATCCTGGTTCGGTCCAAGGATCACGGGCTTATTCGGTTTCACTATACCAGCCTTCTCACTTGCGATCTCTTCAAGTGTATTGCCAAGAAATTGCTGATGGTCAAGTCCAATTCGAGTTATTATACTGACCTCGGGGTCGATGACATTCGTAGAGTCCAATCTACCACCAAGCCCAACTTCGACAACTGCAATATCTACCTCTTCTTGAGAGAAGTATTCGAAAGCCATGGCAACTGTGATCTCGAAGAAAGAGGGAGACAATTCTTGCCAGGTGTCTTTGTACTTCTGAACAAACTCTTTTATAAACTTTTTACGGACCTTTTTTCCAGAAACGCGGATTCTTTCTCTGAAGTCGACAAGATGGGGTGAAGTATATAATCCCGTATCGTAGTGATTTTTCCTTAAGATCTCGGCAAGCATTGTCGATACAGACCCTTTTCCATTGGTTCCAGCAACATGTATAGACTTGAAGTATTTTTCAGGATTATCAAGGCTTTCAAGCAATTTGATCGTTGTATCCAGATCCTTTTTATAGGCCTTTGCTCCCACTCGTTGAAAAACGGGCAATTGCTCGTAAAGAAATGCTATGCTTTTATTATATTTAGACAAATTATTCTAATTCGCTGCCAAAATACAAAGTGCCTGAACTAATTCAAGGCTTTTTAGAAGAACAAAAAATACCGCGCGGTTATGTGGCATTTTTAGCGTTTGAGAAAATTTTACACTATACGGGAATTAAAAATAGATGAGTGATCATCCTACAATTGTTGTGCGACAAATGAAAGATGTGATGATCAATTTATCAAGTAGTAATTAATTTCTAACATAGTGCCAAATGGAGACTAACATACCAATAAGCAAAGAAGAGGGCAACACACAAGAGAGATCTCCTATTAGGTATACAATAAACCAGATTGGAGGAAACTGGAAGAGCATAATTCTATGGTCTATCAAATTCAAGCTTAATAGATTTAGTTTATTACTAAAGGAATTACCCATTTCGAGAAAAATGCTTTCAAAGGAATTGAAGGACTTGGAAAGAAATGGGATAATTAAAAGAACTTCTTATCCAGAAGTGCCACCTCGAGTGGAATATTCGTTAACAGAAAAAGGTAAGTCACTTTCCCCACTATTGGGCCTAATGAACATTTGGGGAGAGCAAAATATGAATGGAGAAACAAATTGAACTCACACACCACCAATTAATGTCGAATCCAAATTGTATAAATGGAATACTATCAAAAACAACCTCATCAGGGAAAGTACAAGAATCCTACTGACTGTCCGGTCATAAATACTTTGTCACTAATATCTGGTAAATGGAAAATGGTCATTTTCTGGGCCATTGTGAACGACATCAATCGTTTCGGAGCTATCATGAAGGCTGTTCCCGATATCTCAAAGAGAATGCTTACCAAAGAACTCCGAGAGTTGGAGATGGATGAGCTTGTAAGCAGGCAGGTATATGCAGAAGTTCCTCCGAGAGTTGAATACAGCCTTACGGATAGAGGAAAGAGTTTGATGCCAATTTTGGAAGAAATGAAGAGGTGGGGTGAAATGAATTTCGATCAGTCTTCTACTCAAGCTTATAAATAAACCTAACAGAAATTTTTTGTTCAACGGGCGAACTAGGATCTGCCTTGAATTTTGAGGTTTTGGCCGCTGATTTCTTAGATAGATTTATCAGATAACTACTTGTGCTTGTAGATTCACGCATATTGTATACCGATCGTAAGTAATTCCCATACCTATCTACATAAATATCAAGTACGATCTCTCCTGCCTCTATTGGTTTTTCGGCTATTTTAATGCTTCCCCCAACATATCTATCTGAACCTGCACCAAAAGCTCCGACCCCATTTTGCAATACTCCCTTACTGTTTTTATCGCCTTTTGGGTCGCCTTTATTCCCTTTTTTATCTTCTTCACCGTCTCCACCGCCACCGCTATTGCTATTCCACATGTCGGTCATGGCCTCATTAAGCTGGTCACTAGGTTTAGGGTCTTCTTTTACAACTTCTTCAACCGTTTCTTTTGGGTTTTGAGTCTCAGTTGGTTTTTCGGCAGCTACTTCGCTTTCTGTTTCTGTAACCACTTCTTCCACTACTTCTTGCGAAGTTTCTTGTGGTACAGGCTGACTGACTGTTTGAGTCGGAACTTGTTCGGTTTCCGCAGGTGTTTCGGTCTCAGTTTCTCCTGAACCTTCCGTATCCCAACCAAATTCTATTATAGCGCCTTGTTCTGGAAGAGGAGGGTCCATATAAGTATGTCCCCTTGTCCACCACATTAGAATGAACAATAGTATGCCTGTCGCTAAAGTCATTAGCGCAGCTCTTTTCTTTCGTTCTCTTTCCTCTACCTCTAAATGCATTTTACTTTGGTTTTGTCGCCAGTGCGATCTTCCAATTATTCTTTTTTGCGATATCCAACACTTCTACCGTTGTGCCGGTGGGCGTATTCTTATCTGCGTGCAGCATAATACTCTTTTCTTCTTTTACACTCAATGCGCTTCTAAGTTCATTTTCCAGGTTGCTCATAGGCACTATTTTTTTACCTACAGAAGTAGTTCCATCTGCAAATAAGGTAAGAGAAACAGAACGCGCTTCTTTGGATATGTTGCTGCTATTTGGAAGGTCAACTGGCAAAGATGGAGGCGTAACCATAGTTGATAGTATAATGAAAAAGATCAACAACAGGAATACCAAGTCCGTCATAGAAGACATATTGAAAGCAGGGCTAACTTTATTTCTTGAGCTAAGTGACATACTATTCTATTTACCTGGTTCGTGTAATAGGTCCAAAAAGTCTATTGATGCAGATTCCATGTTATGGATTATCTTTTCTACTCTTGCAACTATAAAATTATAGCATATATACGCTATGATCCCCACAACCAAGCCAGCCACAGTAGTGATCATAGCTTGCATTATTCCTCCTGATAGTTGATCTACCTCTACTCCATTAACGCTTTCTTTCATCTTTTGGAATACTGCGATCATCCCGATCACGGTTCCCAAGAAACCTATCATTGGCGCAGCTCCGGCCACCGTAGCTAAAGAAGAAAGGTTCCTTTCCAATCTTTGGATCTCCAACTTGCCGACATTTTCAATGGCCGTAGAAATGTCTTTTATTGGTTTACCTATCCTAGATATACCCTTGTCGATCATTCTGGCTTGCGGATTGTTCACTTGTGAACAGAGGTTTTTTGCAGAATCCAGTTTGCCTTCATGGATATAGTCCTTGATCTTATTCATAAAATTCTTGTCTGTTTTGCTTGCTTTGCCAATTGCTAACAGGCGTTCAAAAAAGATGAAGAGTGCGAAAAGGAACATTAATGCCAATGGCAACATTATGTACCATCCTCCTTGCATGGCCAGATCAAGGATAGATTCGTCCTGCGCTGTATGCATTACCCCATCAGAAGTGATCACAGTATCTCCCGGATTCACAATGCCAGATTGTAATAGTATTCCAAATTTCATTTTTTGCGTATTGGGTCATTCGAGAATGACTTCGTTCTTAATTGTAAATTCAAATAAAGTGCCACGAAATTTATAAGGAAATTTAAAACGTGATAAAAGACTGGAAATTGTTTTTAAACAGTAGCTATTGTGAAGCTTATAAAAAGAATCTCACGCCAAGATAACCGATGCTCCCCAAGACGATCGTATATGGTATCGCCATCTTTACCATTTTCACATAAGAAAGATTAATAACTGGTGCCAATGAAGAGGTCAATAAAAATAGGAATGCAGCTTGTCCGTTTGGTGTAGCAACACTCGGAAGGTTGGTTCCTGTATTGATAGCGATCGCCAATTTCTCGAATTGTGGAAGATCTATCAATCCGGCATCGTAAGCACTTTTTACTTCTCCAATATAAACAGTTGCAACAAATACATTATCACTGATCATGGATAGAACTCCATTAGCGAGATAGAAAACGGTAGGCTGTGTTGACGGATCTAAGCTAAGTGCCCAGTTAATGATAGGTGAGAACAAATGCTGGTCGTGGATCATAGCAACGATCACAAAAAAGACCACCAATAAGCCGGTAAAAGGCAATGCCTCTTCAAAAGCATGCCCTAGTTGATGCTCATCGATCATTCCCATGAATGCCGTTTGAACAATGATGAGACCAAGTCCAATAAACCCTACTGGTGCAAGGTGAAGCGCCAAACCAACTATTAGAAGTACTGCAGAAATTGCCTGAACCCATAGACCATATATCTGAGCCTTACTTCTTTTAGCATCTTCTTCTTCTGTATAATTTTCTATGATCTTTCTGGCAACTTCAGGCATTTTCGCCCCATATCCAAACCATCCTGTCCATTCTAGGACAGCAGTAGCCAATACCCCAAAGAATAGGACAGGCAATGTCACGGGAGCCATTCTCATGAAAAAACCGATGAAGCCCCAATTGGCTTCTTCTCCTCCCATTACTTCGCCAATAAGAAGGTTTTGTGGTTCTCCCACCAAGGTACACACACCACCAAGAGCAGTACCAACTACACCATGCATGATCAGACTTCTTAGGAAACTCCTGAACTGTTCTAAGTTATCTCCACTAAGTTCATCCCTGTCAAGTGTTCCATCTTTGTCATAATCTGCATTACTCGAGTGTATCTTGTGATAGACACCGTAAAAACCTACAGCAACGCTTATAAGCACCGCTGTTACGGTCAAAGCATCTAGAAATGCCGAAAGGACCGCAGCGATCACAGTAAAGAGCAAGGAAAGAACAACCTTAGACTTGATGCGTATGAAGGCCTTTGAAAAAATGTACATCAACAATGGTTTCATGAAATAGATACCTGCCACCATAAAGACCAATAAAAGGATCACCTGTAAGTTATGCTCTACTTCGTAATATGCGTTTTCTGGTGTGGTAAGGCCTAGGATAAGGGCCTCTATGGCTAATAATCCACCTGTTAAAAGGGGGTAGCACTTTAGAGCCATGGCCAATGTAAAAATGAATTCTCCGATGAACACCCAAGCGCAGATCACAGGACTTATAAAATAGATCGGAATATTAATGATCAAGAAAAAGATCATTAGAGATTTATACCATCTAGGACTATGGCCTAAAAAATACTTGAAAATGTTCATTTCTTGTTATTCCGTTAAAAAAATCGCCCAAAAATAACAAAAGGAAAGGCCGAAGCAAATGAAGATCGCTTTTACAGTTAACAGAGTTCTATGGATTGTGGATAACTCCGCTACAATGGTCTTTATTTGCCCCTGTCACGGAACTCAATACATTGACCTCATTTCTAATTCTTAAAACACCCAAAAAGGCAAAGATCATAGCTTCTTTGAAATCAATTATTGTCGGATCAGGAATAACAATAGTACCTGTGGTTTTGTTATCCAGTTTTTCAATAAGGAATTTGTTATAAGATCCCCCTCCGGTCAGCAGAATTTTGCCACTTCCATTCCTATTAATACTATTTGAAACCTGATGAGCAATATGTTCAGTGCACGTAGCCAATTTTTCGGGAATAGAAGCTTTACTTTTTTCCAATAGGGATAGAATATTTTCCAAATACCACTCCCTACCCAAGGACTTTGGGAAGGGAAGTGAATAATATTCAAGAGCATTGAGTTCTTTAAGTAAAGAGCTATCGATATCACCATATCTTGCTATTTCTCCATCCTTATCATAAGGGAGGTCGATCTTTAAACTTAACTCATTAAGCATCATGTTGCAGGGGCAAATATCATAAGCCACGCGTTTTCCATTATTGAATGAGATATTTGCAAATCCCCCTAAGTTCAAACATTGATCATATTCCGAGAATAATAACTCGTCACCTAATGGCACCAAAGGTGCTCCTTGACCACCCAATTTTAGATCTTTGGAACGAAAGTCATTGATCGTAGTGGTTCGTATGTGGCTTGCAATGACTCCGCCACTGCCAATTTGAAGCGTATAGCCTTTTTCTGGTTGATGATGTACAGTGTGACCATGAGAACTAACAATATCCGGTATCAAATGATTTGTATCGCAAAAATCGGTAATGAGATCTGCATAATAAGATCCCAGGTCTTTGTTTATTACTTCCAGATGTTCCTTATTGACAAAAGAGATATTCCTCAATATTTCAAGCCAGTGGTCAGAATATGGATAAGTCTTGGTTGCAAGGATCTCATAGCTCCAATCATCCTCTTTCTTGAATGTGCAGAAGGCCAAGTCCACCCCGTCCAACGATGTTCCCGACATCAGGCCTATTACTTTGTATTCCATTGATATTAATTCTTAGAATATTTCACTTTTAATTGATTGATATTAGAACTATTTTTGGCTGCGGTCACCAAAAGTAAAAGATCTTTTTTATGGACATAAAACTCACAGAAGAACAAATAGCCGTTAGGGATGCAGCTCGGGACTTTGCTCAGAATGTTTTAAAACCTGGAGTCATTGATAGAGACGAGAAACAGGAGTTTCCTGTTCAAGAGATAATGCAAATGGGAGAGCTCGGATTTTTAGGAATGATGGTTGATCCAAAGTATGGAGGTGGAGGAATGGATAGCGTCTCTTATGTCTTGGCGATGGAAGAGATATCAAAAATAGACGCGTCATCCTCGGTAGTTATGTCTGTTAATAATTCTTTGGTCTGCTGGGGTATCGAGGCTTATGGTAGTGAAGAACAAAAACAAAAATATTTACCTGAACTCGCTACAGGTAAAAAGATCGGAGCTTTTTGTTTAAGTGAGCCCGAAGCCGGTTCTGATGCAACGTCTCAACGCACTACTGCCATCGATAAAGGAGACCATTACTTAGTGAATGGGACCAAGAACTGGATAACGAATGGAGGATCGGCATCAGTTTATCTTGTAATCGCGCAAACGGATGCAGATAAAGGCCACAGGGGCATAAATTGCTTGATCCTGGAAAGAGGAATGAAAGGTTTTGTAGTAGGTCCGAAAGAAAATAAACTCGGTATTCGTGCATCAGACACGCACACTCTCATGTTCCAAGATGTTAAGGTACCGAAGGAAAATAGAATAGGTGAAGATGGGTTTGGATTTAAATTCGCAATGAAAACTTTGGCTGGCGGGAGAATTGGGATAGCTGCACAAGCTTTGGGGATTGCCTCTGGAGCTTATGAACTAGCTATGGCTTATGCTAAAGAGCGAAAAGCCTTCGGAAAAGAAATATCAAAACATCAAGCCATTTCTTTTAAGTTAGCCGACATGGCCACTGAGATCGAGGCGTCCCGACTTTTGTGCTTAAAAGCTGCTTATCTAAAAGATAGCGGACAAGACTATAGCCTAGCAAGTTCTATGGCGAAACTTTTTGCATCAAGGGTAGCAATGGAAACAGCTGTTGAAGCCGTTCAGGTTCATGGTGGATATGGTTTTGTTAAAGAATACCATGTAGAAAGATTGATGAGGGATGCGAAGATCACTCAGATCTATGAAGGAACATCGGAGATCCAAAAAATGGTGATCTCCAGAAGCATTTTAAGAGATTAAAGAACCCCTTTAAGTTTTTCCAATTTAATTCCTCGTGAACCCTTGATCAAGATAGTTCGGCCTTTCATGTCTTCCAATACCTTGCTAGAGATCAATTCCTCTACATTGCTATAAGGTGTTTCAACCAACTCTGATGCGGCAAAATGATCTCCAACGAATACTCCTTCCATATCATTTTCCCTGGTCCATACAATGATGCTGTCATGCTCACTCGCGCTATCATTTCCCAATTCGAGCATATCTCCTAAGATGACAAACTTGCTTTCTCCCTTAGCGGCTTTAAAGTTTTCTAGTGCAGCCATCATGCTAGATGGGTTTGCATTGTATGCGTCCAAGATAACGGTGTTCCTTTCCGTCTTTAAGACTTGAGACCGGTTGTTAGAGGGAACAAATTCCTCAATGCCATTTTTTATATCGGAAGGGTCGATCTTTAAGTAATGGCCAGTGGCAATTGCTGCCATGATATTTGAAAAGTTGTAATTCCCAAATAGTTGGGTCTTGATCATATCCATATCAGGATAAAATACTCTTAGTTCCAAAAGGTCTTGATCATTGATAACTTCACCATTTACTTTTGCGCTTTCATTCTTGCCATAAAGAATTCGGTCTATGCTTTCTGTTTTGTTCATTAATACAGGATCATCTGCATTCACGAAAAGCACTCCTTTGTTTTTGATCAAATAGTCAAACAATTCCATTTTGGCTTGGATTATATTTTCAAAGCCACCGAATTCACCAATATGGGCCTTTCCAATGTTTGTGATTAAGCCTAACTCAGGTTCTGCGATCTCGCATAGGACTCTGATCTCTCCCACATGATTTGCTCCCATTTCAATAATGGCCACTTCGTGTTCTTCTCTTAATTTCAATAAAGTAAGAGGGACGCCAATGTGATTGTTCAAATTGCCTTCAGTTGCAAGAGTATTGAACTTCTTACTGAAAACCGAGTACATTAATTCTTTGGTAGTTGTTTTTCCATTGCTTCCGGTAATACCAAAAATGGTAGCACCCATTTGTTTTCGATGAGTGTTTGCCAAAGCTTGAAGAGTCTCAAGTACGTTATCTACAAGAATGTATTTATCGCCTTGAACATATTCTGCTTCATCTATAATGGCATAAATACAACCTGCTTCTATAGCATTAGCAGCAAATTCATTTCCATTGAATGAAGGTCCATTGAGGGCAAAGAAGACATTGCCGAATTCTATTTTTCTTGTGTCAGTGCAAACACCGGTGCTTTCTAAAAAGCGTTTATATATTTCAGAAATATTCAAGTTCTAAAATTAAAAAACCCTGCAAAGTGATGCTTTGCAGGGTCAAATTCTTTCTAAGGAAACGATCTAAAAATCAGTGATACCTACAGGACTGCCGACTCTGTCCATAGCACATCTGAACCCGATGGTTGCTCTAGCCTGTCTTTCATCTAAAAATCGTCTTGTTCCAGGGATCGTAAAGTAAATACGATCTCTCCAAGATCCACCTTTAAATACTCTAGCTCTATCATTGATCAAGGTTGTATTTCCCCAATCATACATAGAGTTGCTTTCTTCATTCGCATATCCAATGGTAGATTCTTTGTCACCATCTCTATATCCAATGTAGTCAGACTCCCTGTAGTTCCTTCTGTCAATGTTCTCTTCAGTTGTAACTTCTCTGTATTTAAGCTCTCCTGGAGTGTTTTCAATATAACTTGAATATCCTATTAAAAGATCTGCCGAGATCTCTACATCCGTTGATTTTATCTGGTCAATAGATTCTTGCATTTTAGCATTTGCTGCATCATACTTTCTATTGTTGTCGTCTTCTTTTGCACCGTCAGCCTTGGTCATCAAAGCATCTATAAGGTTCAATTCTTCGGTTGTGGCTCTGCCCTCCATGTCCTTAGAGAATTTTTTCAAGAAAGAGATCACTCCATCAACATCGTAAACTACTTCTGTTTCTTTGTCAGTTATACCACCTTCGCTATTTCTAACCTTGGTTTTGTATACATTTCCACGGAAAGGTCTGAATTCGTCCATGTCTTCATAGGTCAGTGGTCTGTATACATCCATCACCCATTCGCTTACATTTCCAGCCATATTATACAACCCGTAGTCGTTTGGAGGATATGAGTAAACTGGAGCCGTAACATCTGCATTATCATTTAGAGCACCCGCAACACCCATGTAATCTCCACGACCTCTAACAAAGTTTCCGTTGAACGAACCATAGAATTTATCTCTATTGTCATCATTTCTTACATAGTGTCCATTCCAAGGATAAAGCTTTCTATTCCTTATAAGTTCTTGAAATGAATTACCTATTAGACCATAAGCAGCATATTCCCACTCGGCTTCAGTCGGGAGCCTATAGCGAGGCAATAATATCCCATCTTCCATTCTTACGTTCCTAAACTCTTTGTCAGGATTAAAATCTGGAATACCATCTATTTTCTTTCCACTTTCATATTGACCCGCATAATATGCGTCAGTCGTAAAATGATCGTCATTTGTTTGTTGAGGGAAATGCTCAAATAGACCTTCTCTTATTAAGATGATCTCATTAACTCTATCAGATCTCCAAGCACAGTAGTCATTGGCCTGCAACCAATTTACTCCTACTACGGGATAATCCCTATAGGCAGGGTGGCGCAAGTAATAATCTACATAAGGCTCGTTATAGGCCATCTTTGATCTCCAAACCAATGTGTCCGGCAATGCTTTTGTATAAACCTCAGGATAATCTGCGCCATAAACTCTTCTCAACCAATAAAGATATTCCAGCCAATCAAAGTTCGTGATCTCAGTTTCATCTAAATAGAATGAAGAGACTGTGGCCTTTCTTGGGATATTGTTCCAATCGTAGTTAACGTCTACTTCTACTCTTCCCATGGTGAAAGTACCACCTTCAATAAGGATAAGTCCAGGACCAGTTTCTTGCTCTAAATAAGGAGCTTTTTCAAATCCACCGTTCCTGTAATCGTTATAGGCCCACCCAGTGGAGCTTGAACGATCTTTTTGACATGAAGTAAGAATGAAAGCTAGGCCAAAAAAGAATGACCACTTAGCGATCGAGATCTCAGGTTTTTTAATGCTCATGTTAAATTATTTTACTTGTAGGTCTCTAAGGTTTTAAAATGAAGGACAGTTAACAGCCTTGAATTTAGGACGTTTTCGTTTACAATCGAATTGCACGGCACATGATATTTCATGAGACCCTGCCGTTTGAGTTGTAAGCCTTGAAACAGTTAAGTCGTAACTGTATCCTATCTTCAATACTTCTGTCTGTAATCCTATTAACGCAATAAACGAGTCTTTGTTACGATACCATACACCCGCTACGATAGGCCCTTTGTTCACGTATAGGCCGATATTGATCTGTTCAAAGTCTGCCTGACGCTGATAGAGTATGTTTGGAGAGATAGAGGCTTCGCTATACGCACGCTTTTTTCCGTCTATGGGAAAAGTACCTCCAAAGTGTCCTGTAAATTTCATTGGTAGTCTGGCTTTGCCAAAAACCAAGGATTCTCGGGGCTCATTAACGTGATGAACGGCCCCACCGAAGTAAAGTGCATCGCTAAAGACAAGGAATCCTGTTGAAATATCAAAGTTAGATACTTGCCCACCTCTCGGTTCTTCTTGAGTATCGTAGATAAAACCAAGTTTGTCATCTATCATGTCTCCAAAAGTCAACTTATTCCAATCCAAAGACTTTCTAAAATAAGTACCCTGAATTCCCAAAGTCATGGACAATTTGTTGGTAATAGGCTTTTGCCAAGAATACATTCCAGAAATAGACGTATTTTTCAAGGTGCCAGCTCCAGCTTCATCCTGGAACAATTGAACACCCAAACCACCAGAAATAGATTCTACATATTGATCATATGAAGCCGCATAGGTTATAAAGGATCCCGTGAGCGCTGGCCACTGGTTTCTATAGTTCAAAACCATCCTTGGACATCGAGAAGACCCTGCAAACGCTGGATTCAAATATAAAGGGTTAGCAAAGAACTGGGTAAACTCGGGATCTTGAGCTTTTAACTCATTGTCCGTCAAGGGAAACACTGCACTTGCTACGATCAACACTATAAATAACTTCCTGAACATATTCCTACTCAAATTAGTACATTGAATAATCGCCAATAATACGAAAATTTTCATTACAATGCTGCCAAGATCAACTGCTTGATGCAATAAGAAAGAATGCATATCGTTACTACATTGCGACCAAAATGAAATACTTCAAAACCTTGATTTGCATATCTTAGTTTTGTATACGGTTTGAAGGAGACAACTCATATGATAAAACATAAGTTTTTAAGCTTAACGCTTCTTATATTATTAAGTAACACATTTTCAGCCCAAAGACAATTGCACCATACCATTTCATGGGAAAAAGACCATGTATTGAATGATGGAACAAGATTGGATTACTTTCAAGGTGCAACGTATGATTACGAAGGATCGAATTTGCCTGAATTACAGTTCTATGTATCAATTCCTCAAGGGGTTACGGAATTTGAAGTGGCGATCAGTGATCTGAAGTATGAAGACGAGGGTCCTCATAATAGAGGCGCTTTTGGAAAACAAGAGTTGAAAGATGTGCTCATACCCGAGACTTCAGTAGTTTATGATAAAGGCAAGGCAATGGGATTGGTTAAAATGCTCCCCTATGTAAATTCGAATGGGATCCAAAAAGTATCGAGCTTTTCTTATGAAGTATTAAATAGCAAAAAGGGATAGAATGCTAATTTTCATAATATTTACGTGGATCATTCCGTTTTGGCTTCCGGTAATTGGTTCAAAATGTCGATCAGTTCTGACGGTGTCTATAAAGTAACAGGCGCTTTTTTGGAAGAATTAGGTGTAAACCTTTCTGGCCTCTCATCGAATT
>JABDKJ010000065.1 GCA_013002285.1 Flavobacteriales bacterium
ATATATATCTGTCCCTGCAGTGACCCATTGTTTCGTAAATAATAGAATGTCGTCTCCTCTTACGATCATCGCCTCACAATCATAGTCGTGAGCCAAGGTTTGATCCGTAAAATCTGTTTGTTCTGGATACGAAAATTCAATGATCTGCGGTTCGATCTCTTGAGGTTCTGAGTCTAGCAGATCACTTTTCACAATTTTATAAATTCGCAGATCTGTCCTGTTCCCTGCATTATTTCCAAAGTCTCCGATATAAATATGTGTTTCGTCTTGAGCAATGTCTTCCCAGTCAATGTTTGTCATATTCTGAAGATTCAATTCTTGGTCAATTTGCTCATTTTCGATATCCCAAGTGAACAACTTTTCTCCATTGCCACTATCGAGGTGAATCCACAAACGGTCATTGAATTTGATCATACCAGATTGCTCAAAGAGAGACATGGGCATAGGATCTATTAGTAATTCAGAACTTATGATCGTCTGGCCATAAAGGCAAGAACCATCATTCGTATTTGCAGATGGGTCAAAATTCTGCGCTAGAGGATCTGTACAACCAACCTGGCCGTAAACAATGCACTGAAATAATAGGAAAATAAAAAGTGTGTATTGCTTTACGAGAGCCATCTCATAAAGGTAACGACTATTTTTCTGAAGACCATTTGTTGTAAGACATAACAACTTCATCCAATTCGTCAAAGGAACAATCCCCTTTCTTAAGGCTGTTCATGATCTCAGTGTTGTCCCCGAGAAATGGAAAAACGTCTTTCTCGAGTTGGCCTTTAAAGACCCTTTTAACATTTCCATTTCTTTCCAAAAGAACTGTAACGATCTTTCCTTCCACACCTATGTCATCTTTTTGGCTCATGAAATTGCGATGATAATTTGATGCGAAACTGTATTCAAAGAAATACATGTTTACAGTTCCTTCGACCACTTTACGTGCGAAATACCAATATCCATCTACATTCACCGTGGAATAGTAATGTCTATCATTAAAAAAACCATTAATGCTATTCGCTTTGAATTTCTTCTTAATACCGTCTTCATCGATCAATACGATCTTGTTCAATCTTGAACCAAAAACATGGTTCCCATATCTCACTTCTCCCCATAAAGTATCTGATCCTTGGGTAACGACATAGTCTAAAATAGCTTTCGGTCTTTTCACTGTCAATTGAGAAAATGCAGGGGATGCTAATATGGCCAGTATTGCTATTACGATAAGTCTTTTCATGATCTCTTCACATTTTTCGGTCTTCACTAAACATAAAAAAGGGATCCCTGGAAAAATTCCTGGAACCCCATTTTCTGAGCTATTGAAATGATACCTTAATTCGGTAATATTTGGAGCGCAGAAAATTTAAGGTCCGTCATAGTTTACGGACCCATCAGCTGGTTTGTTACAGAAGGATCAATTTTTATTTGTCAGCGCGTACTCCAAGATATTTGCACCCATTTGAAGTGCTTTTGTCCGCGTTTCCTTGGAATCATTGTGGACGGAAAGATCTTCCCAACCATCCCCCAAGTCGCATTCATATGTATAAAAGCATACTAGTCGGTCTTCGTAGAAGAGGCCATAACCTTGAGGAGGCTTTCCATCGTGCTCATGTACTTTAGGCAATCCTTTGTCAAAATCATAGCTCTGGTGATAAATAGGGTGACTAAAAGGAAGTTCAACTAACTCCTCATCCGGAAATATTTTCTGAAGTTGAGGTCTGATGAATTGATCCATTCCATAGTTATCATCAACATGTAAAAATCCACCTCCTTTTAGGTAAGTTCTTAGATTGTCAAATTCATCAGGTGAGAAGATCACATTTCCATGGCCAGTAAGATGCACAAAGGGATAATTGAATATATCCACGCTTCCTATTTCAACGAATGGAACATCTTCTGCCATATTCATCTTTAAGTTCTTATTACAGAAATCTACAAGATTAGGTACAGATGTAGGATTGGAATACCAGTCTCCTCCTCCTCTATATTTTACGACAGCGATCTGATATGTTCCTTTATCCGCAAAGGAAAAACATGCAAAAGCAAGGCAAAGTGCCACAATATTTTTTTTTGTCATAATCTGTTCGCAAAGTTATAATTTTGGCAAACAACCATACCAGCTGTTTCAGTTCTAAGACGATGCTTGCCTAAACCTACAGGAATATATCCATTTTCAATGGCCATTTTTATTTCATCATTTGTCAGATCACCTTCTGGTCCTACAATAACACAAACGTCTTCATTTGCTTTTAGTACATCCACGAGTTCTTTTTTTGAACCATCTTCGCAATGGGCCACGTATTTTTGTCCCGTTATTTCTTGATCGAAGAGTTCCTTAAATGGTAACGCAGTTTTCAATTCCGGTAGAAATACACGTTGGCTTTGCTTCATAGCCGACACCATCAATTTAGTTAGTCTTTCTTCTTTGAATTTGCTCTTTACTGTTCTCTCAAAGACCAAGGGTTGGATCTTACTAACACCCAATTCGGTTGCCTTTTCAATGAACCATTCCCACCTTGCCGGAGATCGCAAAGGAGATATGGCAACAGTCAATTTGAACTCAGGAATGGGCACTTGCTCGATCTCCAGAACTTTTATTTCTGCTTTGTTCTTGGCTGGAAGACTCAATCTCGCTTTTGCAAATATCCCTCTTCCATTGGTAAATAGCAGAATATCACCTTCGGCATTTCTTTTAGTCCTAGTAATGTGCCGACTTTCTTCAGGACCCAACGTGTATTTGTCCTCTTTGGTTATATCAGGATGATAAAATAGATCCATGTATCAGATCAGCTTATTTGGTCAAACATGTCCATATACTTTAATCCATTAGGGACATAATCCGCATGATAGGTTCGTGGCTTGCCGTTCCTAGGATATTTTGATCCGGCATTATGAATATGAAAACCATCTTTGAACTTTCCTTTTCTCAGGTACTTACCATATTCTTCACTTATCCATTTCACACCCCAATACAATGAGCGTTCTCCTCTAATATCCGAAACGTTCACTCCTAATTGTACACATTTATACCCCATGATCTGAAATGCACCCCAACTTGTTGCAAGATTCTTCAAAGCATCTTCAGAGGCATTTGCGATGGTCTTCTTTTTAACTTTTTCGTATCTTTTACGCTTACCTTCTTTCACTAATTTCAATTTTTGGAACACTCCTTTTTCAAATCTTGTAGGTGCAGGTTTTCTACCCCCTACTTCCAATACGATCAGCGCTTTTAAATAATTTGATGGAACATTGAATTCCCTCGCAAGTTTCTCAATGTCCTCACCGTAATTATTCTGTGTCCGCTTTACTATTTCCACAACGGTAAGCGGTTTTCTTTCTTTAGGTTCAAGAATTCTGGAAATATATCTCTTGCCCCTATTGAAATTAAGGAATAGCCATACCGTTCCTGCTAGTACGATGACACCAAAAACAAGTTTCTTGAGAACATATCTTCTATTTACTTTATCTAACCGTGGCATCCATTTAAAGAACGAATTTCTGACCGTTCCATTTTAGAGAAGTTGTGTCTTTTATTCAAAAGACTTTTTAACAGATCTAACATTTGTTAATTGAGCATCCTCTGCCTCTTAAATATTGTAATAATTTTACTCGCACAGAGTTCTATTATTGAAACCATATGGATCGATCTGCAGACACCCCGATCATCCTATTTTAACCTTTTAATACCTGCCGTATGTTTACTAGAAACCTTGCCATTTGGAGTGTATGCTCTATCCTACTTTTTTCTTGTACATCCACTGAAGATGACTATGTAGAGATCATACATACTAATTTTAAAGAAGAAGTTCCTCTCGGTTTTTCATTCGAATTCACATTTGACCAAAACCTTGTGACCGATACGCTATTGAACAACTGGATGGAGAGTTCGATCATTGCTTTCGAACCAGAAATAAAAGGTAAATTCTTTTGGAAACACCCAAATGTGTTGGTTTTTTCTCCAAGTACCTATTTACCGCCTGCGACCGCGTACAAAGCAAAGGTCAATAAAGACGAATTCGCTGAAAACACTAAGATAAAAGAACAGGATTTTTCATTTCACACTCCTTGGCTGAAACTACTCAAAGTTGACAATTATTGGGACACCGAAAATGGCGGATCACAAGCCAAACTTTTCACAGAAGTGCATTTTAACTATCCTGTTGCAGCCGAAAGTGTTTCAAAAAAGATAAATGTGGAAATGGATGATAAAACCAAAGCTTTAAAAATGATCACCCAGGGAGAAGCAACGATCATTAAGTTCATAGTACCAGATATTGCACCAAAAGATGAAGATCAAAAAGCAAAAATGGTAATAGACCAGTCATTATCACCAGCTGTTGGAGGCCTTTCCTGGACAGAAAACAAAAACTATGACCTCAGAATTGCTTCACCTTTTAAACTCAATATCACCTCTGTAACACCAAGTCATGATGGTACTAACGGAAGCATTACAGTAGCATGCAGCCAAAACATCAATACAAGCAACATAAAGGATCATGTGGATATCAATCCAAAAGTAAAGTACGAGATCGTAGAGGGCAACAATCAATTCGTGATCCAGTCTTCTGAATTGAACATCAAGAATAAATACACAATTACAATTAAGAAAGGGCTGAAAGGACTTCTAGGTGGCGAGCTAAAAACAGATGACCAAAGAGACATCTCTTTTGGTGAATTGGAACCATCTATTAAATTCCTAAACAGAAAAGATCTATATCTATCAGAAAAAGGAAATCGGAATATTGAAGTTTCCATTATCAATATTGAGGAAGTCAAACTACAAGTATTTAAGGTTTACACCAATAACCTGCTTGACTATATGGGTGGACGCGATCACTACTACTATGACGACTATTATTATGATGACTATTACAGTGGTGATAATGGACGGGTAAGGGACAATGGAGATCTGGTTTACGAAGAAGAAATTGAAACCAAGGAACTTGCTATAAACGGGAACAAAAGAGTCTTGAATTTCAATATTGATGACAAGTTGAGATCTTATGAAGGTTTGTATCTTATAAAACTGACCTCGAGTAAAGACCGATGGAGGTCGGCCGCTAAAATGGTCGCATTATCAGACATAGGTTTGATCGTGAAAGAAGGAAAGGAAAGTGTTTCAGTATTCGTCAATTCCATTTTAACCGCACAACCTATTTCAGGCACGGAGATCACGATCATCGGAAGGAACAATCAAAAGATCAGGAGCAGTTCTACAGATGCCAATGGCGTTGCCGTAATACCCCTAAGTAAACAGGATATTTCTGGATTCAAACCCCAGTTAGTGACTGCATCAAAAGGAGAAGATTTCAATTTCATTCATCTTTCAAAGACGGAGATCAATACAAGTCGATTCGAAGTTGGCGGAATGCGTAAGAATGAAACTGGCTGGATGGCCTTTATATACGAAGACCGTGATCTTTTCAGGCCAGGAGAAACTGCTCATGTTTCAGCTATAGTGAGAGACTTTGAATGGAACATACCCGAACCTGTTCCTGTTATCATTAAAGTTAATTCTCCCGATGGAAAAGAACACAAGACTTATAAAAAGACCTTGGACAAACAAGGTGCATTAGAAGTATCGATCCCATTTTCAACAGATGCAATGACAGGAGGTTATTCCGTTTCTCTACTTACGAGTAACGAGGTTCATCTTAGTTCTACATATTTAAAAGTTGAGGAATTCGTTCCAGACAGAATCCGTGTAAAAACCGTATTGGATAAAGAAGAGTTCAAGAATGGTGATACACTGACCATTTCACTAAACGCAGAAAATCTTTTTGGTCCGCCAGCAAGCGATCGCAATTACGAAGTACAACTGAGTTTGAGAAGAAGTTACTTTTCTTCCAAGGAATTTTCCGACTATATCTTTTCACTGTCAAGTGATCGAAACTCATTTGACAACAGGATCGAAAAGGGAAAAACTGATGAAAAAGGCAATGGAAATGCAAACTTCATTGTCCCGAACGTCTACAGCAACATGGGAAGATTGCACGCCCAAATCAATACAACTGTATTTGATGAAACAGGAAGACCCGTTAACAGGATAAACACCGGTACGGTTTACACTCAAGACACCTTTTTTGGTATTCGCTCCGGATCCTATTACAGCAAAGTGAACAGAAAAGCACAGATCAACATAGTCGGTGTTGACACTGAAGGAAAGCTTAGGTCCGGAGCAGAGGCAGAAGTTACATTGATCAGACATGAATACCGTACTGTGTTATCAAAGTCTGGAAACTATTTCAGATATCGATCTCAACACGAAGAAAAAACTATTGAAAAGAAGAACATTCAAATAGGAAATACTCCTTTTGAATATGCATTCACTCCTGATGTCTCTGGAAGGTATGAAGTAAGGGTTGCAATTCCTGGAAGTAGCAATTATGTGAGCAGGACACTCTATTGCTATGGTTGGGGGTCCACAACACGTAATTCATTCAGAGTAAATAATGAAGGGAAGATAGACATCGTCTTGGACAAGGATAGTTACAGTGTGGGAGATAGGGCAAAAGTATTGATGAAAACACCTTTCTCTGGTAAAGTATTGATCACGATAGAGGCAGACGATGTTGTTCAGTATTTTTATCAGAGCACAGACCAAAAAGCCCTTTCATTTGATCTAGATATCACAGAAGAGTTCTTGCCTAACATCTATATTACGGCCACTCTATTTAGACCGCACAAGGAATCTGAATTACCACTTACAGTTGCTCACGGTTTTGCCCCTATCAAAGTTGATGACCCTAAGAGAGACATCGCTGTGAAGATAGAAGCCGTAGAAAAGTCACGCTCAAACACAAAGCAAAAGATAAAAATAAAAGGAGCACCAAACAGCCAGGTGACGGTTTCTGTTGTTGATGAAGGTATTTTACAAGTCAGCGGATTTGAAACTCCAGACCCTTATGATTTCTTTTACCAGAAAAGGGCATTGGGTGTAAGTAGTCACAATATCTACCCTTTCCTATTTCCTGAAGTGACTCTACAAAATGGAAAACCAGGTGGTGGAGCTGCTTTGAAAAAAAGAGTAAATCCCATGACAAATAAACGTTTTGAATTGGTCTCTTTTTGGAGTGGCATTCTCAAGACGGATCAAAACGGATACGCTTCAATGGACATCAATATCCCTCAGTTTTCTGGTGAATTGCGCATTATGGCCGTGGATTACAAGAACAACTATTTTGGTAGTGCTCAAAAAGCCATGAAAGTGGCAGACCCGATCGTAATAAGTCCCGGAATTCCCAGATTCTTGAGTCCCAGAGATACTATAACTGCCATTTTCACGGTGACTAATACAACTGAAGAGAATGCCAGTATAAAGTCTTTCATAGAATTAGATGGAGCGCTGAAAGTAGCAGGTGAAACAACACAAGATGAAGTGATCAATGGAAAAACCGAGAAAAGGATCTTTTACAAGATCGTTAGCGAACCGACAATTGGCACTGGATCTATAACGCTACATGTTGAGGGACTTGGAGAGAAATTCACCAACAAAACGAATATTAGTATAAGGCCCGCATCTCCATTGCAGAAAAGATCGGGTTCTGGAGTTATTGAGGAAAACAGCACTGTAGCTGTGGATCTGGAAACTGAAAATTTCATGACCCCGAGTATTGGAAGAAAATTGATCGTAGGGAATTCGCCAATGATAGAATTCAGAAAAGACTTGGATTATCTGGTTAGATACCCCCATGGATGTCTGGAACAAACCGTTTCAAAAGCCTTTCCTCAGATCTATATCGATGATATATTGAAAGATGCTATGGGAGATGAATATAAGGAGGGAGAAGCAAGAAGGAATGTGCAACATGCCATTGAAAAATTGAAAACCATGCAACTGTACAATGGTGGATTTACTTATTGGCCAGGACTAGGGAGAGAGAATTGGTGGGCTTCTGCGTATGCGACTCATTTTTTAATGGAAGCCAAAAAAGCCGGATACGAGGTAGATGATAATTTTATCGAACCTGCGATAGATCATCTGAGTGAAAAAGTGAAGAATAAGGAAAAAGTGGATTACTACTACAATGGAAGGTTAAACAGAAGGATCGCCCCTAAAACAATAGCATATGGATTATACATTTTGGCATTGGCTGATCAACCGGACAGATCGACCATGAATTATTACAAAGCCCATTTGTCCGACCTATCTCTCGACTCTCACTATTTATTAGCTTCAGCCTATTTGATCATTGGAGATGAGAAAAGCTATCGGGAAATACTTCCGGGTACTTTTGAAGGTGAGATAGCCAATTCCGTTTTTGGAGGAACAATGCATAGTTATATTAGAGATGAAGCCATAGCGTTGAATGCCTTATTGGAAGCTGACCCATCGAATTCACAGATCCCTACCATGGCAAGACACATTGCCGAGCAATTGAAAACCAAACGATGGTTAAACACCCAGGAAAGGTCATTCAGTCTATTGGCTTTAGGAAAGATCGCCAAAGAAACGAGCAAAAGTTCTGTTCAAGCAAGTATAAAAAGCGGAGGCAAAGAGATAGGAAAACTAGATGGTCGAGTAATGACACTTCGAAGTGACAAAATAAAGTCAGACAATGTCGAGATCACAACTACCGGGTCTGGTGTACTTTACTATTTCTGGGAAACCGAGGGAATTGACAAAACAGGAGCATATAAAGAAGAAGATAGTTTCCTTGCTGTAAGAAAGAAATTTTATCGCAGAGATGGAACCCTAATAAGCAACAATAAATTAAAGCAGAATGACATGGTGATCGTAAAGATCTCTATTAAGTCTTTGCAAAACAATTTTGTAGAAAACGTGGCCATTACGGATATTCTACCTGCTGGTCTGGAAATAGAGAATCCTCGATTGAAAAATGTTCCCGGAGTCAATTGGATCAAAGACCGATCTTATCCTGAATACATGGATATTAGAGATGACAGGATCACCTACTTTGTGACATCTTCAGGGAAAGAGAAACATTTCTATTACATGGCTAGAGCAGTTACTCCTGGATACTACCAAATGGGACCTGTCGGTGCTGACGCCATGTATAATGGAGAATATCATTCATACTCTGGCGGAGGAACATTGATCGTTGAAGAATGAGAACAAGTCTTCTTCTATGGATGATGCTATTGGTTGGTTTGTTTTCTTCATGTCAGGACGAAACAAGTGTTTCGGAACCTGAAGAACACGCAGAAAAAGTTGCGAATACAGCTTATTCCATCTTAGATGCTAATATCGAATATGACCCAAGCTATTATAGCATTCCCTATCCCAATGGCGATATTCCAAAAGATAAAGGTGTGTGCACAGATGTAGTTATAAGGACTTATCGCAAACTTGGTATAGACCTACAGGAATTAGTCCATTTAGATATGAAAGACAACTTTCATGTATATCCTAAGAATTGGGGTCTAAATAGAACAGACACTAATATAGACCATCGAAGAGTGCCGAATCTCATGAAGTTTTTCTCTAGGCATGGTCAAGTAAAAAGGATCACAGAAAGACTTTCGGACTATCATGTTGGAGATATTGTGGCTTGGGATCTTGGAAATGGCATTACCCATATTGGAATAGTAAGTAATATCAAGGATGAAAAAGGAAGATCTAAGATCATCCATAATATTGGATCTGGCCAAGTTTTGGAAGACGTTTTGTTTCGTTGGAAGGTCATCGGTCACTATGCGTATTAACAGAAGCAAGAGCATTTGTTTAACTTACATCTCCTTATAAGTCTCAATAAAGGACTTCTCCTTTGGAAAATTCGATTTTAACCCAATTTTAGGTCCATTCAAATAAATAATGTGGCATGTTTTCCATATATGGTTAAATTCATGTAATTCTATGCTTGATTCCCGTATGCGTGGAAAATACGGACCATTGAAGAGACCCTCGGGTCTCTTCCCGTTTTATAGGGGTATGATCTCTGGAGAATTCTTAGCGACAAAGGACGCCACGATGCTGTGAGAAGTAGCTGAATTATTTCCAAATCTAATGTGCTCTCTGACCTCCTCTTTATTCAGGATCTGATCATCTGAGGAAACATATCCAAAGCCCTTGTACATATCATTTTCCACAAGGACCAAACATTTTTCAGATCTGTTTCTCCCCTCTTCAATAAAAGCATATGAGATCTCCTCATTCTTTAATTCATTAAGAAATTTATTGACCGTCTTATTGTGCCTTTTATCGCTGCATTGATTTAGAAACTCTGGTAGTCCGCAGTAGACCGAATTCAATCCATATTCTTTTACCATCTCCATGAGCCAATTCTTTGCTTCCCATTCTGAATAAAAGCTCTTGACCGGATCTGACGACACTTTGTTCTTCTGGATACCTAATCGAACCACTCCATTTTGATCCTCGTATTTAAACACTCCGAACTTAACTACCCTGTTCTTTTGTGCCTTGTTATACTTTGGCCAATGCTTTCTTATGAGTTCATCTTCCCTCAAGGCCGCGATCAATTCAGATCCTGTGACCTCATGATCGATCTTACATATCTCCGTATGGAAATGATGCCTTCGCCTGCTATTCGGAGTTCCACTAAAATGGCTGGAAACCCTTTTCTTCAAATTTTTTGCTTTTCCAATATAGATGATCTTACCTTTTTCATCCATGAAAAAATATACGCCAGGCTTGAATGGAAGCTCTGTAAAGTCCTTTTTGTTCACATTCAATGGTAGGATGGTCTCATGTGAATTTCTCTTCAAGTGCTGGTCGATAACACCACTTTCGTCATTGGAGATCAGTTTCCATAGCAATTCCGTTGTTGCACGGGCATCCCCCAAAGCTCTGTGTGGCGAATCATTATTTATCCCCAAGAATCGAGTGATCTTACTAAGACTATAACCTGGGGCCTCTGCGATCAATTTTCGGGAAAGTCTAACAGTGCACAAACGTCTGGAGTTGTATGTCTTTCCGTGTCTCTCGAATGCATTTCGAATGAAATTGTAATCGAAATGCACATTATGAGCCACAAAAACGTACCCATCTAAAAATGAGAATAGATCTTCCACGATCTCTTCGAAATAAGGAGCGTCCTCCAACATTTCATTATCAATGCCAGTGAGCGTGGTGATGAATCGCGGAATATTCTCACCCGGATTGACCAAGGAATGATACTCATCCAAGATCTTTTCTCCATCAGTAAGTATTGCTCCTACTTCTGTAATTCCATCTCTTTGCGAATAAGCTCCAGTGGTCTCTATGTCTACAACAACGTACATTCTAAAGATCGTTTAAATATAAGTGCGCTTGCACACACTTACAAAAGGAAATTTGGACTAACTTATAAAAGATCAATTGACGAGAATTTTGACATGGAAGAGTTTAAAAAAGGAAGAGGCGCACAATCCAATCCTGGCAATTCATTTCTTAGGAACAGCTATGAGATCAGAGATGATTTCAAGGAGTACTGTGAACTGGAAAATGAGAACATTGAAAGTGAAAGGACAGAGTATCTAGAGATATTCCCAAAGACGATAATCAGTCATTTCGATAGTCCTGATATAGGATATTATCATTCAATAAATCCCTATCAAGGATGCGAACATGGCTGTGTCTATTGTTATGCGAGAAACACACATGAATACTTTGGATATAGTGCTGGTAAGGATTTTGAAAGAAAGATCTTAGTAAAAAAAAGTGCACCTGAGTTGTTAGAAAAGGAACTGAGAAAGAAGTCATGGAAACCTGAACTGATCATGCTTTCGGGCAACACTGATCCATATCAACCAATAGAACGTAAACTTAAGATCACGCGCAGCATTTTAAAAGTCCTGGAAAGCCACAAAAACCCGGTGGGCATCATCACAAAAAACGCCTTGGTAAAAAGGGATCTCGACATTTTAAAGGCATTAAATGAACATGATCTTCTAAGGCTGACCTTGTCCATCACTTCTCTTAAGGAAAGCACAAGGCGCAAAATGGAACCACGAACTGCATCTGTAAAACAAAGACTCGATACATTGGAATTAATGGCAAAGAATGGAATTAAGGTAAACGTGAATATGGCACCTATTATACCTGGGATCAATAGTGATGAGATATTTCAATTGGCTGAAGAGATCTCAAAACGCGGGGCACATTCCATATCATACATTATGGTAAGGTTAAATGGCCAGATCGCAGGAATTTTTGAAGATTGGGTTAATAAAGTTTTTCCAATGAAAAGCGAAAAGATCTTGAACCAAATAAGAGAGACACATCAAGGGAAACTAAATGACAGCAGGTGGTCCAAACGTATGAAAGGTGATGGGAAGATAGCCGAGCACATAGCATCTATTTTTAAGATCGTTAGACAGAAATACTTTAATAATGAACCGCTAAACCCATTGAATGCAGAGCTATTTCATCAAAGTCCGGCTGATCAATTGAGATTGTTTTGAAGGCATATTATACCATTCATCCTTCATTATTAATCTTAATATAAAATAAGTGTCTTGCATTGAATTTTTCGCCATATTAGCAATTGAAGAGGCGAAAGTCATCACCGATATGCCCCCAGAATAGTTTTAATGGAGTATTACAGATTTTTTGAGAGAGAAATGAGTTGGCTTGCCTTTAATGAGCGAGTGCTGCAAGAGGCTGGAGATAAGTCAGTTCCGGTCTATGAAAGGCTGAAATTCCTAGCCATTTACTCCTCTAATTTGGATGAGTTTTACCGTGTAAGGGTTTCTCATCACAAATCGCTTCTAAAGCTGAAAAAGGCCTTGAAAAGTGAATTCCATCTGAACCCAAAAAGGGTTCTAGAGTCTATTAATCGGAAGGTATATGATAATCAGCAAGTCTTTCGGAAGATCTTTAGAACTCAGATCTTGGCAGAATTCGAAAAGAACAACATAGCACTATGCACTGTACTTGAACTGGACAAGTCGCAGAAAGCGCATATTCACAAATACTATAAAAAGAAAGTTCAGCCTCTTCTAACCCTACATCAGATAATGCCCGGCAATCCGCCATTTATTGAAAATAGGGTGATCTATTTTGTAGTGAGTACCGTGGTTAAAGGCTTTTTAAGAAAACTCTACTTACTTAAGATCCCGCATAAGGAACTGGGAAGGTTTACAACTGTCCCATCTACAACTGGTCTTGTTGTGGTTCAATTGGAAGACATTGTTCGATATTATGCTGATTCATTGATCAAAAAAGGAGAGATCGTATCTATGAATACGATCAAGATCTCCAGAGATGCAGACCTGCATCTAGAGGATGAATTTGGCGATAGTATTGTAGAAAAGATCAAGAAAAGTCTTGCAAAAAGGTCCACTGGTTTCCCTACCCGATTTCAATATGATGAGGAAATGCCCTCCTCCGCACTTAACAGATTGATCGATTGCTATGACCTCAAAAAGCAAGATCTAATACCAGGAGGTAGATATCATAACTTCCATGATTTTATGGAGTTTCCCAAACCCGAAAACCCAAAGTTCTTTTACGAGCCCCTTCCTGTGCTGAAAGCCAAAGAATTCCATGACAAGAAAGATCCGTTTAAAGTAATACGGAGTAAAGATGTGCTTCTTAGCACTCCATACCAAGACTACAAGTATGTCGTCAATTTCTTGAATAATGCTATAGATGACAATTGCACAAAGTCCATAAGTATTACCCTCTATAGAGTGGCCAGAGATTCGAAGATCTGCCTTGCATTAGAAAAAGCAGCACACTCTGGGATAGACGTTACGGTATTTGATGAAGTACAGGCAAGATTCGATGAAGAATCCAATTTGTATTGGGGAAATAGATTGACAAAAGCAGGAGCCCGGGTTCTATATAGCCTAAGAAAACTGAAGGTTCATACCAAATTACTCCTTATCGAGCGCGAAGAAGACAACATAACCCGATACTATTCATTCCTCAGTACAGGAAATTTTCATGAGAAAACCGCTAAGATCTATTGTGACCATAACTTGTTCACGGCAAATAAAGAGATCGGGATAGAAGTAAGAAAGGTGTTTAGTTATTTAGAAAAGCCTCGAGCCAACTTCAGATATAAACATCTTTTAGTAGCCCCTTATTTTCTCAGAAATAGATTAGAAGAGTTCATAGACCGCGAAATTGAAAATGCCCATGCCGGCAAGAAAGCAGAGATCTTTTTGAAGATGAACAGTCTCGAAGACAAAGTGATGATCCGAAAACTGTATGATGCAAGTGAAGCTGGGGTCAAAATAAAGATCATTGTTAGAGGTATTTGTTGTTTGATCCCAGGTGTAAAAGGAATGAGCAAAAATATAAAGGTAATAAGCATAGTAGATCGATATTTAGAACACTCTCGTATATTCTCTTTCCACAATGACGGTGACCCGGTTTACTATTTGTCTTCTGCAGACCTTATGAATAGAAACTTAAGCAGAAGGGTCGAAGTGGCCTTCCCCATCTTGGACAAAGACAACAAGAATCTGATCAAAGATCACTTGAAGATCCAGTGGAGTGACAATGTAAAGGCAAGAAAGATCGATGCAGAACAATTGAACAAGTACAAAAAGTCTTCATCCAAGAAAAAAGTGAGGGCACAATATGCTTATTACAATTACCTCAAAGAAAGACACGGAACCTGAACAATATGAAATACTTATTTCCGCTCATCCTATTATTTGCTTCTTGCTCATCTCAGAATGACCTATCTCCTGAAGAACTATTCTCTAAAACCGAAAGCAAGAATGAGATCCATCAATTCATTGATGCATGGCATCAAGCAGCTGCTGTAGCAGATGAGGATATATTCTTTGGGTCAATTGCAGATGGCGGCATTTATCTGGGGACAGACAAAACGGAGAGATGGACAAAAGAAGAATTCATGGATTGGGGTATGAAATATTTTGAACGTGATACTGCCTGGGCATTCACTCCATATGACAGGTCTATCTATTTTGCAGAGGGTGGACAAATTGCCTGGTTCGAAGAATCCCTTGATACTTGGATGGGCCCCTGCCGAGGGT
>JABDKJ010000008.1 GCA_013002285.1 Flavobacteriales bacterium
GGGTAATGCCGTAACATTCTTAATGGAACATGAGCATTTTAGTTATCCTGAAGCCATTAAGTACTTAGCGAAAAAGTACAATATCGAAATCGAGGAGACCGAGCAGACCGATGAGCAGAAACAGCAGGCAGACGAGCGCGAGAGCATGTACCTGATAACTGAATTTGCAAGTAACTATTTCCAGGAAATACTTAACAATACAGACCAAGGCAAAGCAATTGGATTAAGCTATTTCAAGGAACGTGGTTTCACAGAAGAGACCATCAAGGCATTTGCTCTAGGATATTCTCTGGATCAATGGCAGGCGTTTACAGATGAAGCCTTGAAGCAAGGATATAAACTTGAGTATTTGGAGAAAACAGGTCTTACCATCGTCAAGGAAGACAAGCGATTCGATCGTTTCAAAGGAAGGGTCATGTTCCCGATACGAAGCATGAGCGGTAGAGTTCTTGGATTTGGCGGCAGAATATTGACCAATGACAAAAAAGCAGCGAAATACGTTAACTCACCAGAAAGCGATATCTATCATAAGAGCAAGGTGCTTTATGGAATTTATCATGCCAAGAAGAGCATCGCGAAAGAAAACAACTGTTATTTAGTAGAAGGTTATACAGATGTCATTCAGTTTCATCAAAAAGGAGTTAAGAATGTGGTCGCCTCTTCAGGTACGGCTTTAACACCTGAACAAATTAGGCTGATCAACAGGTTGACACCAAATATTACAGTTCTTTTTGATGGTGATGCTGCAGGAATAAGAGCGTCTTTACGAGGCATTGACTTGATCCTGGAACAAGGAATGAATGTTAAGGTGTGTACATTTCCAGAGGGAGAGGATCCAGACAGCTTTGCTAAGCAGAATACCTTGGAAGAATTGGTCCTTTACCTTGAAGAGAACGCAAAGGACTTCATTGAGTTCAAGGCGTCGTTACTTATGGATGAGGCTGCTAGCGACCCGATCAAGAAAGCCGACCTGATTCGGGATATGGTAGTAAGCATATCCAAGATTCCTGATAGGATAAAGAAAGAGATCTATGTTCAGGAATGTGCAAAGATCATGGATATAAGCGAGGCCGTGTTGTTCAGCACTTTGGCACAGATCGGGAGAAAAGACCTTCAGGAGGCCAATAAGGCTTACCAGAAGGAGCAAAAGGCCTTTGAGGTCATTAGGCAAGAGCAAAAGCCTAAAGTGGACATGCAATATGAGCTTGAAAGAAAGATCATAGAAATCTTGCTTCTTTACGGTAACATAATCGAAGATTTTGAGGACCTAATCCTTAAAGAGAATGAAGAAGGACAGTTAATTCTGGAGCCAGTGGTTCATAAAGCCAAGGTCTTCGAAAAGATTTATATGGACCTTCAGGATGATGAAATGGAATTCACGAATGAGAATTTCAGGAATCTTTACTATACCATTATCGATACCTTGAACCAAGACCCGGAATTTGCTTTGAAGGATTTTGTGAACAGGGTCGATCAAGAAATGGCGAGCAATGTCACTTCTATTTTAATGAACGACGAGCGATATCAATTACATGACTGGGAGCGAAAGAACATTTTCCCTAAGGAAAAAGACCAAACAATTGGGCAATTGGTAAGTGAAACCATCCTGAGTCTTCGGTGCTTCTTAATAGAGCAAAAAGTTGGAGAATATAAAAAGGATACAGAGAATAACAGGAATGATGTCAATAAGACTGTCTTGGATGAAGTAATGAACTACTCCAACCTTAAAATGTTGCTGTCGCGGAAATTAAATAGGGTACTATAACAACTAGCCCAGTTCTAAATGCCTTGCTTGGTTAATGAGGTCAACCAAATTAGTCACGTTTAGCTTCTTGAGGAGTCGAGCCTTATAGGTGCTAACGGTTTTCTCATTTATCTCTAGCTCCTTGGCAATTTCCTTATTCTTCTTTCCTGAGGATAGAAGTCGCAATACTTCAACTTCCCTAGTAGAGAGTTTCTTGTAGAGCTTGCTGGATTTGCTGCCGTTCTCATCGAAGGCCAACCGTTGTGCTAAATTATTGCTAATGTAAATTCCACCTCTATAGACCTTCAATATGGCCTCTTTCAAGGTGTCTGTACTTGCAGATTTATGCAAGTATCCAGCTGCACCAGCTTTAATGGTACTAACAGCATATATCTCTTCAGGATGTGAACTGAAGATGATCACCTTTACCTCGTGATGGTCTTTTTTAAGGGTTCTTAAAGCTGTAATGCCATTTAGTTGCGGAAGATCAATTTCACTGATCACAATATCGACACGATGATTGTCAATGAAATTAAACAATTCTTTTCCGTTGTCAGCCTCGCCAACAACATCGATTTCAGGAGAAGATTCAAATAATTTAATAATCCCTTTCCTTACTATAGGATGATGGTCTACGACCAATACCTTAATCATAACGCTATCAATTATTTAATGTTAATCTTGAGACAAAAGCTTAATCAACTTATGCTCTGTATAAAAGGGGATTCTA
>JABDKJ010000030.1 GCA_013002285.1 Flavobacteriales bacterium
GTTTTCTGATGGCGTTGGATACAGCTGGATAGACACACTTAAGGAAATGGTTGAGGAAAAAGTGGGTGATGAGCAATTGGAAAATGCCAAATTTAAATTTGAGATCAATCCCCCGATGAACAAAGAAGAGTATTATTATAGAACAATTTTTCAAGAACACTTTCCTTCAAGCACTGCAGCGGCTTGTGTACCCTCTGTTCCTTCAGTTGCGTGTAGCTCACCTGTTGCTCTTGAATGGGACGAATCTTTCAAGAATGCGAATGAACCTTCAGGAAGAGCTATTAAGAATATTCACAATGACGGTTACGAATAAATGAGGACCATGCTTTTTATACTTTTTCCATTTTGCTTGCAAGCCCAGACTGCTTGGACATGGGAAGAATTACCGAGCATGCCGGCTCCGATCTCCAACAATGCAGTTTGTGAGGCCGTTGTAAATGACACAGCATTTGTTTATTCCTTTTGCGGAATAGACACTACGAAGCAATATTCCGGTATCAACCTCAATGCCTACCGATACAATACGGTGACAGAGGAATGGATCACTCTTCCAAATGTTCCCGACACCTTAGGTAAGATCGCTGCATCGGCTAATCATGTCAATGGCCTGATATACATCATTGGTGGATACCACGTAATTTCCAATTCTTCGGAGATCACATCTGACAAAGTCCACATATTCGACCCCGCTACGAATACATATTTACCTGATGGTACCGAAATTCCAGTTCCTATAGATGATCAGGTACAGGCTGTTTGGAAAGATAGCCTCATTTATGTTGTGACAGGCTGGAGTAACAATGGAAATGTGAATGCCGTTCAGATCTACAACCCATATTTGAATACGTGGAGCGCTGGCACGGCTACTCCAAATAACAACCTATACAGAGCTTTTGGGGCCACAGGGATATTTGTAGATGATACATTATATTATAATGGCGGTGCTACGGGAAGCTCGTTCAATTCTACTGGTAGACTTCGAAAAGGATATGTTGACCCAAATAACCCAACTGACATCACCTGGGAAGTTTTTGATGATAACCCTGGAGCAGAAGGATACAGGATGGCATCCGTTTCAGTTGATGATAAAGCTTTTTGGATCGGAGGATCTGGTGTCACCTATAATTTCAATGGTATCGCATACAACGGTTCTGGAGGTGTCTCCCCTTTAAATAGGATCCTAAGATATAACTCGAGCGAATCTACCTGGTTCGAGGGGCTAGGAGCTCCCTATGGAATAATGGATCTGAGAGGGGCAGCTCGCATCAGTGAGACGGAATTTGTCATTTGCGGTGGAATGATGGGAGATCAACAAGTAACAGACCGCGCATTCAAATTGACTTTTGATATTAATAATTCGTTCGATGAGGTCGGTTCAAGTGCTATTCTGGCCTATCCTTCTCCTTTCAGAGAGCAGATCATTATTCAAGGCCTTCCTCGGAATACTGGTTTTTCCATAATTGATCTTTCAGGCAGATCGATCTTTCAAGATGTCCATTCCGAAGGCGCAATGATCATTGACACAAGCAAATGGTCAGCAGGAAATTATTTTTTAAAATTGGAAGGAGAAAAGAGCAAGGATAGTATACCTCTCATAAAACTTTAGAGCAATTCTTTGATCTCCAATAAAAAGGAACGAACTTTCTGAAGTCTTTCAATAGCTTCCATCTCTTGAATAGCTCCATTCTTTCGATCTTTTAAACTAGACTGGGCACCTTGTAACGTGTATCCCTTTTCTTTTACTAAGTGATAAATGAGCTTGAGGTTTTGAACGTCATCGCGAGAGAACATGCGATTGCCTTTCTTGTTTTTCTTTGGAGAAATAGCATCAAATTCTTTTTCCCAAAAGCGAATTAGAGATGTGTTTACATTCAGCATCTCGGCTATTTCGCCAATAGAATAATAGAGTTTTTCTATTTCTTTTTCCTTGTAAGGCATAGGTTAGTTCTCTCTTTAGTCCAAAGACTGATTAGAGTTGTTAGACAAATCTATCATAATATCGTATTCCTCCGGTGTAAGATCGTTAAAATAGAAATTAATTGGGTTGATCGCACCTCCATTCTTCCTTACTTCATAATGCAAATGAGGCCCTTTGCTTTTGCCAGTATTCCCTACAAAACCGATCACATCTCCCCTTTTCACAGTTTGTCCAGGCTTTACGTTCATCTTACTCATGTGAGCATACAAAGTAAGATATCCAAAGCCATGGTCTATTCTTACGTGATTTCCATAACCCCTTGCCTTATTGTCCGCTCTCGTTACTTTACCATCACCCGTGGCATAGATCTCAGTTCCTGTTTCAGCAGTGAAATCCATTCCCTTATGAAATGCCGGAGTCTTGTAGTGAGGATCTATTCTCATCCCATAACCGCTCGCCATTCTTTTTAGATTCTTGTTCGCAACAGGTTGTATAGCAGGAATGCAAGCCAGCATCTTTTCTTTATTCAAGGCAAGGTCCTTTACATCGTCTAGACTTTTTGATTGCACGACCATTCTTTTAGCAAGGTTATCTATTCTTCTCTGGGTTTCTATGACCAGATCGGAGTATTCTTTTCCAGACAGATCCCGATACCTATTCACTCCTCCTACACCTGAAAGTCTTTCATTTTTATCAATTGGCTCAGCTTCAAAGATCACTCTGTAGATATTGTCATCTCGATACTCCATATCCTTCAGAACAGTTTCTAGATCGCCGATCTTTCTTTGTTGTGCTTCGAACATTTCTGCATAGAATTCATTTTCTTGCATCAATGCCTTTTCTTTGGCACTATCGAACAACTTTGTGTACAACCAAATACTGAACACTGCAAACAAAAAAGCAATAGCCAAATAAGCCAAAACCCTGTACAGGATCTGTGCTGGGCTCATTTGAACTTTCTCGAAATTAAGGGTGCTGGGGTTGTATTTGTATTGGGTTTTACTCATATAGTGAATAGGGTACAATAGTATTCAAAATAATCTATTTTTGCAATGGATGAAATGACCGCATTTTGTGTGAAATGGATAGATCAGAGGTGTGTTAGAATTTAATAGAACAGCATGAACAGTAAAGAGATAAGACAAAGATTTCTCGACTTTTTTAACGAAAAACAACACCAAATAGTTGCCTCTGCGCCAATGGTTTTGAAGGATGACCCAACTCTAATGTTCACGAACGCAGGAATGAACCAGTTCAAGGATATTTTTCTTGGGGATGCTGCTGCGAAACACCCGAGAGTGGCAGACACACAGAAATGCTTGCGAGTTTCTGGAAAGCACAATGACCTTGAAGAAGTTGGAGTAGACACCTATCATCACACTATGTTCGAGATGCTTGGAAATTGGTCTTTCGGAGATTATTTCAAAAAAGAAGCGATACACTGGGCATGGGAATTACTGACAGATGTATATAATATCAATAAAGAAAATTTATACATCACTATTTTCGAAGGTGATAAAGCAGACGGATTAGAAGAAGATACGGAAGCGAAAGATATTTGGATGACCATAGTTCCAAAAGAACGAATTCTAGCTTGCGATAAAAAGGATAACTTCTGGGAAATGGGCGCAACTGGCCCATGTGGTCCTTGTTCAGAGATCCATATTGACATCCGATCTGACGAAGACAAAAAAAAGACACCTGGAGTTGAATTGGTAAATAAAGACCATCCCGAAGTGATCGAGATCTGGAATTTAGTCTTCATGGAATTCAACCGATCAGAAAGCGGATCTCTTGAACCTTTGCCGGCAAAACACATAGATACCGGAATGGGTTTTGAAAGATTGGCTACCGTCCTTCAAAACAAAAGATCTAATTACGATACGGATATATTTATGCCTTTGATCAAAAAGATCGAAAGCATTAGCTCCGAGAATTACGGTAAAGACACTAAAAAAGATATTGCCTTTAGAGTGATCTCAGACCACATCCGAGCCGTTGCCTTCTCGATCGCAGATGGACAACTGCCATCTAACACAGGAGCCGGATATGTGATCCGTAGGATCTTGAGAAGAGCTATCAGATATGCTTACAGCTTCTTGGGGTCACGAGATCCATTCATATATCAATTGGTCGACATACTTTCTGATCAATTGGGTGAAGCTTTTCCAGAAATACCAGCCCAGTCAAGCTTAATAAAAAGTGTGATCGAGGAAGAAGAAAGATCATTTCTAAGAACATTGGAAAAAGGGATCCAAAAGCTAAAAGTCAAAATGGAAGAAGTCAACACTGTATTGGATGGTGCGACTGTATTTGAACTTTACGATACATACGGATTTCCTGAAGACCTCACAGCCCTTATAGCTCGGGAAAATGGAATGGAAATAGACAGCGAGGGATTTAAAACGGAATTGAACAAACAAAAAGACCGTTCACGTGAAGCCGGAAAATTAGTGACTGGAGATTGGACTGTGCTTATTGAAGATGAAATTCAAGAATTCATAGGTTACGATAAGTTATCAGTACCTGTGAAGATCACTCGATACAGAAAAGTAAATCACAAAGGAAAAGACCTCTATCATTTGATCTTCAATATCACACCTTTCTATGCCGAAAGCGGAGGACAGGTTGGAGATAAAGGAATGATCAGCAGTGACAAAGAAAAAGTGAAGATCCTTGATACTAAAAAAGAGAACAACATAAACATCCATATTGTAGAGGAACTTCCCAAAGACACCAAGGCTTTGTTCCAAGCTGAGGTATATTCAGAACTACGTGCGCGCACAATGAAAAATCATACTGCTACGCACTTAATGCACTATGCGTTAAGGAAAGTACTGGGTGACCATGTCCAACAAAAAGGCTCGCTAGTAGATCCTGAATACTTGAGGTTCGACCTGAGCCACTTTGCTAAAGTAAGTCCACAAGAATTGCAAGAAGTAGAAGATATGGTCAATGAAATGATCAGGGAAAATATTCCATTTGATGAGAACAGAACTGTTCCTAAGGAAGAAGCAATGAAAATGGGAGCCATGGCCCTTTTCGGAGAAAAGTATGGTGACCTTGTGCGCGTGGTCAAGTTTGGCAATTCAGTAGAACTTTGTGGAGGAACACATGTGCCTGCAACGGGTAACATTGGTTGGTTCAAGATCACTTCCGAGAGTGCAGTTGCTGCGGGAATAAGAAGAGTTGAGGCATTTACAGGTGTAAAAGCCCAAACCTTTGTGAATGATAAATTGAATGCGCTGAAAGAAGTTAGTGCCCTGTTAAAAACAAATGATCTTAGCAGATCAATAAAAGACCTACTAGATTCTAAACAGAAACTACAGAAGCAAATTGAAAGTGCAAACAAGGCGAAAGCCGGAGATCTTAAAAGCGATCTCATGAAAAAGATCGAAAACATAAATGGGGTAAATTTCCTGGCAGAACAAATAGAACTGGACACAAGATCTGCAAAGGACCTGGCATTTCAAATAAAAGGGCAAACAGAAAATCTATTTATGGTCTTGGGAAATTCGGATGGTGACAAAGTAGGAATTACAGTAGTAGTATCTGAAGAGCTCGTAGAAAGCAAAGATCTGAATGCAGGGAAGATCGTTGGAGAATTGGCTAAAGAGATCGGTGGTGGTGGTGGTGGTCAGTCACATTTTGCAACGGCCGGAGGGAAAGATCCCTCCGGGTTGCCAAATGTTTTAGTTAAAGCAAGATCGTACCTGAATTAAGCGAACTGACGAGCTCCAGAAGAAACTTCGTTGTTGCTTTTCTTACCATATACAGGACCTTGATAAACGGTATCATATGATAAACTCAGGTTCAAAATGTAAATGAAGTTCAATAGGACCACCAACACGTAGTCAAATACTGTACTTTTTCCAAAGCTATCACATAGCTCTATATACACTTTGATCAAAAATACTGACAGTACAATTGTGGAAGCTGCAAGGACAGAGAAGCTGATAGCTACCGAACCAAATCCTTGAAAACCATTCCCCATAAAGGCGAAAAGGTCCTTAAAGTCAACCATAAAGGCACCTAATATTCCCAACAAAGGGACCATTATTAAAAGAGATTGCCAAGCTGGTCTTCCAACTATCTTTAGAAATGAGATAAAATTCCAAACTGGCACAATACTAGAGATCCCCTTTAGGCCTGCTTTTTCGTAAAGCCTCCACTGAGAAACTATTCCAATAAATAACACAACGATCAGAACCAGGAAAACTTGATTTCCTAGAGCACTATATATCGCATCGAACACGTAAGTAAAAAATTCCATGGTTATGAATTTAAATTGATTATACCTTATAGACGGACAAAAAGGGCTTAGGTTGCCTATTTTCCCAAAAAAAAATCACTCTGATCGAAATTTTTTTGAAACTTTTTTCAATTTTATAAAACGCTGTATTACATATATTTACATCCCTACTGGGTCAACCTATAGATGAATTGATGTATTTCAAGGATATAAAATTAGACGATTGAGATCACTATTTGCCGATATCAATGGTAATGATCCAGGAAACTTTTTCTGAATATCAGGTAATTAGCGGTACTTAGATCTGTTTGTGTGGGCCAAACTCTTTGAATTTCACTTATTCAGCATATATATCCACTCTGTATGGACCTTTATCGTCATTGCAGATCTCAAGATAGTTCTTATACCGTGTAAATGGTATCTCATTTCTTTCAAATGCCTGTCTTACAGCACATTGAGGCTCAGATATATGCATGCAATCACTGAATTTACATTGATCGATCAATTCCAGCATTTCCGGAAAGTAATGAGAGATCTCTTTCTTCTCAATATCGTACACTCCAAAACTGCGAATACCGGGGGTATCAATGATGAATCCACCCATAGCCAAAGGGAACATTTCTGCAAATGTGGTAGTGTGTTTTCCTTGTTTATACAATTGGGAAACCTCACTCGTTTTTAGGTCTAAGCCCGGCTGGATCGCATTTATAAAAGTCGTTTTTCCAACACCAGAATGTCCAGACAGCAGTGTAGTTTTATCTTTCATGCGCTCAATTACTTTCTCAAGTCCCTTCTTTTTCAAGGCGCTCATTTGAATGCATTCATAACCAGCGTCATTGTAAGTTTCCAAATACTCTACCAGGCGCCCATCGGCCTTATCATCATAAACATCAAGTTTATTGAACAATATCACTGTAGGAATGTGATAAGCTGCTGCGGTCACTAAAAATCTGTCAATGAACCCTGTGGTCGTAAAAGGCTCCTGGAGGGTAACGATCAGAAAGGCTTGATCGATGTTTGCCGCTATAATGTGAGTTTCCTTTGAAAGATTTGTAGATCTGCGGATTATGTAGTTCTCTCTGTTTCCAATTTTCTCAATAATACCATTTCCGTCTTCTTCCAGACTAAAAAAGACCTTATCCCCAACGGCTACCGGATTAGTAGACCTAATGTCTTTGAGACGCAACTTGCCTTTCACCCTGCATTGAATGGTCTGGCCTTTTTCATTCCTAACCTGGTACCAACTTCCCGTGCTTTTTAAAACAACACCTTTATTGAGATCATTCTCCATTGAAGGCCCAAAATTAAGCCAAATCATTAGATTTGCGGCATGTCAATTTTGGTAGAAAAAGTCACCAAATTTTATGGGAAGCAAAAGGCGCTTGACAATATCTCTTTTGAGATCGGAACGGGCGAGATCGTTGGCTTTCTTGGCCCCAACGGAGCGGGTAAATCTACCATGATGAAGATCTTAACGACCTACATCACTCCAAGTTATGGTAGAGCTGAGGTGTGCGGTCACGATGTCGTTGACCAGGCTCTTGAAGTCAGAAAAGAGATCGGCTACTTGCCAGAGCACAATCCACTTTACCTGGACATGTACGTCAAAGAATACCTTTCCTTTATAGGTGGCATTTACAAATTGAAAAATAGAAAGGAAAAGGTAAAAGAGATCATTGAAAAGGTTGGACTAACACCAGAGGTTGGCAAAAAGATCGAAGCACTTTCCAAGGGTTATAGACAACGTGTTGGTTTAGCGCAAGCGATGATACATGATCCAAAAGTGCTCATTCTTGATGAACCAACAAGCGGTCTTGACCCAAATCAATTGGTAGACATTAGAGCACTGATAAAGAACATAGGAATGGAAAAAACCGTGATGCTTTCTACACACATTATGCAAGAAGTCGAAGCCATTTGCGACAGAGTGATCATAGTCAACAAAGGTGAGATCGTTGCAGATGAACAGGTAAAAGCCTTGCTTGAAAAACACGGAACAAATGACCTGGAAACCGTTTTTAAGACGTTGACAAAATAAGTCCTGCATCTTTGATTAGCTCTGAACCATTCGCTACATTTGCGCTCTAAATTTTTGATTTAAATGCCTTACTTTTTTACATCTGAATCTGTATCTGAAGGACACCCCGATAAAGTGGCTGACCAAATTTCTGATGCTTTGATCGATCACTTTTTAGCATTCGATAAAGATTCTAAAGTTGCGTGCGAAACTCTCGTAACTACTGGACAAGTATTCTTAGCTGGAGAGGTTAAATCCAAGACTTATCTCGATGTACAGAAAGTGGCCAGAGAAGTAGTGAATGATATCGGGTACACGAAAAGTGAGTATATGTTCGATGGAAATTCTTGCGGAGTAATATCTGCTATTCATGAACAGTCTCCTGATATAAATCAAGGAGTTGAACGCAAGAAAAAAGAAGAACAAGGTGCAGGTGACCAGGGTATGATGTTTGGCTATGCCACGAATGAGACAAACAGCTACATGCCACTGGCTTTGGAGTTGTCACATTTGATCTTACAAGAACTTGCTACATTAAGAAAAGAGAATAAGCAAATAAAATATCTAAGACCAGATTCAAAAAGTCAGGTCACTATAAAATACAACGACAAGAATCAGCCTATCGCAATTGACAGTATTGTGATCTCCACCCAACATGACGAGTTTGCCACTGAGAACAAAATGTTGGCTCGCATAAAACGCGACATGATCGACATATTGATGCCCAGGGTAATGAAAAAATTGCCTAAGAAGATCCAAAAGTTATTTACGACCAAGATCAAATACCACATTAACCCTACAGGAATATTCGTGATCGGTGGACCACATGGAGATACAGGTCTAACGGGAAGAAAGATCATTGTTGATACATATGGTGGCAAAGGTGCTCATGGTGGTGGAGCGTTCTCAGGAAAAGATCCAAGTAAAGTTGATCGATCTGCTGCCTACGCAACAAGACACATCGCTAAAAATGCTGTGGCCGCTGGTTTGGCTGACGAAATATTGGTGCAAGTTGCATATGCCATCGGAGTTGCAAAACCAATGGGACTTTATGTAGACACTTACGGAACTTCAAAAGTAAAAATGACTGACGGGCAAATTGCAGACAAGCTTTTGAAGTTGTTTGACATGAGACCTTACTCGATCGAAAAAAGATTCAATCTTAGAACTCCCATCTATCTCGAGACTGCAGCTTATGGTCATATGGGTAGAAAACCAAAAACAAAGAACAAGACCTTTGTTGATGGCTCTGGGAAAGTGAAAAAGATGAAAGTGCGATTATTTCCTTGGGAAGAATTGGACTACGTGAATAAGATCAAAAACGAATTTAAACTTTGACCTTAAGGTCCAATACTTTGGACTGAAGATCTTTAATTGCATCATAGAGATCCTCTAGGTCAGACATCTCATTTGCTGGAACAGGCTCGCCTGTTAAGATCCAACCTGCATTGATCCTGATCTCTTTTTCGCTTAATTGTTCGATGGAAAATGAAAAAGAACCAATGTTATTCTCGATGAATGCATTCTCTTTCGAGATCTTTTCGAGGGCTTTGTCGAAAGTTAATATATAACTGAAGTCATCTTGAAATGAAAAGTCTGGATAGAAAGTAGTGTGCCGGTTTTCGAGATCCAGATCGTCCCATAGGACAAAATTGAATAAACCACCCATAGAAATTGACAGCTTATCTTCAGATCCTTGCAACTTATCAACTGCTGTGTATTCCATATCGAATTCTGCCTGAAATGGTTTATCGTCCATCAAAGAGATCAATTCTCTTTTCTTTAAATAGATCTTCCCTCCTACCTCATATATTTTTATCCCATAACTAGGATTTATAGTTGAGTCCAATTCATTATACAGATAAACACCCCTCGTAAGAGTAGAGAATTGCCCCTCTAGTTTCAGGTCAGTAGCAAAGTCCATTATTCCTTTTCCCACTTTAACATTCACCTCTGACTTAGTACTTCTTTTATCGGGAATTGTATCTATCGGGATCTCCGTAGTTCGAAATGCCTGAACATCTTCATCAAATAATTCACCGATGGTATATCCGATCGCTTTTGTGCCCTGCCAATAAAATGGGAGCTCATTCAGTTCATATCCCGTTTGCGTCCTTTTGGAAAACAGGAACGTGTTATTGGTATCATTACTAAAGTATAGCCGTTCACCAAAATAAAGGTTTGTAGTATGATCTTTTGAAATGTCTCCACTCCTCTTGTCGAGTGTATAAAGCACTTTGTAATTCTCAAACCCTAAACGGTTTAAGAGTTTGGTATAGATATTATGACGACTAATGTCGCGCAACTTTCTTTCTTTGATAAAGGTGCCCATTCGTTCCAAACCAAGATCATAGGCCAAATAATATTCTTCATCGCTCAAATATTCAAAGTTACGCGCAATATCTGAATGCGTTTTTCTTAGCTTTTCAAGAGGTGTATCCGTCTCATGTGACACGCCACTGATCCAACTACGGAACATCCTTCCCTGTTTATCTAAAACCAATCTTCTTAAGGCAACTCTTCTATACCAAAAGTCTTTGTCTTGCCTTTTTTTGATCATGTAAGTATGATAGGGCGAAGGAAGTATCTGCCCTGTTCTGGGATGCTTGAAAACGAAAGAAATATTGTTCTCGTTGAATTTGTAAATGATGTGTGGAAGATCCAAATGGGGTCTTGAGGCCACCTCATCCAGCGCTGCAGGCAGGTTCATCTTTTTCCAAATATGAGTTGTCACTTTGTTTGCAGTGAAATTATCATCGCACTCATCTCCTATTACAGTGTTGCGTAACTTTTTGGGATATTCCAATTTCAATTCATAGTCCTGTTTTGCAATATGTCCATGATGAAAAATGCGACCACTATTGAAATGCATCCAATTGACATCAAGCGGAATTTCATACTTGTAATGATATTCTAAAACATCCCCAGGTTCCAGGTTTATGATCTCAATGAAATACCTGTAGACTATTTCAAATTCCTGTCCGATCAATTTTCTACTATCAGGAAAAGCATATCTGGCAATAGCTGTTTCAGTTTCTCCATTCGCCTTTAGAATCCGTCCGGCAAAGAAGACGATCTTCGTATTGAAGTATGGACCATAGGCCTTTTCATTGATCGGAATGAATTGACGCTCATAGGG
>JABDKJ010000022.1 GCA_013002285.1 Flavobacteriales bacterium
AAAAAAAGGAGCAGAAGCTCCTTTAAACGTACCCCGGGCGGTTGTTGAACCTACTTTGCCTCACTTTACACTATTTGACGTAAGTTGTTGTTTTTGTTAATGTTATGAATAATTACTTCTATTTAGAGTAACACTAAAACAAGCTAATTAAGGAATTGTAAAGCAATATCCGACCCAATTTCCGACCCATTTTTTGTATATTTGTATAAGTCAAAAAAATACGAAAATGCCAACATCTCAATTCATAATAAGGGGAACTGGAAGTGCTAAACCTCAGTCAATCACTCTTATTTTCAGGTATGAAAATACACACTTAAAATACGCAACAGGATTTAAGGTTCTTCCTCATTTATGGAATGACCAACGACAAGAAGTGAGAAATAAAGCTGAAGCATTAGATCGAGTATTGATCAATAATGGGCTCTCCTCATTAAGAACTCGCATTCAAACCATTTACCATGAGCTTGTAGCAGATCAAAAGGTAGTTACCAATTACCGCCTAAGAGAAAAACTTAATAGTGAGATACTCGAAGACCAACAGTCACAATCATTTATTCAAGATTACTTAATACAGTTCTTAAGTAAGGCTCCTACAAAAAGTATTCGAAAAAATGGAAGTATTGGTCCTTTGAAAGAGCGGACGATCAAACAGTATAGAACCACCCTTTCAAAGATCAAAGCATTTGACGCTATGAATAAATGCAAGTCAAAATTTGGAGACCTCGATGAATCCTTCCACTCTGACTTTATTAATTATCTAAAAGAAGATGAATCATTGTCAGCTGAAACTATTGGAACCGTTATAAAGAATATCAAATCTTTGGCAAAAGCAGCACTACGGGAAAGTATTGAAGTCAATGAATTTGTGCTAACTCCTGATTTCTTTCGACCAACGGGAAATAGCGTTTTTACTTTTCTCAATGAAAAAGAAATTCAAAATATATTTGATTTTGACCTTTCTGACAATCTGAGATTAGATAGAGTTCGTGATCTTTTCATCGTTGGTTTATGTACTGGACAAAGAATTTCTGATCTAAGTAGAATTACGATGGACAATATTGTTGATGGATTCATAGAAATAGAAGCTCAATTAAAAACGGGTACTGCCGTGATCATACCGATCCATCCTATGGTTCAACATATTTTGGACAAGTATGATAACAACCTCCCACCTATGATCTCTCCACAAAAATTCAATCAATATAGCAAAGAATTGTGCAAAGTTGTTGGACTGCATGAGCCAACGAAAGGAACAAAAAGAATTTTAACGAAAAAGGGGCAACGAATTACTACTGGTATTTTTCCAAAGCACGAACTGGTGAGTTCCCATATTTGCAGGCGATCATTTGCCACTAACCATTATGGCCATTTGCCTACTCCAGTAATTATGTCAATTACTGGTCATAAAACTGAGAGAGCATTCTTAACATATATCAAGAAAACACCAAAACATCACGCAATTGATTTAAAGAAATATTGGGACAATAAGTATCGATCTAAACGAGAGGTTGTAGCTTAATTAATTCAGACTTTCTATATCGCACTCTCGTCCCAATTCTAATTGCTCTAAGAATTCCTTTGTTATGCCAGGTTACTAGGGTCTGCCTAGAAACTTGCAATAGTTGAGATACCTGAGCACGGGTTAAGAAATCTTCATCGGAAATTGATATCTCTTTATTGTTTGAAATTTCAATTAGTTTCAATTCGATTGATTCTAAACGCTCAAAGAGTTCTTTAAGTTTTGACTCTGGTAAAGTTTTGAATTGAATGATTTTTGAATCCATAAAACGGTCTAAGGAATACAAAGTAAAGAATAAGAATTACGATTTTTGTTACTTTGCTGTTACCTCTAGTTGTTGGCTTCCAAAAATATCGCACATAGGAAAGTTGTGTCATTGAGAAATATGCTTTTCATAGCAAGAATTTGGCTTGAGTACACTACTCCTTTATTAACTTCACACTATCCAACCAAGCATTGCCTGCCAGTCTGTGTATTGCGTAAAATCCTGGATTGAGAAAAGATACATCTATTTCGATTGAAAAATCTATTGAAGACATATTTGGCAATTCTTTTTTCAAAACTACTCTTCCTGTTTCATCAAGCATTAAAATTTCTTGATTTCTATCGAAAATATTGGGATAATAATTCTCTTGAAATATGTTTAATTCGAAGTTATCTTGGACGGGGTTTGGGTAATTACTAATGGAACTCTGGTATCCATCAATAATAGTCTCAAGCCCAACTAACAATTGACATCTAGGCTCTAAACAACCAAAACTGTCAACCTTTAGTATCCAAACATCTTGACCAATAGTGTCAAACTCATTTCTAGTTCCAGTCATTGCCCGCCCCCGTCAGGAGTTTGTATAATGTCGAATAAAAAATTCAATCCACTTGGTCCCGTTGCATGTCGATATTTTCCCTTCCAAACTAAATTGCCGTTGGCATCGAGTTTAATAATATTTCCATCCTCCAAACCGTCTTGAAGGCTTCTTCCTCTTCCAACGGAAATGAATGATCCATCAAAATTTTCTCGGTCGCCATATTCTGTGTATAGGCTGTGTATATCTTTATTCTATCACGAAACATCTATTTCTCGTTTAACTTTTGTCTCAATAATTCCAATACTCGTTCCGAATCACTTTTACATCCTGCTTATTAATTTTGTCCTTTACTATTTCAGGTCAATTTTCTGGAGTTGAGTGGTTCAAAACAATTGGTGCATTAGGTGATGAGGAGATCACTGATTTTGTCATTGATGGAGAAGGAAATTTTATTCTAACGGGTTCTTATTCAAATACTACAGATTTGGAACCAGGACAAAGAATCTACGAGTTGACCGCAATTTCTGGAAAAGATAATTTTATTATTGAAGCTTAAGCTTCATCTAACTCTTCAAAATCCACATAGGTCAGTGTAATGTGTCATGCTCATTTTTCACTTGAAGTTTTAGTTGTAAGCGTAAAATTTCTAGTGGATAGTCACAAATTATCCTTATTCATAGTAGCTCCTCAATTTTATTAAATAGTGAAATTCAATAAATGAGAGTTACCAACTGAATCTCAAAATATTGCTTATTCTACGTACAGAATTCAATTTGCTTTCTAGATGCTGGATGTTAATAAATTCTAAATGCAAAACATTCTGAAGACTTTTCGAGTACTAACAGATTACAACTTGCGTTTATTATCCTTAGCTTTGCCCTAATAAATGAGAATCCTATCTTTCATACTTGCTATCCTTTTCTTCGGAATCAGCGCATTACCATGCGCAGATAGTGAAGCTGAAGTACAGCAAATGTCAGAGACGCATATTCACATTTCTGATACAGAAAGTGATCATTCTCATTCCGGCAATGAGAATCATAAAGATGGCTGTTCTCCCTTCTGCATTTGTTCATGCTGTGGAATGGCAATTACTATTCCACCAGTTGTGGATTCGGAGTGTACACCATTCTTTGCCACCATCGATCATAGGACTATTTGGCTGACCGATAATTCATTCGCCCACCTTACTGCTGTCTGGCAACCGCCAGCCTCTTGTTGATCATTGTTTTGTGGATAGGTAAGTCTCGACCGACTCTATCCCTATAGTCACTTTGGTTTAACAAAAATTTTTCAAAATGTTCGATAAAATAATCGCCTACTCCGTGCGGAGTAAGCTCATGGTTGGCCTTTTTACTTTGGCCTTGGTGATCTGGGGGCTTTACTCAGCCACCCAAATTCCAATCGATGCCGTACCTGACATCACAAACAATCAGGTGCAGATATATACTGTGTCGCCCACCTTAGCTACTCAGGAAGTTGAGCAATTCATCACCACTCCGATAGAGCTGTCTTTGCAGAATCTACAGGACATCACGGAGATACGATCTATCTCTAAATTCGGCCTTTCCGTCATCACCGTGGTCTTTGAGGAATCGCATGATATCTATCTCGCGCGGCAGCTTATCACGGAGCGGCTTAAAGAAGCGCAAGACGCGATACCCGATGGACTTGGCACTCCCGAAATGGCTCCGATCTCTACAGGATTAGGAGAGATCTATCAGTACGTGGTGCGCCCCAAAGAAGGTTTTGAGGATAAGTACTCCGCGACAGAGTTGCGTTCCATACAGGATTGGCTCGTCAAGCGGCAATTGTCGGGAATCCCCGGTGTGGCAGAGGTCAACTCCATGGGAGGATTCTTGAAGCAGTATGAAGTGGCGGTCGATCCCTCGCTACTCCGCTCATTGGGAATTGATGTGAATGACATCTTCGATGCACTTGTCAAGAGCAATGAGAATACAGGAGGCGCTTACATCGAGAAGAATCCGAATACCTACTACATACGCACAGAAGGCATTGCTACTTCCTTGGCAGATATTGGCAATATCGTGATCAAGGTTGAAGCTGGAAGACCGATGCTGATTAAGGACGTGGCTACCGTTCAATTCGGAAAGGCTCCGCGATACGGTGCCTTGGTCAGAAATGGAAAAGAGGTTGTGGGTGGTAAGGTCATGATGTTCAAAGGGGCGAACTCTTCCGAAGTGACCGAACTCGTGAAAGCGCGAGTCGAACAAATACAGAAGTCCTTGCCCGAAGGAGTTATGATAGAACCCTATCTAGTTCGCGACAAACTAGTCAGTGCTGCCATCGGTACTGTGGAGAAGAACCTGATCGAAGGAGGACTCATCGTCATCCTCATATTGGTGCTTATGCTCGGCAATTGGAGGGCCGGACTGATCGTGGCCTCAGTCATCCCTTTGGCCATGCTCTTTGCACTAGCGATGATGAATCTATTGGGGATATCTGCCAATTTGATGAGCCTCGGAGCTATCGATTTCGGTCTCATCGTAGATGGTGCGATCATCATTGTGGAGTCCATAGTCCATCGGTTGAATGTGAAATTCGCTGGGAAAAAATTGGATGCCGCTACCATGGATCGAGAAGTGATCGATTCATCACAGAAGATCCGAACTTCAGCTGCCTTTGGAGAGATCATAATTCTCATGGTCTATATCCCGATCCTGGCGCTCGTGGGAATTGAGGGCAAGATGTTCAAACCTATGGCTCAAACGGTCATGCTGGCCATTGCAGGAGCACTGATCCTTTCCTTGACTTATGTCCCTATGATGACGGCACTATTCCTGAACAAGGAAGTATCAGATAAAAGGACATTGGCAGACCGGATCATTGCCTTTTTCCAGCGACTCTATACACCTGTATTGGACTATGCACTGCGCTACAAAAGAATATTTGTTGGCTTGGCCTTATTGATGTTCATGGTCAGTTTCATCGGTTTTTCCCGAATGGGTGGTGAGTTCATTCCTACCTTGGAAGAAGGAGATCTGGCAATGCAACACATACTACCTCCTGGAAGTTCTCTAGGCCAAAGTGTAAATACTGCAGCGATGATACAAAACAAGCTCATGGCAGACATTCCTGAGATCGAAGATGCAGTTGTAAATATTGGTTCGGCTGAAATACCGACTGATCCCATGCCTGTTGAGATCGGTGATTATGTGTTGGTCATGAAACCCAAAGATGAATGGAAGACTGCCAAAGACCGACAAGGGATGTTTGAAGTTATTGAGTCATCTTTATCAAGTATTCCTGGTGTCGGTTTAGAATTCTCACAACCTATTCAATTGCGCTTTAATGAATTGATGACAGGATCAAAAGCGGACATTGCGATCAAGCTCTATGGCCAAGATCTCGATATGCTATACGCTAAGGCCAAAGAAGCAGAAGTGATCATCTCTAAGATCGATGGAGTCGGCACCTGCAATGTGGAACAAACAGTCGGCATGCCGCAGATCATTATCTCTTACGACTATGCCAAATTGGCCCAGTATGGCCTTCACATAAAGGAGGTCAATAAGGTGGTGAGGTCAGCTTTTGCTGGTGAAAAGGCAGGAGTGATCTATGAAGGAGAACGGAGGTTTGACTTGGTTGTCCGTTTGGATGAAAAGAACAGACAAGGGATCGATGATGTGAGCGGCTTGTTCATCAGTTTGGAAAATGGTACACAAGTCCCCTTGGAGAATCTCGCCAAGATCGAATTGATCAACGCTCCCATGCAGATCTCACGTGACAACACGAATAGACGCATAGTTATCGGGGTCAATGTTGGTGACACGGATGTAGAGACCTTGGTTGAGAGCATTCAAGATAAGTTGGATGAAGGTCTCGCTTTACCTGCCGGATACTATTTCACATACGGTGGGCAGTTCGAGAATCTAAAGGCAGCCAATGCCCGATTGGCGATTGCCGTTCCAATGGCCTTGGCGCTTATATTTCTTCTGCTCTATTTCACTTTTGGATCCTTTACACAGGCTATACTCATCTGTACCGCAATCCCATTATCGGCCATAGGCGGAGTGTGGGCACTATATCTAAGGGGACTGCCTTTCAGCATCTCGGCTGGCATTGGATTCATAGCACTTTTCGGAGTAGCGGTTCTAAATGGGATCGTCCTCATTGGATATTTCAATCAACTAAAAAAGGAAGGTATGAGCGATATAGCAGAGCGAATTAGGATCGGTACTCGGGTGCGATTACGCCCGGTCATCATGACGGCCGCAGTAGCCTCATTAGGATTCTTGCCCATGGCACTGTCCAACTCTGGTGGCGCGGAAGTTCAACGTCCACTAGCCACTGTGGTTATCGGTGGCTTGATCACCGCTACTTTTCTCACATTGATCATTCTGCCCATCTTATATAGCTGGACGGAACGATGGGCTGATAGAAAGCGGAAAACAGGAATTCTAAAAGTGAAAGGAATTGCCACGCTGCTCTTCGTTTTATTTTGCTCTTCCGCCATACAAGCGCAAGACGAAGTGATCACTTTGGATGAAGCCATTCTACTTACGTTACAGAATCACCCATCTGCAAAGGCTGCAGAGCTTTCCGTTGAGCGAATGGAGCAACTATCACGCATTGGATATGGCCTTGGCAACACCGAAGTCTATTATCAGGGCGATGGTCTTTCGGAGCCAAATGGACAACGGGTCGTTCAGCTGGGAGTAAAGCAGGAGGTTCCGCTGCCCATGGCCGCGTGGGCAAGTAAGAAGCTCAGGCGGGCCGAACTCCGTTCGACAGAAGTCGATCGTGATCTGACCATCTCCGAGTTGCGCATGGAAGTGACCTTGGTCTATACAGATATCCAATTGGCGAAGAAAGCGATGAAAGTCTATCGAATGAATGACTCGATCTACGTGGAGAATATGAGACGCGCCCAATTGCGTGTCGATCTCGGTGAGGCCAATGGCCTCGAACTGCTTTCCCTACGCTCAAGGGCCAATGAAGCTTCTTTGTACATTGAGAAAGCAGAGATGGAATTGCTTGCGCTGAGCAGTCAATTGCAATTGTTGATGGGCAGGGCGAGTCCCTTCTCTACCGAACCTATGCAGACACAACAGATTCCATCCGCACTGGATAGTCTACAAAGTCCAATTCTACGCAAGGCCATTGTGACACGAGAAGAAGAGGAAGCACGATTGAAAATGGACAGAGCGGCATTGAGTCCTAAGCTTTCGGTCGGATACGCAGCTCAAGACTATGATGATGGCGGCAGTCTCTATGGAGTGCAAGGTGGGCTCAGTATTCCCTTGTTCAATGGACATCTGCGCAAGGAAATAAAATCACAACGTTTAGCAGTTGACATAGCCGATGCAAAAGTATTGGCTACTCGATTGGATCTCGAGTCAAGGCGTATCGGCTTGTTAAAAAATATCACGATCACAAGCCGAGGAGTGAATATGTACAAAGAGCAAGTCGACATTTTTGATCCCGAGTTATTGCGGATAGCTCAGCTGAATTACGAAGCAGGTGAGATCGACTATCTCCAACTCCTAAATGCCATTGACACTCGTATTCGAAATTTCAATTCATATCGTGAAATGACAAAGGCACATGTAGAAGCCCTTGCCGCTCACGATTTTTTATTCAATAGATAAACATATTTCAAAATGAAGAACTTAAAACAAATATATATTATGATTACCAGCATGCTGATAATCTTGACAGCTAGTTCCTGTTCTAATGACCATACAGAAGGGGATGGTCATGACCATTCAGCAGAAACTCAAACCGATGAACACGATTCTCACGAAGGTCACGACCATGGATCACAGGAAGAAGAGACTGATGAAGAAGATTCTCACGAAGGTCACGATCATGGATCACATGGTGGTGAACAAGGTGAGACAGATGAACATGAGGAGGGCATCCATTTGACCAATGAGCAGATAAAGACCGTTGGAATTCAATTTGGTGGATTCACTCAGGTGAAGATCAACGATTACATTACCGCCACTGGAACTCTCGGACTGCCGCCAAATGCATACTCAGGAGTTTCGGCCAAGACTGCGGGAATAGTCAAAGGGAATAAGAAGTATGTCGAAGGTGAGTACATCAAGAAGGGAGTGGTCATCGCATACATTCAGAATCCAGACATTATCCTAAAGCAGCAAGAGTACTTAGAGGCTTCTGCCGAATTAGTTTACTTGAAGCTAGATCTGCAGCGACAGGAATCCTTATTTGCTGCTGATGCTGGAGTGCTGAAACCGCTTGAAAAACTAAAATCGGAAGTGGCAATGAAAGAAGCCGTGGTGAAAGGCAGTGCCAAGTATCTCAATTATCTGGGAATTGCTACGAAGAGTTTGACACCTGATAATATCAGCCAACAGATTGCCATCGTTGCACCCATTTCAGGTTATATCACGAGCTTGAATCTACACAATGGGCTTTATGTTGAACCTAAGATGGAACTGATGGAGATCGTGGACGAAAGTCATTTACACTTGGAGTTGGACGTATTCGAAAAAGACATTGCGAATATTAAAGAAGAGCAGCGCATCAGCTACACTGTTCCAGCTTTGGGCAATACGGTTTACCAAGGCGATGTGAATGTGATTGGAAAGGAATTCGATATGGCCAATAAGACCGTTCGCCTTCACGGTCACTTGGATGAAGAGCGTCCGAAATTCATCAAGGATCTCTACATCATAGCCAAGGTCTGGCTCAATGACGAAACGGTGGACGCACTACCAAGTAATGCGGTCATTAAAGACGGAAACGACAGCTACATCTATGTCACCCATGCTGACTCAGAAGGAGACGAAGTTCAATTTGAAAAAGTCAGAGTGATCGCTGGGGCGGAGAACGATGGCTTCACTTCAGTACGAGCGATCGACCCGATCGAGGAAGGCATGAAGATCGTTGTCGAAGGAGCATATTACGTCTATGCCCAATCGCAAGCAGGTGAACTAGAACATGAACATTGATTAACTACAATGAGTTTATTCATTTTCCTCATAGCATATTTCTTTTTGGTCTTCTTTCTCAGGTCATTTCTCCTTTGGAAAAAAACAGCTGTCAACCCGCTCACCTTCAATAAAGGTGATGATGCACATGGATACAATGGAAAGGTATTCGGATTAATTTCCATATTGGAATTGGTAGTGGTATCGATCCATGCATTTGTTCCAGCCTGGAATGAATACCTTCTTCCTTTCTGGTATCTGGATAGCACCATTCTATTTCAGATCGGCTGGCTTCTGCTCTTTATGTCCTTGATCGTAGTTTGGGTCGCACAGTCCCACATGAGAGATTCTTGGCGCATCGGTATTGATGAAGAGAACAAGACAGAGTTGATCACTTCTGGCTTTTTCTCTCTATCGCGCAATCCGATTTTCCTTGGAATCATGATCGCCAATGTGGGCTTATTCTTAGTGCTGCCAAATGCGTTTACGCTGGTGATCGTATCACTTAGCACCATTAGTATTAATACACAGATCCGCCTTGAAGAAGAGTTCCTGAGCAAGGAATTTGGAGCACAGTATAAAGCCTATCAGAAGAAAGTGAACAGGTGGGTAACAATAAAGAAGTCATCATGAATACTGCAGAACACAAGCATATTTACAATGAAAATGGCGAGCAGATCTGCTGCTCTCTGGAAGAGAAGATCGAGAAAGAGACTTCCGACCATAACAAAGATGAAGGGCATGATCATGGCACCTCGTCTCGTTCTGAATGGAAGGAGTATTTACCTGCTATCATCAGCTTTCTGATCCTCATTATAGGATTGATGATCGAGTACCTTTTGAAATTGGATTTCTTCAAGGATCCGATCAAACTCATTTGGTATATCATAGCTTATATTCCTGTCGGAATTCCAGTGATCAAGGAAGCTTTGCAGGCACTTCGCAAGGGAGAGGTTTTTACCGAATTCTTCCTGATGAGCGTAGCGACCATCGGAGCCTTTGCCATTGGTGAATACCCCGAAGGAGTGGCCGTGATGCTTTTCTATGCTGTTGGTGAGTTGTTTCAATCTGCTGCAGTGCGTAAAGCAAAATCGAACATCACTGCGCTTTTGGATCTGCGTCCTAAGACCGCCAATGTACTGCGCCAAGGGTCTTTTACATCGGTGCCTGCAGAGTCAGTAGCGATCGGAGACACTGTGCAAGTGCGCGTGGGAGAATCAGTACCTTTGGATGGCAGACTTAGCTCAGAGAAGGCATCTTTGAATACCGCAGCTTTGACAGGTGAAAGCCGTCCTTCCAATGCTGACAATGGTGATGACATTCTTGCAGGATCGATAAATCTCGAAGGTGTGATCGAAGTAGAAGTCACAAAGGAATTCAATGACAGCAGCGTATCGCGGATCCTCGAACTCGTGGAACACGCAAGGGATAAGAAATCCAAGACCGAATTACTGATCAGAAGGTTGGCTAAGATCTATACACCGATCGTGGTCTATCTTTCATTGGCTATCGTACTTCTACCTTACTTTTTCGTAGAGTCGTATCTCTTCAACAATTGGCTATATCGTGGTTTGATCTTCTTGGTCATCTCTTGTCCATGTGCATTGGTTATTTCTATTCCGCTTGGATATTTCGGTGGGCTTGGAGCGGCTTCTAAACATGGATTGCTTTTCAAAGGCGCATCCTTCTTGGATGAGATTATCGACATCGACACAGTGGTCATGGATAAGACAGGCACCGTGACCAAAGGAGTCTTCGAGATCAAGGATATTGTCATGTCCAAAGACCAATCGGAGAAAGACATGATGTCTGCAATGCTAACCATGGAGGCAGGCTCAACACATCCCATTGCGAAAGCGATCATGCGCTACACTGGCGAAGCAGACAAGACTGATGTCGATGACCTCAGCGAGATTGCTGGTAAAGGACTCCGTGGCACCATCCACGGAAAGGAAGTTGTAGTTGGTAACAAGAAGCTCATGGAGCAATTCGATATCCAAGTCCCTTCTGAGACCGATGCAATAGTCGAGAGCATTGTCATGATCGGGATCGGAGGAGAATTCGCAGGCTATGTCACTATAGCTGATGAACTCAAGGAAGATGCGGAAAAAGCGATTGCAGATCTACGCGCCGTCGGCATCAAACGATTGATCATGTTATCGGGAGACAAGGATAGCATCACACAGCAAACAGCGGCATTGATCGATATCGATATCGCCAAGGGCGGACTACTACCCGAAGATAAACTCAATGAGGTCGAAGAGCTAAAAAAATCTGGAAAAGTGGCCTTCGCTGGTGACGGGATCAACGATGCTCCAGTCATAGCAGCCAGTGATGTCGGCATCGCAATGGGAGCCTTGGGCAGTGATGTGGCGATCGAAACAGCTGATGTCATCATACAAACCGACAAGATCTCGCGGATTGCCACAGGAATCAAGATCGGTCGTTCCACCAAAAAGGTGATCGTGCAGAACATCTACATGGCCTTCGGAATAAAGATCCTCGTGCTTGCTTTCGGTGCTTTCGGTATGGCAACGATGTGGGAGGCCGTATTTGCAGATGTAGGAGTCGCTCTTCTGGCCATATTAAATGCGACTCGATTACAACGAATGGGTTGGACGTGAGTATCTTTATTTAAGCATTTGCTAAAATGCTTTATTGCTGGTACATTCGTTCTATGGCAGAGAATCAATGCATTCGGTTAGGGGCAGATGTAGAACAGATCAATTCATGCAAGGATGACATAAAAAGGTTAGGGGAGTCATTTGATCTTCTCTCAGGAGCACTAAGTATTGCAGGGAATACTGTCAGATTGAAAATCCTGTATCTGCTATCTGAAGAGCAAGAACTATGCGTATGTGATCTTAGTGATATTCTCAACCTGAGTGTCTCGGCAGTTTCTCAGCATCTAAGAAAAATGAAAGACAGGAATCTGATTGCTCCTGAACGGAAGGGGCTGACTATTTTCTATTCCTTGACCAGTGAATATCATTCCATCTTCAGACCTTTCTTCAAACTCATTGAAGGCAATAAAATCCTTGAGGCTGTATGAAAAACGATCGCAAACTCATATGGACAAGTGTCTTTACTGCTGTCGGTGCATCTCTATGTTGCATCGCACCAGTCTTGGCCTTGATATCAGGTGCTACTGGAATGGCATCAGCTTTCTCTTGGATGGAGCCACTACGACCTTACTTAATAGGAATTACCATACTAGTTCTTGGCTTTGCTTGGTATCAACACTTGAAGACCAAACAAGAAGTAGATTGTAATTGTGAGCCTGAGAAAGCATCATTTATGCAGTCGCGGAAATTCCTAGTACTCATCACCTTATTTGCAGGATTAATGACTGCGTTTCCCTATTACTCAACCGTATTTTACTCCGACAACTCCCAGGATGTTGATAACGTATCGAAAGAGAATGTGATTCAAGTTGCGTATCAGGTCGAAGGGATGACCTGCACGTCATGTGAGGAACATGTGATACATGCAGTGAATGAATTAAAAGGAATTATCGATGTGACCGCAAGCTACGAGAAAGGAAATGCAATTGTGAGTTTCGATAGGACTAGATCGTCTAATGAACAGATTGCAGAAGCGATTGGAACGACAGGGTATAAGATTATAGAGACAAAAGAAAATTGAAATGGAAGTAGTACTCGAGTCAACAATTACGTGCCCGAAATGTGGTCACAAGAAAGAGGAGAAAATGCCTACTGATGCTTGTCGGTTTTTCTATGAATGCGAGCAGTGCAAAACAGTCCTTCGTCCCAACGAAGGTGATTGCTGTGTCTATTGTTCCTTTGGGTCAGTAGCTTGTCCACCTATTCAAGAAGGTGCTTCATGCGGAGACTCAGGCTGTAGCTGAGAATGACTTTTACTTACCAAAATTGGTCATATTGCTCTTATGAACTTGAATTAAAAAGTGCGCAGGCCACTCGGATTCATCTGACCAGAGTTGGTGGGATGTTGGACAATGAGACTATTGTCACAGACTCTGAAGTTGCTTGCTTAAAGGCATAGAAGAATGCTGTATTTGACTAGAAATGATTGAGAAAAACGATTACAGCTACTCAGAAAATTGCATTTATTAATACTAAGGCCTCAACCTATGAAAGCAAGATTGCATTGTGACTGTCACTATCGTTTTGTCATAATGCATTCTTGCTAAGGGAGGCATCCCTTAGAATCCCTAATCTCATAGAACAATCTGCTTTCTTAAATATCATAACAAAACACCCTTAGCTAAGGGTGTTGGTATATGTCAACCGTTCAAACGAATGATATCTGATCGAGATGTTGCAGGGTCATCACCTTTCTCTCTCACAATTACTTGCTGATTGAATAGTGACCGTAGTTTGATATTGAATTGTGTGTAGTTCAAAGGTTCTTGTTCTTTTGGAACCGACTTTTCGTATGCTAGGTGAAGAGCTTGGTTTGTCATTTTCTTTTTATCCTTGAGGATGTCTAATACTGTTCTAGCAATTAGATTGAATCCGTTTTCGGATTCTGAAATTTCGAAACCTAATTCTTCAATGCGCTTCTTCTGTTTTTCGTTTGCATACTTCATGAAGACATAGAGGTCTTTACGATAGTCTTTTAAACGTTGTACGATGATTCGTTTTGCTTCTTTTGCTTGAGCAAATTGTTCCTCATGTTCTTTTAGCGCTATTTGGTCATTTTTAATGTTTTCCAACATAGCGTCTAATGGGTTCTGTGATTCTACTTTTTTTGTCATTGTATTAAATTTTAACCGATTGTTATCGGATGATTTATATTTCTATTTTTCTTCTAGCCAGACTTTTCTGGCTTGTTCAAAACCACACCATTTGTGGTCTTTGTCATGTCCTCTTGATGCCAACTCATACCTGATGAATTTCTCAATAGGAATATTCATTGCTAACAAGAATCGGAGAATCTCTCCGTTTTGTGTTGCAAAGATTCCTTTGATGCTTTCCCAATGTGGGAGTGGATCAGTATCGGTGAATATGGCTTCAATGTGTTTGAATTCCATTTCTGAATAATCCTTATGAAGTTTGTGAATGATAGGATTATCCAGTGTTGAAAGCATTTGTGTATTTACTATTGCATAGTCGTCTTCAGGTCCATTGATCACTGAGAAATTGTTTGGAGTTAAGTTTCTAGACGTGAAATTTCCATAGACGGCCATATCAATGGCTTTTTCTGGATCTTTCTCAAAGACACAGAAACTCTTGTGTTCTTTTTCCATTTTTATTTGATTTTGAATTAATGTTGATTGAGTCCTATCCTTATATCGGATAGTTGGCGGTAAGCACTTCTGTTTTTCTTTTCCTCTTTGCTCCGTCTTTTAGTTTGGATGCAGATAGTGGCTTGTCAAACACTTTGGTGTTCCAACCATTGTTCTTGGTAAATCGCTCTAAGAGTTCTGAAGGGTAGGATGACAAGAGAAACTTTCCCTTGACCATTGAAAGGGTTGTGAGAAGTCTCTGAAAGTCTTCCTCGGTATATCCTGCATAGTGCCCTTGGTTGGTTCCGACATATGGGGGGTCAACAAAGTGAAAGGCATCGATGGCGTCTCTTCTTAGGATGACCTTGGTCGCATCATTAGATTCGATCTCCACATCCTTGAGTCGTTCTTGTATCTCGGTATCAAAACGCAACTTTTTGTTGTTAAAGGATCTTGATCTTGTTCCGTATCGGTCGTAACCCCATGAACCTATCTTGCAAGCAAAGCCCATATTGGTTGCCACGAAGAATGCCCAGGCCTGTTGTAAGCAATTAAACAGGTGTGGCATGTCGTAGATGGTATTTGCCACTTTATATGTCGCTCTAGAGAAGCTCGTACCTTCTATTTTCTTCTTGAGCTCTTTAAAATTGTTTTGAGCTTTTTCAAAGAAGGTGATCACCATATTATTCGTGTCATTGATAACTTCTACCTTGCTTTTATCCTTAGCAAAGAAGATAGCACCACCTCCAAAAAAGGTCTCTGTATATATCGTGTGTTCCGGAATGAGTGGTAAGATATCTTTGACCATATTTAGTTTTCCACCATAGTACGAGATGGGTGTTTTTGGCATATGTGCTTAATGACTAAGGGATAATGATCTAAGGATAGATGGGGTCGGGATATGAGATACACCCTTCGCTGGTAATGATAAGGTGATCCAAAATTTCCATGTCTAAGAGCTTGGCTCCGTTTGCTAATTGATGGGTTATCTTAATATCTCTATCAGAGTGTACTAAGATTCCTGATGGATGATTATGGGCAAGAATTATTCGTGGAGCATTTAAATTCAATGCTAACTGATAAATTTCTCGTGAGTTTACTATTACCGATCGGTCATTTCCTTTTCCTATTTCTGAAATGGCAAGGACGCTGTTCTGATTGGTTAAGAAAATGGCCCAAAAGTATTCTTTTACATCTAAAAATTTCTCTTTCGTGTAATCGCGAAGAATTACTTTTGCTTCTTCTGGTGATGATATCTTCGGCATAGTATCTAGAAGGGGTCTTTTGTAATATACTTCTACCTCATACAAAGCCTCGGGAATTTTCTTTTTCATGGCTATTCAATTTAAAGTTCATTTGAATGCAGTATGGCCTATAACAAGATGTGCGTAACGTTGCAAGTTGTGGTAGGGAATACCACTAAACTTGGATCGTTTTTGCAGAAAATGGCTTTGAGGGTTTTCCGTCAATCATCATTTTCAAATAGATGTGATAGTTCTCAAGTTTGACGAAATCGTGCGCACTGAAATCTGGATAGAGTTCGTTGGCCATTCTTTTTCCATCTTGGAAAGAAAGACGAAAAGAGATAATAGTACCGATATTTCCCATAACTGATTCTCGTATGGGTTCTGAAATTTGCTTGAGATATTGGTGTGCTACGATGTATGCAATTCTAAATTTACGGTGCTCTGCAAACATATTGATTAAGCTTTCGGTAGTGAAATTGTGAAATTCATCTAAGTAGACATAGAAGGGTTTTCTGTCCTTTTCAGGGATAGTCACTCGGTTAAAACCTGCTGATGAAATGGTATTGAGTAAGAGGGAACCTAATAATCTCGATGCATCAGACCCAATGCTACCCTTGGCAAGATTTACCAAGAGAACTTTTTCATTATTCATGATATCGGATATGGAAAGTTGATCTTGATTTTCGATAAGGATCTTCCGAAGAGTAGGAATCGTAACAAAAGAGCCTACTTTGTTTAGTACAGGTAACAAGTCTGTTTTGGTGAATTTGGGAAATTCTAATTTCCAAAAGTTTCGTACTTCTTCTGATTCGATATATGGCAAACAGGCGTCTCTGAATTCACGGTTTGTGAGAATTTTACTGATGCCCCCTAGATCTGCTTTTGGTTGGTCAAGCAGAGACAATACTACGTTACGTAGTATGTGTTCTAATTTCACTCCCCAAGCCTGTTGACCCCAAAGAAGGGAGAAGGATTCGATAATGTGAGATGAAATGAGATGTCTATATTCTGTTGCAACTTTACGAAGTGGATTATATCCCCATGTCAGGTTGGGATCGGATGCATCTAAGATCAAAAGGTCTTGTCTCTGATTACTCGGAAAGGAGCTTATCAAATGTTTTATTAGATCACCATGAATATCAATCACACAGATTCCACGCTGATAAACAAAGTCTTGTTTTACAAGGGTGGTTAAAAGATTGGTTTTTCCTGCTCCGGTTTTTCCAACGATATATATACCAAACATTCTGTCAGCCTGTTTTATTCCAAAAACTCGGTCATCTGTCCTCCAATCACATTGAGCAAAGTATGAGATTTGAGAAGAGTGAAAATCCATATCAAGACCATGATAGAATGGGAATCATCAATGACAAAGTTTCATTCTATGGTAACTATTGCTACCAACAATTGAAACGTTACTCGGCACATTGTTATGGCACAATAGCTAAGTGATGGAAAAAAGCGGTATTAAAACAATAGAAGAATGCTTTGAAGAATATATAACGGAATGCAAATATGCCAGGGGACTGAGGCCAGCAACTTTAAAAGGGTACATCGAGTGTTTTAGAAACTTTGTTTCGTTGATGCCTGAATTGAAAGAGACAAATGATCTTTGTCCAAATAGCTTGACTGTTTTTTATCAGCGCCTTAACCTCAGACAGAGAAGAGGGAAAGTGGGCGTAAAGAATTCAACTCTCCACACTTATTACACAAAGCTTATGATCTTCTTCCGTTGGCTGGAAGAAAGGAGTTACTTAGTAAATGGATTTTTAACAAACAAAATTTTGAAACCAACAGCACCCACCTATGAAGATGAAAAGGCACTAACTCCAGAAGAAGTTTCAGCAATTCTTTCATCTATATTTCTTTTGAATATCGATAATGACTTTCTCTTCGCAAGAGACATGCTCATCATCCAAATTCTGCTATATACCGGAATAAGGAAAGGTGAGCTGTTGGGTTTGAGAGTATCTGATATTGATCTTTCTTCAAATTCCATTCTAATAAATGGCAAGACCTCAAAATCGAAACGAGGAAGGTTCATTCCTATGCACCCAAATTTAGTGCAGTATCTCAAATCCTATTTATTAATATGTTCAGAATTGAAGTTTTTAAACCAATACTTATTGATCTCTAGACGGGGTACAACCTTAACGGAGTATGGATTAAAACATTGGGTAGAACGATATCGAAAAGCTTCTGGAATTCCATTACACATTCATAGATTCAGGCATACTTTTGCTTGTGAGTTGGCAAAGAAGAATGCAGATATTATAAGTATCAGAAACGTATTGGGACACAGCTCTCTCAAAATGACAGAGCGTTATTTGCGTTCCATTAAACCCGAGAGTTCCCGCACGTTCATCAATTCACTGACATTTTAAAATTTTGATCGTGTTAGATTGGTTGGAAAAGTGTCTTAATTTTGGGGTGCCTTCCATAACATATATCTATGCTCAATCGAGTAATAGATACGTGCACTATTCTTTTCTTGAATTTTATCCTAACTTTGTCTCAAATGAATCCTCTCATTCGGATAAAAGCACTCTCCCTCTTATTCCTCATGCTTTGCATGATGGCGCATAGTGCTATTCCGCATGTGCATCATGATCATGAGTCGGAGCATGACGAGCATTCTACAGAATTGGCGGATTATCACCATCATGGACATTCGGATGATGAGCATTCCGGTCATGATCACGAGCATAGCCTCTTTCTTGAGTTGATGGAAACGCATTCGCATGAGGATCATGTGCATGAGTTCTTGCAATTGGAGTTCACTGCACCTAACTACGATAGGGTGACGATCAATAGTGTCGCAGTAGTGCCTGACCGCAGGCGATGCATTGTCCCTGAAAAGGATGAAGTGAACCGGCTATTCCAAGCCTTCAATGAAGTTCATTATCACGACCCTGACCTTCATTCCTATTCCCTCAGAGGGCCTCCTATTCTGGGATGAGCCAAGTCTTTGGGCCAAGCCCAGAGCACAGTTAACATCCGTTAGCTGACCTTTTAGTACACCCTTATTTCATTTACGATATGCACAAGAACATTGCACTAGTGCTGTGCGGTTGCTTGATTACTCTTGGAGGCTTTGCCCAATCCCCGGGTATCCAAGCTGCGCTGCAGAGCATAGAACAGAACAATTTGGAGTTGAAGGCTATTTCTTCTTTGAACGAGAAAATAGGCTTACAACTCCGCTCAGAGAATCAGCCGCCCGACCCGCAGATCGGTGGCTATTATCTCCCATTCGGAGATCATACACCTGGTGACTATTCCGAATTCGAGATCAGTCAATCCATCGAATTCCCTACGGTGTATGCCGCCCGAAAAAAGTGGAACGAAGCGCGAACGCTCGAAGCCGAATTGCAACTGAGCGCGAGTCGACAGGAGATCCTGCTGGAGGCCCAGCAGCTGTGCATGGAGTTGATCCATCTGCGCAAGCGTTCACAGCTCGAACAAGAACGCTATGATCAAGCCAATAGGGTCGTGGATCAAGCAGAAGCCTTGCATGAAAAAGGGCAAATAGGCATTCTCGAACTGAACAAGGCCAAGGTGGCATGGATGCAAGTACAATTTAATGTACAGCGGCTCGACAACGAAAAGGACGGCTTTCGCCTCTCGCTCAGAGATCTGAATGGAGGAATGGAGTTGACCCTTCAGACGAACGAATATGAAGGGGAATTGACCTTGCCGGAACAAGAAGTGCTTTGGCAGGAAGTTCTCGCTAAAGACCCCATTCTCCGCCAACTTGAGCAAGGGCAAGCAATCTCAGCACAAGGGGTCAAGGTCGCCAAGAGCCAAGGGCTGCCCGATCTCACAGCCGGCTACAATTACCAAGGTATTGCCGGATCCAATTACTCTGGAGTGTACGCGGGTTTGAGTATCCCGCTTTGGAGCAATCGACACAAGGTGAAGGCCGCACTATCCGATCTCGCTTTTCAAGAAGCCTTCAGCTCAGCGGAGACCGTGCAGGCTCAAATGGCCTTTGAAAAAAGATACAGGTCATACGAGCTCTTGTCCGCAGAATACGAGCAGTACACGCGCACTCTCGATGGCCTCAACAGCGAGGCACTTTTGCTCCAAGCTTATGAACTAGGTGAGATCTCCTTCTTGGAGTATCACATGGAACTGCAATTCTACCGACAGGCCATTGACGCTATGCTCCAGCGAGAAAAGGAGATGCATCAACTCAAGGCTGACTTACAAAGACATCTGTTATGAACACATCAAGAACATCTATCATGAGAAACCTTTTCATATTCTCACTTCTCTTTCTGACTGCCTGTCAGCATGGAGAGGAAGGCCATGCCTACGATGAGCAGGGCGGTCATATAACTGAACAATCAGAGCGACCTACAGTCAGCTACACCGTATTGACTGAGCGCACTGAACTCTTTGTTGAATTTCCTGCCCTGACGGTCGGAGAATCGAGTCGATTTGCGGCCCACTTCACGGTTATGGATGGGCATCGTGCTGTGACCAAGGGAAACGTTACAGTGCAATTGACCAAAGGAACAAGAGGTGTGGCTGTCAGCGCAGATGCACCCTCTTCACCGGGAATTTTCACCCCGACTATCGAACCCACTGAGGCTGGACTGCACCTGCTGATCTTTGAATTGATAACACCTATGTACTCAGACACTATCGTGCTGAATGATATCATGGTCTATTCCTCGAGCACGGAGGCATCAGCATCTATAGCGGAAGTAGAGGACGGAGGCGCCATTACATTCTTGAAAGAGCAGGCGTGGAAAATGGAATTCCAAACAGTGCAAGCCATCGAGAAGGAGATATACCAGAGTATCGCTACCAGCGGTGTCTGGACAGTTGCCCCGAATGATCATCGAACTATGATCGCCAGTAATAGCGGACAGGTCGATTTCAAGAAAGGTGATCTTACAGAAGGGAGTCCCGTGAAGAAAGGCCAAGTGATCATGAGCATCAGCAGTGCCGGACTCACCACGGGCAATCTCAACGCTGAGATCCAAAAAGCCAAGGCCGACCTCGATCAGGCGAAGTCGGAATTTGAGCGCAAGCAACAACTCTTCGAAACAGGCATCGTGCCCAAGGCAGAATTCGAGCAAGTGGAACAGCGATACGCAGTAGCCAAAGCGGATTATAATTCGCTCAGTGCGGGCTACGCCAACGGCAGCAAACAACTCATCGTTCCCTTTGATGGTTTTGTCCGTTCGATCGCTGTGGAGAACGGTGATTACGTAGAGCAAGGCACTGCCCTTTTCTCGGTCGCGACTCATAAGATCAGTGTGCTCAAGGCTCAGGTCAGCTCTTTATTCTCCGCTGATCTGGATCAGATCCATGACTTCTATTATCGCGTGGGAACGGCCGATTGGTCAAGCCTGAACAGTACAGGAGGAAAGATCCTTTCGGTCAGTCAGGAAGTAAATGAGGACAATCCCATACTGTCTGTCTTCGCACAAGTCAATGAAGCTATAGATGTCACCGAAGGGAGTTTCTGCGAAGTACAATTGGCCGTGGGTGAACCCCGACTATCAGTCGTCATCCCAACTTTGGCCTTGCACGAAGATTATGGAATGTACTCTGTCATCGTGCAACTGAGTGGTGAGAGTTTCGAGCGAAGGAATGTCACCATCGGTAAACGTAACGGAAGCGAAGTAGCAATCTTGAAAGGATTGGAAAAAGGAGAAGTGGTGGTAAGCAAGGGTGCTTATCAAGTGAAGATGGCCTCCATGTCAGGTCAAGCACCCGCTCATGGTCACGATCATTAATTTCAAAGAATTATGCTGAATAGAATATTGACTTTATCGCTTCAGAACCGCATCGTGGTGCTGGTGGCGGCCGTACTACTGAGCCTTACTGGTGTCTACATCGCGCGCACGATGAACGTGGATGTCTTCCCAGACCTTTCTGCACCCACAGTGACCATCCTGACCGAAGCACACGGCTTGGAGTCCGTGGAAGTAGAGAAACTCGTCACCTATCAATTGGAAACGGCCATGAACGGGTCTCCCAATGTGCGAAGGATACGCTCCTCATCGGCCGCGGGCATCTCCATCGTTTGGGTGGAATTCGAATGGGGTACGGAAATCTATCGCGCACGGCAGATCGTGAGTGAACGCATCCCCATGGTGCGTGAGAATTTACCATTGGGAGTCGGTACACCGACCATGGCACCCATATCATCCATCATGGGTGAGGTGATGCTGCTGGCCTTGCGATCCGATAGTCTCTCTCCCATGGAACTGCGCACATTGGCCGATTGGACGATCCGCCCAAGGATAAAATCATTAGGTGGTATCGCCAATGTTGTGGTGATCGGTGGTGATTATAAAGAGTATCAGGTCTTGGCCGATCCACAGAAGTTACAGTACTACGATGTGAGTCTAGCAGAGCTTTTAGAGAAGGTACATGAAAGCAATATCAATGCTCCAGGAGGCTACATCAATCAATACGGCAATCAATATATCGTCAAAGGAAGTGGACGGGCATATGATGTCGAGCACCTGAAAGAGGCTGTGCTTAAACAGGTCGATGGCCGTACGATAAAGATCCAAGATGTAGCCGCAGTGCAGATCGGAGTGGCGGATAAGATCGGAGACGGCTCCATGAATGCCTCTCCCGCAGTCATCCTCACGATCTCAAAGCAACCCGATGTCAATACCTTGGAATTGACCGAACGATTGGATATTGCCATTGCCGATCTCAACGCAAGCATGCCAGCAGGCGTGGAGATCAATAGCCATGTCTTTCGTCAGGCCGATTTCATACAGGCTTCGATCAGCAACTTGAATCGTACACTCTTGGAAGGTGCCTTCTTTGTGGTCATCGTGCTCTTCATCTTTCTCATGAATTGGCGCACCACGGTCATCTCTTTGCTTGCTATTCCGATTTCCTTGTTGGTATCCATTATCGTTTTGAAACTCATGGGCTATACCATCAATACCATGAGTCTCGGTGGAATGGCAATCGCCATCGGTGCCTTGGTCGATGATGCCATCATCGATGTGGAGAATGTATTTAAACGTTTGAGGGAGAACATCAGATTGCCCAAGTCCGATCGACTTCCCGTACTGAAGATCGTCAAAGATGCATCCATCGAGATTCGGAGTTCGATCATTGTGGCCACGCTCATTATCATCGTTTCCTTCGTTCCGCTCTTTTTCTTGAGCGGCATGGAAGGACGTTTGCTGCAGCCGCTCGGAATTGCCTTCATCACCTCGGTCTTGACATCCCTTATTGTGGCCGTAACCGTCACACCTGTGCTGTGCTCGTATCTCCTGAGCAGCGATAAAGTCCTTGAGCGACAAGCAGAGGGAACGCGGGTCGAGCGATGGTTGCAAGGACGGTATTCATCTACACTTATCAAGGCGCTCAAAATCCCCAAGACGATAATTGTACTCACCGTGGGGGCTTTTTTGATCAGTCTGATCATCTTCGCACAGCTAGGAAGGAGCTTTCTTCCAGAATTCAACGAAGGCTCATTGGTCATCTCTGCGGTGGGCATTCCCAGTATGTCTTTGGAAGAGAGCAACAAGAACGGTCGGCTCATTGAGACCTTGCTCCTTGATATGGAAGAGGTCGATGTAGTCACTCGGAGAACAGGTAGGGCGGAATTGGATGAACATGCTCAAGGCGTGAACGCAGCAGAGATCGATGTGCCTTTCACCCTCGATGGGAAATCGAAGGAGGAATTCTTTGAAGAAGTACGTGAAAAATTGAGCATAGTACCGGGAGTCAACATCACGCTCGGTCAGCCCATCGCGCATCGCATCGATCACATGCTCTCGGGTACTCGAGCGAACATTGCCATCAAGATCTACGGATCAGATCTGCAACGGCTTTTCGAACTCGGAAAGAAAATAGAGACCGATATAGGAGGTATAGAAGGCATAGCCGATGTAGCTGTGGATCAACAAGTGGAAGTACCGCAGCTGCGCATCACTCCCAAACGACAGATGTTGGCTGCTTACGGCATGACTGTGGGCGACCTCATGGAACAGGTCGATGTGGCCTTTGCTGGAGAGAAGGCTGGTGAGATCTACGAAGGTCAGCGCTATTTCAATCTCATCGTGCGCTTCAAGAAAGATGCACGAAACAGCATTGAGGCAATATCGAATGCATTGATCGCTCTACCGAACGGAGGCCACATCAGTTTGGATCAATTGGCCGACATAGGTTCTGTGAGCAGTCCCAATAGCATCAGTCGCGAACAGGTGCAACGAAAGATCGTGGTAGCCGCCAATGTGCAAGGGCGCGACTTACGCGGAGTGGTGAATGAGATACAGCAAACAATACAAGCCAGTACCGTTCTGCCCGAAGGGTATCGCATAGAATACGGTGGTCAGTTCGAGAGTGAGGCAAAGGCCTCTCAGCTCCTGATGCTCACGGCCATCATCGCTATCCTAGTAATCTTCCTCTTGCTCTACTACGAATTCCGTGATGTTAGATTGTCGTTCATCGTCTTGATCAATTTACCCTTGGCCTTGATCGGAGGAATCCTGATCGTCTACTTCACATCGGGTATTGTCAGCATTGCGGCCACGATCGGTTTCATCAGCCTATTCGGAATCGCTACACGCAACGGAATACTGCTCGTCTCTCGCTATGAGGATCTGCGCAAAGAAGGAATCTTCGGATCAGACCTACTGATCAAGGGAGCCCTAGACCGTCTCAATCCGATATTGATGACGGCCTTTACCACAGGACTGGCACTTATTCCTTTGGCCTTGAGTGGCGGAATGGCAGGAAATGAGATTCAGAGTCCCATGGCCATCGTCATCCTAGGTGGGCTTTTGACCGCGACACTTCTGAACTTGATTGTGATCCCATGTGTATATGCTTTGGCTGCGGATGGAGGAAATCAGGATCTAAAAAGTTGATGAATGGATAGCATCACACAAGCCACATTAGGAGCCGCCATCGGTGAAGCTCTTCTCGGAAAGAGAATCGGCAACAAGGGAGCCTTGCTCGGTGCGATAGTCGCCACCATTCCCGACTTCGATATCCTTTTCCTTCCGCTTTTCGATCAAGTTGAACGTATTAGTATTCATCGTGGATTCAGTCATTCGATTGTATTCTGCCTTTTGGCTGCTTTCATTTTCACTTGGCTCATGAGTCGATGGAAATGGACAAAGGCGATCGATACAAAACGACTCTGGATTTTCAATTTCCTTGTACTCTTCACACATGTGATGTTAGATGCCTTCACCACCTACGGCACTCAACTCTTCCTGCCATTTAGCGACTATCGGGTGAGTTTTGATAGCGTCAATATTGTCGATCCGTTTTACACCTTGACGCTTTTGGCGGGACTCATCGTGACGATGATACACCTACGAAAACAGAAGGTCACTGCATTCCGCGCGAATCGTATCGGCTTGATCATAAGCAGTGCCTATCTGTTGCTCACATTGGTCAACAAGCAATATGTCGAACATAAATTTCAATCCGCACTGGATTCGCAAGGAATAATGGTGGAGAGTCTATTGACTGTCCCAGTGAAGGTTGGAAACGTCAATTGGTTTGGAGTGGCTAAAGAGAACGGTACGCTGTATTTAGGAAAGTACAGTGAATTGAACCCTGAGCCGATAACTTTTGATTCTTTTCCAATGAACGAGGAATTGCTGACAACACTCGACCCCGATTTGGTCGAGCGATTGACATGGTTTGCTCAAGGATACTACGTAGCAGCCGAGAGCGAAGGAAAGATCAGAGTGTATAATATGCAATGTGACATGCAGGGAGTTAGACATTTCGGAAATTATCTGGCACCAACTGCCTTTTACTACGAGATCAGCCCTCATTTGGATGGGTCATATGATCTTGATGTGGGAATGCACGAGAAGGAATGACAGTGTCCTTGGATTTTGTGATGAAGGAGGAGTACCGAAGCTAAGCGAGGCTTATCTGCAATGAAAGCCTGTATTTCTATAGTTCTAATAACATCCTGCTGATATAATGAATCGAGTGTATAATGAGACTGTCGATTGATTAATAGATAATTTAACAAGCAAATTATCAAAGAATCACATCATTGGCTTTTCCGTATATTCGCCTTATAAATTCCCAAATCCAACTGGTATTTATACGGATTCATACCTTGTACCGAGGAGGGGGCAGGTTCAAGTCCTGTCAGGATACGAGTTTTAAATCTAAGTATTTATTATACAGATGATTAACTTTTTAATTCCCATAATATTCCCCATAATCAATTCAAATACATTTAAACCAAAACATATTCCGTCAAAATTGCACAGAGCATTTGAGACCTAGAAAAAGGCTTAGAGTTTTGTGTTTTTTCCTTTGAACGAATGATGCTCGTCAATATTTTCCTTTAGATCTTTGATGATGAGTATAATAAAAATAGACAGTTTGACATGGGAGGTTTTAGGAACAGAAGTAGATCAAGGAGAATTAGATAGAACGCAAAGAACCTGGCCAAACTGTGACTTCTTAGGATTTGAATATTTCGATGCTTTTTGCTAAAGAGCCCCGAGTTAATAGGATTATTGTAATTTAGAAATTAGTATATTCGCAATAATGCATTCCTTTTTCATACGCAGATTATCAATGATACTGGCCTCTTGGCTGATGGTAACATCGGTAGGCGCTTCGATTGATGTGCATTTCTGTAATGGTGAAATTTACAGTATAGGGATAAATGCAGAAGCCGATAGATGTGGCGGATTTGAGAAAAATAATTCCCAGAATAGCCATTCTACAATAGGTCTTTCATCCTGTTGTGATCAATTTTTAGCTTACTTCCAGTCAGATGTTGAGAGTGGGAATGATAAATTCTCTATCCAATATTTAATTGGCCCTTTCGTCTTTCTGGATCAAAGTGAATTTATTATTTCAAAGTATATAGATCCGGTCCAGTTCTATCAGGTCTATTCTCCTCCTCTATATGAAGAGGACAAATGTGTTTTATTCTCCGTTTTCAGGATCTGATCAGATGAACATCTGACCTTATTTGGTTTGCAACAGACTGATAGGGTTTTCGAAAGTCCAATTCGTTCATCAAATCTATCCTAAAATGAAAACTTCTTTCTTGATCATATTCAGCGCTTCTTTACTGATAGGGACTTCCTTTAGTTCCTGTACATTCACGAAGGACAGTTCTTCGGCATCTGAGAAGACTAGCCCCGAATATACTTCGGCATATATCTGCCCTATGCATTGCGAGGGAAGCGGTTCTGAAGAACCAGGCACTTGTCCTGTATGCAAAATGGACTATGTCCTTAATGAAAATAAACAATAACCCCATAATTATTCATGTCATGAAAAATTTATACTTATCACTTTTAACCATCTTCTTTGCCTTGGGATCGGTACAGGCACAAAATTCTATCGTCCTCAATATCGAACATCAATTGGGTGAAACGGAATTTGCACTCAATACTGAAACTCAATTGGACAACTATGTATTCGACCTTACTCGTCTAGAGTATTACATCTCTGATATATCCATTACCCATGATGGGGGTACGACCACCGATATCGAAGATGTTTGGATCCTTGTCGATGCGACTGAATGGGGACAATTTGATCTCGGAGATCACTCCATTGACAATGTTGAGTCTATAAGTTTTTATATTGGAGTTGGTCCAGATGTGAATCATGAGGACCCTGCAGCCTGGCCATCCGACCATCCTCTCTATCCACAGAATCCTTCAATGCATTGGGGCTGGTCTAGCGGATATAGATTTGTTGCTATAGAAGGAAATGCAGGGCCAAGTTCTGCAAGTAATCTTTTCCAGATCCACGCACTAGGGGACAATAACTACTTTCAAGCTGAAGTCGAAGTTTCGGCAAGTGTAAATGCAGGCATGATCATTATTCCATTGAATGCTGAGTACGCCAATTCTTTGAATGGTATCGATGTAAGCTCTGGAGTCATAAACCACGCGATTAACGGAATTTCAATTCCTTTGCTACAGAATTTTAGTTCAGAGGTTTTTACTGCAGGTGTAGTGAGCTCATTAGAAGAAAATTCCTTTGAAGGGACAGTATCCATCTCTCCAAATCCGAGCGAAGGTGAGGCCACACTTCAAGTGAAATTGCCAGAGGGAGACAATTACTCATTGAACATCATGGATCTGAGCGGTCGTTCAGTTCATGCATTGCCATTGACTACGAACAATGGTTCTGTGGAACTTCCAGATCTAAAATCTGGTTTATACTTGATCGAATTGCTTCAAGCAAACAGAGCCTTGACCGTAAAGCGTTGGGTGGTCAAATAAACGAATAGATTGAAGGCTAACTTGCTCATATCGTTCATAGTGTTCTCGCTCTTCTCGGGGTTTTCATTTCAAGACCCTCAAGAGACAAGGTCTAAATTACCGAAGGGTTTTCCAGAAGTAATATACCCCGAAGGGAATGAACATACCCAGGAGCGTTGGGCTCTGGGCAAGAAACTTTTCTTTGATCCTATTATGAGTGATGATGGCAGCATCAGTTGCAGTTCGTGCCATGCTCCTGAATTGGCCTTTTCGGATGATCTTGCCATGAGCATTGGTGTGGGTAATACGTTGGGAACCCAGAATGCGCCAAGCTTGACCAATGTTGCCTATCATCCATATTTCACGAGGGCAGGTGGTGTACCTACCTTGGAGATGCAGATACTTGTACCTATTCAAGAACACAACGAATTCAATTCCAATATCATTGAGATCGCAGAGCGTATGTCCAATGACGAGGAGTATGTTGCAATGAGCCAGGCAGCTTATGAACGTGGGCCCGATGCTTTTGTGATCACTCGTGCTCTTGCATGTTTTGAACGAAGTTTGATCAGTGGAAATAGCCCTTATGATAGATATACATTCCATAAGGAAAGAACTGTCTTGAACGTTCTTGAAAAGGAGGGAATGGAACTCTTTTTCAGCGAGCGCGCTCAATGTTCTTCTTGCCACGGTGGATTCAACTTCACAGACTATTCTTTTCAGAACAATGGCTTATATATACAATACCCTGACTCGGGTAAGCTGAGATTCACAAGAAAAGAGTCTGATCGCGCCTTATTTAAAGTGCCTTCACTACGCAATAATGGGTTCACTGCACCTTATATGCACGATGGATCGATCGCTAGCATCGAAGAAGTGCTCGATCATTATAGCGAGGGAATAAGAAAGCACGAGAACTTATCTTCTCAATTAAAAGCCTTCCATTTTTCGAAAAAAGAAAAGAAACAACTTATCGCATTCCTGGGCACTTTGAATGATCCATCATTTGTTCAAGATCCAAGATTTAAACAAGACTTATGAAAATGAAAAAGACAATATTTTTAATACTCGGCATTGTAATGGTAGTCGTTGCTTGTGAGAAGGACGATGATCCAATGACACCGACTTCTGTCCCTGTAGTTTATGATGATACTGCATACGAATTGTATATTGGCAGCTTTCCAGATCCGGATATACCTGCAGACAATGCTTTGACCCAGCAGAAAGTGCATTTGGGAAAAATGCTCTTCTATGAAACAAAACTGTCAGCTCTTGATAATCAATCCTGTGCCACATGTCATCGTCAATCAGGGGCATTTTCAGATACAGCTCAGTTCAGCTTGGGCACTTTTGGTGACTTAGGTGGACGACAGACCATGGAGGTCATAAATCTGGCTTGGAATACGAATGGCTTCTTTTGGGATGGCCGTTCTCCTACATTAAGACATCAATCTCTTCAACCAATCCAGAATCCAGTTGAGATGGCCGAGACTTTGGACAATGTGGTCGCCAAATTGGATCAAGAACAGATGTATAAAGATCAATTTATTCGTGCCTTTGGTGATGATGATATCACCTCGGAAAGAATGGGATTAGCCATGGAGCAATTCATGATGACCATTGTTTCAAATGATTCCAAATATGATCGAGTATTAGCTGGTTCGGTCAACTTTACCGAAAGTGAACAACGTGGTAGCGACCTCTTTTTTGCTGAGTACAATCCGTTCTTTCCAGATATTTCAGGAGCCGATTGTGCGCATTGCCATTCCGGCATCAATTTCGAGAATGACCAATTCATGAACAATGGACTTGACACTGATGCTGCGTTCACAGATCTAGGACGCTTTGACTTTACTGGGTTGGATGAAGACAAAGCAAAATTCAAAGTGCCGACATTACGGAATATTGAGATGTCTCCGCCCTATATGCATGGTGGGAGATTCCAAACATTGGAAGAAGTGGTAGACCATTATAACGAAGGTATTCAGATTTCTTCTACAGTAGATCCTGCTATCGCAAATACTGAAGCAACTGGCCTTATGCTTTCAGAAGAAGATAAGACCGACTTGGTCAATTTCTTGAAGACTTTGACCGATGACACTTTTTTAAATAATCTAGAATACACGGATCCATTTTGAATAATAATATAAACCATTCATTAATAATAATAACATGAAAAATTTACTGCTTTTTATATTCTTTTTTTGTTTTTCTATAGCAGCTTCTGGGCAATGCCCAGCTGGTGAAGTGGAGTTAGAAATAGTTGTACATACAGACACCTATGGCTATGAAATTTATTGGGAACTTCTTCCTTCGGGAATCAATTGTGGCACTTCTACGATAGCAAGTGGTGGGAATACTGCTGTTGGCTGCTCTGGAGCGGGCGCTCAAAATCAAACTCCTGGTGGCTATGGAAACAACATTACGGTAACTGAAGGCCCATGGTGTATTACAGAAGGTGAACAATTTGATTTTTTTCTAGCAGATGATTGGGGAGATGGCGGTTGTTCTTTTGACATTATCATAAACGGATATCAAATCACTTCATTCGATGGTGTTGGACTTGGTGCTACATTCAATTTCATAGCATCTGAACCTGCAGCTTATGATCTTCAAGTATTCAATTCTAATCTATATAGCTATGTTAATACAGGCAGTTATGATCTGGAAGCTCACATCTTTAATGCTGGAGTAACAGAGATCGACTCTTATGACTTAAATTATACAGTAAACAATGGGGTTGTTAATACACACGCTGTTGTTGGAAGTATGCTTAGTAATTTTTCTAGTGAAGATGTTGAGCACAGCGTTCCAATTTCTATTGCATCCAACGGATTATATATTGTAAAGATCTGGGCTGATAATTTGAATGGAGGAAATGCTGATCTTAATAATAGTAACGATACGCTTACAAAAGTGATCGAGGCAGGACCTGGCATTCCTAATGAGATCGAAGCATATATAGGAGCATTTGTTGAAGCCGAATTGATCGCTGGGTCTTCTAATCAAATAAATCGACCAACAGACTTAGATTTTCATCCCGTTCTTACAAATAAAGAATTATGGATCACGAATAAAGGAACAGAAAACTCTGGTGGAAGTACTGTAACTCTTTTTAATGCTGGTGAATCAGACCAATCCTATATCTACAAACAAGATGGGAATGCATGGCACTTTATGTCATTGCCAACTGGGATCGCATTTAGTCAAAATGGAAACTGGGCGAATTCACCAGGAGTTTACGATGCAAATCACAATGGAGGTGCAGCTTTTACAGGACCAGCTCTTTGGTCAAGCGATATGGATATATATGCAGAACCTAGTGGTGGAAATGGAAGCCACTTGGACATGCTTCACCTAAGTCCTTATTGTCAAGGAATAGCCGCTGAAGTGGATAATGTTTTTTGGGTATTTGATGGTTGGTCAGATGACATAGTTCGCTATGATTTTGCAGAGGATCATGGACCGGGAAATGATTTTCATGGAGATGCAATTGTTTGGAGATATTCAGATGACGAAGTAGACAAAGACGTTAATGACCAGATCGTAAGCCATCTCGTTCTAGATGAAAATGCACAATGGTTATATGTTGTGGATCACGGAAATGGTAGAGTCATAAGAATAGATATCACTACTGGGTCAGATATGGGAGGCACTCCAGATTATCCCGAAAACGAACCAATCGAAGAATACCTTGAGATAACTGGGTATACACAAGAAACAGTTTACGAGGGTTTATTAAAGCCTGCAGGAATCGATGTCATAGAGGATAGAATGATTGTGAGCGAATATGAAACAGGAGAAATATTGATATTTGATATTTCAACAATGCCCGCGACATTAATTGAAACCATCTCTACCAACTACAGCTCCATACAAGGTGTTAAAATCGGACCTGAAGGTAAGATTTGGTTTGTTGATTACGATAGCGATGGAGTCTATAGACTTAATGCATTCCCTGTTGGAATAGAAGAACAAAGTACTTCCTTTTCTGTTTATCCAAACCCATCGAACGGAGAAATAACTATATTCTCAGAATTGAATAAATGGCCTTTGAGTATTGAGTTAACAGATTTAAGTGGGAGAATTATCTTTAATGACATTATGACTAGTGTAAAACATAATCTAGATCTTGACTTTGCATCTGGAGCTTATTTTATATCTATTTCGAATGATGATTCTTTGATCGCAAAAAAGAAGATCATTATTCAACAGTAAGGCCTATAAGACTAAAATATATTTGAAAACAGACAAATTAGGAACATGAAATCATCATATACTCTAGCATTGATAGCGGTCATTTCTCTTTTATTTGCATTTGGTTTTTCATTCAAACAAACCGTTCATAAATATTTAAGTAATAGCAGATCACCTTGTGATGCACCGTTGATCTCAGCAGGGTGGACAGGGGCTCCAGGAGATGGGTCCTGTGCTAATAGCGGCTGTCATTCTGGAGGAATAAATAATGGCCCAGGTGTATCCTATTTACTGATAGGGAATGGGGATAATCTATATTCACCAGGAACGACTTATTTAATAAGCCTTGGACTCGAGCAAACTGATATCGATAAATTCGGATTTCAGATCACGAATAGAAGTAGTGATACCGATCAGTTTGAGGGAGATAATGACCTGACGGATCCTTTAAGAACAAGACTTATCTCTGGAGGAAAATATGTAGGAACAAATGCATGTGGATCTGATGCTGACTCTACAGGACAGATTGCTTGGGAGTTCGAATGGACGGCTCCAGATCAGTATGAAGGAGAGATTACATTCTATGCAAATTTTATTGCAACAAATCACAATCATAGCAGCTCTGGTGATGATACTTATGAATTGGAAGTCATTCTTGCACCCGATGGGGTAAACAGCATTTCTGAAATTGATCCCGAAGAAATTCAAATTTTCCCTAATCCTGTTATCCAATATATAGACATCCCGGTCATTTGTGAAGATGTTGATTTTTGGAAATATGAAATTTTTGACCTTTCTGGTAAAACTAGGATCAATGGCACTGCATCTTGCAAGATCGATGTCGGTGAATTAGCAAAAGGGTATTACCTATTAAAGCTCGTAAAAGGAGAGAATATAAGAGTGAAAAAATTTTTTAAACTAGACCAATAGATCAATTCAAACACAATATAAAGGGGAATGTTTCGTACTTTTAGTAGAACGTTAATGAAACCAAATTTCATACATAGGATATCTTCCTTTTTTCTCGCATTGCTTGTATTCGTTTTAGCAAGTGGGTTTACTTTCAATTTTCACTATTGTCAGAATGAATTGAGAAACGTAAATGTCTTTGGCGAAGTTAAAACCTGTCATGAATTGGCTTCAAAAGAAAATTCTTCCCATTGCAATAAAATGGAGTCTCCATGTCATTCCATTATCGTAGAAAATGATGAATGTGATAAAGGCTGTTGTGACAACAAACTTTTGGTTGTTGAGCCTGAAGATAAATTTTTTCAAAGCGAAGTAGTTTCAATTCAAGATGTCACCCCTGTAATGTTAGCGGTGATCATTACTACTTTTAGTTCATACGACCTTACGGAGTATTCTATTCCAGAACACCTAAATTTTAAGCCCCCCTTGTCGGGCAAGGACATATTGATCCTTGTTCAGACTTTTTTGATCTGATCCTTTCATTTTCTTTAAGTGGACCTTGAGCACTATATGCTCAAGAGTTAACCTCTTGTTATAGAAATTGAAATTAGATCATGATAAATCGAATAATAAAATTTTTCCTAGATAATAAATTAGTCGCTTGGCTACTATTACTTCTATTCTCAGGATGGGGAATCGTTACGGCACCATTTGACTTTAACGTAGACCTTTTACCACGAGATCCGGTAGCAGTAGACGCTATTCCAGATATTGGAGAAAATCAACAGATCGTCTATACAAAATGGATGGGACGTTCTCCACAAGATGTTGAGGATCAGATCACCTATCCTCTTACAACTTCTCTATTGGGAATACCTGGAGTCAAAAGTGTTCGTAGTAATTCCATGTTCGGATTTTCAACGATCTATTTGATCTTTGAAGAGAATATTGAATTCTATTGGAGTCGAAGCCGGATCTTAGAAAAACTCAATTCACTACCATCAGGATTATTGCCCAATGAAGTTCAACCCGCCTTAGGTCCAGATGCAACTGCTCTTGGCCAGATCTATTGGTACACTCTAGAAGGTCGTGACCAAAATGGTGATCCAACGGGAGGATGGGATCTGCACGAGCTAAGATCTATCCAAGATTTTTACGTCCGATATGGACTTTCCTCGGCTAGTGGAGTTTCCGAAGTTGCTTCTATAGGTGGTCATGTTCAAGAGTACCAAGTAGATGTAGATCCAGATAAAATGAAGATCTACGATGTAAGCCTTCAACAAGTTATGAAGGCTGTGAAAGAGAGTAATCTAGACATCGGGGCTCAAACTCTTGAGGTCAATTTAGCGGAATACTTTGTTCGGGGCCTTGGATATATAAAGTCACTTCAAGACCTTGAAGAAAGTGTTGTAAAGGTCCATAACAATGTTCCTATTCGCATTAAGGATATTGCAATGGTCAATTATGGTCCAGCAACAAGAAGAGGAGTTCTAGACAAATCGGGTGCAGAAGCGGTAGGTGGTGTGGTAGTGGCAAGATATGGAGCAAACCCTTTGGAAGTGATCAACAATGTGAAAAAAAAGATCGAAGAGATCTCTCCAGGCCTTGCTACTAAAACCCTTGCTGATGGCACTATATCACAAGTAAAGATCATTCCATTTTATGATAGAACAGATCTGATCAATGAAACTTTGGGAACTCTTCAGGAAGCTTTAAGCTTGGAGATCTTGATCACAATCATCGTGGTCATTCTCATGTTATTGAATATCAGATCATCTATTCTCATATCTGGAGCTTTGCCAATTGCTGTATTAATGTGTTTCATAGCTATGCGATATTTTGGAGTGGATGCCAATATCGTGGCACTTTCAGGGATAGCCATCGCGATCGGGACCATGGTGGATGTGGGCATCGTTCTCACGGAAAGCATAGTCTCTCAATTAAAAATTGCTCCTGCAGGACAAGACATAAAGACCACTGTATATGTGGCCACAACAGAAGTAGCATCTGCAGTAGTTACCGCTGTCGCGACAACCATCATCAGTTTCCTTCCTGTCTTTACCATGCAAGCTTCTGAAGGTAAACTATTCAGGCCCTTGGCTTTTACAAAGTCATTTGCACTCTTGGCTTCGATCATTGTAGCTATTACGATCATTCCTCCCTTAGCCACTTTAATATTTGGAGCAAAGACTCGAAAAGAATGGACAAAAATGTTTAGCAACATTGCTCTTTTGATCCTTGGGATCGTTCTGCTTTTCACAACCCATCACCTATTTGGCTGGGCGGCTATTGTATTCGCTTTATTGGGGCTGGCCCTATATTATTTGCAAAGCAAGAATTACAAATTTTGGATAGACCATTCAGACTTGATCAAAAACATTTTTGTTGCACTTGCAATCATAGCATTACTCACAGAAATATGGATGCCATTGGGTGTTGCAAAAAGCTATGCACTCAACTATATTTTTATTTTCCTCATTACTGCAATTCTGTTAGGGTCTTTCTCTCTGATCGTAAGATCTTATGAGAAAATTTTGCGATTCATTCTACGCACCAAATACCTTTTTCTCTTGCTTGTCTTCGGGATCGTTTTTGCAGGCTTTCAAATCTTTAAAAATGTCGGTCAAGAATTCATGCCGGCACTTGACGAAGGCTCGTTCCTACTTATGCCCACTTCAATGCCCCATTCAGGAATGGAAATAAATGTTGCAAACCTCAGGGCCCTTGATATGGCAGTAACTGCGATCCCTGAAGTCGAAACGGTTGTGGGAAAAGCTGGAAGAGTTGAAAGTGCATTGGATCCTGCCCCGATGTCAATGTATGAAAATGTCATTCTCTATAGATCTGAATACAAGACTGATGAAAATGGAAAGCGAATGCGTTTCAAAATTGACGATAAAGGTGAATATTCTAGAGACGATAAAGGTGATTTAATAATTGATCCTGATGGTCAATTTTTCCGACAATGGAGAGATGAAATAAGATCCCCAGATGATATTTGGAACGAGATCGTAAAAGTGACCAAACTACCGGGGATCACTTCTGCTCCAAAGTTACAACCCATACAGACCCGATTAGTTATGTTACAAACGGGTATGCGTGCCCCTATGGGCATTAAGGTTTATGGAACGGACCTAAGGACCATAGAAGCATTTGGTATTGAATTAGAAGATCATTTAAAAAAGGTGGAGGGTGTGAAAGGCCCTGCTGTTTTTGCTGAAAGAATAGTTGGAAAGCCATACCTAATGCTGGATATCAAACGAGATGTGATCAGTCGTTATGGAATAAGCATTGAAACAGTTCAGAGGCAGATCCAAACGGCCGTTGGAGGAATGACGATGACCACTACGGTCGAAGGTCGTGAGAGGTACAATGTCAGGCTGCGTTATCCAAGAGAATTGCGAAGTGATGCAGACAAATTAAAGAGCATTTTAGTGTCGACTTCCACGGGTACTCAAATTCCATTGGGTGACTTGGTTGAGGTTAAATATGAGCAAGGTCCTCAAGCAATTAAAAGTGAAGACGGATTTTTAGTGGGCTACGTATTATTCGATAAAGAAGAAAATTATGCAGAAACAGATGTGGCCAATTTTGCTAAAGAACACATCGAAGAGGCAATAGACTCAGGTGAACTCATTAAACCTGTTTCTATTACTTATCGATTTGCTGGGAATTATGAGCAACAGATCAGGGCAAATAAACGCTTATCCATTGTGATGCCTATCGCTCTCCTATTGATCTTTCTTATTCTTTATTTCCAATTCAATTCGGTGACTACTTCTCTGATGGTTTTCTCTGGAGTCTTTATTGCATTTTCTGGAGGCTTCATCATGATCTGGCTATATGGTCAAACATGGTTTTTGGACTTTGACCTTTTCGGGAATAACTTAAGGCAACTCTTTCATATGAAGACCATCAATTTAAGTGTTGCGGTTTGGGTTGGTTTTTTAGCCTTGTTCGGCATTGCCACAGACGATGGTGTTTTAGTGGCAACCTTTCTCAAAGACAGTTTTAAGAAGAACAAACCAAATAGTATTGCGGCTATTCATGATGCAGTTGTGGAAGGAGGTTCTAGGCGAGTAAAACCTGCAATGATGACAACGGCTACAACCATATTAGCATTGTTACCTATACTCACATCTACCGGTCGAGGCGCAGATATTATGATGCCAATGGCTATACCTTCTTTCGGAGGAATGATGTTGCAAACCATAACAATGTTCACTGTTCCGGTTTTGTATGCAATATGGAAGGAAGGACAATTTAAAAGGGAACAAAAAGCATTAAAAAAGAAGAACTCATGAAATTGATCATCATAACAATGTTGTTTAGCCTTTCAATCCTAGGCCTGAGTTCACAAACTTTGAACGACTTATTGCAAAAGGCTGTAGAGAATAATCTTGAATTAAAAGAACTCCATTCGAGGTATGAGGCTGCTTTAACAAAGGCAGATCAAGTCAGTCAGTTACCCCAACCTTCTATAGGTGCAGCATATCCAACTCAAAGCCCTGAAACCAGATTGGGTCCACAAGTATTTATGGTAAGCGCAAGTCAAATGTTTCCTTGGTTCGGAACTTTGGGCTCGAAAAGAGATGTTGCTATCAGCATGGCAAAAAGTGATCTCGAACGAATTGCTGCTACAAAACTTGAGCTGTTTTACCATATTAAAAATTCATATTTCAATTTGAGTCTTCTGGCTGAAAAGCAAGTCATTCTCCAAGAGGAATTGGAATTATTCAATGTCTTGGAACAAGTATCACTTGCAAAAGTTGAAAGCGGAAAAAGTACGATCGCTGATGTATTGAGAGTACATATAAAAATGAATGAACTAAGGGATCGAATCAAGATCCTTGAGAACCAAAAGATCGATCACAGCACAAAAATTAATCAGATCACCAATAGCGCTTTAGCCGATACGATCCAGATAAATTTTCAAAACGATGTTGCGATACTATCATTTAACCTAGATGAATATGAAAAAAAGCTTTCTCTAGATCACCCAATGGTATCTCGTATTCACTCGCAAATTGAGGCTTCCAAGCAAAGGCAATTGGTGAACAAAGGCATGAATTCTCCGAGATTAGGGCTTGGCCTGGACTATAGCGTTGTGGATGAACGCACCGATGCAGATCCCGAATTTAATGGTCGAGATATATTGATCCCTAAGGCGAGTATCTCTTTACCGATCTTCAGAAAAGAATATCGAGGAAAAAACAAAGAAGAGGAAATGACTCAAGATGCACTTGAATTTGGTAAGCAGGATCTTATCAGTAAAATGCTTGCCTCACTCTTAACACAAAAGAGCAAATATGACAATGCTATTATAAAGATCGATCTTGCAAATGAGCAGATCGAAACAACGAACTCTGTCTACGAGATCTTGCTATCTATTTACAGCAGTAAAGGTGAAAAGTTTGATGAATTGATCCTTTTACAAGATCAATTGATCAAATACAAATTAGATCTAATTGGCTCTAAGATAGAGACCCATTTGGCTAAAGCACAAATTGATCGCATAACAGACTATTAAACATAAAGATGAAACACACTTATTCAATTATCGGAATGTCTTGCCAAGGTTGTAAAGATCATGTGGAAAAGGCATTGAAAAGCGTTTCTAGAGTCGAAAATGTTGAGGTGGATCTCAGTTCAGCTCTGGCACATATTGAAATGAACGCTCATATTGAAATAGAAGTATTCCAGAATGCTTTAGAAAAGGCTGGCGGAAACTATAAAATTGAAGTCGAAAAAAGTACGACAGAAATAATTACAGATAGTTCAGAACAAATTGCTGGGGCAGGAATTTTTTATTGCCCAATGCATTGTGAAGGAGATAAAGTCTATGATAAAGCAGGTAGTTGTCCAGTTTGCGGGATGGATCTTTTAGAACAAGCAGTACTGTCAACTGCTCAACAGTACACGTGTCCTATGCACCCAGAAGTGGTAAAAGATCAAGCAGGAGCTTGTCCTATTTGTGGAATGGACCTCGTTCCAAGAGAACCAACTGAAAATGCTGAGGAGATCGTTTACAAAAAATTAAAGGGGAAAATGATCGTGGCATCTGTCTTTTCCATTCCGGTTTTTATTCTTGCAATGGGTGAACTAATACCGGGAGAACCTCTTTCCAAGATCATGGGTCAACAGAGTTGGAATTGGGTGCAATTGATCCTGACCATTCCAGTTGTCTTTTATGCCTGTTGGATGTTTTTCGTTAGAGCTTGGAACTCTCTTTTGATAAGGAATTTAAATATGTTCACACTAGTAGGCTTAGGCACGGGAGTTGCTTTTCTATATAGTGTTGTTGGATTGATCTTTCCTGATGTCTTTCCTCAAGAATTTAGATCAGAATCAGGCAGCGTATTGCTATATTTTGAAGCCACTGCAGTTATTCTAACTCTTGTTCTTTTAGGCCAATTGTTAGAGGCCAGAGCACACAGTCAGACTAGCGGAGCAATTAAAGAGTTGCTGAAACTCGCTCCGTCCGAGGCTACTCTTGTAAAAGATGGCGAAGAAAAGATCATCTCCATTGAACTAATAAAAGTTGGAGACCTTTTACGCGTAAAACCAGGAGATAAGATCCCGGTAGATGGTGCTATTGAAGAAGGCAACAGCCATGTTGACGAATCTATGATCTCCGGAGAACCTATTCCAGTAAACAAAAAGATCGGAGATAAAGTAAGTTCAGGAACTATAAATGGCAATAGGTCATTTGTTATGAAAGCCGAAAAAGTTGGAGCTGACACGCTATTATCTCAGATCATTAAAATGGTCAATGAGGCAAGTAGATCTAAAGCTCCAATTCAAAAAGTAGTTGACACAATTTCAAAATACTTCGTGCCAATAGTCATACTCGTTTCAGTTTTGACTTTTATCGTTTGGATGATCTTTGGACCTGAACCCGCATTTGTATATGCTTTTGTCAATGCTATTGCCGTAATGATCATTGCCTGCCCATGTGCTTTGGGATTGGCCACTCCAATGTCGGTGATGGTTGGTGTTGGCAAAGGTGCTCAGTCCGGTATTCTGATAAAAAATGCAGAGGCGCTGGAAACAATGAATAAAGTGAATGTATTGATCACAGATAAAACAGGCACCATAACAGAAGGAAAGCCCTCCGTCAATAAAGTATTCTCTCTGATCGAGGACCCGGAAAATGATCTGCTTCAAAAGATAGCTTCATTAAATCAACATAGTGAACACCCTCTTGCTGAAGCAATCGTCAATTATGGCAGATCGAAAAAAATAAAATTTAGTGAAGTTCAAGATTTTCAAGCAGTTGCAGGAAAAGGAGTTGTAGGAACAATTGAAAATAAAAGGGTAGCTATTGGAAATGCAAAACTCATGGAAAGTATAAAAAGTGAAATTCCAGAGCAACTGAGTGAATTGATCGAACATGAACAAAAATTAGGCAAAACAGTATCACATATTGCTGTAGAGCAAAAAGTTATTGGTTTCGTAGCTATTTCAGATGCTATTAAAGTGACTAGTAAAAAAGCCATTTCAGACCTTATAAAAATGGGGGTGGAAGTGATTATGGTAACAGGTGATAATAAGAACACGGCCTCAGCCGTATCTCGAGAATTGAATTTAAAAGACTTCAAAGCAGAAAGCTTACCAGAAGATAAATTGAAGATCATTCAAGATCTACAGGCATCAGGTAAGATCGTTGCTATGGCCGGAGATGGAATAAATGATTCACCTGCATTGGCCCAAGCTGATGTTGGAATAGCAATGGGAACTGGGACTGATGTTGCCATTGAAAGCTCAGAAATAACTTTAGTGAAAGGAGACTTAGGAGGAATAGTAAAAGCAAAAACATTGAGTCACTCGGTCATGATAAATATCAAACAGAATTTATTTTTTGCATTCATATACAATATACTGGGTATTCCAGTCGCAGCAGGATTGCTTTTTCCATTCTTTGGAATTTTGCTTTCTCCAATGATAGCAGCTCTTGCTATGAGCTTTAGTTCTGTTTCTGTAATAGCAAATTCATTACGATTACGATCAATAAAATTAAATGACTAGAAAATGAAAAATAGATCGACATATATAATTGCCGGAATTGCCCTACTTCTAGGATTCTTCGCTGCCTGGATGATCAAGCCAAAAACAATGGGCGAACTTTCGACTGAAGAGCCTATTGAAAATTCTATCGAAGAGATCTGGACATGTTCAATGCATCCCCAGATAAGGCAAAATGAGCCTGGCCAGTGTCCTATTTGTGGGATGGACCTTATCCCTTTGGATAATTCTGCTTCAAGCAATTCTACAAACTTTGAAATGACTGAAGCTGCTATTCAATATGCGAATATTCAAACGACTATTGTAGGTAACAATTCAGATAAGAAAGGTGGCGCACTTCGGCTCAATGGAAGGATCAAGCCGGACGAAACACTTGCTGCTTCTATTGTGGCGCATGTACCTGGTAGAATAGAACAGTTGTACATAAGCTTTACGGGGGAAGAAGTCAGGAAAGGGCAAAAGATCGCTAGCATTTACTCTCCTGAATTGATCACAGCTCAAAGAGAATTGATAGAGATGAAGAAATTAGCAGGGGTAAGTCCGGCCTTATTAGAAGCATCAAAAAATAAACTCAAATATTGGAAAATAAGTGAAAGCCAAATAGAGTCGATCTTAAAGACCGAAAAAGTATTGGAGAATTTTACGGTTTACGCAGATCAAAATGGAATTGTAAACTCCAAAAAAATAAATATTGGAGACTACATTAAAACTGGGCAGGTCCTTTTTGAAGTACAAAACTTAAAAAGAATCTGGGTCCTATTTGACGCATACGAGGCAGATCTCTCGAGTATAAAGATCGGTGATATGATCGACCTCAAAGTCAATTCAATTCCAACAGAAACGTTTTCTGCGAAAGTGACTTTTATAGACCCCACGGTTAATGCCCAAACACGTGTTTCGAGAGTTAGGGCTGAATTGAATAATTCCACAGGAAGATTAAAACCAGAGATGTTCGTGCAAGGAATTTTACAAAGTAATTCCAAAATGACAAATGAGGTCATTATTCCAAAGTCTTCAGTATTGTGGACAGGGGTGAGATCTGTTGTTTATGTAAAAGTACCCGAAACAGAAATTCCATCATTTGAATATAGAGAAGTGCTGCTTGGCCCCTCAAAAGGAGATGCATTTATTATTGAAAGTGGCCTAGAAATAGGAGAAGAAATTGTTACAAATGGAGCCTTTGTAATTGATGCTTCAGCTCAATTGAATAATAGAACTAGTATGATGAATAGACTTGTAACAAAAGAAGTGAACGATCAAAAGTCTAAAACATTACCCGATCATTCAAGTGATACACCTTCTGAATTTAGAGAACAGTTAGGAATAAACATAAACCAATACTTGCAGATCAAAGATGATCTGATTAGATCTGAAAATTCAGAGGCAAATGAACATGCAAAGTTGCTAGTAAATTCCTTAGATGCCATAGACATGTCTTTGTTAAAAGGAAAAGCTCATGTCTACTGGATGGAAAACTTAAAGGCAATCAAAGGACATTCAAGAGCTATTTCAACGGCAAAAGAAATTGAAGAGCAACGTCAACAATTCGGCTTTTTATCTCAACAAATAATAGATGTCCTGAAAGTCTTTGGTCTAGAAAATGGAGAGTTGTACGTTCAACATTGCCCTATGGCAAATGATAATAAAGGAGCTGATTGGATAAGTAAAGAAATAGAAATTCGAAATCCATATTTCGGTGAAAAAATGCTGAAATGTGGTACGGTCTCCGATACGATATCTCCAATATCTGAAATGCCAATCATCGAACAGGGTCCAACTAAAGAAAATATTCATAATCATTAATAAATAATATATCATGAAAAAAAGAAAAGTAAATCTCATTATTCTCGCCTTCGCTTTTGCGCTTGTATCAGTCGCTTGCGGTGACCAAGCGTCTGACAAATATGGAAAAGACAAGGCGATCGAAAATGTAATTGATGCAGTGGATGATGCAACAGATGAAGAGGCTAATTCAGATGAAGATCAAGGTAAAGAATACACTTCTGCATATGTGTGCACAATGCATTGTGAAGGAAGTGGATCTGACACCGAAGGTTCTTGTCCTAAGTGTGGAATGGACTATGTGATGAACGAAGACCACATGACTGATGGACATGAACACAAAGGACATGGTCACGAGGGACATGAACATTAATGCTTAAAATATAAAATTATGGAGTATTTAAATGCAAAGAAATTTGCAATTGGCGCAGGGCTGACATCTGCTATTATTTATATCGGATGTTATCTAACAATGGCAGTTCTTGGGGAAAAGGCATTGGTGAAATTTGCTAATTTACTTTTCCACGGAGTAGAATTTGAGAGTATACTAAGGCCTGATATCCCCGTTTTAGAAACGTTGATCGGGATAGTCGTTTCCTTTGTTTTTTGGGGACTCGTAGGTTTTATACTTGCCAATATCTACAATAAGATAAAGTCATCAAATATCAAGAGCAATCAATGACTCGATAGATTGACTTTGATATAGGCCCTTTTCCGATCGTAGTTCATGAGAAAGGGTCTACATTTTCTCATGCCGAAAATTGATCTGCAAATATTTTAATTCAATACTCAAAAATTCTGTTTGCATAAAACAGATCATGTCTACGGAATTTTTGAGTCTTTTAACTTTTAGGTGAAACGAAAATATAACAAGTCCAGAATTTTTAAATCATTAACTAAAGATCTACTTCATGAAAAAGATACTCGTCCCAACTGATTTTTCAGAGTGCGCTTTGGCAGCCTCAAAATTTGCTATGGAATTGAGCCAATTAGCAAAATCCGACCTTCATTTCTTGCATTTGATGAAAACACCTGTGGATTGGGTCAAGCTGCCCAAGGAAAAAGAAAAGAATTTTCCTGAGGTCCTTAAAAATATCAGGGAATCTAAAAATTTACTAAATGATCTAATTCATAGATCTTCTCTACTTGGCGTCTCTGCAACTCAATTTTTAGCATTCGATTCAAGAATAGAGAACATAATTGGACACATCGATGATCATCACCATGACCTTGTAGTAATGGGATCCCATGGCTCTCAAGGATTAAAAGATAAAATTTTTGGGAGTACATCTCAGAGGGTTCTAAGGAATGCAAAAGTTCCCGTGTTGATCATTAAAAAAGAAATAGAGGAACCGATCAAAAAGATCGCTTTTATATCTGAGTTTAGTGAGATAAATAGAGCCACAATTGAATATTCATTTGCTTTTGCTCAATTATTCAGTGCAGACATCGAACTTGTTTCCATCAATAAATTAGAAAATGATGATGAAAAGAAAAGAATTGAAAAAGAAATGGATCGTGTAATAACGTACCACACCCAAAATAATAAGATCAATAAAAAAATTATAAATAAACCAGATATCAGGTTAGGATCGATGGATCACATCAAAGGATCAAAACCTGATCTGATCTGCATGATAACACATGGGAAAAGTGGACTAATGCAATTGTTCGCACCCAGTGTTTCAGAGAAAATAGCGAGTGACATTCAATTACCAATCCTCGGGCTACCTCTTTTATGAGAAAGATAAAAAAAATATTGTCTACGAAGACTTTCTTAAAACTTCTAATTAAGAAATCAAAATATTCAGTCGGAATTGTTCTGACGATAGCAGTTGTCTATGTTATATCAATGTCTTTTATTGACCATAAGCAATATCCATTCCCCTACTTGATCCTAGTTCTGGCGGCTTTAAAGACTTTCATTATCGCATCTACAACTCTCAAACAATTAGCAAACTTCATTGCAACTTATCATTCCGTAAAACAGATGTTGTGGATCTTTGGTTTGCTCATAAGTCTATCAATTTTTTCATTTGCCACAGACTATACTTGCCTATATCTCTTCGATGGACAACATTTCGAAGGGATCATTTCTTCCTCCAGAACTTACATAGCCAACTTATACCACTTTACTTACTTTAGCTTAACTACTTTTTCGACTCTCGGTTTTGGGGACATTGCACCAATAAGTTCTTTTTCTCGCTTCTTAGTAATGCTGGAAATATTTCTCAGTTTTTTCATTGTGGTATTCGCCTTTACGAACATTCAAAAGATCCATCTAGATGAAAAAGGTCAGAATAATTAAGTCAAATGGTGAACGCGTATTTTTCAATAGAAAAAAATTATTCAATTCATTAATTCGATCAGGGACGACTAGGGATCTTGCAAATGAGATCACGGACATGGTCTCTGGTAGTATTAAAGAGGGAGACTCTACAGACCAGATCTATAAAAATGCTTTTCAAATATTGAAAAAAGAAACTCTATCTACTGCAGCTAATTACAGTCTTAAAAAGGCAATATTAGAGTTGGGACCAACTGGCTATCCATTTGAAAAATTTGTAGGAGCACTTTTGAATTATCAAGGATTTGTCACACAAGTAGGAGTTATAGTCAAGGGCTATTGTGTTAACCATGAAATTGATGTTGTAGCAGAGAAAAATAATGAACATTTTATGATCGAGTGTAAGTTTCATAGTGAAAAAGGCCGCTATTGTAGCGTGAAGATCCCCTTGTATATCAGATCTCGATTTCTAGATGTAGAGAGAATATGGAGAAGTCAGAAAGGTCATTCACAAAAATTTCATCAGGGATGGATATTCACCAATACAAGATTCTCTACTGACGCGATCCAATTTGGCGAATGTATGGAACTCAAAATGATAAGCTGGGATCATCCAGCAAATGAAAGTTTGAAAAAAAGAATTGACGACTCTGGCCTTCATCCAATTACCTGCTTAACAGGAATTTCAATGAAAGAAAAGAAAAAGATCTTGGATAAAAACATTGTCTTGTGTTTAGAGCTCAAAAAGAATTCATCTGTGTTGAAAGAGATCGGTCTGAGTAAAGATCGAATGCACAAAGTTTTGAATGAACTCAATGACTTATGTGTTCATTAAAGTAGAATTTTATAGAGAATAGAAAATCATGAATAGGATCAAAACGAATTGGCATGTAATTACTGGAGGTCCATGCACCGGCAAAACGACTATTGTAAATGAATTGGCCGAACAAGGATTTCAAACAACAATTGAACATGCAAGACATTATATTGACACACAAAAAGAAAAAGGAAATTCAGTAGAAGAAATCCGTGCAAACAAATTGAAATTTCAGCTAGGGGTTTTAGAAATGCAGATAGAACAGGAAGCAAAATTGAACACTAAAGATCTTGTTTTTCTGGATAGGGCCTTACCAGATGGTTTGGCCTATTATCATTTTTTAGATCTTGAATTAGATGAAAAAGCAAAGAAAGCCATGAATAAGTATTGCTACAAAAGCATATTCATATTGGACAGGCTTCCATTGATAAATGACTATGCCAGAAGAGAAGACGCGGAGGACCAGAAAAGAATTCACTCTTTGATAAGTAAAGTTTATGAAACATTGCCATGCCCAGTAAACTACGTCCCTGTTTTGCCCCCAGATGAAAGGACTTCTTACATTTTGTCTAGGATCTAGTTTGAAAAATTAAATATGTCAGCAATGAACGATCGTATAAAAGGACTGTGACATTCACACTTAAAGTTTATGTTCATCCTTAGTAATTCGCAAATAAGTTGGCATTAGACAAAATGATAATATTTAAAAAGAACGAATGCCATTGAATAGTTGAAACAATTAATATGAAGAAAATTACCTTATGGACAGTTTAACACAGGCAGTATTAGGTGCTGCAATTGGAGAGGCTATTTTGGGCCAACGCCTTGGAGCCAAGGCCGCGATCACAGGTGCAATTTTGGCTACCATTCCAGATCTAGATGTGATCCTTGTTCCATTTTATGACGAATTGCAAAAGATCAGTATCCATAGAGGGTACTCCCATTCTATTCTGTTCAGTTTGATCATGGCTTCTGTAGCTGCATTTGTACTTTCCAAATTCAAATGGGCAAAAGCAATACCTATTCCAAAGCTTTGGCTATTTTCTTGGCTTGCTTTTTTTACACATATTATTCTTGATGCCTTCACCTCATATGGCACTCAATTATTCTTACCATTTACCGATTGGCGGGTAAGTTTTGACAGCATAAATATCATAGACCCCGTTTACACGCTTCCTCTCTTGTTGGGTGTTTTAGGAAGCACGGTCATTTTCAAAAAAGAAAACAAAAAAAGAGGGATCATCAATAAAATTGGACTGATCATAAGTAGTATTTACCTAATTTTTACATTAGGAAATAAACAAAACATTGAACAAATTTTCCAAAGCCAGTTAGAAGAAAAGAACCTCCCCTATTTCCGTTTACTCACAGTTCCGGTTAAAGTAGGAAGCATTAATTGGTATGGAGTAGCCCGAGATGGAGAAAATTTACACATAGGCAAATATTCTCTTTGGGATGATGACGAGATCATTTTTCATACTTTTCCTATCAACGAGAGCTTACTAAAAGGATTGGACGAAGAGCTCGTAGATCGCATGAAATGGTTTTCTCAAGGATTCTATACTGTAGCTGAAAGTGAGGGGAAAATAAGGATCTATAATATGCAATGTGACATGCAAGGCATAAGGGAATTTGGTGAGTACAAAGCACCAACAGCTTTTTACTTTGAAATAGATCCTCACAATGATGGTAGCTTCGACCTTAGTTCAGGAATGCATCCTTAAAACATGATATTTTTAATAGGTAAAATATTGTAGAATGATTTGAAGTTCTTTGTTCTCAAGGAACTATAACAAGCATCGAGTAGAAAATCATTTCCGAATAATTTTTCTAATCCTCATGGTGCCTGTAATGTCGCCAAATGAGCTCCAGATTACTCTTCCTTGTCTATTGCCATTTGATTGGGCAACTAAGACAGATCTGCGCTGCAACTGTGGTAAAACAAATTGGAATCTAGTAGAAAAGTAAAAAGCTCAAAGCACCCCCTTTTACAAAAACACCAAATCATGTATAATTGAGTGGTCGATCGATTAATAGATAATTTTACAAGCAAATTATCAGAAAATCACATCATTGGCTTTTAGGCAAAATCGCCTTATAAATTCCCAAATCCTACGGGTATTTGTACGGGTTCATACCTTGCACTGAGGAGGTGGCAGGTTCGAGTCCTGTCAGGTCCACAAATCCCCTTATTTTTCAACGTTATTTTGGAGAAATGGAGGTAAAAACACCCATCCTGCGACCACCTCTTGATCCTGAGGTGGTGGTTGGTTAAAAGCTAATGAAGATTTACAATAGTTTGCTTGTTCCAAAAACATGAACATCGAACTTCTTTTCGAAGAATTCTGTCAATATGCACAAGTGATGAAAGGTCAAGCACCTAAGACCATTTCTCGATATAGAAGTCTGATCCCATTCTTCTTTAAATATACCAAGGTAGATTCCATTGGTGATTTGAACGAGCAAATGGTCTATGACTTTTTCATGTATGGCAGAACTGAAAGAAACTGGAGTAACAATACCTTCATCACCTATTACATGTCCTTGCTTGGATTTTTCAAATGGTGCTGTATGAAAGGTCATGTAACTCATAACTTGGTCGAACATATTGAACTCCCTCGGAAAGAAAAAAGGGTGCCACGTAAATTAACGATCCAGCAGTCCATGCAATTGCTTAAGGTAGCGCGTAACTATCCTTACAAATACCATTTCCTTCGGTACAGGGATCATGCAATTTTCGCAACGTATCTGTATACAGGAATACGCAAAAGTGAACTCCTGAATCTCACATTGATCGATGTGGATCTAAAGAATTTGACTTTGATGGTTCGACAGGGGAAGGGAAGAAAGGATAGAATTATTCCCATTGGGTATCAACTAGCCCATATCTTGAATAAGTATCTGAAGGAACGCAAGAGATTAAGGAAGTCATGTCCATCGTTTTTTACGGCTCTACGAGGAAATAAAGGATTGAGTCCAGGGAGTTTGAAATATGTTACTGAGAGGCTTAAAAATGCCTCAGGTTTGGACTTTTCCATACATTCATTAAGGCACACTTTTGCTACCCTTATGCTTGAAGGCGGTTGTGATATTTATAGCTTATCGAAAATGATGGGTCATAGTGATATTAAGACTACTACAATATATTTATCTGCAAGTGCAGAGCATTTACGTGGAGAATTGAATAAACATCCTTTGAATGATATGGCTTTATACCATTAATTGAAACTCCGTTCAAAGAGATTCTTATGTCAGGCTGTTGAAGTATGCACATTCAGAAATCAACTCCCGTTCCCAATGTTATATTGGATCAAACCTTACCGTACTTGAATCAGGCAGAACTGAAGGTTTTGCTCATCATCGTTCGTCAGACCTTGGGGTGGTATGACCCAAAAACCAAAAAACGCAAGAGCAAGGATTGGATTGCGATTTCGTTTTTCATTAGAAAAACAGGATTATCAGCTAAGTCCATATCCATTGCATTATCTGAACTAATTCGGAATGATCTGGTCTTGGCTTTTGATGAAAAAGGAAAGATATTGAAGACAGCTCAAGACCGCAGAGGAAAGAAGCGTATTTATTACGCATATGCACCTTACTATCGGTACGTTCATGATGAAACATGGGTAGATAAGTTAGCTCACTTATTTACTTATCGACCTAAGACAAAAGAAACACCTACAAAAGAAATTCGGACAAAGGAAATTGCATCGAAAAAAGTTCATAAGCAAAGTGATTCGGAACGAGTATTGGAATTATTGAGACAGAAATTAAACCAGAAATAGCCTTTTTGTGATAGGATAAAGATATACACAGTCTATACACAGAATATGGCGCTACCGAGAAAATTTTGAGGTATATCATACCAATTCTTGGAACTTAGAAATGATTGAAAACAGAGTTATGCTGTTGTTGATCGCAGTTCATGTAAAGACTGCGACAGAAGATCATTATGTACATTGAAAATAGAAAACTAAAACAAGCAAGAAAAAACATCGGTATCAGTTTGCAGGACATGGCTTACTTACTGGACGTTGATGTTTCTAACTTGTCTAAATACGAGAGAGGATTGCTCAAACCTACAAGAGAAATACTCTATGGATATCATTGTGTCACTCAGGTTCCATTTGGAAAACTGCAAAAGCCATTCTTCATGGATTACGTTGATAATGTTTCATCCAGAATTACCAGTCTCATTTCAAAAATGGAGGAGAAAAAATCTTCCTCTAAGCATGCTTACAGAATTGAGAGTATGTACAGTATTTTGAATAATGTGGCGTGTTTAAAAGATGCAAACGATAAAAGCCATGAATGAGGAAAAGGTCACCTTAAGCATTTATCCAAATGCATTCGGTTTGGCTTATGTTATATCTGAGAGTCCTAAAGAAATTATTGATTATGGAATGAAGCAAATAAAGAAGAAAGATGTACCTCATTTTTTGAAAATGTTTGATAAGATATTGGAGTACTTTCAGCCACATGTGGTTATCCTTAGAGACTACAACAACCCTAATAGCCACTTATCTGAGAAGTATAAACAGATTTGGAATGCCATTGAAAAACGAGTTCTGGAAAAAGGGTTAAAGCTCTTTCAATATTCAAGAGAGCAGATAAAAAGTGTATTCGTAGAGTTTAACGCTGAAACTAAACATCAGATTTCAGAGATTATTGTAAAATGGTATCCTCAGCTCAAAAGCAGAAGCCCAAGGAAAAGAAAACCATGGTTGAATGAGGACAATCAGATGGGGATATTTGATGCCTTCTCGCTTACATTGACACATGCATATTTTGAGGAATAGATTCATACAAAGAAAAAATGGAGGTCAATCTTCTTTTTCTTCAATGCAGAAAGTTTGAAATTAGCATAGCGACCAATAGCTATTCTAAATTGAATATCTTATTCATTCTGTCGATAAACCAAGACGTTCCAGATAATTCTGAATCTGTTAACTGGTAGTTCTCTAAGATGGATTTATCAAATCGGTCTTTCATACTATATGCCTTAAAAAACATTTCTAAGTCATCTGAATCCAAATATTCTACAATCTTCATCTCATTCGATTTATCCTCTAGTTTTTCGAGCTGCACCTTAAATTCTTGATATGATTTTCTCGCCATTTTAAAATTTGAAATTATAGAATTCTTTTCTTCGTTTTTTTGTTTGATAATTTCATTTTCATATACTGAAATATTGAATCCATCTAAATTCAGCTCTTCAATATTTTGAGGATGATATAAATAGTTTTCGATACAATAGTATTCAAGGATGAAATAGTTAGAATACTTTTTCTTAATCTTTTCAATCTCTGAATCCAAAAGAAAGTCTCGATCTCTTAATCCGTATTTATCGGGATTGGTTTTTACCTTAATGAAAACAGAGGAACTATCACTCTCAGGAAAAAAAGTCAAATGTTCGAGCCCCAATCTTAGGAGTAACCCTGCTGTTTTATTTTCACAAACCACCACCTTTTCTTGTGACAGTGCTTTCTTCGAAATGTCGCTGGTTAATTCTAATACAGAAACTTCAAGCAGACTAATCTCACATCTCGTTTGCGTAATGTTATTACTTTCAAATCTTCTAAGAAGATTAAATCGGTAAAAGTGAGGTGAATCTCCAGAAGTACATACCGGACAATTACAAGGAACCATTTCCTCAACCTCTAAATTGTTGAAGTCCCTGTGAATTTCATTTATAGTCTTTCTTATCAGATAAAGGAATTCTCGTTTATTTTCTCCATCTAGTTCAACAGTTATCCTATTCTCGAAATACCTTTCTCTAATTAAAGCGCTGGTATCTTCGTATTTAAGCATTACTCCATACCTCCAATAACAATTATTCAGAATATCTGAATTCATTTTCACTATCAGTCTTGCTAGAATTCCTTTGGGCATAAACTTATATCTGAATTCAAACTTTGAAGTGTCTTCTGTTTTATTCCAAGAGTAATCAATTTCGTCTACAGGAAGCAATCTGGGAACTAAATACTCATTATCTGAGAGTTGAAAGCACAAATCAAATTTATTGTTCTTCATCAACGACAAAAGTTCCTTAATCTTGTTTTTATATTCCTTGCCAGACCAGATTCTTAAAATGTCATTTGATGTGAATCTCCCTCTATTGGAAATCACCTGTCGGTCATCCAAAATTTTATATACTCCTGTAGTAATCCATTCATGGTTTAAAACAACTAAATCCTGTAATTCAACATCTTCTTGGAAGTGTATTATTACTCCTAGATCATGAAAATATTCGCTAAGAAATAGTGCGCTTTCTTCATCTCGAAAGTGACTTTTACATATTGATAAATAACGTTCTTTACTTATGTGATCAAATCCACCATTCTTAAGATCTTCTATGTCTCTTCTTATATCAACCCAGACTTTCGGTAAAGGATTTCCAATATGTGGTAAATTAGAAGCTATGGCTTTTAAAGAATCTTTGAACTTGAGAAAAGTTGGCTTAAATTTGCTTTTTAAGCTTATTTTATCAAATGAAACAATATTGGAAAAATTGGACTTATATTCTTTAACCGGTAATTCCTTAGTCGGTTGATCACATTTATTCATAGCCATCATTACAGGACTTGAATCACCCAAAAGTTTAATTATATTAAGCCAATAGAAAAAGTCGTCATGACTATCCTCTTTTCTTGACTCGGTTACCAATAAATAAATAGAACGTTTAGTTAAAAAAAATTGGTGGGTCGAATGATATATTTCTTGTCCCCCAAAATCCCATACATTAATTTGAAAATCTCTTGAAATATTGGGATTTATTTTTTTGATTTCTTCAACAGGAATTATCCACTTATCGATATTGATTCCTTCTGTACTTGCTTCTTCCTCCAATGAATAGTTCTCATCGATTAGAGCCTTCGATATACAAGTTTTTCCAACTCTTCCTTCTCCAACAATAATTAATTTGACCTCATAAATGAAGTCCTGCACTTTAAGCTCCTTATAAAAGTTTCTAATTGATTCTAACCCTCTCGCAATTATCTCTGGAGGTAACATTTCGAATGGGTTATCTGCGAGATTTATCTCTTTCAAATTATCCATGTTTGCAATTTGCTCAGCAATTTCACTTAGCAAGTTGTTCTTTAGATTTAAATAGTTGAGATTCTTTAACTTAGACAAACCAGTGGCCACATTGGAAACATGATTATTTTCCAAGTTTAAACGCACTAAGCTCTTGATTCTATTGATTTCCTTTGGAAGAATTTTGACTTTATTTTTTCTTTCATCATCAATCCATTCATCATTTCCCAAATCGATTGATACTATTTCCGGATAATCGAAAAGATACTGTGGTATTTCATCTAATCCACAATTTCTAAGATCAACCGTTTGCCAGCCGTGTTCACAAACGTTCTTTTTTACCGCGCTAATTTTTTGTTTGTTTTTCATCAATTGCACACTTTACCCAAATTCATTTCATAATATACAAATTGTCCTATTACCTTTAAATATAAAATATTATCATATTTTTTACTAGGGTTGAAAAAAAATCATCGGATGGCAAGTTTGCCTTTTCCTAGGAAAAGGCAAACTTGCAAAGGGGACCCCTTTTGATACCCATTTTATTTTTAAGGCACTCTGAATTGATTAATTATGTTTTTATCTTTCGTATCAAATAAATTTGGATGTGTCCTTTTGTAAACGCCTATAAACATTAGTCTGACGTCACACAGAAAGCCGTTTAATGATTTTAGCCGCATCACAATTAAATTAAAATAATTGATTCTTGGCAAATGAAAAAAGTGGCATATTAGAAGATCATTTAAGGGATGGAAAGAAATTTATTCCTAAGATGGTCAATAGTGAGAATAATCTTTTTATCGATTGGGATAGGTTCACTGTGCCCGAAATTATTTGGATTGCACTCATCTTAGATGACTTGGGTGATCAAATAGGTACCGACTTTGTCATAGAATTGGCAAAAATAATTGATGAGAGTGTGAAAGAAGAAAGTATTCGTTCCTTTTTATTGTTGTCAAATATTGATCATTTCACCGAATCTGAAAAACAAGTTATTTTAAAGAAATGGAAAGAGTCTAGTCTCTTAAAAGTGATGAATAGAATTCTTGGCCCTTTCCTTAATTTATATCCTAATTGCCCATTGTCATTTATTCTAGAAGGATATCCATCAGCGAAGCCAGAACAGGCATACATTGAAAGATATAAAGAAGTACTGGATGAAATGTTGGATAAAAACTCTAGAACCTCAGTAATGTCAGTTGCAGCAGTAATATATAACCAATTTGTATTAGATAAATTGAAAGTACCTTCTTCAAGTTCATTGGCGGAATTTCCTGAAGTTTCAAATTATCCAAATACCGATAAATCAAAGATGATTGCAAGTTCTATCCGCGCTCTAATTAAAATATTGTATAACAATAAATACTACAACTCTTCTTCTTCTTGGAAGAGGAATTTTTGGGATTTTAGCTACAAAATAGAACCAATGATAATATGAATAAGGAAGAAGTAAGATCCGAATTTTTCGTAATAATTGAAAACTATACTCAAAATCTTGAAGAAGAATTCAAAAATTTATGGAATACATGGGATATAAAGCTAAGTGAAAAAGAAAAACACCAGGTTATTGGGGGATTAATAGCAAGACAGATTTCCATAGGAAATCATTCATTGATGTGCTCAACTCAATGGACGAATGAAATGGCTCCAATTATTTTGCGCTCAATGTCAGACTTGTATATTTCATTAGCTTGGATTTTGAAAGACCCTTTTCTACGATCAAAGAAATTTATTTATTACGGCCTTGGAAGGGCAAAATTGGAGAATGAACATAGAAAAGCACAACTTAAAAATGATGGCGTTAATTTAGAAGAAGATCCTTTGGTGCAGGCAACAGAATCTTGGATAAATAGCCAGAGATTTGATTTTTTGACAACAGTTGACGTTGGAAGTTGGTCGGAAATAAGTATTCGAAAAATGGCAGAGGAGGCCGACTGTTTAGATTTTTATAATTATGTCTATCAACCATTCAGTTCAGCGGCACATAGCACTTGGAACCATGTTGGAAGACATAATGTTTGTAAAAGCACCAACCCACTTCATGATTATTTACTTGTGCCTCACATTGTAAAGCCAGAACCTAATACAGTCTATATTGATATTATAGCTAAGTATATCGAAAAGTGTTTCCATATTTTCCATAAAACTTTTGGCACCCCTAGGTTAATTGCTAATTCTTATCTGGCACTTCAAAATGAGCTAGACGAATTATATAAAACTCATTCAGAGTGAACAAATGAAGCACATACAAAAAAAGCATCTTTAAAGACACTTAATATTTTAATAATGAAAAGTAAGTGAGAAGCAAGTTTGCCTTTTACAAGAAAACGCAACTTGCAAAGGGAGAATCCCTTTGAATCCCCTCCTACCCTTCTTGCAACAACTAGCCGGGTAACATTCAGGTAACACTTTTGAAAAGAGGAGTTCCGTGATTTGGTAAAAATTACGGATGAAAAATACAAGGAATTCATTTACAAACGATCAAGTTACCGCATATTTGAACTTTCATTACGCTCCCGGTTATCTTCAAGATACAGAAGAGTACTACTACAATGGAATCAAGGACGCCTACTTATCCATTCCTTATCAAAAGACTCAGTTCAGTAACCATGAACTTATAGAGATATTCAAAGCACCAGGTACCGAATTTTCATCTGAAGTTGAGTTAGCCCGAATCATTCTGTTCATCAATCAAAACTCTAAATGCTAAAAAACAATAAGACCATCGAAAGTCACAGGCTTACAAATGAAAGCCTGTCTTCTAACATCGAAAAGAAAGATAGTGAATTCAGAACAAAACATACAGGTGATATGGTGAAAAAGATCTGTGCGATGGAAATGAACACTATAACGAAAGGATCTTCCATCTTGGATTTTACTGGAGAGCTTCAACGAGATTACCAGTCACTCATTGAACTTAACAATGATAGCCTTCAAGGAGAAAGTGTCCTCAACCATCACAGGCTTCGTACCAATGCGCACCAGGAGGAAATTGAAAGCATCGAAAATAAGATAGGCAAAGAAAATGCCGAGCTCACAAGAAAAAGATCTGAACTTGATGAACAAGCTAAAAATTTTCGCTTCCCATTGATAACATGGAATTGGGTCCTTTTTGTCTTGGCCATTCTTTCATTCTCTGAAACGATAATAAACTACAAAATGCTTTCACTGCTTGGAGGAAATATTATCTCAAGCATCGCAACGGCAATTTTGGTTTCACTATCTGTCTTTTTCTATTGCCACTTAGCTGGATCAAAAATTAGAAAGTATTCGAATAATATCCTTTGGAAAAAGGTGCTTCTCTTTGCGGTCTTTCTAGCCCCTATGGTGTTCTTAATGTATCAGCTCGCCATGATCAGAATGAAATATATGGAATTGATGAACCTAGGATCGCTCATGATCACATCTCCAATGGCATTTACCTTTATCAATAGTCTTGTTTTGACGATCTCGTTGTGGTTGGTATATACATATAAGCCTGACTCCTCTTATTCTAAAAGGTATAAGCAGTTTCTAAAGGACAGTAAAGAGATCGACCATCTAAATAATTCCATAGATCAGCAGGATAAAAATAAACGCAATAAAGAGCATGTCTTTGGAACAGAATGTGGCGATCGCTTCGACATGCTCTTGCTTGGACATCGAAATGAACAGGACATCATCAACCGCTATCGTAGTTGCTTTGAAGCAATGAAGATCGCAATGCTCATTCGCAACTCTCAAACTCAAAAGCTCTTTGATAACAAAGGCGAAAATGACCTTCCACCATTGAAGTGCTATTATGAAAACTATAAAAATCACATGAACCAATGAATCTGATAAACATGAAATTCTCAGTGAACACAATTCTCTTTCTTTCAACGCTTCTTGCTGCCTGTAGCACAGAAACACACGTTGAACATCGAAGCGTTGCGTTACTGTATGACCGTACCTCTATTGAAATACAAGAACCTGAGATCCTACAGATCAACAAAGAGATCGGATTGGAATTGAACTCCAATAATGCCGTTCACTTTCGATATCTCAATTTGGGCAACACCAAATACTTGAAAGTGGAAGAACTAAAATTAGGATCAAATCCTTCTCTTTTAGCAAATGAAATAGAACGTATCGCAAAAGTGGAGAAGTTCAAAAAAGAGTTAAATACGTTCCTCGAACAACAGATTCATAGAGAACATGACTATAACAACTCATCTCTGTTGGCCCCTTTGGTTGAGGCATTGCACTTGCTTCGTTTGGATCTAGCAGATCATAAGACCATCCTTATGTACAGCGATCTGGAAGAGCACACCGATATTTTTTCTGTTTACCGAAAACGTGATTTGGATCTGGCACTAAACGACCCGCCCCTTGCAGCTAAAAAATTATCCGAAAAACTTGTTCTAGGAGATTTTATGGATATCACGCTGCGAATCATTCACTACCCGAAAGATATGGAATCAGACAAACGATTTAATACAATGCTATCGGTGTACAAGCAAGTATTTAAAGAAACAGGACTAAGAATTAAATACAACAGCGAACAATGAAAGATTCATTGAAGAAACTTGCATTAACCTTTATAAAATTCCTTGGGAAATTATTCCTACTGACAATTTACATCATCAGTAAGCTTATTGAAGGCATTTGTATCGGGATCAACAAAACTCTTGAAAGCTATCTGAAATGATTTCAGCTATTACTGAGCTCATAACAGCCCTATTCAAAGTATTGGGAGAAGTATTTAGCCTCCTTTTCGATCTCTTTTCAAAAGACCATAAACTCAAGGCCTCCTTTGCTTCGGAAAGAAGCATCTTAAAAAAGCAGAATACTGGTTTCCGCATTACTGGAAGAAAAGCACTTTCCCGACACTTGTCATACCGAAACTGCCTCGTTTCTGGAGTGACCGGAAGGGGTAAAACCTCAATATCCATTATACCGAGTATACTTAAGTTGAATTGCTCACAGGTCATCCACGATCCTTCAGGAGAGCTTTTTGAAAAAACAGCTGGAGCATTAAAAGAGCAGGAATACCTGATCGTCCAGATCAATTTTAACAAAGCCACAGGGCATTTTTTCAATCCCTTTCTACGAGCAAAAACAAAAGCAGAGATCAATCAGCTTGCAACTCTACTAGCACAGGGAGATGAAAAAAGAAAAGGCGATGCATTCTTTGAACAAAAAGCAATTGAACTTCTCTCAACATTCATCCGCATCCTTAAAACTCAGGAAACCACATATCAAAATGGTTATAACCTCTCCTATCTTCTTGACCTCTATCAGGCCAAAGATCCCAAGATAGATGAACTTTTTGCTGAGTTTGCAGATGAATCTTTACATACCAAATTTCTGTCTTTTGTAGGGACTCCTGACAAAACACTAGGTTCCATTGTTGCCTCCGCTCAAGCCTACCTTCAAATATTCTCTTTGGACGAAACTGTGGCATACATCACTTCCAAGGACACGATCAACATTGACCTTCGTTCACAGAAAACGGCATTGTTTATCCATTCCTCTATCCCGAGAATGAAATACTATGCCAATATCAGTTCTATTTTTATTGAGCAACTCTTTGCAGAAGTATTCAAAGAACTTCCCAAAAAAGAGGATCAAGATATTTTCTTCATTCTTGATGAGGCCCCTATTCTCAAACTCAACCTTGATGTCTACTGCTCCAATATTAGAAAATACAGGGGAGGAATCATGATCATCACCCAAGATGCTAAAAGTCAATTAAGGACACAGTACGGAGCTGAACGAGCACAAACTATCATTTCCAACTGCTATACCAGAATGTATATGGGTGCAGAAATGGAATCTGCCTTGGAGCTTGAACGCATTTTGGGAAACTACGAGTATGCAGACAAAAAAAATAAGCTGGTCCTGCATAAACGCTGTCTTCGATCAGTAGACGAAATTCTAAGCATGAACGAACGAAATGCTCTTATTATAAGCTCAGGTAAAAAACCAGTTAAAGCGAAACTCAGACCCTATTATAAGATTCCCAAGCTCAGAAAACTCACTGAGATCGAGTACGAGACCACTGACGGTGTAGAAACCGTTATTGAAGTTCCTCTTCTTCCATTTCAATCGAATGTTGAACCATCAATTCTTCCTTTAGAAACCGAAGATCCAACAATGCCAAATAAAAATAACAACCCATTAAATTTAGAATAATGAATACACAAGAAGAAAAATCAAACTCTCAAACAAGTCCTAATGATATACACGCAAAAAAAATGTCTCGCTTGATCAATGGTATGGCTTTGCGCTCCAAGTCTAAAGAAGAGTTCAAACAGAAACTTTCTGAAAAGGGGCTTTCTGTCGAGAATTATAAAGGAACTCTAGGAATTAAAACTTGGAGATTCATAAGCCTTAAAAATCTAGGCCTTGAGCCAAGCCTTAAAAAGTGGGAACAAGAAAAAGATCCTGGAAAGCAACAGGATCAAGAGATGGAACGGTGAAATGAAAAATGTGCAATACAATAGTGTCTATTCATACCTTGAGGAACAGGGATTACTTGAAGGTAACCCTGAATCTATAGTCAATGCCAAAAAAGTATATTGGAGAGACTATCGTAGATCTTATATGAGTAGTTACCAAAAGAAACGCATCACGATAGCTCTTGACCAAGAGCTATACAATGCACTTCTAACTACTTGTAAAGAACTTGAATTGGGAGTTTGTGAGACAGTCCGAAGATCCTTGAAAGAAACCTTGCATGACCCCAAACGAATGATCATTTATGACCTCAAAATTGAAATTGAATCCGTCCTACTGTCATGTCTCGATGATATTGACGAATGTCTTGAGAATCACCTTGCAGAGCCTCTATTAATTCAGTCCCAGAAAGATCTTGATGCATTGCTCACTAAGATCAGACGCATTGATCGTTAAGAGTATCAGTCATACTTCTAAAGGAGCTTCAATTCAAAAACTGGTTGAATACATATGGGGATCAGACAAGAACTTGAAAGACTCCGAAAATGTCAGTTTAAGTATTAAGAGAAACCTTCGGGGCAATAAGCAAGATTGGATCCTACAGTTTCAGGAACTTGAAAAACGAAGAATTTCATTTTATACAGGTCGTGAAGTGAAGTTCTATCATGAGGTCTTATCATTTTCTCCTTTATCATCAGCCCACCTTGATCGACAGATTCTAAAAGACCTTATGAAGAAATACATTGAATTCAGATCTGAAACTCAAATACTTTCATGCGGCACTGTGCATTACGACAAAACTATCCATTGCCATATTATCTTTTCAGGCATTGATCTATATGGCAAAAGTATACGCATGTCTAAAAAGCAGTTTAAAGAACAGGTTCAAAACAGAATTGAAAATTATATGCTTAAAAAGTATCCAGACTTAGCTGACTCCTTTATTGGTTACGACAAGTCTTCAAATGTCAAAACTAAGAGTCATAAAGAGGAGCAGCTCAAGAAGCGTACAATGTGCTTCACAACAAAAGAGAAGCTTGCCCATCACATTCAGGAGATTTATATCCGATCCAATTCACTGAAGGCGTTCGAATCAAATTTGCACAAAGAGGGAATTCAAGCTTATCACAGAAATGGAAAATTAACTGGAGTTTATCATGGGAAACGAAAATGGAGATTAGTTAAGACGCTGGGAATTGATTTTGGAAGTCTGTTAGTTTATGGGCTTAAAGAAAAACGACTTCAGAAGATAACGCAGTTAAGAAAGAATGTTGAAGGCAGTAGTTTAGAACAGGAGATTTAAGACAATTTTAAGTTTATATCTCAATTGATATTTCATCACAATGCTAAAATACACCCTATGAATTCAAAATTTCATTAATCGGATCTATTACTTTCCATGTCTTCTTAGATATTATTCTATTATACGCCACTTTGAGAGAGTCAGGGTTTACTGGTTGAAAAGTTTCTGAATGAACAAAAAGCTTAGACACTACGTGATAAGGGTATCTTAAAATTTTTATACATCTACTATTCTGAAGGTTATCTATAAATAGAATTGAGAGAATGGCGAGGTTGCCTTTCCAGATTCCTGGTTGTAAATTTTCTATTGAGTCAACAATTGAAACAGGAAAAATGCATATCCCTTTGCTCTGAATATAATCATCTACCGCAAGTAATTTAGCTTCAGCCCCAGGAATGATTTGAATTAAAGGAATTTCCATTTCAGGTTCGCAGATCCTTTTTAAAAATTTGGGGATTTTCGCTCCACTCTTTTTCAATTCCGTGTATATGTTCATTAAGGATCGAAAATCATCCCCATACAATTTATCATTATCACGCATAATTTAATTATAGTTTATATCGATGAATACTAAAAAAGAAGAGATCAACTCACGACTTTTGTGCGAGCCAATGACTTGAGTAGAGGTTCTAAAACGAAGAGTTTATCCTTGAACTCCTTTATAAGCAATAGTGATGTATACTTTAGGCTTGGAGTAATTATTGAAACTAATCTTTTTGATATAGCATTACTTTTACAGATATCAACGAAGTCCCCATCTCCTGTCATTAAAACCACCTCTGAAGTATTTGAAAGATCATTAACCATTTCAACATACATTCTTCCATCCATATTAGATTTAAATAATTTCGCTTGTTTATCGTAAACTGCTTCTTTAGTGATTACATTATATCCATATTTTCTATGGGCCAATTCATAAAAATTTCTATTCCTATCGTGCACGCTACCAAACATTTTGATTTCTTCGGATCCAAAGTTGTCTTCAATTAATTTCTTTAGTTTAGCTAAATCTATAAATTGATTTAATTTGAAACACATTCCAGAGATATTTCCCCAATCCATATAACAAATCTTTTTTTTGTGTGAAGCACTCTTATTTTTTTCCATGATCAATTATTTTTGTTTAATCAAACATAGTCGTACAAGCCTAAATTTCAATCTGTTATATTCCGTTTGTTCGTCCGTTTTTATGTCCGTTTTCCGCTATTTCATGCGTTTTCCAATCTATCAAGAAAATCTCCTAATTTTAGATGCATCTTTTCGCTAAGAATGGATAAAAACTTTAGAATCATAAATGCATTTGTGTATACCAATTCCATCAAGATTGACGGGGGTAGTTATTCAATTGGAAAAAAATCTCTTGAAGCTAGTCTCTTCTTTAAGCATGAACTTAAAGATAAATTAGGTCTTCTGAAAGTCAATGCTCAGAAGGACAATGTTGATGATAATAAAAGAAATGGATATCAAACCTTGAGAAATATTCATTCAATACTATGTCTTTTCTTCTTCTCAGATTCTGGTCTTCACCATGAGCTCGAAAATATAAAACAGTTTCTTGGAAATTTTGAGTATAAAGACAAGCTTATGTCAGATGTAAATGCATTTGAAGATTTCATGAACAAAGTACGCCCATTTATAAAAGAACAATTTAGGGAGATTGAGATCAACCTTAATCCTAAGAGCTGGAAATTTGAAGTGGAAATTGAGAAAAAAAGCACGGTTCAAAATTCTTTTGATGCTGACAGTCTACCTCTCAACAAAAAAGTTTCAGACTCTCCAATCAATTCATTTAAACCTAAAAAATTAAAAATAGTTGGAAGAAAAAAAGAATTAGAGCACATTACTGAAACTTTAAATCAAGTTCGAACATCTGGTATTGGAAAGTTGATTCTAATTAAAGGATCAAGTGGTGTTGGTAAATCCTATTTAGCGAAAAAATCTGCGAACATTGCGCATCAATTAGGTTTTCAAATCGGACTAAGTGCGTGTGAACCATTTCAAAATGGCATCTCTCTCTTCCCAATCCAAGAAGTTATCTTACAGTTAATTGAAGGTGAGAATCTCATTAAATCTGTAGAAAAATACTACTCTGGTAATTCGCCACAGGTAAGAATGGCCAAGACTTCAATTGATCACACTTTAGAACCCAACCAAAGAAGAGATGCTAGCTTGGCAACCTTCGCAAATGCTTTATTTGGGCGCTTTAACGAGCAAAATTCTAATAAAACTCCTTTGTTCATTTTGATAGATGATTTAGAATGGATAGATAGAGATACGTTTGATGCGATACTTTGTTGTAAGGCTAGATTTGATACAGGAGCAGTAGTGTTGCTAGGAACGATAAGAAGCGATATTGTACAGAACTTTGAAGAAAATCATCCTGCTGTTGCTTTATTAGAATCTGCTCAAAGAGATGCGAATTGCGAGATTATTAATCTCAATAATTTTGAAGAGGAAGTCACCGAGGAACTTATAGAGACCATTTTGAATGGTGAAACGAGATTCCCGAAGAGTTTTGTTCACAGATTATACACAGAATCCGAGGGAAATCCTCTCTTCTTGCGAGAACTAATAAATTGCCTTTCAGGAAATGTTCATAACAGTAGTGAATACCCAATAATCAAATTAGATTCTTACTGGATTCTAAACAAAAGCATAAAAAAAATTAGTATTCCGGACTCTATAGAGAATGCAGTTCTAACTAGACTAAAAAATCTAGACAAATCAATGCGACTTCAGCTAGAAAAAGCCTCGATTATTGGTCGATCTTTCACAATGAGCCTAATTTCCTACTTATCCAATTCATCTGAGGAAGAATTGATGGAGCATCTAGAGTCATTTATTGATACACATTTAATCAGGGAATTAGATGAAGATGAAGTAGTTTTTGAATTTACACATGGAAAGATTCGAGATGTACTTTATAAGAATATTCCAAGTTTCAAAAGGTCACGCATGCATGCTCACATTGCGGAAGCCTTAATGGCCATTACCGAGACTTCAGGGCAGAATTTTGACCTGTCAATTGGATTTCATTTGTTTAACGCGAAGAAATATGAAGCATGTATCCCGTACATTTTAAAGTCAGCGCGTATGGCCTACGAAACCTATCAATTTTCATTGGCAACTGAATTATATGAGAATATATTCACAGCTGATAACAAAACTAGCTCTTCATTTCTGAAAAATAAAGACCCGATTAGAATTGAATATGCAAGAGCTCTCAGATATACAGGACAATATTATCAGGCATTTAAAGAATTACAAGAAATTGAAAAGGCCAATTTAGAGGAAACTGAAAGAGGTTTTCTGCTGAACGAACTTGGCGACTTGAGTTGGCTTTCAGGGAATATGGAAGATGCATACACCTATTACAAAGAGTGTCTAGAACTCGCTAAATCCATAAAAAATGATGAATTGATAATGGAAGTTTCTGCAGATTTATGTGAATATTATGACAGAGAGAGTGAAAGATTGGCGGGCATCAATACGATTGAATCAGGAAATAAACGCCTAGAAAGTGATAAATATTTGAATATACAGGTTGAACTGAGTGAGAAACTGAAAGACACAAATGGATTATCAAGAGCATATCGAAATCTAGCCAAGAAGAAAAGACGCGAATTTCATTTAGAAGAAGCAATAAGTCTTTATGAGAAAGCTCTTTCTTTTATTGGAAGTAATTCTTTTGACCATAAAATATATATTTCCTATGCGAAAACAGTAAGATTAACAGGAGACTATGACAAGGCCTTAAGTATCGTTGAGAATGTAATTGAGTGGTCAGTTCAAACAGGTAAGAAAAGAACCGAGGCAATAGGTAGGCAATATCGGGGTTTAATATTAAATGAATTCAGCAGCGATAATTCAAAGGCCTCTGCTGAAAAAGAGCTTTCCATAGCACTTGATATACACAATTCAATAAGTTATAATAGGGGAATTAGAGAATCATCTATGATCTTAGGAGAAATTCATGCAAAGAATAAAAATTGGGAAGATGCAACTAAATTCTTTAGAATTTCAACAGGAAAAACCAAGGATGAATTCGCTCGTTTGGCCAAAATTATAAAAGAACAACTTATTATGATGCACGAACACAAGCGATCGTTACAAATCGATGAATACGTTGACCAATATGAAAAATCAAAATAACGGAACTATAATAATATTTATGGGGATTCCAGGTTCTGGAAAGTCCACCTTAGCAGAATTGCTTGTAGATAAAAATCCATTGTTCAGGATTGTCTCAAGAGACACAATTCGTGATGCCATGTTTCGTCATTGTGATTATACAGTTGCAGAAAAGAACGCAGCGTATAAGTCAGTTAAAATTGCCGCTAGTGTCATTTTAAAGAAGCAAGAAAATGTAGTACTTGACGGCATGTGTTGGAGCAGTTATGGTGCATTAGAAGATATTATGACATTTGCCGAGGATAATAATTCAAGAACAGCAGTATTTTACTGTTCATGCTCTTCTGAAGTGGCCATAAATAGAGTTGAATTGGATGCTCTTAATGGAGTTCATTTGGCGAAAGACCGAAATGCTGACCTAGTAAGGCGTGTTGGTAAAAGTTTCCGAGACATACCTAATTTTGTAACTCATCTAAATTCCGAGCTTGATCCACATGGAAACATTAAAATTATTCAAACCAAAATAAATGAATTGCTATGTTGAAAAGAATTGTAATTGTAAGACATGGAGAAACTGATCTTAATAATCAAGGTCGTCTTAATTCAGTTACAGATACTGATTTAAATGCGAAAGGAATTAAGCAAGTCCATGCACTGGGTGAAGCTTTTAAAAATAAAAAAATCGATTTAATAATCTCTTCTCCTTTAATGCGTGCCAAGCAAACAGCAATGATCATTTCAAAATATTGCTTTGAAAAAAATGAAGAGAATGAACTTGTTATTGATAATCGATTATTGGAGTTAGACTTTGGTAGTTTTGAAGGAATGACTCAAGAGGAAATTAAAGTTTCGGGTCGATGGGATGATTTCCTTGACTGGAGAAGAGAGTATAACCCAGTTATCCCAGAGGGTGCAGAAGATTTCAGAATTGCTGAAAAAAGAGCAACTCTTTTCATGGAAGATATATTCAGTCGGCCCGAGCAAAATATAATTCTTGTGAGTCACGGTCATTTTAGTAGAATCTTGATTAGCAAATGTATATTAGGGTCATCGGCAGAATTTCATCGGAGACTTAGACTTGACAATGCTCACCTTTGTGAAATTCTTATTGAAAAGAAAGCACCAAGGTTAATTAGTTTTAATTCTACGAACCTGTTATCCTAGTGAATAAACCACTTATTATCTCAATCCAATTTCCGACCCAATTTCCGACCCAATTTCCGACCCAAGAATTAAAAAAAGCCTTGAACTCATTATGAATCCAAGGCTTTCGGTACCCCGGGCGGGACTTGAACCCGCACGAGCAGCTGCTCACAAGATTTTAAGTCTTGCGTGTCTACCAATTCCACCACCAGGGTAAAAAAA
>JABDKJ010000073.1 GCA_013002285.1 Flavobacteriales bacterium
GGCTTATACACTAAGATCTGGCAAGTGGGAGCAATTTTGTTACCTGTGAAGTCGGTTGGCGTTATGGGAGATGAGAGAACCTATGAACAAGCAGTTGCATTGAGAGCAGTTACATCAACTGATGGGATGACTGCTGATTGGTATCATTTGCCTTACAAATTCATGGCAGAAGTGTCCAATGAGATCATTAACAAAGTTAAAGGCATAAACAGGGTGGTTTATGATATTAGTTCGAAACCACCGGCAACAATAGAATGGGAGTAAGAGTCATAAGCATATTTATATTTCTAGTATCGTTGAGCATTCAAGGCTTTGGGCAAAACCATGAAGTTGTTGAGCGAAATGGCGAAAAATATTATGTGCACACTGTAGAGAAGGGAAATACAATATATGCCATATCGAGAATGTATGGGGTAGATGAAGCTTATATTGAAGGGGCAAATGAGAACCTAGAGAATGGGTTGAGCATAGGTCAGAAGATATTGATCCCTTTAAAATTTCGGGACAGGAAATTTAAAAAGAAACCAAAACCAGAGATCAAGGATGAGTTCATTGTTCATACTGTGAGCAAAAAGGAAACGCTATATAGAATTTCCAGAAATTACTCCATTGATCTAAATGACCTTCTAGATGCAAATCCTGGAACGACTGAAGACCTTAAGCGAGGACAGAAGATCGTTATTCCATTGAGTTCTGTTAAACCAAAAGATGAATCTCATGTCATCGTGGCGTCAGAAGATTCATTGATACATCATACTGTCGAAAAGGGACAAACCCTTTATGCCATCTCAAAGCTTTATAAGGTTTCGGTCCAAGATATTATGAATGTGAATTCAGGAATGACCGAAACTCTGAGCACAGGGTCTAACATTCGTATTCCAATATTGAGAGAATTGGAAAGAGACATAGATGAACTCACAGAGCTAAGAGAGGAAGATGTGGAGTTTATTCCTATTGAAGTGAAGAATGTCGCGCTCTTATTGCCATTTGAATATGAAGATGTAGATAGCATGGCAAGTAATAGTTCCCGAAGGAATGCTTTTGCTCTGATAGACTTAGCCATAGAGTTTTACCGAGGGTCAAAAATGGCTTGTGAAGATTATTCTGCGAATGGCGGAAACGTAAACCTTATGGTATTTACGATGAGAAATGACACAAGAGAAGTAGACAAATGTTTAAAAGAAGGGTGGTTAGATGAATGTGATGTGGTGATAGGACCATTTCATAAGAAGTCTTTTACTGAATTGTCATCTCGATTAGCTGGTAAGGACAAGATCATGATCTCGCCAAATCTCAGGTCAAATTCAATTCTTAATAACGAGAGGGTTTTTAAGGTTAATCCGGATAAGATCAAAGAAATAGAATTTCTGGCAGAGCAAGTAGCGAGCATGCATCATGGTGAGAATATATTGGTTGTAAGATCACCAGAAACTAAAGACCAGGTGCTTTGGAAAACCATGGAGCAAAAGTTGAATAAAGCTTTGCAGGAACAAGATGACAGGTTGTTCAACACGGTTAAACTTGTGGATATGGAAGAAGAGGGGCCAAAAGAAGAAAGGACTTTAGTCCTGGCAACTGAATTGTACAAGGATACAAATAATGTATTTGTCGTGCCTTCAAATGACCTTTCCTTTGTAAGTGATGTGATAACAAAATTGAATAGGAATGAACTTTCTAATAATGATGTCAAAGTCTATGGGATGGAGTCGTGGGCTAAATTTGACAACATTGACATACATTATAAGCAGAATTTGGACCTCAGATTAAGCGCAACGAAATATTTGAATTACGAGCATCCTGGAGTACGAAATTTTATGCGAAGGTATTATCGTTCATATGAGACCATTCCTTCAGAAAAAGGATATGCTTTCCTTGCCTACGATATTTCCCAATTTGCTTTGAATTCTCTAGAAAGCTTCGGTAATAGGGCTCTTGAAAACTTGGATAAGATAGAGCATGAACCGATCTACCAGAATATTTCCTTGGAAAAAACCGATACAGGTAGCTGGCATAACAAAGGGTTCTTTTTCTTGAACCATAGGGATTTTAAACTTGTAAAGACGGACTGAATGTCCAATAATATTCATACAAAAAGCCTTCTGTTTTTTACTTTATTGATCATTGTAGCTTGTGATGATCACTCCAATATTGAGTCAGATAGATCTGTTTTCTATTATAATGAAGCCGCAGGTATTACTTCTTTAGATCCAGCATTTGCAAACAATCAAGAAAATATATGGTGGGTAAACCAGGTTTTCGATGGACTTGTTGAGATGGATGATAGCATGAAAGTGGTTCCTCTGATAGCTCGTTCATGGGAGGTCGACAGAACTGCTACTAAATACACATTTCATTTACGCGATGATGTTTTCTTTCATGACAATGAATGCTTTCCGGATTCTATTGGTAGACGAGTGATAGCACAAGATTTTGTATACAGTTTTGAAAGGATCAGAAAAAAGAGAGTAATATCTCCTGGGATATGGATATTCAGTCAAGTCCGAGAAGATGAACCATTTATTGCCATTAATGACAATACTTTAGAAATACACTTACAAAGGCCGTTTGCTCCTTTTCTGTCAATATTAAGTATGCAGTATTGTTCGGTAATACCAAAGGAAGCAGAAAGTCATTTCAAAAACGACCTTTCTCGAAATCCTGTGGGTACAGGGCCATTCAAATTGAATTTTTGGTTAGAGAATAATGTACTGGCTTTGGTGAAGAACGAGCGGTTCTTTCAAAAAGAAAATGGTGACCAATTACCATTTCTGGATGCGGTCAAAGTAAATTTTGTTAGGGACAAAAGCGCTATGTATTTAGACTTCTTGAAAGGAAAATACGACATGATATCCTCTTTGCATCCCAGTTACAAGGATGAATTGCTCACAAGACATGGAGACCTGAAAGACATACATAAATCTAAATACTATCTTCAGAAACAACCTTACCTGAAAACAGATTATTTAGGTTTCCAGTTGGATCGGGAGAACCATTTGTCCAAAGACCACCCATTTCAAAACAAGCTGGTTAGACAGGCTTTGAATTTGGTGATCGATAGAAAGGAAATGGTTCTTTTCATAAAGAATAACACGAGTAGAGCAGCACATTCTGGCTTTGTGCCTCCGGCAATAGTGAACAAGAGCAAAGACTTGTTTAAATATGAGCATGATCCTAACAGAGCTAAAGAATTGTTGAAGGAAGCTGGTTACGAAGGAGGAAAAGGTATTCCAGAAATACCACTTGCTACAACTCAGGATTATGTCGACCTCTGTGAATATGTTCAAAACCAATTTATGAAAATTGGGGTGAAAGTGAATATCGAAGTGATGCCAACGGCTAATCAAAGGAGCGATGTTGCTAATGGTAGATCGATCTTTTTCAGAAAGTCTTGGATCGCTGATTATGCAGATGCTGAAAATTTTCTTGGGTTGTTTTACAGTAAGAATTTTGCCCCAAATGGATCAAATTACACTCATTTTCAAAATGAGGTATTTGATGAACTCTATTCATCTGCTCTAGCATCTGGAGAACAAAGCAGAAGAGAACAGCTCTATTCGCAAATGGATAGTATTCTCTCGGAAGAAGCACCAGTCATTCCTCTGTTTTATGACGAAGTTATCCGTTTTGTAAGTAAAGATATTTCCGGACTGAATAGTAACGCGATGAATTTGCTTGACCTTAAAAGAGTTAAGAAAGCTAAGCGTCTATGATCATTGCTATCTTATTCAATTCCGCATTTGAATACCAACCACATTGATTCACGAATTTTTTAATGTAGGTCAGCATATTTCTAGAAATGCACGAGATATCGAATAACTCTAAATTGGACATGATGTAGTCTTTGTCTTTATCCATATTCCTGCTCAGCCTCAGCCACTTGGGAATGTGGTATTCAACAGAGAATCGAATGAATCTTATCTCAATATTTTCTGGGTCTTTTTCCACCGCCAAATCGAAGATCTTATTTGATAATTTCAAGTGGTTGATCTTACTTAACGGATTCCAGACAACTTTCGCCATCAAGGCTTGCAGAGCTGCTTCATATGCTAAAATGATACCCGACTTATTTTCTATCGACCTTACTTCTTCCAAAACGGCCTCGGTATCTTTTGAATCCAATGTGAGTTTGAAAAATTTTTCTCTGATAGTAGCGATCTCAATGTCATTGGCAGAAGCGACCTGCACATTCATTATTAAAGTCATTATTAAGATCAGAAGTCTCACGAGCTAATTGTCATTTCATTTGTGACCATTTCCATGCACTTATTGAACGACTGACAAAATTCTGTTATTTGTTCTTCAGGTATCGTAAGTGGGGCAAGTCTAAGACTGTTCCTGCAAGAAAGGAACCAAAATGTAATTGACCCCATTTCAAGATTCTTGTAAAATAGCTTTTCTACCCATTGTTCATCAGGGAATTCTATCGCAAACATTAAACCGACACGTCTGATCTCAACTATGCTTTCATGTTGAATGAGTTCTTCTATCAATGCACCTTTGGCCTCTACGCTCTCAATAATTCGTTCTTCTTCTATAACTTCAATATTTGCATGGGCTGCTGCACAATTTACTGGATGACCACCAAAAGTTGTTATGTGTCCCAGCATAGGTCTGCTCATAAGACTAGCCATAATTTCTTTGCTGCTTATGAATGCACCTATTGGCATGCCTCCTCCAAATGCTTTTGCGATCGTTAAAATGTCTGGTTGCACATTGAATTGCTCAAATGCAAACATAGTTCCAGTGCGCCCAAATCCAGTTTGGATCTCATCAAAGATCAAGATCGCTCCTGATGCCGTGCATTTTTCACGAAGTGCAAGCATGAATTCCCTACTAGGGATCCGCACTCCAGCATCTCCTTGAATTGGTTCAATGATCACACAAGCCGTGTTCAGAGAGATCTGTTCCAGATCTTGAATATTATTGAATTCAAGGAATCGAACATCTGGGAGTAGCGGTCTGAATGCATATTTCTTTTTCTCATTTCCTGTTACGCTCAACGATCCATGGCTGCTGCCATGGTAAGATCCTTTAAAAGAAAGGATCTCGCTTCTTCCTGTATACCTTTTGGCAAGTTTCAATGCACCTTCATTGGCTTCCGTTCCGGAGTTCACGAAATAAGAGCAGTCAAGTCCTGCAGGAAGAAGCGCGTTGAGCTTTTTAGCCAGCAAGGTTTGAGGCTCCTGCACAAATTCACCATAAGGCATCACATGCATATACTTTTCAGATTGCTCTCTGATAGCCTTTAATATCCTGGGGTGGCAATGCCCAATATTGGTAACAGCCAAACCTGAAACAAGATCATAGTATCTTTTGCCATTCTTGTCCCAAATGAATACACCCTCAGCTCTATCCACTTCCATTCCTATCGGATGCGGTGTAGTTTGCGCTTGAAACTCTTTGAAATCATCGATGCTCATTGAGACAAAATTAACAGGATATTATTCTATGCTTGAAACAATTTAGAATAAAAAAAGCCTCTCTCGAATTACGAGAGAGGCTTTAGTGTTGTTTGATCTGTATTTTATTATTGGATCACGAATCTAGTATTCAAGCTTTCAGTGTCGTTGAAGATCCTCAACATATAAACACCTGAAGCGTATCCGTTCAATTCTAATTGGTTTTGACCGTTGTAGAAGTTACCCATACTCTCGATCAATTTTCCATCAACATTGTAGATCTCAATTGAGAATTCTTCCAAGTTAGTATCAACAGTGAAGTTACCGTTGTTAGGGTTAGGGAAGATACTCAAAGTGCTATCATCAAAGTCAACTGCTTTCACGTCTTCAGCTTCGAATGGGTTTCCATCTTGAGCTAAAGAAGAACCACCAGAGATCAAAGTGAATGAACTTGCATCACTCCATTGACTGGCGATGATACAAGGTGTCACTTGAGATGCATATCTGATGTCCACATCGTACTCAATTCCATTTTGGAAGAAAGAAGATGAAACGATCTTAGGAAAATCGAGATTATACATGATATGGTATGTAGTGCCAAGGCTAGATGTAATTCTCGCTTGAGCAACCACAGCATCAGAAGGAACATCCCAGTAGAATTCTACTGTTGATGGATTCTCAACGATCGTCATAGCATCAGGAGCATCAAGGAAGTCGTAAAGACTCACGCATCCGTTACTTGGACAATCGGCAACTAAAGTGATCTGTTGAGATTGTGTAGTTGAGTTTCCACAATCGTCAGTAGCTGTCCACGTTCTTGTTACAACATCCGTTCCTACAGAACCAAATGAAACACCATATTCAATTGTTTGAACGAAAGTAATGTCTACAAAACTATCACAGTTGTCTGTTGCAGTTGGAGAAACTACAGGTGGAACGTCTGGATCACAGTAAAGGATCTCATCTGCAGGAAAGTCTACAAATTCTGGAGCAGTCGTGTCAATTACAGTGATCTCTTGATCAACAGTTGTTGAATTACCGCAGTTGTCATAAGCCGTCCATACTCTGTATAGTGTATACTCATTTGCACAATCTCCAGGAGTATTTGTTTCTGAATAAGATACAAATATGTCATCATCGCAGTTGTCTGAAACCGGAGCATCCCATGGAGCAGGAACTTCATCGCATTCAACTACTAGGTCTGATAGAAAGCAATCAGTAGTTCCGGCAGAAGAATCATCATCGTTTACACTTGCATTTCCAAGACTATCCCAATTAGGTGCTAAAGCACCAGATTCGAAGGAACCATCATTCAAACTCACACCTTGAATATTATCAACTCTCATAAACGTGTTTACAATACCATCTGTGGCATTCAAAACTCCAAACGCGAGTGTACAAGTTCCAGTTGAATTGATCACATGACTATTTAAAGTCCACACATTTTCTGGGTCAAATGTATCAGCAATTAATACTGCACCATTTTGACAGATCACGGCAAATGCGAAATCATTATAGGTGTTGTTATTAGAGCCTTCACTAGTATTATATAAATGATCAAATGTGAGTACATCACCAGCAACAGTGCTTATTTCTTGTTTGATCACAGATCCAGTAGTAGCATTCTGAGGTACAAGAGCTTCAATTTCACTTAGAGGAACTCCGATGAAATCTGCAATTGCTTGGTCGGAAGTACCACCGGTAGAATTCATAATAGCAGAATAAGCATTACATGCTACCTGATCATCATCAGGGTCAAAGAAGAACTCAGGAGCTTCATCATCTGTCAATGTAATTGTTTGAGAATGATATGTAGAGTTTCCACATTCATCTGTCGCCCACCATTGACGTACGTAGAATCCTTCACATCCATTATAGTCTTCAAAGTATTCGTTGTAGTCTATAGTAACCGATCCGCAGTTATCTGTTGCAGATATACTTGGAACAGCAGGTAATGGCTCATCGCAAGGATGTTCCATGCTTTCTGGCATATCTTGATCCCAAGTGGGAGCACTATAGTCATAGACTGTGATCACTTGTGTCTGTGTGGCAACGTTGTCGCAAGCATCTTGTGCTGTCCATGTTCTTAGCAAAATGTAGCTATTAGCACAACTTCCAGGCAATGTCTTTTCATCTAGAGAGACGAAAGGAGTAGAGCAGTTATCTTCAGCACCAACTTCTGCAGGTTCAGGAACATCTTCACAACTAACTGTCATGTTTTCAGGTTCGAATGTAAATGTAGGAGCTTCTTCATCGTTAAAGCTCAATACCTGTAAATGAGTAGTAAGGTTTCCACAATTGTCCTGAGCATACCATGTTCTGTTTATCGCGCAATCTTCATAGTTGTCAGAATACCAAACAGATGGATTTTCATCACAGTTGTCTGTTGCCGTTACTTCATCTGGCTCACCGCCACCTTCGTTAGGACAATCAATATCTGCATCGGCAGGAAGAGTGTCAAAAGTAGGAGCCGTGAAATCCTGAACATGAATAGTCTGCGTCACAGAAGAAGTGTTTCCACACTCGTCAGTAGCTACATACAATCTATATAATACATACGTATAATCGTTGAAACAGTAGTCATCAATTATTACTTCAGAGACACTAACAAAAGCATCGCTACAATTTGCTACTGCAGTCAATTCCTCTGCCGCAGGAATGGCATCACATTCTACAGTTATCTCTAAGTCTAGGTTATGGATAATAGAAGGTCCATTTGTATCAGAAATTGAAATGACTTGAGTGTGGTCAGTAAAATTACCGCAATCGTCATATGCATACCAATATCTAATAATGTCGTATTGTCCAGGACAATCGTAGTCATAGTCTTCATAAGAATATACATCTACTGTACCAGAGCACACGTCATCAGCGGTCAATACAGCCATTGCTGGAATAGGATCTGTGCAATCCAAACTCATATCAGCTGGTAAGCTAGACAATACTGGAGCATTACTATCTGTAACCGTGATCGTTTGAGTATGAGACGAACTGTTTCCACAGTTATCTGTAGCTGTCCATGTCCTATATATATAGTACTCACAATCGTCCCAAGAGGTAGAAGACTCACTAAATGAAATATCTACGTCTCCGTCACAATTGTCTGTAGCCGAAGCTTCAAGAGCATCAGGGATCTCATCGCATTCTACAGTAAGGTCAAGAGGAAAACCACATTCACCATTCCCTGCTGTGCCTATAAAAGACTGTCCAGGGTTCAATGTCCCAATAGTGTTATTCCCATTTCCGCTTGGAGTAGCCACTGCTGTGAAATCAGAATATTGACTACCCGCACCTGTAAGATATGTGCTTCCACATCCATGATTACCAGCATTTGAAACGTTCTCGGGATCTGTCATCATTCCGTTTGCTGCACCTCCGCTATAAGGTCCAACATAAGTAGGACTTAATGAAGAAAGATGGATTACGTCTCCATTGTTATCCGTTATTGCAAATGAGTAGAGATTATTATCAGGTGTTGGGTTTGTCGAACGTGTGACCACTCCATACCCGTTCATCATATCCGGAATGATCCCAGAAAGGCCATATGTACCACTTAATCCGTTGGCATAATAAACATACAATGTATATCCAGTTAGATCAGTGCCTGCAGGCCCTGCGATCTCTGCTTGTTCCCCTGGACCACATGGGGTATGCCATTCGTTGATCCAAACATCACATGCTTCTACTTGAGGATCAGATTGGTCAAAAACCAACTCAGGAGCAGTTGTATCAACAACAGTCAAGGTTTGCTCACCAAGAGGAGATGTGTTACCACAATTGTCAACGGCTTCCCAAGCTCTATAGATCATATAAGAATCATCGCAAAGGCCAGGAATGATCTTTGAAGTGAAAACAACTTCAACATCATCATCGCAAGTGTCAAACGCATTTGCTTCCATTGGTTCTGGAATGGCATTGCATTCAACTGTCATATCAGATAACTGAACGTCATCTGGGCCATATCCAGTGATAAATGGAGCTGTATCATCGATCACTGTAATTACTTGTACACAATCAGAAGAATTTCCGTGAGAATCAGTAGCTGTCCATGTTCTTGTAACAGTGTACTCATCGTCACAATCTCCAGGAGCGATATCTTCAACTAAAATAGGAACTAATGGTCCATCACAAACATCAGTTACAGTTAATTCAGGAGGCTCAGGTACTCCGTCCTCACAACTAACGGTCACATCTGGTGGGCAATCTTCAAATACAGGAGGCGACAAGTCGCACTGCATAACCACTTGAGTGGCAGAAGTTGAATTCCCTGCCTGGTCAGTTGCTGCCCATAACAAGATCATACTTTCGAAACCGCATTTGTTCTCTACAAACCAGAATGTAAATGTTGGGATCAACGCCTGATCACAATCATCCCAACAAGTAACTGCTGGAATTGGTGGCCAGTCCTCGTCACAGTCGATCGTTATGTCATCTGGGACTGTAATGACTGGCGGAGTTGTGTCGTTCTCGCATTGAGCAAATGCCAAACTTTGACAACACAAAGCCATGATTAAAACAATAGTAAATTTTAAAATTTTCATAATTATTAATTGTTAAATGGTTTAAAATTCTCGGTTATATATAATGTGTTAAGTGTGTTAAGTACTTGAAGCACATAGTTAACAATTCGCAGCGCTTCTTCAAATACCCGTTGATGGGTATTTTACCCTTCTAATTGGGCATTTTTTACGATTAAGTGTCAAATATACACGTTCAAAACTTGTTGATGCCAATTAAAATTTACCGAAGCAAAAACTGGAGCAGACAACTCAATTTTCTGTCATATGATCGCTTTCTTCATTTCTGCTTAACTTGGTATTATCCCAGGATATTAAAATCATTACATTTGAAGCCTAAATTTTGAACATGGCTAACGGATTATTAGAAGGTAAAAAAGGTATCATTTTTGGAGCTCTTAATGACATGTCCATTGCGTGGAAAGTTGCTCAAAGAGCACATGAAGAAGGAGCTCAAATAGTTCTAACTAATGCTCCCATTGCACTGAGAATGGGAGAGATAAATAAATTGGCCGATGAGATCAATGCTCCAGTGATACCGGCAGATGCCACAGATAATAAAGAGATCAAAGAACTGTTTGAAAAGTCTATTGAGCATTTTAGTGGAAAAATGGATTTCGTGCTTCACAGTATTGGAATGTCTCCGAATGTCAGGAAAAATAAGCACTACACCTCTCTTAGTCACGACTTCTATCATAAAACACTTGATGTTAGCGGTATGTCCTTCCACCGTGTTCTTCAAACTGCCTATGACATGGATGCCGTCAATGATTGGGGTAGCATGTTAGCTCTTTCCTATATAGCAGCACAACGTGTATTTCCGGATTATAATGATATGGCTGACGCAAAAGCACTTCTAGAATCTATTGCGCGCAGTTTCGGTTATCACTATGGAAAGAAAGCACATGTTCGAGTAAATACCATATCACAGTCGCCAACTATGACAACTGCCGGCAGTGGCGTGAAAGGATTTGACCAGTTCATGAATTATGCGGATAAAATGAGCCCTTTAGGAAATGCAAGTGCCGATGCTTGTGCCAATTATTGCATTTCAATGTTCTCTGACCTGACAAAATATGTCACCATGCAAAACTTGTTTCATGACGGAGGATTTTCATTTACCGGAGTGAGCACTGAAGTTATTGAGTCGGTTTAGAGGCTTTGACCGATCAAGTTTTTGATCATGTGTTTAAGCTCTGCAAGAATAATTGCAGTGGCCCCCCATATCACATTTTCTTGATATACATATGCCGGCACCTTTAAATGAGCATTATATTTTTGAACAAATATCTTTCTTGTCTCAATAATTGAATCGTCTAATAAAGCTGCAAGAGGAAATGGGATAATACTTGCTACCTCAGTTTCGTCTGGAATAAATCTTGTTTCATTTTCATGATAAGCTAGATAAGGAGTTACCATGAAATTGCTTGGGGGGATATAGATATCGCTTAACTGATGAATGACTTTAAGATCATCCTTCTCTAACCCGATCTCTTCTTTTGTTTCTCTCAGTGCAGTGTGTTCCAGGTGAGGGTCGTTCGATTCTCTTTTTCCACCGGGGAAAGATATCTGTCCGCTATGCGTACCGTCATAAACATTCCTTTCGATCAATGGAATGTTCAATCCATTGCCATCATTGTAAAGAATTACCAGTACTGCACTTTCTCTAAAAGAGACTTTTTGACCTCTGATCTTTTGAGCGGTATCTCTCATTTTTGGAGACATCTCCATATGCGCTTTTTCTCCAGGTAGTGGCAGATTAGGCAGTTTTATAAGATCTTCTAACTTTAGGATCACGGATCCAAAAGTACGTTATCGTTTAAAAAAGACCCTTTAAATTATCGAAACTTCTGAACTCATACTCACCCCTGAATTGTCCAAAGACCATGGCATTGTTGCCATAGGAGGCGAGTTTGAACCTGACCTTCTTTTGAGGATCTACAAACAAGGGATCTTCCCTTGGCCAGAGAACGACCATGTAAAATTGTGGTTTTGTCCGCCAGAAAGATGCGTTCTTGAGCCAGAGAAAGTCAAAATGTCTAAAAGTATAAAGTCATTGATCCTTAAAAACGAATTCCAGATCAGTATCGATAAAGCTTTTGCTCAAGTCATTGATAATTGTTCAAAACTTACAAAGAGCAGGGAGTCTACTTGGATCACACCAAAATTAAAACAGGCTTTCATAAGTCTGCATGAAATGGGATATGCTCACTCTTTTGAAGTTTGGCAGAATGAAGAACTTGTTGGAGGTTTATATGGACTAGCTATCGGAAAACAATTCAGTGGAGAGTCTATGTTCCATTCTAGGTCCAATGCTTCTAAAGTCGCTTTCCTGTTCTTGAATAGATTTCTTGCTGCCAATGATTTCCAATTTTTAGATTGCCAAGTTTGGACCGAGCACCTTCATAGCCTCGGTGCCGAAGAGTGGGAGAGAGATCTCTTTTTGCAGAAACACGCCAAAGCTATAAGTCAGAAAGGCCTAGAAGGTTCTTGGGTAGGTTTGGAAGAGACTGTGGGTATCTATCAAACAAGTGATCTTATCTGATCATTTCTTGTCTGTCCCTTCTTTTTCGTGAATTTCACTTCTGTTCTTAAAATCTAAAGAAGCAGAATTTATACAATAACGCAAACCAGTTGGTGCCGGACCATCATTGAACACATGACCCAGGTGTCCTCCACATCTGTTACAAATCACTTCAGTTCTGATCATGCCATGTGACATATCAGTTATCTCACCAACATTTTTCTCATTCTTTGGTTGGAAAAAACTTGGCCATCCAGAACCTGATTCAAATTTGGTTTTACTATCAAAAAGTGGCAAATCGCACGCGGCACATGAATAAATGCCATCTGCTTTATGACCGTCAAATTCTCCAGTGAATGCTCTTTCTGTTCCTTTCTGCCTTAAGATGTGGTATTCTTCTGGGCTGAGGATCTTACGCCATTCATCATCAGATCGGTTGACTTCATATGAGGTCTTTTCATTCTCGCTTGAAGCATTTTGGTTTTGAGCACAACCTACACCCGAAACGATCATTAAAACAAAAAAAGGACCTATCAATTTATTCATCTTCTAAAAGTATATACTTCTTTATTCTTGTCGGTTTCTGTCCTGCTCATTTTTCTAGCATTATTGGGGAACCAAGCGCTTTCTATTGCGTATAAATTACTAACACCTTTTAATAAACAAAATACTGCTTAATATGAAAACGATAATTACGTACTGTGTATTATTCTTTTTGGCTTTAAATACCAATTTATCCGGCCAGAATATGGATCAAGAACTTATTTCCAGTGCTGGAGAAACCCTCGCTAATTCGTCTGTGAGATTGGATTTTAGCCTAGGCGAGATCAGTATCGAAACTGCTAGCGCAAGCAATGTAATACTCACTCAAGGGTTTCATCAATCTGTACTTAGTGTTACTGAAGTACTCGAAGTGGGGTCCAAAGACGATATTCAGGTTTTTCCCAATCCAACACAAGAATATCTCAATATTCAATTCACCGGAAATATGGATGAATTGGGCTATGCCAGAATTTATTCTCTTGTAGGGAAAATGGTTTTTGAAGACGAGATCATTTCTACAGAGCTAACGAAACGAATAGATATTAAACATATCAAGGCAGGTCAATATTTGTTGGTCATTTCAACTGATGACGACCGAATATTGAACACCTATAGAATTGTAAAACTCAACTAATGAAAAAAGAATTACCATTGAATTTGACAAGGTTAATTGCAAAGGTTAAAGCTTTATGCATTGTGCTGATCCTTGGGGTTTCCTCGGTGTTTTCCCAGGTTCCTGACAGTTTTAATTATCAAGCTGTTGTTCGGGACAATACTGGAAACATTATGAATGATCAGATCGTCTCGGTCCAATTGGCGGTAATTCAAACTTCTCCTAACGGGTTGGTAAAATTTATAGAGAATCATTTGACTGCAACCAATCAATTTGGATTAATAAAGCTCAATGTTGGAACCGGTACTTCGGTGAATGGAGAATTTTCATCTATCGAATGGGGGGATGATCTGCATTTTCTTAGAATAAGCATTGATGTAAATGGCGGAAATAATTTTCAATTTCTAGGTACTACACAACTGACATCTGTGCCGTATGCAATGTATGCAAAACGGGTAGAGTACGATCTGGTGGATGATGCTGATGCAGACCCCTCCAACGAGATACAAGAACTCATTATAGCAAACGATACGCTGTTTATTTCAGGTGGTAACTATGTAGTATTACCGCAATCCGGAAATATAGATGATACGGATGAACAACAATTGTCATTGTCTTCTGATCAGCTGAGTATTTCTAATGGGAATAGTATTGATCTGAGCATGTATCTGGATAATACAGATTCACAATCCTTAGAGCTTATCGGTAATACTTTGTCAATTTCAAATGGAAATTCCATAACGCTGACCGACAATGTCGATGATGCGGATAATGATTTCTCAAATGAACTTCAAGAACTCAGTATTGTAGGAGATACTTTGTTTATTTCAAATGGGAATGGTGTTTTTATTGAAGATCAGGTGAATGATGCAGATAGCGATGTCTCAAATGAACTTCAAGACCTTAGCATGGTTGGAGACACATTGTTTATTTCAAACGGAAATAGTGTTGTCATTGAGGACTTGGTGGATGATGCTGACAGTTCACCAAATAACGAGATCCAGTTTTTGACAGCTGAAGGCGACTCTATTTATATCACTAATGGAAATTTTATAGTGATCGATGATGATGTAGATGACGCGGACAGCGACCCATTAAACGAATTACAAGAGATCTTCATTGCGGGAAACTCTATAAGCCTTTCAAATGCTAATACGGCCGTTGACCTTAGTCCATTCTTGGATAATACAGATTCTCAAAACTTATCTATATCTAATGATTCATTATTCATAAGTGGAGGAAATGCATTGGATATTAGTTCATTCGGAGGAGGACAATTCGAAGCTTCGGGTTCAACAGTTATAAATGGCGGAGATCATGCTACGAATGACTTTGTTTTTGGAGCGCCCACTCTTAGTCAAAATGGCACCTCTTCTCATTTCGCGAAAATGTTTTTCGACAAAAGCAAAAAAGGGGCTTTTCGTACCGGGTACATAGAAACGTCTGGTTGGAATGCAGACAGTATTGGCACGTCTTCTTTAGCTGCAGGATATAATACTAAGGCACTGGGTGAACATTCTACGGCCTTTGGGAGAGATGCTGTTGCCAGAGGCGATAATTCTTTGGCAATAGGAAATGGTGTAGAAGCAAAAGGTTTTTCTTCAATGGCTTTCGGTTTTGGTTCTGTTGCAAAAATGTACTATTCCTTTGCAGGGGGTAACAATGCACAAGCAAATGGAGTTAACTCATTTGCCTTTGGAGAAAATGCCTTAGCTAATGGTTCAAATGCTGTAAGTATTGGGAAAAATGTTACGTCTACTACAGATGGAATAGCAATAGGAAGCAATGCGCAAGCTCCGTTTACATCAGGGATCTCATTAGGTACAAATAATACCTCTGCCAAAGTGGGCTCTATTTCAATAGGCGAGAATGCTATAGCCGGTGGAACACGTTCCGTAGCACTGGGCTTCAATCTTCAAGCACCTTCTTATGGAGAAGTTGTCTTGGGATACAATAACACGAGTTATGCTGCTCAAAGTGCTGATCTTATCGACTCAAATGATAGATTGTTCACCATTGGAAATGGTCTAAATGCTTTAAGCCCAAGTGATGCATTCATTATTTACAAAGACGGAGATGCATTTTTGGCAGGGAGTGTTGTTACCAATTCAGATAAGAGACTTAAAAAGGAGATCGAACCTTTAAACGGTTCTTTGGAAAAAGTATTATCATTGAATGGATATACTTATAAGTGGAATGCCTTGAGTCCCAGAGATCAAAGGCAGCGGAATACCGGTTTGATAGCGCAAGAGGTAGAAGCTTTGTTTCCGGAGATGGTGACTGAAGGCCCAAATGGTTACAAAGCAGTGAACTATAACGCTTTGATCCCGCATTTGATCGAAAGTATCAAATCCCAAGCGGATCAAATTGATAGGCTATCTCGTAAAATAAGTACTCAGAGTGAAGTAATTTATAACATGAACAACCAAGCAAATTTACTAAACGACCTGATAGAAAGAATAGGAACATTAGAACAGCAACTAATATTGGGTAAAGAATAGAATACTATACGTGCCAAGTAATTCTAAGAACAAGAAAAGATAAAACACTTGTTCAAAAGAAATGAACCGTGCTCGGAAGAGGACGGTTTTTTTTTGTCTTATTTTATGGATGGATATTCCAGAAGGCAAGTCCTTGATATTGTTTGATGGTGTGTGCAACCTGTGCGATAAATGGGTTCATAGGATCATCAAATATGATAAGGATAAGCGATTTGTGTTTGCATCATTGCAAAGTAGGCTGGGAGTAGATCTCTGTATGGAGAATGGACTAGAAAATGAGAACAGCATAGTTTTATTCCAAGATGGTGCAGCCTTTTCCAGATCTGAAGCTGCATTCAGAATATTGGGTGAATTAAAAGGCCCTTGGCATGCGCTAACTATATTTCAATATTTTCCGAGTAAGATCACGGACCTTGTCTATAAGATCATAGCAAAAAATAGATATCGCGTATTTGGCAAAAAAGATGCCTGTATAGTGCCTTCACAAAATTTCAGTGATCGCTTTTTAGACCTGTGATCAGATCTTTTCCAAGATATCGATCGTTAACCACCCTTTAGTGCCATTTGGGATCTGTATATGCAGCCACTCTTTATTTCTTCCCAATATTTCTACTTTGCTGCCTTCATGTAGCACAAACAGATCGGTTGCATCTTTATTAGGCTCGCTCTTTACGTCTACCTTGGGTTCAATTATGATCGCGTGGGTTTGAGAGCCCATCATTTTCTTCGAAGCGTATGAAAAATAAATGCTAGACAAGAATAAGGTCCCCATGATAAATGAGCTGTATAAGAAGATCCTTTTAAGGCTTACTTTTTTGAGAATAAAGACAAGGGCCAAGAGGCTGAAAAGCATGAATGCGAAAAGAATAGATGATCTTGCCCAAGTGTCAGCTGAATAAGAACTTGTAACAGATCTCAAAAAGGCACTGATCTGGTCACTTTCATCTTCTTCCAATTTGTCTTTCGTTAACTTCTGAACATAACCAAGATTGAACCTTATGTCTTCATTTCCGGGTTCTAGTTTTAAAGATCTCTCGTAATTCAAAATGGATCTTGCTATATCTCCATTTCTAAAATATGCATTTCCTAGATTTCCCAATAGCGCAGCGGAGGTGTGAGAGAGTGATATTTGCTCGTACAGTTCAATTGCTTTTTCAATATTACCGCTTTCGTACGCTGCATTTCCCTCTGCGAAAAGGGTTTCATTAACATTAATGCTTTGTGCACTGATGTTCAATGCAAAAAACATCAAAGCCAGTGTTCTGAATATGTTCTTGAAAATATTCATGATAGTTCGCCTTCAAGGTCATGAATTATAGTTTCACTTTGCTTCATCATTTCCATTGGTTCTGTGCTCGCTGAGGGCGCATATCTCGCCATCTCACAATTGTTTAATAGATCTAGAAATGAATTGATCGTTAAGTCTTTGACATTTCTAGACGATAAAGCTTCTCTGACACTTTCTTTATCCATCTGTGAATTTGAAAGTAAGATCTTATCGCTGAGATATCCTGTGAGCCCAGAATGTAATTCTTCGTAAAACAAAGAAGTGTCACCCGAGTCAAGCGCTTTTTGGGCAACAAGCAGATGTTTTGCTGCAACTTTTCCGGCACGCTTTCTTCGAGATCCTTCCACATCTGCCAATTCTTCCTGTTTTCGTTTTCGGATGAACAAGAACAATAGAAAACCTAAGGCTGGTGTAAGAATGGAACCTACATATTTTGCACTACCAAATAGGGAACTTCCTATTTCTTGAAGTTCTGTATTACTTGAAATATATCTTATGTCGGATTCAAGGATCTTAACGTCTTCTTTTCTAATAATAGTAGGGCCTTCTGTAAGCATTTCTTCCGCTGTCTTTTTAACTTCTATCACGAGATCTTCAGCTCTTTGAGTTCTATACTTTTTCCCTTTTGGGTCGAAGTGCGTAAAAGATACACCGTCTATTTCAAAAGTGCCAGAATGCCTGGGTATGATCAAATATTCGAAAGTCCTGCTTCCACTCATTCCGTTAGCTGTCTTGCTTATTCGATCTTTTATCTCTGGGTCATAGACCTCAAAATCGCTAGGAAATTCAACAGGTAATTCGTTGACCAGACTAAGGTTTCCTTTTCCAGATATAGTAATGCTCAGATTGAAGGCTTCATTTGTTTCTACCTCGGTCTTGTCAACTTCAAAATCAAAATCGAAATTGCCTACTGCACCTTTAAATGTTTCAGGCGCTCCAGAAGGAAGGGGTTTGACATTTATTATTGCTCTGTTACTTTTGAAGTCAACTCTTTTCTGACGAAAAAAGCCTCCAGTTGTACCATTTACTTCAAATGGATCTACAGCCAGTTCACCGCTTTTCTGTGGAAAGAGAATTTGCCTTGCGATCACAGCCTTTTGATAATTCCGCCCATTTATGTTCTCTAGTTTGTCGCTCCATTTAGGCTCTACTTTAAGCTCTTCTTTCCAAAACCCTTCGAGCGTATTTGCAAAATCATATTGAGGATTGAATCCTCGAATGCTATTGTAAATAACATACGTTGCAGTTATCTGCTCCCCAAGATAGGGCTCAGTATTAGAAACATAGATCTTTCCAAAATGGTCTTTGGTCTCAGTGCGTTGAGATTCGATAGGGGGTTCTGTAGATGGCATTCCCTCAATTACTTCAACCGTTACAGGAGAATATGTTAGGCTAGACCCACGGTTTATTGGCTTAATGGTGAAGGTCCCTTTTCGTTTAGGGAATAAAAGCCACGATAGGGTATAAGTTTCTTCTCTCGCCCCATTGATTATTTGGACCCTAGATGTTTGATTCGGGCCACTCATCACATTGAATTCTTTGAGGTCTGGCATTGCAATATTTCCCTGAGCGTTTCGCACAGTGATCGTAAAATGGAATTTATCTCCTTGCCCAACAGGGTTTTTATCAACTGATGCAGTTATCTGTTGCGCACCGATTTGACCGCAATAGATCAAAAGGCAAATACTTGTTGCTATATATCCTATTATAGTCCTCATTACCAGTCTTTCTCGATCTTAATAACTTTAGAAGGCTTTTTCTTCTTTAGGATCTTCTGATGTAATTTTTCTTCTTTATTCTTTAAAGCTTCTAGGATCTTTTCAGCGTCTTGTTTAGACAATTTCTTGGGATCGGTTTCACCATGTTCTCCCTCTTCATCTCCCTTTTCTTTGTCACCTTTCTGTTCTTGCTCATCATTCTTTTCATTCTCACCTTCTTGTTGTTCTCTGTTTTGCTCTTGTTGCTCTTTTTCTTCTTTGTTTTTGTTTTGGTCCTGTTCTTTCTCCTGCTCCTGTTGTTTATCCTCCTGTTCTTGATTTTGATCGTTTTCGCCTCCTCCTTTACTTTCAGACTGCATTTGTTCCATTAGTTTTTTTGCTAATGCATAATTATGCCGGGTTTCGTCATCGGTAGAATTATTCCTGAGAGAATTTTTATACGCTTCAACACTTTCCTTCAAATAGTTAAAACCAGCCTGTGCCAGCATTTGAGCTGTATCCGGAGAGGCTTGTTCGGCCATTTTGCTGGCCATTTGATATTGAGCGAGATAACTATTTCCTAGATTATGGTAAGCATATGCCTTTTCCTTTTTGTCTATAGATTTTTCAGCCTGCATTGCAAATGAATTCATAGAGCCCTGAAAATCCATATTGCGGTACTGGGCATTACCAAGATTGAATTGAGCCTTATTATAAGTGGAAGCTGTGTCAAAGGAATTATTATAATAATGAAGTGCGGCCGCATAGTTGCTATCGGCATAGGCTTTATTCCCTTGCCTCAAGTATCTCTTGTGAATTTGACTATTGGCATCATTGCCAATTAAGCAGGACAGTATAATAAAAACAGCTATTCTCATTCTTGAAATAATTTGAACCTATCTAGCCATTTGCTTTTTCTTTCTGTGATAAAACTCTCGATAACAAGCAGTAGAAAGCCAATGAATAAAAAAGGGAAAAAAGCATTCTTATGATCTGCATAAACGGTGCTGTCATATTCAGTTTTTTCCATATTGTCGATCTCATCTAGCAAGAGGTCTAGACCTGTTTCTCTTTCAGTAGCTCTCACAAAAACACCATCACCGGCAGCTGCTATTTCTCTCAAATTCCCTTCGTCTAATTTAGAAACAACAGTCTCTCCAGAGTTGTTTTTTTGGTATCCGATCCTTTTTTTACCCTTGAATATTGGGATTGGGGCACCTTCTAGTGAACCCATTCCAATGGTATGTACTACAATTCCTGCATCTCTTGCTTCTGTCGCTGCGATTATTGCATCATCTTCATGATTTTCTCCATCTGTTATTACGATGATAGCCCTTTTGCTTTCAGACTCTTTCGGAAAAGAATTCAAAGCAAGTTCTATTGCCGCCCCAATTGCTGTTCCTTGTCGATTTTTTGGCACAATGCCAGGTCCAACATTAGAAAGGAACATAGATGCAGCAGCATAATCAGTCGTCATAGGTGTTTGCACGTAGGCTTCTCCTGCGAAGACGATCAGGCCTACTTTATCTCCATGGAGTTTATCTATAAGTCTTTTAATAGATCGCTTAGCTTTTTGTATTCGACTCGGCTTTATATCCTCCGATTTCATACTATTAGAAACATCCAAACAAAGCATTAATTCTATTCCTTCATGTTTTGCTTCAATTTCATCTTGCCCATATTTTGGGTTTATTAATGCGATACAAAGCAGTAATAATGCAAGCCTGAAAATGATGTATTTGGCGATCACTTTTCCCTGTGACAGTTCTGGGATCAATACTTGTATCAAACGTTCATTTGTGAATCTTCTTATAGACCTGTTCTTCCTTAATAAATAGATCAGTGAGATCGCAGAGATCAATAAAGTTGAAAGCAATGCTATAAAGAGGATCTTGCGTTCAAATATTACTTCACCATAGATCTTGGTCATGATCCAATACGTAAAGAAACATCCCAGAATGATAAGGATCTCTGAAATGATCACTACCATTGATATTTTTCTAGCGCTATATATTTTCAAGACCTTCATTTATGGAGTTGTTCTTAATATCAATGTCCGTATTAGAAATTCGAGACCCAGAAAAATGCATGCAACAAGTGCATAGGGAAAATACAAGTCAGTTCTTCTGCTATGCTCAGTAACCTGTGTTCTTGTTTTCTCCATAAGATCTATCTCCTTATAGATCTCAAATAAGCTTTTGTTATCGGTAGCCCGGAAATATTCACCATCGGTTAACTTAGATATCTCTTGTAGCGTTTCTTCATCAATTTCAACGGGCACTCTTTTGTATATGAAATCAACTCCGTTGGGCGCATATTGGACGGGGGAGAGAGCAGAACCTTGGGTTCCAACTCCTATAGTGTATACCCTTATTCCAAATTCAGCGGCTATTTCAGCAGCTGTAATAGGAGAGATGCTCCCTTGATTATTCACTCCGTCTGTCAACAGAATTATGACCTTACTTTTAGCTTCGCTTTCTTTCAAGCGATTAACTGCTGTAGCAAGTCCCATCCCAATGGCTGTCCCGCTTTCTAAGAGACCTGGTTTTACTGTAGAAAATACCTCTCTTAAAACACGGTGGTCTGTAGTCAAGGGTACCTGTGTAAAAGCCTCGCCCTCGTAAACCACCAATCCTATGCGGTCGTTTGGCCTTTCAGAAATAAAACTAAGTGCTACATCTTTTGAGCCTTCCAAACGATCGGGGTCAAAGTCTTTTGCAAGCATAGAAAAGGAAATGTCCATAGCTAAAACAATGTCTATTCCTTCAGTAATTACGTCTTTCCAACTATTGCTTGACTGAGGTCTCGCAATAGCTATTATCATTGCCGAAAGAGCGAGGAATCTGAGACCATGACACGAATAGCGCCATACATGTATCCATGAATTGTCAATATTCCTTAACAGGTCAATTGATGAGAGCTTTACACTTGCATTAAGTTTTGACCTTCTGAAAATATAGAACGCTGCGAGTAAAGGCAATAACACCGAAAATGCAAAAAGTTGAGGATTCGCATACTCATGTCTATTCCAAAAAAGGAAGAGCAATGCAAAACATATCACTGTTAATGCAGAAAAGAACACTATGTCGATCCGTTTACGTTGCAAGAGCTATATTTTCGGTTGAAATTTCTTCATTTCGCTTCGTGTTTTTTACAAATTCCAGAGCGAGTTCCATCATCTTTTCGTTCTCTATTGCCGAAGGTTCTTCTTTTGCAAATTTCACCATGTCTGCCAGCTTCAATATTCGGATCAGTTCGGATCTGCATTCATCGTTTGTGTGAACATATTTCATTTGATGGATTATCTCATCTGAAGTTTGCTCCATGGCATTTACATTGAACCTTGATTCCAAATAGATCCGGAGAGCCTCGGTAAGTTCAGAATGATATGCTTTGTGTTTTCCTCGTTGCCAAAGTTTTTCCTCTCTCAGTTTTTCAAGTCTTTCCAAAGCAATTATGTAGTCAGGGATCTGTGGTTCGATCTTTTGATGAACAATGACTTCAGCACTTTTCCTCGCAAAAAGAAACCAAAACAAGTATGTGAGCATGGTCAACAAACCAACACCTCCTATGATCTTATAGCCATATTCACTCATGAATTCTGAAAAAGTAAGCGGGTCTTGGTAAATATCTTTGATGTCAAAAGGAACTGCATTTGTAGAATCTATTTTCACATTCTCCACTTCTATCAGTAAAGCTTCAGATTCCAGCGTTTGGTCATTCACTTTGAACTGAAATGGTTTGATCGCATAGTACCCGGAATCAAAGGAAGTTAGAGTGATGTAGGATCTTTGAACAAAATGATCATTTGAATTAAGTGTGTCTCTTGGCCCAACTTCAATTACCTCTACGCTTTTATGTAAAGTGTCGGTGATAGCAGGGAATTCGATAAGATCATTTTCATTTGAATAGTGAACGCTTAATTTGATATTGGTTTGTTCTCCAATAAGAATTGAATTGGTATCTAATCTGGCCTCTACGTATGGCATTTGTCCATTAGCAAAATGCACTAGCAGACTAAAACAAATAATTGATATAGTATTCCTATTCAGCAACTTAACTATCTCTTTTTAAATAAATTGATCAATGGTTTCACATAAGATTCTCCGGTTGATATCTGAGCCATATCTACTCCTGCTTTCTTGAATAAAACCCGCAAAAACTCTTTTCGTTCAGCCGCTTCAACTCTGAAGGTTTCCCTGACTTTTTTGTTTGAAGTATTCACCCATTTAGTTTGCCCAGTTTCAGAATCTAAGAATTCAACATACCCCATGTCTGGAAGATCTTCTTCAGCTTTATCATAGACCCTGAGTGCGACAAGGTCGTGCTTGCCATTTGTGATCTTCAGAGCATCAGCAAAGTGGTCGTCCATTAGGTCAGAGATCAAGAAAGTAATGCTTCTCTTTTTGATCACCTTATTCAAATACTCTAAAGCCACTGATATGTCAGTCTTTTTTGAGTTCGGTTTGAATTCGATCAGCTCCCTGATAATGCGCAGAATATGGGACTTTCCCTTTTTGGGAGGGATGAATTTCTCTACTTGGTCTGTGAAGAAGATCACACCTATTTTATCATTGTTCTGAATAGCTGAAAATGATAGGACAGCGCAGATCTCCGTTATCAGATCTCTTTTTAATTGCTGATTGGTACCGAAAGAATCTGACGCACTTACATCCACCAACAATACAACAGTAAGTTCTCTTTCTTCTTCAAAAACCTTTACATAGGGTTCATTCAATCGAGCAGTGACGTTCCAGTCTATAGTTCTAATTTCATCGCCAGGCATGTACTCTCTTACTTCACTGAAGGCCATACCTCTTCCTTTAAAAGCCGAGTGATATTCTCCAGAAAAGATCTGGTTAGAAATACCTCTTGTCTTTATTTCTATCCTCCTTACCTTTTTAAGGAGTTCTTTTGTATTTGCCTGTGCATTATTCACTTACTATGGCACTTCAATGTGGTCTATGATCTCTTTTATAATGTCTTCAACTGTTACGTCTTCGGCTTCGGCTTCATATGTAATTCCGATCCTATGTCGCAAAATGTCATTCGCAACAGCTCGAATGTCTTCAGGAATGACAAACCCTCGACCTCTTGTAAATGCAAATGCTTTAGCTGCTAAGGCCATACTAATACTGGCTCTCGGGGATGCGCCAAAGCCAATAAGGTCTTCTAATTTGCCAAGCCCGTGGTCTCTAGGAGTTCGACTTGCAAAAACTAAGTCAATGATGTATTGTTCAATTTTCTCGTCCATATATACATCTCGAACAACGCTTCTAGCTTTTAAGATCTCACTAGGGTCAACAACTTTATTCGGCTCTGGATAAGATGTTTTTGAGACATTGTTCCTTATGATGATCTTTTCTTCATCTTTCTTGGGATAGGAGATCACTACTTTCATCATGAACCTATCTACCTGCGCTTCCGGAAGGGGATATGTTCCTTCTTGTTCAATAGGGTTTTGAGTTGCCAAAACAAGGAATGGTTCTGGGAGCTTGAATGTTTCACTGCCTATTGTAACTTGCCTCTCTTGCATAGCTTCGAGCAATGCACTTTGGACTTTTGCAGGAGCTCTATTTATTTCATCAGCAAGAACAAAGTTCGAGAAGATGGGTCCCTTCTTTACTGTGAATTCCTGGTTCTTTTGATTGTAGATCATCGTTCCTACAAGATCCGCAGGAAGCAGGTCTGGTGTGAATTGGATACGGCTGAAACCAACATTAATGCACTTGGACAGTGCTGTAATGGCTAGTGTCTTTGCCAAGCCAGGAACTCCCTCTAAAAGAATGTGTCCATTCGCTAGTAAGGCTATCATTAATTTGTCAACCATGTCTTTTTGACCGATGATCACCTTTTCCATTTCAGTCCTCAGCAATTTCACGAATGCACTTTCCTTTTCTATCAGTTCATTCAAGGCTCTTATGTCAACATTACCCGAGTTGTTGTCTTTAGCAGTAGCAATAGGAGTTTGTGTAGTTCCAAGATCGTTTTCGTTCATAGGGCTATATTTTTCTTCAATATTTTCTTGTCCTTATTAAACGTGTATAAGGAATTTATTGGTCACAAAAATCAGACTTTAATGCTCTTTTTCGTAGTTAATTTTTGTTAATGATCCCCTTTTAAATGTTTAAAAGACAGAAGTATTCAATAGGTCTGTTTTCGTTGATAGATAACGGTTTTTTGTTCATAGATCAAAGTCGCTGCTATGACTATTTTCTATTACTTTTACCACATGGATACTATTGAGAAAAAAGTTGGTATCATGGAGATGATCCAACATGTGGAGACATTCCATGATTCTTTCGGAATTTCAAATAATCATGAACCGACAACAAAGATATCTATGAATGAGATATTGTTACGATACAATTTGATGAAGGAAGAAAATGAAGAGTATTTGCAGGCTGCTCGAGAAGGTGATATAGTGGAGGTCGCGGATGCACTTGGTGATATGCTTTACATTCTTTGCGGTACGATATTAAAACATGGCATGCAGCACAAGATCCAAGAGGTATTTGAAGAGATACAAAAAAGCAATATGAGTAAGCTTGATAAAAATGGAAAGCCAATTTATCGTGAAGACGGAAAAGTGATGAAAAGTGACCAGTATTTCAGGCCAGACATTAAAGCCATTCTTAACGATTAAAATGAGTATTCCAAAGGGATTCCAATTGTTGGATAGTTTAATGGCCAGTGCTGAAAAAGATGGTTCTGGTCTGCGTAAGTTGAACTGGGTAATGGCTCGTGCGATACCATTCAATTCTCCACATCGCATTAAAGTGAAAAGTGTTTCGGATGAAAAGGTGGTTACCAGTTTACCTTACAAAAAACGTAATCTCAATCATCTGAAAAGCCTGCATGCTGCTGCTTTAATGACAGTGGGCGAGTATTGTTCTGGTTTATGGATCATGAAACGAATGGGGACTAAGTATCGTGTGATCATGAAAACCATTTCAATTGAATATCATAAGCAAGGTAGAACAGATGCTATGGCCACCTACGAATTACCTGATAGTGAGTTCAAAGAACAGATCGAAAAACCATTACTGAAAGACGGTGTTGTGTTCCATACTTGTGATGTAAAGATCACGAATGCCGATGGAGACCTGCTTGCAGATGCTGCCGTAGAGTGGCAAATAAAAGATTGGGCTAAAGTAAAGACTAAATAAGGATCTTGATCAAAACCCGACTTTTCCTTTTGGCTTGGCTAATTTTTGTTTTAATGACAACATTTCCAATGCAGCATTAGCGGCCTCAGCACCTTTATTACCCAGCTTGCCGCCTGACCTGGCAAGGCTCTGTTCCTTATTGTCATCGGTAAGGACACCAAACATTACTGGAACATTATATTTTAATCCTACATCCTTAACGCCTTGGCTGCAGGCTTCACAAACAAAATCGAAATGTGCGGTTTCTCCTCGAATAACACAGCCCAAACAAATAACAGCGTCTACCATTCTATATTCCAGAAGGAATTGGGCGCCAAGAGGCAATTCATAGGAACCAGGAACGTATTCAACAAAAATATTCTCTGATAGTATACCGGCAGATTTTAGGACTTCCATTGCACCCTCTAAAAGGCCAGATGTAATGTCCTTGTTCCATTCAGATACAGCAATGCCTATCTTTTGTTCGTCTATTTCTGATAATTTGCTCTTTTCGAATGAAGAGCTTTCACGGTCTTTTGTAGACATAGATCACTGAGTGGCGATCTTGGCTTCCACTCTTGCAATATTTTTTGCTATGTTCCTGCCTTGAGTCGATGCATGATGATCTAATAAGATCCTGTTATAAGAACTCAAAGCACAATCATAATTTCCGATCTCTTCGCAGCAAAGTCCTTTCTTATATAAATAAATTGGTGTAGTGAAATCGTTTGCACCATGTTCCAATGCTTTGTCATAGAAAGAAATACCAGTATCAAAATCATCCAACTCAATGTGAGCATCACCGAGAGCACCCAATCGCACCGCTTCTAGTGCTACGTCATCAAATGATGCCTTCTCTAAAAAGTCTATGGCTTCCTCAAATTCTTCATCTTGAAGATGTGTTACACCAATGGTATAGTTAGCGATATCTGCAGAAGGTGTCCCATCGTAACTCTCAGCAACTTCGTACAGTCCCATATATTCTCCATCGCCTTGAAGCGCCAGAGTATCATTATTTTGAGCTAGGTAATATTGTGATTTCCATATCTCAGCGGCCGCGTTGTCAACCTTTGGTTTTTGAACGAAATTCTTGAATAGACCATAACCTACACCAATTACAAGTGCAGCTCCTAAAACCATTAATATAGTCTTGCCATTCTCATTTATAAAGCTTTCCGTCTTGCTATATGCTTGAGCAACATCTACGATAGTGTCATCTTTCTTTTTAGCCATGCTTTTTAAAAAATTTCGGGCAAAATTAGTCTTTTTTACAACAATGTCTATTTATTACGCAAACGAATAGATAATGTTAACTTTGTTTATCAAGTATTTTTGAGTGAAACTGATCAGCCTAGACCTCCTGAATTTTAAGAATTACGAGCAAGCAGAATTTCTGTTCAAAGCTCAGATCAATTGCTTTACGGGAAACAATGGTTCTGGTAAGACCAATATTCTTGATGCCATTCACTATCTGTCTTTCTGTAAAAGTCATTTTAATGCCATTGATGTGCAAAATATTAAGCACGGAACAGAGTTTTTTGTGATCGAGGGTAAGTTCGATATGGATGATGAGACCGATCAGGTTTTTTGTAGCGTGAAAAAGGGTCAAGGAAAAACATTCAAGCGGAACAAGAAGTCTTACGAAAAGTTAGCCGATCATATCGGTAAATATCCTAGTGTAATAATCACTCCTTATGACATAGAATTAGTGAAAGGAGGAAGTGAATTGAGAAGAAAATTTATTGACAAGATCATTTCACAGTACGACCGGCCATATTTGGATAATTTGATCAAGTACAACCGCTCATTGTCGCACAGAAATAATTTGTTGAAATTCTTTAGTGAGAATAGAACTTTCGATCAAGATCAATTGAATATTTGGAACGATCAATTGGTAGAGCACGGTAACTATATTTATCGCAAAAGGAGAGATTTCATTTCTGAATTGAGCCCGATGTTCACAGAGCTGTATAAAACGATCTCAGGTTCTGAGGAAAATGTATCCGTAGAATACAGATCCCAATTGAACCAAGGAAATTTCTATGAGCTGTTAGTAGCGTGTCAGCAGGACGATAGACGAAGGAATTACTCAACAGTCGGCCTTCATAAAGATGATCTATTGTTGAAAATAGGAGAGCACCCGATAAAGAAGTTTGGTTCCCAGGGACAACAAAAATCGCTATTGATCGCTTTAAGATTAGCTCAATTCCAGTTCATTAAAGAAGTGAAGGGTGTTGTGCCTATCTTGTTGTTAGACGATATTTTTGACAAATTAGATGATCAGAGAGTTAAAAATTTGATCGAGCTGGTAAGTGAAGAAGAATTTGGTCAGATCTTTATCTCTGACACAAGTGATCTTAGGATGATCCAGATCTTTGAAGAGATCGGAAAGGAATACGAAATATTTAAAGTTTCTAAAGGAGAATTAAGCCATGAAAACATCGCGTGATGCAATGAGTATGGCCGATGCCATAAAAAACTACATAAAGAAAACTGGAAAGGAAAAAGGGTTTCAGAATGCGGAGATAGTAAGCGCTTGGCCAGAAGTGATGGGGCAAGCCGTAGCTTCGAGAACTGAGAAAATATCTTTCTATAAGGGAACGCTTTATATCAAACTTAATTCAGCTCCATTGAAAAACGAGCTAGTTCTTTCAAGGGCACAGGTAGCTGCCAGATTGAATGAACACTTGGGTGAAACCATAGTTATGAACATTAATATTGGTTAACTATTGGTCAAAAATTGACACAAAAGTTCAAATTTTCACTTATTTCGAATACTTAATCATTAAACTTTAAATGCTATGTTAAAAGAATTTAAGAATTTCATATTGACGGGTAACGTTATCGATTTTGCGATAGCTGTTATTCTTGCGGGTGCTGTTGGACTTGTTGTCAATGTATTTGTGAATGACGTAATGATGCCTATCGTATGTCACTTTGCTGGTGGAATAGACTTTGCTCAAATGAAAACGGTACTTGATGCTGCTGTTGGAACTGAGGGAGAGCCTGGTTATTCTCCAGAGAATGCCATTAGATATGGAGCATGGATCAATACGATCATTAACTTGATCATTGTTGGTTTTGTATTGTTCATGTTGTCAAAGGCTGCTGCTAAAGCAATGAAGAAAAAAGAAGAAGCTCCGGGACCACCTCCTGCAGATATCACTCTTCTTACAGAAATAAGAGATGCTTTGAAAAAGTAATTCTTTTAAATAGAAAACTAAAAAACCCTGATGTTTCCATCAGGGTTTTTTTATGTGAGATATTTTTTTGAGTTCTATGAAATAAATTCCTCAGGTGAAAAATGGAAATTTCCTTCGATCAGCGCATTTTCATCGCTATCAGAACCATGAACAGCATTCTTAGCTTTTGATTCTGCAAATTTAGCTCTGATCGTTCCTTCTTCTGCATCTGCAGGGTCAGTAGCCCCAATAAGCTTTCTGAATGACTCAACTGCATTCTCTTTCTCTAGTACAGCCGCAACAATAGGCCCGGAAGTCATATAATCCACCAATTCACCATAGAACGGCCTTTCGTTATGCACGGCATAAAACTGTTCTGCGCTTTCTTTGCTTAAACGAGTATATTTCATCGCTATGATCTTGAATCCATCTTCTATGATCATATCCAATATTTTCCCAATGTATCCGTTTTCTACACCATCAGGCTTTATCATTGTCAAGGTTCTATTTCCTGCCATTCTATTTTTCTTTATGTTAAAAATTTCGGCAAAAGTAAGTAAAAATGCGCTCGATAAAAGGACTTTATCACTTGCTTAATTTTACCTTCGCAAAAAAAGAATATTGCATTTCAAAAGAGCAGACATAGAGCGCGCATTAAAGGAGATCGAGAATGCCCAGAAAGTGGTGATCATAACTCATAGATCTCCAGATGGTGATGCAATTGGAAGCAGCTTGGGTTTTGCAAAAGCACTCGAAAACTGGGGAAAGGAAGTTACGGTTGTTATTCCGGACGCCTACGCATCTGTTTTCAATTATTTGGAAGGGAATATTTTGGATCACTCAGAAAATACTGTTGGGGCCGAAGATGCGATAAGATCAGCTGATCTTCTTTTCTGTTTGGACCACAACGATCTAAAGCGAGTCGGAAATGTCAGAGAAGTTGTTGATAAGGCAATAGTTACAAAGATCTTAATTGATCACCATCCATATCCGAGCAATGAATTTGACATCATGTTCTCAAGTACTTCTTATGGGTCGACAGCTGAAATGGTTTTCCATTTTTTAGATGATCTGGACTCTCTACATCTCATTAATGAAGAAGGCGCAACAGCTTTGATGACGGGAATTATTACCGACACGGGGTCTTTCAAATATGGAACTTCAGCTATTACTTTTAGTGTGGCGAGTCAGTTAGTGGGCAAAGGCGCAAAGTCAGAGGATATTCAAAAGGCAATTTTCGACCAGAACACGATCAGTCGTTTACGATTGAACGGATATGCCTTAAGCGAAAAACTCGAGATCCTTGAGGATATAAATGCAGCGATCATTTCTTTGAATGGGGATGAATTAGAGCGGTTCAATTTTCAAAAAGGTGATACTGAGGGTTTGGTAAACCAGGCGCTCTCAATTAAGGGCATTAAAATGGCTGTATTCGTTCAAGATAGAAATGGTGAGACCAGATTATCTTTCCGTTCACAGGATGATATAGAAGTGAACAAGATCGCTACAGAGAATTTCAATGGAGGTGGGCATGACCGGGCAGCTGGAGGTATCTCAGAATTATCTGTGGAAGAAACAGTTTCAAAATTGAAAGAGATACTCCCGAATTATGCCTGATCTTTCGAGTAGAATATTGGTTTTTACATGGGTGTTACTGCTTTTGAATTGTGGCTCGTGCAGCGATCCAAAGCCTGTTAGTTATGACATGAACGAGATCAAAAAACAGATAGAGGAAGATTCAAAAACGAATGCTAAAAGAGAAAAAAAAGAGATCGAGAAATATGTGAAGAATAACTCGTGGGAAGTCAAAAGTACGGGAACAGGATTGACTTATCTCCTTCATGATCTAGGTTCTGGTGAGAAAGCAAAAGTGGATCAGATCGCGACCATTCACTACTCCATATATCTATTAAATGATTCTCTCTGTTACTCTTCCATAGGTAAGGAGCCAGCTCGATTCCAAATAGGTAAGGCGACTGTTGAAACTGGATTACATGAAGCTCTTCAATTGATGCGCGTAGGAGACAAAGCAAATTTCTTATTGCCTTCTCATTTGGCTCATGGTACGTTCGGTGATCGAAAAAAGATCCCTCCTCAAACTCCATTGAGATATGATGTTGAGCTTATTTCTTTGAATTAGAGCAAAAAAAACCGCCATGTTTCCATAGCGGTTTTCTATTCCTTTATTGAGAATTTATTCTTTCTCTTCTTCTTTTTTCTTCTTTCGTGACTTAGATACTTTAATGACGATCTTCTTGTCCTTATCTAAAGACACAACGAGCGAATCTCCCTCGTTCAATTTTGCATTTATGATCTGCTCTGCTAATGGATCTTCAAGATATTTCTGAATAGCTCTTTTCAAAGGTCGAGCCCCAAATTTCTCATCATAGCCTTTTTCAGCGATATGATCCTTGGCTTCAGCCGTAAGTTTTATCTTATACCCAAGTCCTTCAACTCGGCCATATAATTTGCCCAATTCAATATCAATAATTGAATGAATATGTTCTTTCTTGAGTGAGTTAAACAATATAAGATCATCGATCCTATTCAAGAATTCTGGAGCGAAAGTCTTTTTTAGCGCATTGGAAATAACACTTTTTGTGTCATCATCTGTGCTGTCTTTCTTAGCCTTGGTACTAAAACCAACACCAGTTCCAAAATCTTGTAATTGTCTAGCCCCGATATTTGAGGTCATGATCATTATCGTATTTCTGAAATCTATTCTTCTACCCAGACTATCGGTCAATTGACCATCGTCAAGGGCTTGAAGTAATAAGTTGAACACATCTGGATGCGCTTTCTCTATCTCATCTAACAATACGATGGAGTAGGGACGTCTCCTAACCTTCTCAGTAAGTTGACCACCTTCTTCATATCCGATATATCCCGGAGGCGCTCCTATCAACCTAGACACAGCAAACTTCTCCATGTATTCGCTCATGTCAATTCGTATGAGCGCTTCTTCGCTATCAAATAGATATTTCGCCAGTTCTTTTGCCAATTGTGTTTTTCCAACACCAGTAGGTCCAAGGAAAATGAATGAACCAATTGGTTTATTTGGGTCTTTTAATCCGGCTCTGTTCCTTTGAATAGCCTTCACTACTTTTCCAATAGCTTCATTTTGGCCTATGACGCTTCCCTGAAGTTCATCTGCCATTCTGACAAGTCTGCCACTTTCTTTTTCAGCTATCTTTTGAACGGGAATGCCCGTCATCATAGCAACTACTTCTTCAACATTGTCTACATCAACCATCTCTCTGTGGCTTCTAGCTTCATCTTCCCACTTTTGCTTAGCTAGATCAAGTTCTTCGATCAACTGCCTTTCCTTATCTCTCAGTTTAGCAGCTTCCTCGTATTTCTGACTTCTTACCACTTGATTTTTTTCGTCCTTTATAGACTCGATCCCTTTTTCAAGGTCCAGAATGTTCTGAGGAACATTAATGTTAGTGATATGGACACGAGAGCCTACTTCATCCAATGCATCAATAGCCTTGTCTGGAAGATGTCTGTCAGTAATATATCTACTTGTTAATTCAACACATGCTTTAATAGCTTCATCAGTATAGGTAACACTGTGATGATCTTCGTATTTCTCTTTGATATTATTTAAGATCTGGATTGTCTCTTCAACAGTAGTTGGTTCAACCATTACCTTTTGGAACCTCCTTTCAAGAGCTCCATCTTTTTCAATGTACTGTCTGTACTCATCTAATGTAGTAGCGCCAATACATTGTATTTCTCCTCTAGCTAAGGCTGGTTTGAACATATTCGAAGCATCTAATGAGCCCGAAGCGCCTCCGGCACCAACAATAGTGTGTATCTCATCAATGAATAAGATAACGTCAGGAGACTTCTCTAATTCATTCATAACAGCTTTCATTCTCTCTTCGAACTGACCTCTATACTTTGTTCCTGCAACCAAGCTTGCAATATCTAGAGCAACGATCCTTTTTCCGAAGAGCACTCTAGACACTTTCTTTTGCATGATCCTCAGTGCCAGACCTTCCGCGATCGCAGATTTACCAACACCGGGTTCTCCAATTAGAACAGGATTGTTCTTTTTTCTTCTAGAAAGTATTTGAGAAACTCTTTCAATTTCTTTTTCCCTTCCAACGATAGGGTCTAGTTTCCCCTCATCAGCAAGATCTGTCAGGTCGCGTCCAAAATTATCAAGTACCGGAGTTTTGGTTTTACTGTCAGTGACTTTTCGTTGACCAGAGCCACCACCTGGCGCTCCACCTTCATATCCAGCATCATCATCATCTTCTGGTGTGCTTGGGAAATCAGAAGTAAAATCAGGTGCACTTTCTTCTGTACCAATGATCGATTCAAAATTTTCTTTTACCATATCGTAGTCTACATTGAAGGCATGAAGCTGTCTTGTTGCCACATTGTCATCATCTTTTAAGATGCTTAGCAATAAGTGCTCTGTACCGATTGTTGTGTTTTTAAATATTTTAGCTTCTAGGTAAGTTATCTTCAAAACTTTTTCAGCTTGCTTCACAAGTGGAATATTTCCTAGGTTAGTTGTTTTGTTCCTCTTTGATCTAGTGGATGATTCAACAGCTTTTCGAAGGGCTTTAAGGTCTACATCTAAATTCTTTAAGATCTTGACAGCCGTGCCTTCTCCCTCTCTGATTATCCCTAAGAGAAAATGTTCTACACCAATGAAATCATGACCCAATCTCAGTGCTTCTTCTCGACTGAAAGTGATCACATCCTTAACTCTACTTGAAAATCTCGCGTCCATGCTTATTCCTTTATTCTCTTATTTAACGTCAGAACTGCCAATTTTGTTAGCAATACTTGACAAAAATACCTTAAAAACCATTCCACCAACTATTGTTCCAAAAATATTTTGACATCGATCATTTCAAAGTTTTCTAACCTTCAATTTTCCACAAAATTTTGTGCATAAAATAGGCTTGCTTTTATAGTGTAAAACCTCTGTAAAATCGGTATTTTCGGGCGTTTTTGACAGACAAAAAATTTTATTCAATTATAACCTTTAAATGACGTTATGAAAGACGGAGAAAAGATAGTTTCGGTGAACATCGAAGACGAAATGAAATCGGCCTACATTGACTATTCAATGAGCGTGATCGTTTCGAGAGCGTTGCCAGATGTAAGAGATGGTTTGAAACCGGTTCATCGAAGAGTTTTATATGGAATGCAAGACCTTGGCTTAGCGGCCAATAGATCATACAAGAAATCTGCGAGGATCGTAGGTGAGGTTTTAGGTAAGTATCATCCACATGGAGATACCTCTGTTTATGATGCCATGGTAAGGATGGCCCAGAATTGGTCACTTAGATATCCATTGGTTGATGGACAAGGGAACTTTGGTTCGGTAGATGGTGATAGCCCAGCGGCTATGAGATATACAGAAGCACGTTTAAGAAAAACCGCAGAAGAGCTTCTAAGCGACCTTGATAAAGAAACAGTTGACCTAAGGAATAATTTTGATGATTCTTTACAAGAGCCGACAGTTCTTCCAACTAGAATTCCAAATCTTCTGGTAAATGGCGCAAGTGGTATTGCTGTGGGTATGGCGACAAATATGCCTCCACACAACCTTTCAGAAGTTGTAGATGCTTGCATAGCATACATCGACAACAGGGAGATCACCGTAGAAGGTTTGATGGAACATGTAAAGGCCCCTGACTTTCCAACAGGAGGGACAATTCATGGTTATACAGGCGTAAAAGAGGCCTTTGAAACTGGTAGAGGTAGAATTGTGATGCGTGCGAAGGCAAGATTTGAAGAAAACAAGAACGGTAGGGAACAGATCATTGTAGAAGAGATCCCATTCCAAGTGAACAAGGCGGATATGATAAAGAAAACCGCTGACCTTGTAAATGATAAAAAACTTGATGGGATAAGTGATCTAAGAGACGAGTCTGATAGGAACGGAATGCGTATCGTTTATGATCTTAAAAGAGATGCAATTCCAAATGTTGTACTGAACAATCTTTATAAACATACTGCTTTACAAACCTCATTTTCAGTTAATAACATAGCCTTAGTTGAAGGAAGACCTCGTCTACTTAATCTTCAGGAAATGATCAAATACTTCGTTGAGCATAGACACGATGTCGTTGTTAGACGAACTCAATTTGAGTTGAGAAAAGCCGAAGAAAGAGCTCATATCTTAGAAGGATTATTGATCGCGATCGATAACCTTGATGCAGTGATCAAATTGATAAGAGGAAGCAAGGACCCTGAAACTGCCAAAATAGGATTGATGTCGGAATTCAAGTTGTCTGAGATACAAGCGAAGGCTATCTTGGATATGAGATTGCAGAAGCTTACAGGTCTGGAACGAGATAAGATCAGGGCAGAGTATGATGAGTTAATGAAGACAATTGCTCATTTGAAAGCTATACTTGAGAACGAGACTATGAGAATGGACATCATCAAAGAAGAGCTTCTTGAAATAAAAGAGAAGTATGGTGATGAGAGAAGAACGAACATCGAATACGCTGGTGGAGACCTAAGAATGGAGGATATGATCGCAGATGAATCTGTGGTAATTACCATTTCACACCTGGGTTATATGAAGCGTACTTCTTTAACAGAGTATAGAACTCAAAGTAGAGGAGGAGTCGGTTCTAAGGGCAGTACAACAAGAGACGAAGATTTCTTAGAGCATTTGTTTGTTGCTACCAACCACAATTGGTTATTGATATTTACTAAGAAGGGTAAATGCTTCTGGATGAGGGTATTTGAAATTCCTGAAGGTTCTAAAACGTCTAAAGGAAGAGCAATTCAGAACTTACTTAATATAGAGAGCGATGACAAGGTGATGGCGTATATGAATGTTGAGAGCCTATCAGATGAAGATTACATCAACAATAATTTTGTTGTGATGTGCACTGAAAAAGGGATCATTAAAAAGACAACTCTTGAGAAATACAGTCGCCCAAGATCTAATGGAATTAACGCTATTAATGTTCGTGAAGGTGACCAATTGATGGAGGCAAAATTGACCAATGGAAATTGTGAGATACTGCTTGCCGTTAAGTCAGGAAAAGCGATAAGATTCCCAGAAGAGAAAGTTCGACCTATGGGAAGAACAGCTACAGGAGTAAGAGGCATAAGGCTGAAAGACGAAAAGGATGGCGTGATCGGAATGATCTGCATTGAAGATCCGGAAGCGGAAGTATTAGTGATCTCTACAAGAGGATACGGAAAGCGATCAAAGCTAGATGATTATAGGATAACAAATCGAGGAGGAAAGGGAGTGAAAACCTTGAACCTTACTGATAAGACAGGAGCCTTGATCTCCATAAAGCAAGTTACTGATGATGATCAGCTAATGATCATTAATAGGACTGGTGTTTTGATCAGGATAAATGTTTCAGACCTGAGAGTTATGGGTAGGGCCACTCAAGGTGTAAAGGTCATTAATCTCAAGAATAACGATAAGATCGCGGCAGTTGCCAAGGTAAGTCTAGACCATATCGAAAATGAGAACAATGCGCCATCTGATGAGCCAGATAATGACCCAACAAATGTTCCTTCTGGAGTGTCGAGCGAACTTTCTGACGATGCTTCTGAAAGTACCGCAGATAAAGGGCAAACGGAAGAAGAATGATCTTTGGCAAAGAAATTGCTTTAGACAAAATGGATTTAATAATAATTTTACATCATAATTAACAAAAGACAATTCAAATGAAGCTAAGATCAGTTTTAACGATCATATCGATCTTTATCTTAAGTCTAATTCATGCACAAAGTTCAAAAGTGGTTAGTGCTTACAGTGCTTTAGAAGAAGCTAAGGCCTTGGTATTGATCAACAATTTTGAAGATGCAGCAAAGAATCTTACAAAAGCGTTGGAGTATATTGAGCCCGCAACTACTCATGAAAAAACATCTCTTAAGGAAAAGACTTGGAGATACAGAGGGAACATTTATACCCTATGTGCTCAATTTTCTGATAAAGATGAGATCAGAGGGGTTGCAAGCGATGTCATTATGAAAGGAGTGGAATCTTATAAGAAGCAAATGGAACTTGATTCCAAAGGTACTTATAAAGAAGAGGTCCTTAAAAGTATGGAACAGTTGAGAAGCATGAGTATAAATGAAGGGATCGAGCACTTCAATAATGAGATTTACGACAAAGCATACAACTCTTTTGATAGAGCAAATACATTGGGATTGGAATTGGGTGTTATGGATACAGTTCTTGTCTATAATGCTGGATTGGCAGCAAACAAGGCTGGAGATTTTGACAACGCTATTGCTAATTTCCAAAAATGTATTGAAACTGGATACAACGGTGGAGAAATGTACTCGACTTTAGCAATAGTATACAAGAATGAAGGAATGAATGAGAAAGCATGCGAGATCATAAATGCTGGACTTGCGAAATTCCCGACTAATGAAGTTCTTCTTGGAGACAAAGTGAACTGTGCTTTAGCGAGTGGTGATTCTGGAAGTGCAAAAGATGGTGTCTTAAAGATGATAGAGAAAGATCCTACCAACGCTAATCTTAGATTTGTATTAGGGAATACATATGAAAGAGAAGGAAATGCAGAAGGCGCCATAGAGGCGTATACCAAGGCGATCGAACTTGACCCAGAGTATTTCGATGCGTTCTATAATTTAGGTGCATTGCACTTCAACAGAGGTGTAGAGAGCAATACAGCCTGCAATGCAATACCACCCAAAGACTTTAAGAAATATGACATTTGCAAAAAAGAAGCCGATGCTCATTTTGCGAGTGCATTGCCATATTTCGAAAGTGCAAAAGAGATCAACATAGAAGATATTTCTACCCTACAATCATTAAAGCAGATCTATGCTAGAATGAATAAAATGGATAAGTACAATGAGATGAAAACTCTCTTAGGAGAGTGATCCTTGAATATAACGCTATAATAAAACCCTGGCATTAGCTGGGGTTTTTTATTGTTCTATGTTTTTAAATCCTTCATGAGTCTTCGAAATTTGATATATTCAAGGTCACATTACCTTTTAAACCTGCACTAAAATGGAAGACTATCATTGGGATCACTTCACACGAAGTATCTTTATTAATGCACCCAGGTCAAAAGTTTTTGATGCCTGGACCATCCCTCAGCAAATTGAAACTTGGTTTCTGGAAAAGGCGGATTTTGCCGACCGGTATGGAAAAGTGAGGCCAAAGAATGAGCGCATCAAGAATGATGATAAATACAATTGGAAATGGTGGAACTACCCTGTCATTGAAGAGGGGAGAGTGCAAACTATTGATCCTGAACAGAGGTTTATAGATTTTCTTTTTGTAGGAGAAAAATGCCCAGTGCGAGTTCTCTTTAAAGAACTCGGAGAAAAGACATTGGTTCAATTATCTCAATCAGGCATACCGAGAGATGACAATAGTAAAGTCCAGATACATATGGGCTGCAGTCAGGGTTGGAGCTTTTGGATGGTAAATCTAAAGGCCTGGTTAGAGCACGGAGTTATATTACATGAAAGAGAAGAGATCCCGAATATTGATGAATTTGAGATCATGGAGTTGATCAATCGCTGATCTAGGCAAGCTCTGCCATCATACTTTCTCTCTGCTTTTGAACTTTGTCACTTTCCAGATATTCATCGAAAGTCATCATTTTCTCTAAGCTGCCATTAGGGGTGAACTCTATGATCTTATTCGCTATGGTTTGAACGAATTGATGGTCATGAGAGGCAAACATCAATGTTCCTTTATAGTCTACCAATGCATTGTTCATAGCCTGGATAGATTCCAGATCAAGGTGGTTTGTAGGCTCATCCAGCATCAATAGATTCGCCTCCTTAAGCATTAGACGAGACATCATACATCTTACCTTTTCTCCTCCGGAGAGCACATTGGTTTTCTTGAAGCACTCTTCTCCACTAAAAAGCATCTTGCCCAAGAATCCACGAATGAAGACTTCGTCCTTTTCTGTTGAATATTGTCTTAACCAATCTATCAGTGAATCTTCTGAATTGAAATACTTGGCGTTCTCGTTTGGTAAATAAGCATGAGTGATAGTTTCTCCAAACTTGAGATCTCCTGAGTCTGCTTTCATTTCGCCATTCAAGATCTGAAAGAGAGCAGTGATCGCAAGACTGTCATGAGCTAGAAATGCGATCTTGTCACCTTTTCTCACATTTAGATCGAAATCCTTGAACAATACATTTCCGTCTATGGTCTTAGATAGGTTGTTGATATGTAGGATCTGATCCCCGGCCTCTCTCGATTGGTTCAATATGATCGCAGGATATCTTCTTGAAGAAGCTTGTATCTCGTCAATGTTGATCTTATCCAATAACTTTCTTCTGCTGGTCGCTTGTTTAGATTTAGAAGCATTCGCAGAAAACCTTGCAATGAACTCTTGAAGTTCTTTTTTCTTTTCCTCGGCTTTTTTATTCTGGTTAGCTTTCTGCCTTGCAGCCAACTGAGAAGACTCATACCAAAAACTGTAGTTGCCGGTAAATGTCCTGATCTTCCCAAAATCAATGTCCGAAGTGTGCGTGCACACTGTGTCCAGGAAGTGTCTGTCATGAGAAACCACAATTACTGTATTCTTAAAATTCAGAAGAAAATCTTCTAACCAAGATACTGTTCTAATGTCCAGGTCGTTCGTTGGCTCATCCAGGATCAATATGTCGGGCTCACCGAAAAGGGCCTGGGCAAGCAAAACCCTGACTTTCTGATTTCCACTGAGTTCTTTTACCTGTCTATGATGATCTAACTCTTTGATCCCCAGACCACTCAATAAAGAGGCAGCATCAGGCTCAGCATTCCATCCATCCAATTCGGCAAACTGTTCTTCGAGTTCCGCTGCGATCACTCCATCTTCATCAGAAAAATCTTCTTTAGCATAGATCGCATCCTTTTTCTCTTTGATCTCCCAAAGCTGTTTGTGACCCATCATAACGGCATCGAGCACAGGAATTTCATCATACTCGAAATGATCTTGTTTCAACACAGCCATACGCTTACCTGGTTCAATATGTACGTGCCCAGAGTTGGGGTCGATCTCACCCGAAAGGATCTTTAAGAAAGTAGATTTTCCAGCTCCATTTGCTCCGATTATTCCATAGCAATTTCCTTGAGTGAATTTAATGTTCACTTCATCAAAAAGCACGCGCTTACCGTACTGTAGGGAGATATTTTGTGTTTCGACCATTGCTTTGAAATTTCAGCGTGCAAATTTACTCTAAAATCGTTGAAAGAAGTTCGATTTTACAACTTAACTGCTGTTTTCATTCATTGGATGGTTTTTGTGAAAATTTTTAAGATAACCAAACTCAAATAGAACATCTGATAAATAGTTGTAAATCAGTAATATAGGGAAGATGAATAGATCTTAATTTTGTTCAGCCCCTTTTTTTAGTGGCTCATCATCAAAATTGCTCGAATAAGCCAAACACTGAAGTACCTCCCGTAAAATCAGTTCGTGATAAAAAGAAGTATAGAAATGAATATTTACAAGTGGGTAGTCTGTATGATCTTTTTGATCCGATCGAAAAATGATCGGCCAATATTTCAATACCAACAAGATCAATACAGCTCATCTTTCAGTTGGCATCTATTACTTAAAGAGCTACGATACCAGCGGTGAGCAACTCAATATTTCCAAATTGATCAAGCAGAGATAAGATCCCTCGCAGTTCAGACCTGTTCAATTCCTAGTTCGATTATTCAAGTATATTTGAAGGCCTTATTCAAATTATTTTATGGCTCTATACGAAGAATTCAAAAGCCAGGGAAACATCCTTTTCAAGTATCGCGGACTCATTCCCGTTTTCCTTTTAGTACCCGGAGTTTTAGTATTCGTTTATCAGAACAGTTACTCGGTTACTCCAGAAGTCATGTTTGAGCGATGGTATTGGTTGACATGTTTTGGTGTTGGACTCTTAGGATTGCTGATCAGAAGCATTGCCATTGGCTATGCAGCGAGAAATACTTCCGGTAGGAATACGGAAGACCAGAAAGCGACAGAAGTGAACCGCACAGGCCTGTATTCCATGGTGAGGCATCCTCTTTATCTCGGTAATTACTTCATGTGGTTATCAATTGCTATGCTTACTGCACACCTTGGTTTTTGCATCATATTCACACTGCTTTACTGGCTGTACTATGAAAGGATCATGTTTGCAGAAGAGGAATTCCTAAGGAATAAATTTGGTGAGATTTATACCGATTGGTCAAATGGAGTACCTGCTTTCGTTCCTTCATTTTCCAATTACACAACAAGTACAGAAGACTTCAAGTTAAAGGATGTCTTGAACAGAGAGCGCAATGGTTTGCTCGCACTCATGCTTATTTTCTATGCTTTTCGCGCAATGCGCATCTTTCTGACAAATGGAGAATTCATGCCCGAATTGGACATTTGGACCATCTCGCTGATCATCGTGATCATTATATTTATCATTCTTAAAGTACTCAAGAAAACAACCAGTTTCTTCGATCACAAGGCAGTTTGACCTTGTTGAAATAAAAGGCTAATTGGGCTTTTTATCCATGTATTAAGAGTAATTTCGCGCCTTCAAAATCTTAGGATGCAAGAAATTAGGAATATCGCCATCATAGCACACGTAGACCACGGTAAAACCACCTTGGTAGACAAGATCATTGACGAATGCCAAGTACTGGACGAAAGAAAAGAACGTACAGAACTTTTACTTGACAGCAATGACCTTGAAAGAGAAAGAGGAATTACCATTCTTTCTAAGAACGTATCTGCTCGTTACAAAGGCGTAAAGATCAATATCATAGACACTCCAGGTCACGCAGACTTTGGTGGAGAAGTTGAGCGTGTATTGAAAATGGCAGATGGAGTGATCCTACTTGTAGATGCATTTGAAGGACCTATGCCTCAGACGAGATTCGTGCTTGGAAAAGCTTTGAAATTAGGATTGAGACCAATTGTGGTTGTGAACAAAGTGGATAAAGAGAATTGCACACCAGATCTGGTACACGAAAAAGTATTCGATCTCATGTTCAATCTGGAAGCTACTGAAGAGCAATTGGATTTCACTACGCTATACGGATCATCTAAGCAGGGTTGGATGAGCACAGATTGGAAACAAAAAACCGAGGACATTACGCCACTGCTTGATGCTATAATAGAAGTCATTCCGCCAGCACCATACAATGAAGGTACGCCTCAAATGCAGATCACTTCACTGGACTTTTCAAGTTTTACAGGAAGAATTGCCATTGGTAGATTATTAAGAGGAGACCTGGAAATAGGGAAGGAGTATAGCCTCTGCAAAGCAGATGGAAAGAAAAAAGTACGTATAAAAGAGATGCATATTTTTGAAGGGATGGGCAAAGCGAAAGTGGACGCGGTAAGGAGTGGTGAACTTTGCGCTTTGGTAGGAATAGAAGATTTCGAGATAGGGGATACCATTGCTGACGTTGAGAACCCAGAGCCTCTTCCTAGAATTAAAGTAGATGAGCCTACCATGAGCATGCTCTTTACCATAAACAACTCACCATTCTTTGGAAAGGAAGGGAAATTCGTGACATCGCGCCACTTGCGTGACAGGCTCTATAAAGAGACAGAGAAGAATTTGGCTTTAAGGGTAGAGGATACAGATACGGAAGATAAATTCAATGTATTCGGAAGAGGGATCCTTCACTTATCCGTGTTGATCGAGACCATGCGAAGAGAAGGATATGAATTGCAAGTAGGGAAACCTCAAGTGATCCAAAAAGAGGTGGATGGAAAGAAAGTAGAGCCTTATGAGACATTAGTAATTGACGTGCCTGAAGAATATTCAGGAAAGGCCATAGAACTTGTCACCCAAAGGAAAGGTGAAATGTTGGTAATGGAACCTAAAGGAGACCTTCAACATCTGGAATTCGACATTCCTTCCAGAGGCTTAATAGGGCTCAGGAATAATATTCTTACTGCAACTGCAGGAACGGCTATTATGACACACCGTTTTACGGAATTCAAGCCATTGAAAGGAGACATTCCAACACGTTTAAAAGGTTCATTGGTATCCATGGAAATGGGGCAAGCCCTTGCACATGCATTGAACAGATTGCAAGACCGAGGAAAGTTCTTTGTAGAAGCTGGAGATAAGATCTATAAGGGCCAAGTAGTTGGCGAGCACTCCAGAGATAGTGACCTGGACGTGAATTTGATCAAAGGAAAGCAGCTGACCAACATGCGGAAGTCAGGAACTGATGCTGCAACGAATATTGCACCGAAGATCGATTTTTCATTGGAACAGACCATGGAATATATTGCTGATGACGAATACTTGGAAGTGACGCCAGAAAGCCTGAGGATGCGTAAGATCCCTAAAGGTTAAGAGCAAAAAGTTAAGTCAGGTCTGTTCAAATTATGTTCTCTTTTTTTGTAAATTAGTGTCATACTAATATCTAAATACGCACATATGAGCTATAAAAAGAAAGTTTCTGAAATGTATGGCCTAATAGGTGAAGGGAAAGCAATGGATGCTTTCGAAAAGTATTATCACGATGATGTGACCATGATCGAATGTACAGGAGAAGTGAGAAAGGGAAAAGCGGCCAATAGGGAATTTGAGCAAAATTGGTTTAACAGTGTTCAAGAGATCCACGGTGGCGGTGTCAATGCCATTACTGCAGATGAAGAGAATGGAGTGACCATGGTAGAGACATGGACAGACATGACCTTTAAAGATGGGAACAGAATGAAAATGGAAGAAGTTGCCCGTCAGAAATGGCAAGACGGACAGATCATTGAAGAACGTTTTTACTACAACACCAAAGGAATGGAGTAGTAGTTTAAGCGACAAGGAAAATTTAAAAGGTCATTCACAACGGTGAGTGACCTTTTTTTGTGGATATAATTATTGACCAATTATTGCCTTGAATACAGGTCATTAGTATCTTTAAGCCCTATAAATAAAGGGAATGAAGAAGTTTGCATTGGTTTTGGGTATATGTTTGATGGTTTTTGCCTGTACAAAGGAAGAATTCCAACAAGTAAGCCCATCAAAGTATTTAAAGATAGATCTAACCAATGGCAGTGCATTGAAAGTAATGCCTCCAGACAGCATAGAATATCAGCAATTGAATATAGATCTGCTTCAAGTTAGAGCAAAGTTAGATAGTGCCGGATGGCAAGACCTTCCAACAAACCAGGGCATTTATGACCTTGTTCAATTATTGGACACAGATACGATGATATCCAATACAGTAATGCTAGCAGATACCTTAAAAGAGATCCGTCTTGTATTGGGTGACAATAATTCTATAATGGTTGATAGTGTACTGCACGACTTGGATATTCCAAGCGGACAAGCATCTGGATTGAAATTCAAATTTCAGCCACCCGTTTATTTAAGTGGAATGGATTCTTTGATGATCAATTTTGATGGAGATGCATCTGTTCATCAGACAGGAAATGGTTCCTATAAATTACAGCCAGTAATTCACGTAGAGTAGAAGTGTTGAATGGTTTGGGCTGTTTAGGGCTATATATATCAGAAAACTCTACTTAACATAATATTAATTATAGGACAAAAAGAGATATATCAATTATACAAGGGATTCTCTTTTGTCAGCTATAATATATATTATGTCTGCGCTCATTCTTCGCTTGCCCTTCGCCTTTGGCGCTCAGGGTAAGTAG
>JABDKJ010000003.1 GCA_013002285.1 Flavobacteriales bacterium
CAATGAGTCTTGTTAAAGATGTAAACACTACAAAGTTTGATGCATCTGTAGACTTGCACATCGCACTAGGTGTCGACCCTAGAAAAGCGGATCAAGCAATCCGTGGAACTGTTTCACTTCCGAATGGTACTGGTAAATCTAAAACCGTATTAGTTTTCTGTACGCCCGATAAAGAGCAAGAAGCACTTGATGCTGGAGCAGACTATGCTGGTTTAGATGAATATATCCAAAAAGTTCAGGGTGGCTGGACAGATATAGATGTGGTTGTCGCTATGCCTCAAGTCATGGCACAAGTTGGTCGTATCGGTAGAGTTCTTGGACCAAGAGGCTTGATGCCTAATCCTAAAACTGGAACAGTAACACCAAATGTTGCTGCTGCTGTAAAGGATGTTAAAGGCGGAAAAATATCATTCCGTGTTGACAAATATGGAATTATTCATTCATCAGTGGGTAGAGTATCTTTTGATGCAAACAAACTGACTGAAAATGCGAATGAATTATTATCAACCTTAAATAAGATGAAGCCTTCTTCAGCGAAGGGGACATACATGAAATCTGTGACCGTTGCTAGCACAATGAGTCCTGGTATTAAGGTAGATCCAAAATCAATTAAATAATCCAGATTAAATCCTAATAAAGATGACAAGAGCAGAAAAAACAAATGTTATTGCAGATCTAAAGGAGAAGTTTGGATCTAGTCAATTTTTCTACATCGCTGATTCTTCTACACTTACAGTGGAGCAAATAAATCAGTTGAGAGGGTTGTGTTTTAAAAACGACATCGAGATGAAGGTCGTCAAAAACACATTGGCCATCAAAGCACTTGAACAGTGTGATGCAGAAAAGAACTTTGAAGGACTTTATTCATCACTTAAAGGACCAACGACCATTTTCTTCACAGAAGTGGGCAATGCTCCGGCAAAGATGATCAAAGAGTTCAGAAAAGCAAATGAAAGACCTATTCTCAAAGCAGCCTATATCGATACGGCAATCTACGAAGGAGATGACCAGATCGAGACGCTTTCGAAACTCAAGTCCAGAGATGAATTGATCGGTGAGATCATTTCCATCTTACAATCACCAGCGAAGAATGTGATAAGCTCACTTCAATCGGGTGGTTCGAAATTGAGTGGAATACTAAAGACGTTAGGTGAAAGAGAAGGGTAATTAATTAGAGCTTCCAAGTTTTACATACTAACAATAGTGCACTCGTAACTATTATTAAAAATTTAAAAAAACTGTATAATGGCAGATTTGAAAGACTTCGCAGAAAAGTTGGTTAACCTAACCGTAAAGGAGGTTAATGAACTAGCGGATATCCTTAAAGAAGATTATGGAATTGAACCTGCTGCTGCAGCTGTTGCTGTTGCCGCCGGACCTGCTGGTGGTGGAGATGCTGGAGGTGGAGAAGAGCAAACATCTTTTGATGTTGTCTTGACTTCAGCTGGCGCTGCAAAGCTAAAAGTAGTGAAAGAAGTTAAAGGTCTTCTTGGCGTAGGTCTGAAAGAGGCTAAAGAATTGGTTGATTCAGCCCCAGCGCCTGTTAAAGAAGGTGTAGCTAAAGACGAGGCAGAATCACTAAAGAGTGCGTTAGAAGCAGCTGGTGCAAGTGTAGAGATTAAGTAATTTCTTCATCAGACCTTCTTAATGCAACTTAGTATTCTAGGCAGACATAGGATATCGTTAAGATAAATCGCACATTGGGCTTAGTCCGTCGTATTGATGGACTAGGCCTTCTGGCGTTTTTGAAAAACGCTTGTTACAATTATTAACCCTTACCTTGGGTACTCAATAACCTTCGAGGAGAAAGCTCCTCAATAAAACTCAATATATGGCCGCTATAGGAACGTTACCGGTTGAAGCAAAACCAAGGGTAAATTTCGGAAAGATTCGACTACCCGATGAGAATCCGGAATTACTCGACATTCAGCTTCAATCTTTCCAGGAGTTTTTCCAACTTGAGACCACACCGGAAAATAGAATAGGCGAAGGCCTTTTCCGGGTGTTCATGGAAAACTTCCCTATTACAGACGCTAGAAACATCTTTGTTCTGGAGTTTTTGGATTATTTCATTGATCCACCAAGATATTCGGTTCCGGAATGTATGCAAAGAGGTTTGACCTATAGTGTCCCACTAAAGGCAAAACTTCGGCTTTCATGTAATGATGAAGAGCATGTCGATTTCCAGACCATCGTTCAGGACGTTTTCCTAGGGAACATTCCCTATATGACGCCTAAAGGAACGTTTGTTATCAATGGTGCAGAACGTGTCATTGTATCTCAACTGCATAGATCACCGGGTGTATTTTTTGGCCAGAGTGTTCACCCCAATGGATCTAAAATTTATTCTGCAAGGGTTATTCCTTTTAAAGGAGCCTGGATGGAATTCTCTACCGATATCAATACAGTTATGTATGCCTATATCGATAGAAAGAAGAAATTCCCCGTCACCACTTTACTTAGAGCAATTGGATTTGATACAGACAAAGCTATACTCGATATCTTCGAATTAGCCGTAGAAGTACCAGTCAATAAAAAAGAGCTAAAGAAAGCTATTGGTAGAAAGCTAGCCGCACGAGTTCTCAGAACCTGGGCGGAGGATTTTGTGGACGAGGATACAGGAGAGGTTGTTACAATAGAACGTAACGAAATTATTCTCGAAAGAGATGTGATGTTGGATGAAGACAATATTCAACTCATTCTTGATGCAGATGTTGATTCTATCATTCTTCAGAAAGATGACATTACCGAAGATTACAGCATCATTTACAATACACTACAAAAAGACCCTTCAAGTTCTGAACTTGAAGCGGTTCAACATATCTATCGTCAGTTGAGAGGATCAGATCCACCAGATGACGAAACAGCCAGAGGTATTATTGACAAGCTTTTCTTCTCTGACAAAAGATACAATCTTGGAGAAGTGGGTCGATATAAAATAAATAGAAAGCTTGAGCTGGATATCGATAAAGCAGAATTGACGCTTACCAAGGAAGACATCATCAGAATCGTAAAGTATCTCGTAAGTCTGATGAATCAAAAGGCTGATATCGATGATATCGATCACTTGAGTAATAGACGAGTTAGAACCGTTGGAGAACAGCTCTATGCTCAGTTTGGGGTAGGTCTTGCCAGAATGGCACGAACTATTCGAGAAAGAATGAATGTTAGAGATAATGAAGTATTTACGCCAATTGATCTGATCAACGCGCGTACACTTTCGTCTGTTATCAATTCATTCTTCGGGACCAGCCAATTATCGCAATTCCTGGATCAAACAAATCCGCTTTCTGAGATCACACACAAGCGTAGAATTTCAGCCTTAGGGCCTGGGGGTCTTTCAAGAGAAAGAGCAGGCTTTGAGGTTAGAGATGTTCACTATTCTCACTATGGACGACTTTGTACTATTGAGACTCCTGAAGGACCGAACATTGGATTGATCTCCACACTTTGTGTGCACGCTAAGGTGAATAAGATGGGATTCCTGGAAACACCTTATCGAAAGGTTAACGATGGTGTGGTTGATGTCAATGGCAAAGCACAATATCTTTCAGCTGAAGGAGAAGACTTCAAGAAGATCGCTCAGGCCAACGCCCTGATAAGCGAAAAGGGAGAATTCGTATCTGACAGAATTAAATGTCGAGAGCATGGTGATTTCCCTGTTCTTGCGCCGAAAGAAATCGAATATATGGATGTAGCACCAAACCAAATTGTTGGTGTTTCAGCTTCACTTATTCCATTCCTTGAAAATGATGATGCCAACCGTGCCTTGATGGGCTCTAACATGCAGCGTCAAGCGGTTCCACTGGTAAGACCAAAATCACCTATCGTAGGTACTGGTCTTGAAGCCAAGGTTGCTGTCGATTCTAAGATGTTGATTAATGCAGAAGGAGAGGGTGTTGTAGAATATGTAGATGCTAAGGAAATCGTCATTCGATACGATAGAACCGATGATCAGCAACTTGTCTCTTTTGAAGACAATAGAAAGTCATATAGACTTATCAAGTTCTTAAGAACAAATCAAGGAACTTGTATCAACCTAAAGCCAATCGTTCGAAAAGGACAAAGAGTGCTTAAAGGTGAAATCCTTTGTGATGGCTATGCTACTGAAAAAGGAGAATTGGCACTGGGTCAAAACCTGAAGGTTGCCTTTATGCCTTGGAAAGGGTACAATTTTGAGGATGCTATCGTGCTTTCAGAAAGAGTAGTTAGCGAAGATATCTTCACCTCACTACACATCGAACACTTCGAAATGGATGTTCGAGACACAAAGCTGGGAGAAGAAGAGTTGACGAATGATATTCCGAACGTTTCTGAAGAGGCCACCAAGGATCTTGATGAAAACGGAATTATCCGTGTTGGTGCCTGGGTTAAGGAAGGAGATATCATTATCGGAAAAATAACTCCGAAAGGAGAATCGGATCCTACCCCTGAAGAGAAATTACTTCGCGCCATCTTTGGTGATAAAGCGGGCGATGTAAAAGATGCATCATTTAAAGCGCCTCCTGGAACAAAAGGCGTAATCATTGACAAGCACCTTTACGCAAGGGCTAAGAAAGACAGAGTCCAGAAGGAAAAGGAAAAGGAACTGCTTGCCAAGCTTGATGATCAGCATGCAATTGCATTGAACGAGTTGAAGACTATCTTGATCGACAAACTCCTGGTTTTAGTAAAAGGTAAGGTTACAGAAGGGATCAAAAGTATCTACAACGAGGAAATTGTTGCGAAAGGCACCAAATTGAATCAAAGTGTCCTCAAAGGAATTGAATACTCAGTAAT
>JABDKJ010000007.1 GCA_013002285.1 Flavobacteriales bacterium
GTTTTATTGCTTTGATTTGGTCTGCAAAGAAACCACTTTTTTCTGGATATTTCAAACTTAAGATCTTATATGACTGGATGGCTTTTTCGTAGTTTTTCTGCTCTACATAAATTCTTGCCAAGGTCTCTGTCATCAACGATTCAGGTTTGATCATTTGCTTTTTTGCAATGTTCTTTGATGAGCTTGAAGATTTGCTAGGGTCTATTTTTGGTAAGTCGGCCAAGAACTTATCGATCAGGTCGTATTTTTTTGCCCTGTCCTTGTTTTTTTCTTTCTCGATCCGGGTTTCTTTTATCTTGCTTTCCTTTCTTTCGATTGGATGAAAACTTGTGATCTTAAGCCACTCTGCAAAGGAGTGGGTCTCATTCTTATCGAAATCAAGGGGAGCTCCGATCTTTAATTTTTTTTCAGGTAACTCTTCGATATTCTCTGTGTCTACTTCAAATACGCCCTTATCATGAGATAGGTCGGCCACTTTTTCTATTTCTATCTTTCGCTCAAAAAGCGCTCGGTCCAATACACCTTCTGTGTCTTGCACCTGTTTCTTTAAAGTGTCGTCAATTGTAACATTCCTATCAACCGAAATGTCCTCAACGTCCTTGACTTCTATTTCTTTAAGTCGTTCGGTACTTTCCTTTATATGTTGGGATATTTCATTTTGTACAAATTCTTCAGAGGTAATATAATCGAAAAGAACACTTCTATCTGTAGTATAGGCAGCTGTTGACTTTAGTTCTTGATTGTACTTAAAGCTCTCTTGGTTTTTCAGGCCTTTCAGGTAGACTGCCCGGGCCGATTGAAAATAAGGGAATTGCTTGATAATGTTCTCAAGCTCAGAGGTCTGCTCGAGTGTAACAGTCTGAGGATGTTGTAACAGATGTATAAAACTGGAAGTAGTCATTACCATTTAGCCAATGTTGCATTAAAAATGTCTTGTGTTAAACGTTCAAGAATCTCCTCGATAACAGAATCCTTTTGGCTGCCTACAAGTTGCGCACTTCCTGGATAATCAAAGTAAAAAGAGAAGCGCTGCTCCATGTCTGCTTCTGGGTCGTTCCTGTCGAAAAAACGAACATTCACTCCAATCGTCAATCTATTTTCTGCCGCAATGTTCTGCGCTGTGGCCGTAGTAGGAGATATGCGGTATTCCACGATTTCGCCTTCATATACCAAGTCACCATTTGATGTCACTAAATCCAGATTGGTTTGATTCAAGATCAGGTCTTGCAATGCCAAGGTAAAATCCCTTTCTAGTCCAGGCTCTATAAGTGGAGCTTCATTCTGGAAATAATTGACCTGGAATGAATTGGTATCTGAAGAAATAGAAGCTCCAGTAAACGAGTAAGCTCCGCATCCTACAATGATTAGGTATAATATTAAGTAAAGAAAACTCTTTTTTAATTGCATTAATATGTGTTAGGTCGTTTCATAGCGATGAAAGCGTAAATATAGCCTGCATTATCGGCAACATCAAAATCTACGTTGATCAATCGGTAGCCTTGATAATGTTTTTCGTTTATGAGGTCTTCTGCTTCTTGCCTAATAGTTTCTGAACTATTGGGTTTGAACGATTTTCGTATCCTGAATATTTCGACTGCTTTCATATTGTTTTGTTAAAGATCGTATTGCTTGATTTTTCTATATAGAGTTCGCTCACTTATTCCTAGTTCTGCAGCTGCCAATTTGCGCTTGCCCTTATGGCGCTCTAATGATTTCTTTATGAGTTCTAGCTCCTTATCATGCAAGGATAATGTTTCTTCTTCTTCGATCTCTTCGGCAAAATGATATTTGTCCTGTCCATTATCCGATTGTTCGACAGTTCTTGCAGGTTCAGAAGGAATAGGCATGACTTCCATAGCTTCTCCTATGCGTTCCTCATACTTTGTTTCTGGTTCGCCATAAATCTTTTCGATCAGGCCTTCGTTCTGGTTCTGAACCTCCTTGACATTGCCACTTTTCATAAGTTCCAATGTTAGCTTCTTAAGATCGTTAAGGTCGTTCTTCATATCGAACAATACCTTGTACATAATCTCTCGCTCACTACTGAAATCACTTTCCGACTTGTCTTTTTTAATAATCGCTGGCAAGTTTTTGCCAACATCTGGCAAGTATTCGCGTAACCTGTCTGAACCAATGGTTCGGTCCTGCTCCAATACAGATAACTGCTCTGCCACGTTTCTTAGTTGACGGATATTTCCATTCCAACGGTAATTCAAGAGCATGGTTACAGCATCATCCGTTAATCTAACTGTCGGCATTTTATATTTCAGGGCAAAGTCGCTTGCGAATTTCCTGAAAAGCAAATGAACATCTTCTTTACGATCGCGAAGCGGCGGTAAAGAAATTTCTACAGTACTCAATCGGTAGTATAAGTCCTCCCTGAATTTTTCTTTTTTTATGGCCGCCAACATGTCTAGGTTTGTAGCAGCAACAATGCGAACATTGGTTTTGTGCACCTTGCTGCTTCCTACCTTAATGAATTCGCCATTCTCCAAGACGCGCAACAATCGTACTTGTGTGGTCAAGGGCAATTCGCCTACTTCATCAAGGAAGATGGTGCCGCCATCTGCTACTTCGAAATACCCACTTCGTGTTTGGGTTGCTCCAGTAAAGGCTCCTTTTTCATGTCCGAAAAGCTCACTATCAATTGTTCCTTCTGGTATTGCACCACAGTTAACGGCAATGTACTTGCCATGCTTACGATGTGATAATTGGTGAATGATCTTAGGAATGCTTTCCTTACCAACTCCGCTCTCTCCGGTAACCAAGACAGAAATGTCCGTTGGCGCCACTTGGATTGCTTTTTCGACGGCGCGGTTGAGTTTGGAGTCATTGCCTATTATGCCGAATCGTTGTTTTATTGCTTGAACTGATTCCATTTTCAATTGTTTTTTGAATATCCAATAGCTTCACCAATAAGTGTTGCTCCTGTACAATCATGAATTTTCACATTTACGAAATCGCCAACTTTATAATGTTCCTTAGGGAAAACAGCTACTGTACTTTGTTGCGTTCTTCCGCTCCATTCTAATTCAGATTTCTTCGATGTTTTCTCGATCAGGACCTCAACGGTCTTTCCGACGAATTGTTTGGTTCGGTAGGCACTATGCTTTAATTGAAGGTCAACTATTTCAGCCAATCTACGTTGTTTTATATCTGCTGGCACATCGTCGTCCATTTTACGCTCTGCCATGGTTCCAGGTCTTTCGGAATACGCGAACATATATCCAAAATCGTATTTTACATACTCCATCAGTGCCATGGTATCGCGATGGTCTTCTTCAGTTTCTGTCGGAAAACCAACGATCATGTCTTGACTTATGCCGCAATCTGGTATGATGTTCTTTATGTCCGATATGAGCTGTTTGTAATCTTCAACGGTATGCTGTCTATTCATTTCCTTCAGGATACGGTTACTTCCGCTTTGTACAGGCAAATGAATATAATTGCAAATATTATCAAATTTGGCCATGGTCTCAACTACGTCCAAGGTCATGTCTTGTGGATTAGAGGTCGAGAAGCGAATGCGCATTTTTGGTTGTGCTTTTGCACAAAGTTCTAATAGACCAGAAAATCTAACTGCAGTTGCTTGCTGCATTTCTGATGACTTGGTGAAATCCTTTTTCAATCCACCACCATACCACAGATAACTATCTACGTTTTGACCGAGAAGCGTTATTTCCTTGAAGCCTTTTTCCCAAAGATCGTTTACTTCTTCAATAATACTTTGAGGATCACGGCTACGCTCTCGTCCTCTGGTGAATGGTACAACACAGAATGTACACATATTATCACACCCTCGTGTAATCGAAACAAAGGCGGTAACGCCATTGCTGTTCAACCTTACTGGAGAAACGTCGCCATAGGTTTCGTCCTTAGATAATATTACATTAACTGCATTCCTTCCTTCATCTACCTCTGCCAGTAAATTAGGCAAGTCTTTATAGGCATCTGGACCAACAACCAGATCAACGATTTTTTCTTCTTCCAAGAATTTTGTCTTCAAGCGTTCGGCCATACAACCAAGAACGCCAACCTTCATTTTAGGGTTGTGTTTCTTGACAGCATTGTACTTTTCAAGTC
>JABDKJ010000009.1 GCA_013002285.1 Flavobacteriales bacterium
GCTTGTTGCAAGACCTTTACAGCTCCCAATGCTTGCACTTCCAGATCATCTAAAAAATTTTGAGGTTTTATTCTGTGAAATGGCTTAAGGTCTATCAGCCCTGGGCAATAAACAACACCATCCAAAATGTCTGGTACGAAGTCCAGATCCAATTCTTGTTCTCTCACATCCAAAGGATGCATTTCAAAAGCTGCATCGGAAGATGATGTATGATAAGTGCCAAAGACTTTATGTCCTTCGTTATGTAGTTCTTGAGCCAATTCCTTTCCTATTCCGGAAGAAGCCCCCACGATCAAATAATTTGCCATCAGATCTATTGTTTGTTGTATTTGAAAATATGGAATGATCAATTCAGAACGATCTCTACCACGATCTCGTTCTTTCTATTGATGAGTTCGAAAGGTGGGTTGTAGCCCATAAAACTATAGTTTTCCTTATGCTCTATTCCTTGTTCGGCTAACATCGCGAAGAGTTTGTTCTTGTATTTTTCGATCTTTTCATCATCAGCAAAGCCACCAAATGATATAGCTGCCATGGTTCGCGGTGCTTCTGATTTGAATTGCACATTGGCATTGTCTGGCCGCGGCATTTCATTGAGATCATATTCTGCAGGCACCAAGAATTTCATAGTCACATTATCTTCCATTTCCATTTCTACCGGAGAGGTCATGGCGATCTTTCTCTTGGCATCATTGCCTCCAAAAATATAACCGGCCAGTTGTCCAAATCCCTCAGAAGAACTTTCCTTGTAGTTCTTGGCATCCATGGTCACATATATAAAATTGGCCGCTTCGTACTTCCGGATCTCAAAACCATCGTATTGCTGCATTACCTCAAAGGGGTACATTTCAATATTTTTTGTTTGACTTTGCGCCCATATCTGTGATGCAATGAAGAGCAATACCAACACAATTCCCGTGTAGATCAAAAATTTCATTTTTTTTCTTTCTCATGTAACAGTATAGTATTGGAATTGTTGAGCCGCAACAGTTTATCGTGTTCAAGCATTCCCAGTATCCATTGCATTTGACATATCTAAGTTTTTTTCTGTCCTTCATTTGTTCAATTGAAATGAACAGAGAACAGATCATAACATGGTTGCTTGAGGGAGACGTTTCCATACAATACCAGGTGCACCGAGATCTATTCGCCACTGAACGGAAAGACCTTCAAGACAGGATCTCCAGTGAGGGTTGGGGCAAACGTTTTTTATCCAAACGAAAGTCAAACGGACATTGGGGAGATGACTTTTACCAACCCAAGTGGATCTCCACGCACTATACCCTACTCGACCTTCGGAACCTGAACCTAGTTCCTGACCATCCTCTTGTAAAAGAGACTATAGATCGCGTTCTGGATACTTCTATCGCGGAAGATGGCGGGATAAAACTGGGACCTTCCACCGCACAGCATAGCGATGTCTGTGTGAATGCCATGTTCTTGAATTATGCTTCATACTTCAATACAAAAGAAGAAAGCTTAAAGTCGGTTGTAGATAGCATCCTCAATGAAAAAATGCCCGATGGTGGGTTCAATTGCAGGACCACCCGAAGCGGAGCCAAACACAGTTCTTTGCATACCAGTATTTCTGTTCTTGAGGGTTTGGTCGAGTTCGTAAAAGCTGGTCATTCCTATCGGAAAAAGGACATAGAGAATGCCATACACAGGGCAACAGAATTCATTCTTTTGCACCGCCTTTTTCTTTCAGACAGAACAGGAGAGATCATCCGAAAAGAATTCTTGAAACTGTCCTACCCTGGCAGATGGAAATACAACATCCTGCGTGCCCTCGACCTTTTTCAATATGCCGAGATCCCATGGGATGACCGAATGCAAGAAGCGATAAATGTGCTCTATAAAAAACAGAACACGGATGGCACTTGGAATGTACAAGCCGCTCATGCAGGGCAGGTACATTTCACCATGGAAAAAGCAGGTAAACCAAGTAGATGGAATACCTTAAGAGCGCTAAGGGTATTGGATCATTTTGCTAAAGATCAGGACCCTGCCAAGTCCATAGCCTAATTACATCTAGCCTGATCCTGATCAAAACAAAAAATTTCAAAAAAAAACTTACATTTAGCACATACACAAACGAACAAACCTTAAACCCATGAACATTGATCACACTACTTCCATTTGCACGTTAGCATTTATATTGTTTTTCATTTCGGCCTGTCAAGGTCCTTCACAGAAAGTTGAAGAGAAAAAAGAGACCACCGTTGAAAGTTCAGAATTGCCAATATCCACAACATCTGATGAAGCAAAGAAACTTTACGAAAAAGGACTGATGACTTTCGACCTGGGCGACAACCAAAATGCTCGAACTCTTTTTGACAAGGCTATTGCAGCAGACCCAGATCTGGCAGTGGCCTATGTATACCGCTCTTTTTGCAGTCGTTCATCTAAGGAATTCACCGATGATGTAAAAATGGCCAATGAGAAGAACAAGGGGCTCAGCGATGCGGAGCAGATCTTGGTTGGACTGGATAATACCTATATGAACAACGATGTCACGAAACGTATGGAACTTTCCAAAAGCATGGTAGAGAAGTATCCAAATGTCGCTCGTTCACATGTCATTTTGGGCATTGCCTATGAAGATATGAATGACCATAAAAGTGCTAGGGATTGTTTTCAGAAAGCGATCGATACAGACCCAAATTGGATGGGAGGATACAACTCTCTAGCCAATTCATATATTTTCAATGAACCAAAAGACTTTGCGGCAGCACAGACGAATTTTCAAAAAGTGGTAGACCTTATGCCCAATGAGTCTAGAGCGCACATCGGCTTGGGTGATGCTTACAGAGCGCAGTCCGACCTGGAAAAAGCATTGGCCTCTTACATGAAAGCCATGGAGTTGTCACCAAATGATCCTGTTGCTTTCTCTAAAGCGGGACATGCCAATTCATTTTTAGGCAATTTTGATGATGCTCGAAGCAACTTTGAAAAGAGTGGCTCTTTGAGTGAATTCCCTGCGGCAGGCTTGAATTTTACCGCATTCACGCACCTCTATGAAGGTGACCATGCGGAAGGAATGTCCTGGTTAAAGGAACAAGCAATGGCATTGAATGAAAGCGATCTATCCGCTGATAGACGCATTTCTACGCAAGTGAATCTGCTGGAGAACTGCATGAGAATGGCTTACCATATTGGTAATGTGGCCGAACTCAAGTCCTTGATGGAAGTTTTCGAGCCCCTTGACAAAGAGAACTCAGCCTCAGAAGCCGCAATGACCGAACATGCAGCAGACATGAAATTTTGGCATGGTATGATCGCATCATTGGAAGGGAACTCAGAAATGGCAAACCAGCTGGCAGAGGAATGCAAAAGTGGTGTAGCCAGCCTCAACAACCCCAACGAATTGAATGAATACCATTTCCTAAAAGGGGACATTGCCATGAGAGCCGGTGATCATGCTGCTGCAGCTGATTTTTTTGAGAAAGCAGACCTAAGAGGCATCTTACCTAAGTACAAGGCAGCAATGGCCCATAAAGCAGCTGGAAATGAGGAAAAAGCGATGCAAATGCTTCAGGAGATCGCAGATTTCAATTTCAATTCTATCGGTTATGCACTGGTTAGAAAAGAAGTGAAAGATATGCTCGCTTCTTCGAGCTAAAAGGGTCCACTATTATTTTGGAGATATTTATTTGAGTTTTTATTTCATTAATGTCAGCGAAAATATAATGCGGAAGAAATAGAAAGGGAGAAGTGTGCTTTTAAATTCGAAAAAATGATAAAGTTTTTTTCAAATTTCTGGCGAAAGTCAATAAGCTTGTTCTTCCTAGTTGTGGGAAAAGAAGATTGGATCTTACCATGGCCAATAAAATTCAATTGGCCATCATTGCCTGGCGCTATTAGGTCATCCAGTGCGCGCTTGATAATTAAGTGCGCTAGCATGAACTCAATGAGAAAAACACTTTTCTTATCTTTAAGAATGCACTTCGCAAAAACCTTCATTGCTGGCCTCATCTTTTTGACTTTTTCGATCAACGGAAATACTCAAGAAGAAAACGAACTGATGGAGATCAATGAAGTTTGGGGAAAATTTTGTGAGGCTTTCGAAACTTTGGACCCAGAGATCATGGCAGACATTCATTGGCCTGATCTCGTGCGCATTTCTGGTGGAAGTAAGATATCAGACTATGATACTTATATCTCTGGATACAAAGAACGTTTTACCAAAAACTCTTTAGCAGGTAAAAGCAATAACATAAGTCTCCGATTTTTTGAACGACTATGCAACGACAGCATAGCGAGTGAAAGAGGTGTTTATGAACTGATCTATAATAAAGGACGCGAAACCGAGCAAAAACACTATGGACAATTCCATGTGATCTTCAAAAAAAGGAATGAGACCTGGAAAATATGGATGGACTACGACAGCGATGAAAATGGAAGCATTGGAGAAGAGGATCTTCAAAAAGCCAGAGCTATGGATGATCTTGTTCCCTTCCTACATGAAGCGCCCTAGTGGTGAGCGATGATCTGCAAAGTTGATTTCGGTTCGTTCATATTGCTCGGATCTCATGGAAGTGATCTCTCATGTTCTACCACCATTCACCCAAATATTCTCAACTTGAAATGAACACAATTCCTTTGATTAGTCTAATTAAGACACTATTATTGACTCTGAGACAAAAAAGCCAAGAGAAAAGGGTCAATTTGTACTAATATTTATAAATTGTGAAACAAACCAAATCTGAAATAACCATGATATACACGAGATCAAAGGTCTTAAATGTGACCTTCATTCTTTTTTTTGCATTTTCTTCAATATTAGTGAGCGCGCAAGGAGGTACTTTGGGCCCAACATTCTTTTCGGAAGATAAGGTGAACGATATTCTTTCTCACAGAGATGCTGTTGCTGTGAGGTTTTACAATGTAGTAGAAAATGAAAACACTACTGCCCTTACAACAATGGCCATAGGTGTTAGGCAGGACGGTTCCGAAATAAATGGTGGACTATTTGCACGTAAATACAAAGTGAACGAGGGTGTTGTCGGTGTTCAAACCACGATAAACGGAGTTTCGAGAAACACGGCTACAGCTCTTTGTGCAGGGGTCACCGCTCAGGGTTTGCTTTCCTTTAGTGCTGATTTTCCAAAAGAGACTATTCAGAGTATGATGAATGTGAAAGATGCAAATGGTGTGCAGATCTTGCAAGTATCTTCTGGCGCTAACCCGACTTTTGAAGCTTCCTCAGCTGAAGCTGCAAATGGTTCCTGGACTGCGCCAAAAAATGCTGAAAAATCGACAAGCACGGAACCTTGCCCAACGTTTTGCGACTCTGATAACAGTCATTATGTGAACCGCTAAAGTGGAGAATAAATAGTTCCCTGTTCTCAGCGAAAACCTTCTTAGACCTTATTAATTTGATACTTTAGCCATTGAAGTAGCAGAAGACAATGATCTATTTTTATAGGGAACATATGAAAAGATCGAACTGTCACATACATAAGATAGCTATTCTATTCGTATTGCTTTTGGTCCAGCATTCCCATGCCCAGCTTAGAGATCAGGAAAAGATGGATTCTATGTTCGAAGAGTTGAAAACTCTAGCGGACAGTGCTAAGGCTGATCAACTTAATCGTATTGCATGGGAATATATTGTCAGCAATAAAGCAGGAAACGCCAGGCAATTTATTGATGAAGCATTAGATCTATCAAGGGCTTTGAATTATAATAAGGGCGAGGCTCAGTCATTGAATTATATCGGTGTTGTTTATCAATCCCAATCGAATTTTGCCCAAGCTTATAATTATTATCTGCAAAGTTTAGAGAAGAATAAAGAAGCGGGTAACTCAAAAGGCATCGCTTTTTCTAACCAGAGCATTGGTGTCATCTATTACATCCAGGGAAATTATGAAGAAGCCATCAATTATTATAATGCCGCTCTGGACATATACAAACAGATAGGAGATCAACGAGGAATAGCCCAGATACTTTCCAACATTGCAGGTTGCCATGTAGAGAATGGGGACTATGAGAAAGGCCTCCAAGATTATATGGCTTCTTATGATATATATGTAGAGCTGGGATCTGACGGTGGTATGTGTATTCAAGAGACCTTCTTAGGAGAGAACTATCGAAGGTTAGGTGAATTCGATAAGTCACTTGAACATTACGAAAATGCCCTGGAATTAGCGGAAAAAGCAGGAAGAAAGAACCTGATCTGCTCCTCACTGATCGGTATGGGAATCACCAAGATCAAAATGCAAGACTTCGAAGAAGCCAGGGTAGACCTGAATACAGCTCTTGCTCTTTCGAGAGATCTGGAGAGTTTTTCCTATTTCAGGGATATACACCAGAATCTTAGCAAACTCGATAGCATTGATGGCAAGTGGAATTCAGCATATGTTCATCATCTAAAATTCATAGCGTACAGAGATAGTGCAAAAAACAACAAGAGTTCGAAAGAAACGGTGAAGGCACAGATGAAATTCTCATTCGACCAACAAGAGGCTGAAATTCGGGCAGAACAAGAGAAAAAAGACATTCGTCAAAAGTTCATTCGGAATATCATTGGAGGTGGACTAGTTGGGTCAATGATCTTTGGGTTCGTAGTTTTCCGTCAACGGAACAAAACAGCCAAAGAGAAAAAACGGAGCGATGCTCTTCTGCTGAATATCCTGCCTCAAGAGATCGCGGAAGAGTTGAAAGAAAAGGGAGAAGCAGAAGCAAGACAATATGATATGGTGAGTGTATTATTCACAGACTTTGTCCAATTCACTAAAACGGCAGAGAAATTGAGCCCCAAGGAATTGGTTTCCGAGATAAATGAATGTTTTAGGGCTTTCGATCTGATCGTAGAAAAACATAAGATCGAAAAAATAAAGACGATCGGTGATGCTTACATGGCTGCGGGTGGATTACCAGTACAAAGTATGTCTGCGGTAAAGCACACGGTCTTAGCTGCCATCGAAATGCAGAATTTTATTGAAAAGCGAAAAAAGGAACGCGATCTTGCAGGCCAACCCGCATTTGAAATGCGAGTGGGCATACATACAGGATCTGTTGTGGCGGGTATCGTAGGACTAAAGAAATTCCAGTATGATATTTGGGGTGACGTAGTGAATACCGCTAGTCGTATGGAGAGTAATGGTGAAGTGAACAAAGTGAACATCAGTAAAGAGACTTATGACCTTATAAAAGACGACCCTACCTTTTCCTTTGAATACCGAGGGAAAATAGAAGCGAAAGGAAAAGGTGCCATTGACATGTGGTTCGTAGGGATCTGATAGATATCAATTTGCTCTAGATCGTTCAGTGCAATACTTTATGGTATTATACATTAGCAGTCCAAACATCTTTAGTCCCTAATGGTTCATAGAACAATATGAATTAGAAAAAAAATGACAATAAACATTCAACCTACACTTGAAAACGAACTGGTACTTCTGCGACCATTGACCAAAGCAGATAAAGAAGATATGTATGCTGCAGCCAATGACCCTTTGATCTGGGACCAACATCCTATGAAAAGAAATAAGCGAGAAGTCTTTGACCCATTCTTTGAAGAGTCTTTAGCTTCAGGAGGAGCAATGCTTGTTATCGATAAACAAAGCAAGAAGGTGATCGGCTCATCAAGGTTTTATTTATTGGATGGCATTGATGATGCTGTAGAGATCGGCTGGACCTTTCTATCACGATTATATTGGGGAGGTAAATACAACGCATCTTTTAAAAAATTAATGCTCGATCACATTTTCAAACAAGTCCCTTATGCGGTCTTCATCATTGCCAAAGAGAACTATCGATCGGCCAAAGCGGTAGAAAAGATAGGTGGTAGACCGATCAATAAGAATGACCCTAAATGCGCTCACTTATTTCAGGACGATCCTGAAAAGCTGACTTACGTGATAGAAAAGTAGATCTCTTTTCTTAAAGGTTTGGAATATCCGCTTTGCTGAATTCGTAAAGTCTTTTCGACTCTTCTTCCTTGTATTTCATAACAAGTTCAAGAGCATCAGGCACGACATCGCTGCAGAGCACAACCATACTTCCCGGCTTTGCATTCTTGATCGCATACTCGATCGCTTCTGCCTCTGAAGGAATGATCATCACTTTCTTGTTCTCATCCACTTTCCTGATCCCATTCTCCAGCATATCTATCAACTCTTCTTCGGTCTTTCCTCTCAAATGCTTGTCTTGACGGATAATGATCTCATCGAACATCTCGGCAGCTACACTTCCGATCTCCTCATTGTCCTCTACCCTTCTATCTCCTATCCCTGCAATGATCCCAACCTTTGGTGCTGCATCTATATTGTCCAGCATCTTTTTCAATGCTCTTAATCCTGCCGGGTTGTGTGCATAATCCAATAACAAAGTGAAATTCTCAAATTCGAACAAGTTCAATCTTCCTGGTGTTTGTTGTGGCGAAGGAGTGAACATCTCTAAAGATACTTTGATATCGTCCAAAGTGAAGCCTCTCAAATATGCAGTCAATGTTGCAGGTAGAACATTCTGGATCATGAAATGAGCTTTGCCTCCAAATGTAAGTGGAACGTTCACGGCTTTTGTTACTCGCATTTTCCACTCACCTTTGCAAATTGTTATATAACCATTCTCATAGATAGCCGCAACGCCTCCATTCTGACAATGTCTCTTTATTCTTGGGCTATCCTCTTCCATTGAGAAAAGCGCGACTTTGCTCTCAACATTCTTTCGCATATCGTAGACCAAGTCGTCATCTGCATTCAAGATGGCATAACCATCGGGCAAGACAGTTTCAGGGATCACCCCTTTCACTCTCGCTAATTGCTCTATTGTATTGATCCCTTTCAAACCAAGGTGATCAGAAGCTACGTTGGTAACAATACCGATGTCGCATCTACCAAAACCAAGTCCGGCTCTAAGTAAACCACCTCTGGCACATTCAAGTACAGCCATGTTAACAGTCGGGTCTTTCAAAACGAATTCTGCACTGGAAGGTCCCGTACAATCACCAGTCTGAAGCAGTCTGTTTTGAATGTAGATGCCATCAGAAGTTGTATACCCCACCTTAAAGCCCTTCATTTTCATCATATGGGCGATCAATCTTGTAGTAGTTGTTTTTCCATTCGTTCCTGAAACAGCAACGATCGGAATACGAGCAGTAGATCCGTGAGGGAATAACATGTCTATTACTGGTTCTGCTACGTTTCTCGGAAGTCCTTCTGTCGGTGCCAGATGCATCCTGAATCCAGGCCCTGCATTTACTTCTAGAACTGCTCCTTTTGTGTCAGGCAATGGCTTACTGATATCTGTAGTCATTATGTCTATTCCACAAATATCCAAGCCTATGATCTTTGAGATCCTTTCTGCCATGAACACGTTGTAAGGATGAACGATATCCGTTACATCTGTCGCTGTTCCTCCCGTACTTAAATTTGCTGTATCCTTAAGATCGAGCCTTTCACCATTTGGCAATACAGACTCAAGGGTCAACCCATTATCCTCGATGATATTCTCTGTTAATTCATTTACTGTGATCGCTGTCAATACTTTCTCATGACCATAACCCCTTCTTGGGTCGCTATTTACCTCATCGATCAGCTCCTGAATTGTAGACTTCCCATTCCCAACAACATGTGCAGGGCTCCTTTTGGCCGCAGCGACCAACTTGTAGTCGATCACCAATAGTCTATGATCTTCTCCAGTTATGAACCGTTCTACGATCACGGATCGCGACACTTCTTTTGCTGCATGGTATGCCTCAAGTGCTTCCTCCAAATTATGGATATCTGTTGTAATACCTCTTCCGTGGTTTCCGTTTATCGGTTTAATGACCAAAGGAAAACCCAGATAGTCAACCGCTCTTTCTAATTGGGATTCTCTGCGCACGATCTCACCTTTGGGTACTGGAACCTCGGCTTGCTCCAATAAGAATTTCGTGTCTTCTTTATCGCAAGCTATTTCCACACCAATACTACTTGTCTTGCTGCATACAGTGGCTTGAACTCTCTGTTGGTTTGCACCATAGCCCAATTGACAAAGGGAATATTTGTTCAATCTTATCCAAGGAATACCTCTACTTGCAGCTTCTTCAACAATAGATCCAGTGCTAGGTCCAAGGCGCTCTTCTTCCCTGATCTCTCTCATTTCTTGAATATCTTTTTCAAGATCATATTCTGTTCCATCGATCAATGCCTGCACAATGTCTACTGCTGACTTAGCTGCATATCTTCCAACACGCTCTTCCATGTAAGCGAATACTACATGGTAAACCCCATCTTCTCCATAACCTCTTGTACGACCAAAACCTACATCCATTCCAGCAAGGGTTTGGATCTCAAGTGCCACATGCTCAACAACATGACCCATCCAAGTTCCTTCTTGCACACGATGGAAAAAACCTCCAGGCCTACCTTCGCTACACCTGTGTTCATACATAGTAGGGAACATTGCTGCCAGTCGTTCATAGAATCCTTCTACCTTGTTTGTTGGAAGTTCTTCCATCTCTTCAAGGTCCAATACCATCACGATCAGTTTGTGTCTTCTGATCGACCAATAGTTAGGTCCGCGCATTGCATTGATCTCTCTAATTTTCATAAGGTCTTGTTTATCAGGCTGCAAAAGTACAGAATTGGTAGAATTATTGCGGAAAAGAACCTATATAATTCGGTCCACCTTGATCTACAGAAAATGCTCCAAAATGACCATGGTTGTAAAAATTGAAGCTTAACTAATAGGTAATGCTACGAGAACATTTAGCTTTGCATTTTGATCAAAAAAAGATAATGATGAACAAGGTAAAAGGTACTTTGATCCCTGTAGGGGGGAATGAGGACAAGGGCTTGGACCTTAGCGAGAGTCAGACGTATTCAAAAGATTTTATTAGTGAAGGTATCCTTTGGCACATTTTAAATGAGGCCAAAGGTGTTGATTCCAAAGTAGTTATAATCCCTACGGCCAGCGGAATACCTAAGGAAGTTGCGCGTAACTATCTTGATGGATTTGGAACTTTGGGTTGCACTGACCTCACTGTTCTCGATATTCAAGCACGAGATGAAGCGAATGATGAATTCTCTTGTGAATTGATCCATGCTGCAGATTGCATCATGATGAGTGGCGGTGATCAATTGAAATTATCTCGCATTGTATCAGGCACAAAAGTCCACGAGATCATGATGGACAGATATAAGAACGATAAGATCGTTATTGCTGGAACAAGTGCTGGTGCAGTAGCAATGAGTGAAGAAATGGTGATCGGTGGAAGTAGTAAAGAAGCACTCATTAAAGGAGCCGTTCTTATGGATAAAGGGCTTGCATTCATTCCAGAACTGATCATTGATAGTCATTTCATCAGACGTGGTCGTTTTGGACGATTGGCGGAAGCCGTTGCAAGAAAAACAGACCTTTTGGGGATCGGTCTTGCAGAAGACACTGGCATCATTATTAAAAATGGTGATCATGCTACGGTCATAGGAAGTGGAATGGTCATCTTGTTCGACCCAGAAAAATTGACACATAACAAGAATGACGAATTAGAAGAGGGCACACCCATGTCCATGAGCAATCTCATAGTTCATATCCTGAGTAATGGAGATGAATTCAGTATCAAAGAAAGGGAGATACACGTACTTCCTTTGGACAAAAGCTTTATTTAAAGATCTCCGCGAATATTTTACCATCAACTAACGATGCTCTATACATGCCTTCGGTATTGAATGGCAGTGCAATATTACCTTTCGTATCCACAGCGATCAAGCCGCCATCTCCTCCGATCCTCAATAACCTATCGTGAATGACGGTGTCACATGCTTCTTGCAAAGTCAGGCCTTTATATTCCATTAGACAGCTCACATCATAGGCAACTACTCCTCTAATGAAGTACTCTCCGCTTCCTGTACAACTCACTGCACAAGTGGCATTGTTCGCATAAGTTCCGCAACCAATGATCGGACTATCCCCGACCCTGCCAAACTTTTTATTGGTCATGCCACCGGTAGAAGTTGCTGCTGCAAGGTTGCCATTTAAGTCACAAGCTACTGCTCCTACCGTGCCGAATTTCTCATCTGTCAAAGGAGTGTGGTCGAGCTGTGTCTTATCAGTATCCTTTACACTCTGCCATTGTTTGAATCTGAGTTCGTCATGAAAGTATTGGGGAGATTCAAACTTTACATTCTGTGATCTGGCAAATTCTTCTGCACCTTCTCCAGCCAAAAATACATGTCCAGACTTTTCCATTACAAGCCTTGCTAATTCAATAGGGTTTCGCACTCCTTTTACCATTGCAACTGAACCAGCGTAAAGATTACTCCCGTCCATGATCGAAGCATCCATTTCATTGGCCCCATTGGAGGCAAAAACAGATCCTTTCCCTGCATTGAACAAAGGTGAATCTTCCAGTGCTACGACCGAAGCACAAACCGCATCAACAGCAGTTCCTCCAGAAGCTAGAATGGCCTTCCCTTCTTCACCAGCTTCATTGAGCGTTTTTAGATAATTCGCTTCTTGCTCAGGACTTAGCTTAGAACGCAAGATCGTTCCACTTCCTCCGTGTATTGCCAGACTAAAATTTTGAGGCATTTGAATAAATTTTAGCAAAGGTATAATTCAGATCGCAGCTTGTTTAAAAAAAACAAGATGAACGATCAATGCAATATATTCATACAGACAGATGGAGATCTTTGCCACATATTGTTCAGCTCATAAAAAAGAAGACTCAGGTCTTCTTCCGGCAATAGAACGTTACCAGAGCGATAGGATCCGAAACATCAAAGACCTGGCTGATCAAAAAGCAGTACCCTTCTTTATTCTTTCAGGAAAATTCGGGCTTATTCCAGCTGGCAACCCTGTTCCATTTTATGATCATTTACTGATAAATAAGGCGGTTGCAGGTCACTCACAGAAAGTCGCACAACAGATCAGTGAGAAGGGAATAAACAGTATCCGGTACTTTACAAGAGACCCAAGGATCGACCTTAATATTGATCCTTATTTAAAATGTATCCAAAAGGCTTGTGAAATATGTGAAACAGAATTTTCGAGAGAATTGATCATTTGATAATTCACATTTATTAAATTTAGAGCTAGACCAGAGCTCATGAGCGAACTTAGCCAAGACCAGATCACACTTTACAAAGTAAGACCGAGATTCAGGATAGAAACTGATCTTGAAGAAAAAGACCTTGCAGAAAAAATAAAGGCTTGCTTGAGAAATGAAGATGCTCCAGTAAAGGGTGAGATCGAACATGGACATGCCATCATCTCTCTTCCTATAGAAGAGCAGCATTATTGGTCTCCGCAACTGTCATTGTCATTAGAAAAAACTGAAGAAGGCTGCATTCTCCGTGGTCTCTTTGGACCAAGACCTGTTGTTTGGACCATGTTCGTCTTCTTTTATGCAATAATAGGTTTTGCAATTTTGATCATCGGGATCATAGGTGGGTCTTTCCTTTCTCTCGGAAAACCTGCCGACATCTTATGGGCCATACCTGTATTGTTGATCATTTTTCTTTCACTTTATTTGGTTTCTTTCTTCGGAAAAAAATTGGGTGAAGAACAAATGGTCACACTACACAAATTCATTGAGAATTGCACGGGACTCGAGATCTGAGATCGAGGAACTCGGGCCAATTTGGTTCATTGTCCAAGTGAAAAAATAAAGAGTACATTTAGCACAATGAGTCATCGCACTTTTGAAACTACTCGCACTCAGATCAGACCAACCAATGAAGATGATGCAGAGTTTGTAGTTGAGCTCTTCAATAGTCCTAAATGGTTGAAATTCATAGGTGATAGAAAAGTTCGAACGGCTGAAGACGCAAAAGAATATATCTCAAAAAAGATGACACCTCAACTGGACCGTTTGGGATTCTCAAATTATACGGTTATCAGAAAAAGAGACCAGGCAAAGATCGGTACGTGTGGCTTATATGATAGAGATGGCCTTGATGGCGTGGACATGGGTTTTGCATTTTTATCTCAGTTCGAGAAACAAGGCTATGCTTTTGAGGCATCTAAAAAAATACTGGAAGCAGCCTTTACGGAATTTAAATTGGAAAGTGTTAGCGCGATAACGATCAGAGAAAACATAGATTCTCAAAGACTTTTGGAAAAACTTGGATTTCACTTTCACGACATGACCAACTTACCGGATGATCCGGAAGACTTAATGCTATATAGGATCCATAAAGAAGAATGGAAAAAGAACACATCCGAGGAAAAGTCATTGCGCTGAGCAAGAGCCCTGCTCATACTTTGATAAAAGAAAACCAGAAAGAATTATTATTGCTTACTGGATTGGGCATCGAAGGTGATACCCACCTTGGGGTTTCAGTCAAACATAGATCTAGGGTTCGCCAGAACCCAAATGCACCGAATTTAAGACAGGTCCACCTCATACATTCAGAATTACATGAAGAGTTAGAACTGAAAGGTATTCGTGTTGGACCAGGACAAATGGGCGAGAATATCACCACGAAAGGAATTGATCTTTTGTCTCTTCCGGAGAAAGCCATATTAAAGATCGGTGATTCTCGAATTGAGGTCACAGGCCTTAGAAACCCTTGTCATCAGCTAAACACTCTGCACGATGGGCTTATGGATGCCGTTCTTGGTAGAGACGAAAATGGAAAACTCATCCGCAAAGCTGGAATAATGGCAATTGTTCTAGAAGGTGGAAAGATCGAAGTTGGTGATGAAATTAAAGTAAGCTATCCAAAGGGAGAACTCAAAGCTTTGGATAAAGTCTAAACATCAAGTTTTTCCAGAGCTTCTCCTGCATCTTCCCAATCTTTCATGGTAGTATCAAGCTTGGCCTTTATCTCCTCAAACTCCTTCAAAGCCGCATTAGACTTTTCTTTATCGCTAAAATCCAACTCGGCCATGGCAACCTCTTTCTCTTTCAATGTGGCTTCGAGATCCACGATCTCTTTTTCGCAACGCGAGAGCCTATTCTTGAGCTTCCTTACCTTTTTATCAAACTCCTTTCGCTCTTTATAGTCCATCTTGTTGTTGGACTCAACTTTCACTGCCTGTTTCTTTTCCTTCTTGCCTCTTTCGAAATGTGCAATGCTCTGGGTCTTCTTCTCTTTTAAGAAATCATAAATATCTCCAATGTACTCGCTCACACCATCCTTTTTCAACTCATATATCTTTTCGGCTAACCCATGCAGGAAATTCCTATCGTGAGAAACGATGATCACAGTTCCCTTGAAATTCTTTATTGCCTCTTTCAAAACATTCTTAGATGCAAGGTCCAAGTGGTTTGTTGGCTCATCCAAAATGATCAAGTTGTTCGATTCCAACATTAACTTACAAAGCGCCAGTCTGGTTTTCTCACCTCCGGACAGTACCGAGACTTTCTTGTCAATATCATCACCACCAAATAGAAAAGCACCTAATATTCCTCTCAGTTGCGTTCGAATAGGCCCAACGGCCACCTCATCAATAACCTCAAAAACTGTTTTGCTGGTATCTAGCTTTTCTGCTTCGTTCTGAGCGAAATAGCCGATCTTTACCTGATGGCCGATCTTGAATTCTCCACCATGAGCAAGGTTTTGCGTCAAAATCTTTAGGAGTGTGGTTTTCCCTACTCCGTTCTTTCCAACAAGCGCGATCTTTTCTCCTTTTCGAATAAAAAACTCCACATTGGAAAAGATGTGTTTTTCACCAAAGTGTTTTTCCAAGCCATGAGCCTCAACGACTATCTTTCCAGAATGTGGCGGATCTGGAAAAACAATGTTGATCTTTGAGGAGTCAAATTCATCTACTTCGATCTTTTCTAATTTATCGAGCTTTTTGATCAAGGACTGGGCAAATGCCGCCTTATTCTTTTTCGCCCGGAATTTATTGATCAATACTTCCGTGTCCTTTATATACTTCTGTTGGTTCTTATAAGCGTCTTTCTGTCTTTCCAGTTCTTCCTTTCGCTGAATGATGTATTTGCTATAAGAGAACTTATAATCATACGTACGTCCATTCATGATCTCTATCGTGCGGTTGGTGATGTTATCCAGAAAATCGCGGTCGTGCGAAATGAGCATGATCGAACCGGAGTGACCGATCAAGAAAGATTCCAACCATTCTATGCTATCTAGATCAAGGTGGTTCGTTGGCTCATCTAATAATATCACATCAGGAGACTGAAGCAGGATCTTGGCCAACTCGACACGCATCTTCCAACCTCCAGAGAATTCAGACATCTTTCTTTCCAGATCTTCTTGGACAAAACCAAGCCCTTTCAAAACACGCTCAATATTCTCCAACATATTGTCTCCTCCCATGACCGTTAGTCTGTCATTGTGTGCATTCAGTTCTTCGATAAGACGAGAATAAGATTCGCTTTCGTAATCTTCCCTGGTCTCGAATTCCTTATTTATCTCGGCTATTCTTTCTTCGATCTTGTTCTGTTCCTCAAATGCAGTCGATGCTTCATCAATGATCGTAGCCTTTTCATTGTGCTTCATTTCTTGAGGCAAGTATCCGATCGTACATCCTTTGGGGATCGCCACCTGACCTTGTGTAGGAGCAATGAGGCCTTTAATGACTTTAAGCATGGTTGATTTACCCGCACCATTCTTTCCAACCAGGCCAATTTTGTCCTTAGTGCTCAAGTGAAAAGAGACTTCGTTGAAAAGGCGTCTTTCACCATAGATTACCGATAAATTACTTACAGAGATCATTTAAACGCGCAAAGATATGATGAACGTTCATTAATTATTGTCAAAGCAATGGGAATTTTTACCTTCGTCTGTTCAAACAATATTTTATGTCGATCAATAAGATACAAGAATTACTAGGCGACCAAGCTGACAGCCTATTGAACCACACCTCAAAGACATTCGATAAGTCAATGCTCCATCAGACTGGACCAGACTTAATAGAAACACATTATCGAGATTCCAACAGGAACAATCAGACGCTCAGAAGTCTTCAAACTCTTTACGGAAATGGTCGTTTGGCTGACACCGGTTACATTTCAATACTTCCAGTAGACCAAGGAATAGAGCATACTGCGGGTTCTTCGTTTGCGCCCAATCCCATTTATTTCGATCCGGAGAATATTGTAAAGCTTGCCATTGAAGGTGGTTGCAATGCCGTTGCTTCGACCTTTGGCGTTCTAGCGAATTGTTCGCGAAAGTATGCCCACAAGATCCCATTCGTTGTGAAGATCAATCACAATGAGTTGATGACCTATCCGAACAAACACTATCAGATCCCATTCGGTTCTGTAGAAGAAGCATGGAACTTAGGCGCAGTAGCTGTAGGTGCGACCATTTATTTTGGTTCGCAAGGATCTAATGACCAGATCGTAGAGATCGCAGAAGCATTTGAAGTGGCACACGAACTAGGCATGGCTACTATACTTTGGTGCTATACAAGGAACGAAGGCTTTAAGAAAGATGGCAAAGATTACCACGTTGCTGCAGACCTTACTTCTCAAGCAAACCACCTAGGGGTGACTCTTCAAGCCGATATAATCAAACAAAAATTACCAGAGAACAATGGTGGTTTTAGAGATATAGGATTTGCCAAAACACATGATAAGGTGTATTCTGAGTTGTCTTCTGATCACCCTATAGACCTATGCCGTTATCAAGTAGCTAATTGCTATATGGGTAAGATCGGTCTGATCAATTCAGGAGGAGCTTCTGGAGGTGCCACAGATCTGGCAGATTCTGTGAAAACAGCAGTGATCAATAAAAGAGCTGGTGGCCATGGACTTATTTTAGGAAGAAAAGCATTCCAAAGACCTATGAATGAAGGCATTGACCTTCTAAATGCCGTACAGGACGTATATTTGAACAAAGAAATAGACCTAGCTTAATTTTTTCAGCTAAATTCGAATTTGGACTAACCCATGAGTTGGTATAAGAGAATAAAAGAAGGGATAACCACATCCACCAAAGACAAGAAAGAGACACCTGAAGGCTTATGGTTCAAGTGTCCTAAATGTCAGACCCTTACCGCAACGGAAGAATTCGCAACAAACCTTTGGGTTTGTCCAAAATGTGAAAAACACGACCGAATCGGATCTGAGGAATATTTCAATTTGATCTTCAATGATGGTCGCTATAAAGAGCTATTCTCGAAGATCAAGTCGAGCGATCCCTTAAAATTCCAGGACACAAAGAAATATACCGACCGTCTTAAAGCCGCCAAGAAGAAAACGGGATTGGAAGATGCTGTGAGAGTTGCTGTTGGCAGGATCGAAGATGAAGACTTGGTGATCGCAGCCATGGATTTTGCATTCATTGGAGGTTCTATGGGTTCTGCTGTTGGTGAAAAGATCGCCAGAGCGGTGGATCATGCTGTGAAATATGAGATCCCTTTGATGATCATTTCAAAGTCTGGTGGTGCGCGTATGATGGAGGCCAGCTTCTCTTTGATGCAATTAGCAAAGATCTCCGCAAAGCTCACTTTATTGGCAAAAGCACAGGTACCTTACATCTCTTTCCTTACAGATCCAACAACAGGCGGTGTCACTGCATCATACGCTATGTTAGGTGATGTGAATATTGCTGAGCCAGGCGCATTGATAGGCTTTGCAGGACCTAGAGTAGTGAAAGAAACGATCGGCCGTGACCTTCCAGAAGGATTTCAAACCTCAGAATTCGTACAAGAGCATGGTTTTCTCGACTTTATAGTAAAGAGATCTGAACTACGTGAAAAGCTATTGACCTTGATCAAGCTTTTCAATATTTGAGATCTAAACTTCCTGAAAATATTTCTTAGGGGTCATTCCGTACTTCTTCTTGAAAGCAGCAATGAAATGTGAAGGGCTTTGGTAGCCTAGCTCGAAGGCAACTTCTTTAACAAGCTTCTTTCCAGAACCTAAAAGCGCAATGGCCTTTTCCATTTTATAGTCCAGGTAATACTTGTAAATACTCAGACCATAAACATGTTTGAATCCCTCAGACAATACATTCTCTGGTAATTTTACTGCAAGGGCTATGGCCTGTGTATCAGGAATGACATGTAAATTAGAAATGATCTTGTGATGTGCTTCTCGCAGAGCAGCCTCCGCTTCCAGGTCCAATCGCACAGGACATTTGTCCATTTTGCGCCCGAAAAGCCTACCCATTAATGAAGAGAAAGCACCGAGGAAAGTACCATAGTCTTTGATCTTCTTAAATGGGTCTCGGTCACTTTCAAGGAACCAATTTTCCAAGTCCACCATGATCTTAGGTGAAAGGTTGATAACCTTCGGAGCAGTTGAATAATCGAATTTGGAGCGATCCATATTGCTGGCATCAAAATTCACGGCCAACAATTCATGCAATAATTTAAGACCTACAAAAGTGACGATGCATTCGCCATTTTCGCTTCTTAGATCCAATGAACTCATTGACGGAGGAATAGCCATAAGCACCGTTTCAGACTCTCTTAAATGAACAGCTGCTTCCAGCGTGTCTGTTCTAAAATGAACTTCTCCCCTGAGGCAAGTAAGCCAAAGCATAAAGCGAGATCCCACGTCAACAGAGTGCAAAGATGTGCTTTCATCAAAACTGAAATGAGCACTTTTCACACCTTCGTGCATTTCATAAAGTCCGCTATTTTTCTCGGTTTCCATCTGAGTTCGCAAAGGTAGTTTTCCTAAAATCAACAAAAAATTTTTACAGCGATATTTTTAAACCCTCGAGCGATATTCTTCAACCATTCGCTCGCTTAAATTTGTATTCCTATTTGAAGGCACATACTCACATAAAGAACCTGATCTTCGCCCTTTTGTTCAGCAATGCTTTTTTTGCTCAGGATCTGCTGCAGGTCTACAATTCCAAAACCGACCTTCCCCTTGGTGATGTTGTGGTCGCTTATCTGGACCATTCGGGAAAACAGGAAATGGCCATCACGAGCAAGAATGGCTACTGCCAGCTGTTGAGCATGACATATCCCGTGCAAGTCTCACTCCAACACCCTGCATTCAAAACGTTGAACGATACGCTCTTTGAAAAAGGAACTTACGTATTCAAGCTATCTCCTTTGCAAGGTGAATTGGATGAGGTTGTGATCTCCGGATACCTTTCAGAGAAACGAGTGAGCGATGCCCCTAGAGAAGTGATAGTGATCAGTTCTGAAGTGATCGCAAATACACAAGCTAGGAATCTTCAAGAGATCATGCGAGTTGCGCCAAATCTGAATGTACGAGCAGATGGTACAACAGGAGGATCATTCGCAGAACTCTTGGGTATAGGAGGGAACAACATTAAAGTCCTCTTGGATGGGGTACCTCTTGCTGGACGTACTGGGCAGGAATTCGATATTTCTCAGGTCTCTCTTCAAAACATAGAACGTATAGAGATCATTGAAGGGCCCATGGCCGTAGAGTACGGATCGAACGCGATGGCCGGGGTCATTCACCTTATTTCCAAAAAAGAGAAAAGTGATCAGGCAATGATCTCTCTGGACCTTAGTGAAGAGACCATGCACAGCGAATACAGCACAACTGAAGGAATTCACGACCACAAAATGAGTGCATATCTGCCCATCTCTAAGAATTTACAATGGGATCTGGGACTTGGCAGAAGACAATGGGGAGACAAGCAAGTGATCAGCACTGGTCGACTCATGGACTGGGACCCTCGTTCGCAGCACATGGCATTTTCGAACATATCATTTCAGAAAGAGCGATTGTCCATTCTATTGAATACATCTTTCTTACAAGACCAATTAGAAAATGATGGTGCTGTAACGGGAGTGATCAACCCGCAAGCTCAAGACGATGAATACCTTACGAAACGTTTTGTGAATGCACTTACTGCTAAGTATGCACTCAACAAAGATGTATTCCAATTCAGGACTTCGTTCAACACTTATTCAAGACAAAAGAACACCTACATCAACAACTTTACAGGAGAACCACTGCTGGCCATCTTTGATGGAGCGCAAGATACTTCACGCATAGATGCCTTGGAATTACGCGCTACCTGGATGAGACAGATCTCAGACAAAGTGCAAAGCACGAGCGGAGTGGAATGGCGAAATGAAGAAGCTGGAGGTGGGCGCATTGCAGAGGGAGAAGCACTGGATCGAGAATTCTCTCTTTTCAATGCCAGCGAATTCGATCTGAATTTCCTGACCATAAGGACCGGCCTACGTTGGTCACACTCCAATAGATCAGGAGATGCACTTCTACCCTCTTTGCATCTAAAGAAAAACCTAGGAAAAGTCACCCTTAGGACTGGATATGCAAAAGGATATCGCCTACCATCTTTAAGAGAATTGTTCTTTGATTTCAATGACCAGAACCACCGCATACTCGGCAACCCCAACCTGGAACCAGAAAGCTCAGATTACCTTTTTGCGAGTGCAACCTATCGCACTGGAGATGAACTAAGATCTGAAAGTTCTGTACGTCTTTATTATTCAGAATTCAGAGATCTCATAGATTTTGCAAGCTCTCCGACAGATCCTACCATCATTACTTTATTGAACACAGAATCACTAAAGTCCAAGGGAATAAAGATCGGACAGAGATTAAGTACGGACAAATGGGATGCTATGGCACAGTTCAACTTCATCAGCACTCAGTTTGCAGCTGAGCAAAATGACTGGAACAACAATGTAGCAACAAGCATATCGCTATCATATAGGTTCTCAGACAAACTAAGCGCGAGTTCAAACGCTTTGATCAAAGGAAAGAACGCACAATTGATAAATGACATAACAGCAGGTGAAGATGCTGTGCTGGTTTCAATAGTTGACCCCTACACCTTGATAGATGCCAATGTCACTTATAGCATTAAGAAAAACCTGCACATCACAGCTGGACTGCGGAATCTGCTGAACGAACAGACAGTGGATGCTACTGGAGGTGGCGTGCATGGAATGGAACAAAAAGAATTGATACACTACGGCCGATCGGCCTTTTTAAATATTAAATGGAATTTTAAAATAAACCCTCATAATAAAAATGAAGAATTATAAATTAGTATTGATCGTGATGATGGCTGCTTTCCTTACAGCCTGTGACAAAGATGATGACCCGGAAGTAGAAGAACCTACAACCAACCAAAGCATTAAGCCAAATGTTGGTGGACCGGAGCAAGCAAACCAAGTTTACCTAGACCTTGGCTCAAGAGAAATGGTGTCTAGCCCAAGAAATTCATGGGATCTGGCTTTCTACTGCGGAGCAGAATTCAAAGTGATCTTGAACAGTTCTCTTGGAGCGCTGACGCAAGCAACCGCTGAGACCATGCTATCTGAAATAAGTGTAGCAGACACAGCTGGAATGGAAAATGTACTTTCTCTAGATGCTGTTTTTGCGAACATGATCTCCCCTACTCCTGAGCCTTGGTTGCCAAGTGCATTCACATGGGCAGATGCACCAAGCGGAGACCTTTCACAAACTGCCATAGCAGAGGCGTCTGATGTTACAAGCAACAATATGGTTTACATCCTTAACTCTGGGAAGAATTCAGACAATAGCCAAAGACCTTGGTACAAATTGAAAGTTGACAAAAGTGGAGATGCTTATGAATTGCAATTTGCAGACTTTAATGGAGGAGCAGAACAAAGCGCAACGATTAACAAAGACAACACATACAATTTTGTGTATTACAGTTTTGAGAATGGGATCGTAGATGTGGCTCCTGCAAGAAGCGATTGGGACATAGCGTTCACGACCTATACAGACTATGCCTTTATTGGCTTCAATGTTCCTTATTTCTACAAGGACTTCGTGATACAGAACAGAGCAGGTGTAGAGGTAGCTGAATACATCATTGGAGATGAAGAAGTATTATTGGATGAGTTCAACAACTTCAATATTGCTAATGCTAGTTTACAGACCTTCAGCACGAACATAAACACTATCGGTGGGAACTGGAGAACAGTAGCTACACCAGACCCAACGACTGTTACAGCTGTAAAGACCGACCGTTTCTATATTGTAAAAGATGCAAACGGAACATACCACAAGGTATTGTTCTCTCAAATGCTTTCAGAGCTAGGAGAAAGAGGATACCCAGAGATCTTAGTGGAGACGATCCAATAAGATCTGTTCATTTTTAGATAGAATTATATAGCCCTGCTCAAAAAAGAGCGGGGTTTTGTTTTTTCAAATGAAACGAACTTAAAACCTATCTATTTCACATTTTGTACCTTCCTCAATTAGTAGGAAAAATATAATGGGTATATAGACTATTAATGGTCTATATTCCGAGATATTAGGATATATACGCTATTAATAGGGTATATCCATACGTTGTATGCCATTTGAAAAAGGCACATGAGAAAAACACTTTTTACCTTAACATTACTTTTAGCAACACTGGCCCCCCTTGCCCAAAGCAATCTGGATTCACTCTACTCCATTTGGCAAGATAAAAGTCGTCCAGATACAAGTCGTCTTCTGGCCATTCAAGAACTCGCGTTTACTGAGTACTTGTTTTCGAACCTTGATTCTGCCTTCTACTTTGCAGAGCTACAATATGATTTTGCCAAGTCAAAAGACTTAAAAAGGCAAATGGCAATGGCGTTGACCACTCAGGGTATTTGCTATTGGTTCAAAGGGGACAATTCAAACGGTTTGGAACGTCTTAATCAAAGTCTCACGTTGTTTGAAGAGTTGAAAGATAAACGAGGCATGCCAACAGCATTGAATAGCCTTGGAGGTATCCACTATAATCTAGGTCAGTATCCAAAAGCCTTGGAGTATTTCCAAAGAAGTCTAACCATAGCTGACGATATCCAAGACAAACGAGCCAAAGCCAGTGCACTGGCCAACATTGGAAACGTGTATATAGCGCGCGAGAATACCGTTTCTGCCTTGGAGTATCTTCATAAAGCCTTGGCGCTGCAAAAAGAATTAAATTATAGTGCAGGTGAAGCAAATACGATGAACGCCATTGGAAGTGTATACATTGACGAAGGGGACAATCAAAAGGGTCTGGAGTACATATCAGAAAATCTGGCCTACTATGAAGAACAAGGTGACCAAATGGGAAAGGCCCTTGCGCTGAACAACATTGGAATCATCTACAATGATTTGAAAGATTATTCGAAAGCCTTGGAGTATTCGAAAAATGCCTTGTCAATATACAAAGAGCATGGCGATAATGGAAACATGTGTGGTGCGTTGCTAAACATTGGAGAAATTTATGCCAATCAAACTAAGCATACCTTAGCCTTAGAGTATTGTAAAGAGGCGTTAGCTCTTGCCGAAGAAAGCGGAGTAATTGAATTTCAAAAAACAGCATGTCAATGCATTTACAATGCTTACAAAGCCCTAGGTAAAGGCAATGAAGCCTTGGTTTATTTAGAGAAGATGAATTTGGTAGATGACAGCCTCAATGCCGAAGAAACCACCAAAAAACTCCAGCAAATGGAGTTTGAAAAACAAATGCTGGCCGATAGTCTTGCGACTGCTGAAGAAGCCCGTTTGGTTGAGGAGACACATAAAGAAGAAGTACGAAAAAAGAACAAAACCCGAAACGCACTCATTGGTGGCGGACTGTTTCTTTTCCTAATAGCGGGCGGCATTTATAGTCGATTGCGATTCACCAGAAAAGCCAAAGCCGAGATTGAAAAAGAGAAAGACCGCTCTGAGAATCTGCTACTCAACATACTCCCAGCTGACATAGCCGCAGAACTCAAAGAGAAAGGCAAGGCAGATGCCCGTGACTTTGAAATGGTCTCCATTCTCTTCACAGACTTTAAAGGATTTACAGCAGCAAGTGAGAAACTCAGTGCGCAGGATCTGGTGTTGGAGATCAACACCTGCTTTGAAGCCTTTGATGGCATCATGGGCAAGTATGGCATTGAGAAGATCAAGACCATTGGAGATGCCTACATGGCAGCAGGTGGTCTGCCCGTCCCTACCGATGATTCAGTGCAGAACACGGTGCTAGCTGCACTTGAAATGCAAGCTTTCATCTCTGATCGAAAATCGAGAATGGATACTGCTGGTAAACCCGCTTTTGAAATGCGCGTGGGTATTCATACTGGCCCAGTCGTAGCTGGCATCGTGGGTGTCAAGAAATTCCAATATGACATCTGGGGAGATACGGTAAACACCGCCAGCCGAATGGAGAGCAGCGGTGAAGTAGGCAAAGTGAACATAAGTGAAGCGACTTATGACCTAATTAGATCTAACCCACAGTTTGCCTTTGAAAACCGTGGCAAGATCGAAGCAAAGGGAAAAGGGGAGATGGAAATGTGGTTTGCGTCAAAGGCCTAAATTAAAAAAAGAAAAACGACATAAAACAATCTCTATAAGCACATGTCCTGCGCGACATGTTTCATAGCGGTGACGTTGATCCCCCCCACCTTGGATAGAAGTGACAGCTGGCCGAAGTGTTTTTTTAGCTTTTGTGGCTGCGCTTGGCGACAACAGGAGCCCAAAGCAAAGCCCATGAAAAACAGGAAAACAGGAGGACACTAGAACGAATAGCCAGATGGTGGCTAATGGAAGATCAAAATACCTCAGTAATACTGCACAAGAGACTATTGATATTTCCCACTAAAAAGATGCATTTTATAGATATAAGCGTATCTTTGCGGCTTGAAATCCGGGAGGTTCCGGAATAGCATGAAGATCATTTAAATAATATTGGAATGTATTTAACTACAGAAAAAAAGAAAGAATTATTCGCCAAGTATGGCAAAGGTGACACAGACACAGGGTCTGCAGAGGGACAAATAGCTTTGTTCACATTCAGGATAAACCACCTTACAGAACACTTAAAGAACAACAAGAAAGATTACAACACAGAACGCTCCCTTGTGAAGTTGGTTGGTAAAAGAAGAAGATTACTAGACTACCTAAAAGATGGGGAGATCGAGAGATACAGAAGTATCATCAAAGAATTAGGCATCAGAAAATAATTTGACATCCCAGATGTACATATAGAATTTGATAATGAGAGGTGGCCTAATATAGCTGCCTCTTTTTCTATATACCAGATGCCACGAACAAGAAATTACATTATAAAAGATAGATATATATTATGACAAACGTTGTTACAAAAACGATCGACCTAGGTGATGGAAAGGCCATTTCCCTAGAGACAGGAAAACTAGCAAAGCTAGCTGATGGATCGGTGGTACTTAGGCTTGGAGACACAATGCTCCTGGCTTCAGTAGTTGCGGCAAAAGAGGCCGGAGACGACATCGATTTTTTACCATTAACTGTAGAGTACAAAGAGAAATTTGCTTCTGCAGGAAAGATCCCAGGAGGTTTCTTCAAAAGAGAAGCCAGACCTACTGAGGACGAAATATTAATTTGTCGTTTGATCGACAGAGCCCTGAGACCATTATTCCCAGACGATTTTCACGCTAGCACACAAATAGTAGTGAACTTGATCTCGTCTGACAAAGTTCACAGCCCAGATGCACTTGCTTGTCTTGCTGCCTCTGCTGCACTTTGTGTTTCAGACATCCCTTTTGCAGGGCCGGTTTCAGAGGTAAGGGTTTCTCGGATCAATGGGAAATTCGTTATCAACCCTACTATAGAAGAAAACCTTGAAGCAGACATGGATCTTATCGTTGCAGGAACGGAGGATAACATAATGATGGTAGAGGGAGAAATGAGCGAAGTATCTGAAGCCGAAATGGTGGAAGCGATCAATGTTGCTCATGCTGCTATTAAAGTACATTGCAAAGCCCAATTAGACTTTGCTTCTCAAGTAGAGAAGTCTAAGGTAAAAAGGGAATATGAACATGAGAGACACGATGAAGACCTAAAAAAAGCGATACATGAGTTCGCTTTTGACAAATTCAAAGAATTTGCGAGAGAAGCTTCAAGCAAAGAAGTAAGAGCTGAGAAGTTCTCTGATGTGAAAGAAGCCTTCATTGAAACAATGGATGAAGAAGAGGTTAAAGAAAAAGCCTTTTTGATCGGACAGTACTTCGGAAAAGTGAAGAAAGAGGCAGTAAGAGATGTGATGCTGAATGAAGGAAAGAGACTGGATGGAAGAAAGCATGATGAAGTAAGGAATATATGGAGTGAAGTAGATTACCTTCCGGGTACACATGGTTCTGCCTTGTTCACAAGGGGAGAAACGCAATCGCTTACTACGCTTACACTAGGTTCTAAAATGGACGAGCAAAGAATTGACGGAGCTTTAATAGAAGAGACCAGAAAATTCATGCTTCACTATAACTTTCCTGCATTCTCTGTAGGTGACTCTAGACCAAATAGAGGAACGAGTAGAAGAGAGATAGGTCATGGGAATTTGGCACTTCGTGCATTGAAGCCCGTACTTCCTGTTGCACCGGAAAATCCATATACGGTAAGACTGGTATCTGACATACTAGAATCGAACGGTTCGTCTTCAATGGCAACTGTTTGTGCAGGATGTCTCGCGTTGATGGACGGAGGTATTCAAATAAAAGCTCCTGTATCTGGGATCGCAATGGGATTGGTTATGGACCCTGAAACGAAAAAGTACATGATCCTTTCAGATATCCTTGGAGATGAGGATCACCTCGGGGATATGGACTTCAAGATCACTGGAACGGCAAATGGTATCACTGCTTGCCAAATGGACATTAAAGTAGATGGTCTTTCATCTGAACTTCTAATGGAAGCGCTTACACAAGCAAAAGTAGGTAGAGAGCACATTCTTAATGAAATGCTGAAAACGCTTGATGCTCCAAGAACAGATTACAAACCACATGCTCCTAGAATTGAGTCATTCGACATTCCTAAGGAAATGATAGGACCAGTTATCGGGCCAGGTGGTAAGATCATTCAAGAGATCCAGGAAGTTACAGGAGCTACAATAGTTCTTGAAGAAATAGATGGAAAAGGTAGAGTGGATATTATCTCTGAGGATAAGGAAGCTCTGGAGAATGCAATGGCAAGAGTTAAAGCTATCGCTTTCCCTCCTACTCCAGAAGTTGGAGCAGTGTATGACGGAAAAGTAAAATCAATTATGCCTTACGGAGCATTCGTTGAGATAATGCCAGGTGTTGATGGACTGCTTCACGTTTCTGAGATAGCTCATAAAAGAGTTGAGAACGTAGCAGACCACTTCAAAGAAGGTGACATGGTAGAAGTAAAACTTGTAGGCATTGAGGAAAGAAGCGGTAAGCTTAAGCTATCTAGAAAAGTATTACTTGAAAAAGAGAATGCACCGGCTTAAATAGCCTTTTCAAATATATTCAGTCAAAGCCCACTATGTCGTTAGTGGGCTTTTTTTATTAATTAATCGAAATAATATTTCTGTTTATCGTAATATTGTTGATAAGTTCTTGTAACCTTCCTATCCAAATACACGTTTCTTACCCTAACACGTAATTTAGAATTAGGATAACTATGAGGCAATTGAAGATCACAAAGCAGGTCACAAGTCGTGAGCATGCTTCTTTAGACAAATACCTCCAAGAAATAGGCAGAGTGGATCTGCTTTCAGCGGAAGAAGAGGTAGAATTAGCAAAACGTATTAAAAAAGGAGACCACGATGCACTTGAGCGTTTGACAAAAGCAAATTTGAGATTTGTCGTATCGGTATCCAAACAGTATCAAAATCAAGGACTTAGCCTTCCAGATCTCATCAATGAGGGTAATTTGGGATTGATAAAAGCGGCCCAGCGATTTGACGAAACACGAGGATTCAAATTCATTTCTTATGCCGTATGGTGGATCAGACAATCCATTCTACAAGCATTAGCTGAACAAGCGAGGATCGTAAGGTTGCCGCTAAACAAGATCGGCAACATCAATAAGATCAATAAGGCCTTTTCTGCTTTGGAACAAGAATTTGAACGACCACCGACAGCCTCAGAATTAGCAGAGGTATTGGAATTGACACTTGAAGAGGTCAAACTCTCCTTGTCGCAAACAGGAAGACATGTTTCTATGGATGCACCATTGAATTCTGATGACACAACATCCAGTAACATGCATGATCTAATGACAAACAAAGACCTTCCGAGGCCTGATGATCATTTGATCGACATTTCTCTAAAAGAAGAAGTAAAGCGATGCATGCATGCACTTACGTCAAGAGAATGCGATGTGGTAAAACTCTATTATGGAATAGATATGGAGTCAGGACATACATTAGAAGAGATAGGCAACATGTATGACCTTACTAGAGAACGTGTAAGACAGATCAAAGAAAAAGCATTGCGTAGAATGAAACATGCTTCCAGGAGCGAAGAATTGAGATCATTTCTGGGCTAGAAAAAAATATTTAGTTGCTTAATTTTACTGAAACTAACAAGTTGAAAGGGACCCAAGCCAAGGGTCCCTTTTTTTTTGGCACTATAATGTTCTAAACAATGCTGTGATCGTTCAAAAAGAAGGCCAATAAATTTTGATGATCAGATCGCAAATATGACCTTTGTTCTATGAGTCATTTGATCGCCCCTTCTATATTAGCCGCGGACTTCGCGAATTTGCAAAGAGATATTGAAATGGTAAATGCCAGTGAAGCCCAGTGGTTCCATATAGATGTGATGGATGGAGTTTTCGTCCCAAACATATCTTTTGGTATGCCCGTGATAAAGGCCATCAAAAAGTATGCTACCAAGCCATTGGATTGTCATTTGATGATCGTGGATCCAGATAGGTATATCCAGTCCTTTGCAGACTTAGGAGCAGATGTATTGACCGTCCATTACGAAGCTTGCACACATTTACACCGCACCCTACAGGCTATAAAGGATGCAGGCATGAAGGCAGGGGTCGCACTTAATCCGCATACCTCGGTACATTTGCTTAGTGACACATTAAAAGACATTGACCTTGTTTGCCTTATGTCTGTGAACCCAGGTTTTGGTGGTCAGAAGTTCATTGAACAGACCTATAACAAAGTGAAACAGCTGAGAAAAATGGCAGAGGCTGTTGACACTGACCTTCATATTGAAATAGACGGAGGAGTGAATATCAACAACGCCCCTAAGCTCTTAGCAGCTGGTGCAGACGTATTGGTCGCTGGAAGTTTCGTTTTCAGATCCGATAACCCAACTGAGACCATTTCCGGTTTAGTGAATGTGGGAGTTGAAGCTTAAGCTCCCTTCACATAGTCAGTTAAATATTCAAAATCAGGCATAAGTTCTCCATTGAGATCCGTTTCACTCGCCCGCTCTATTATTCGTTCAGTGTCATCACCAAACAAATGTGGAAAGACATTGGATATCAGATTATTACCGAAATCAATTGAAGCATCTCTTGATAATTCACAAGGCAGGTTATCAACGGCCATTACTCCCAGAGAATTGGGGTCCATGAAGTCCATTTCTTCTCCTGTTTCCTTATTATATCCATAAACCGGCTCTGCAATGGTTGAAGCTCTCAATGTTGAAGCTATGGGCTCTTTAATATCGCAGGAAATGTCTGCTATGACCTTCAAATGGAAGTCGTCTCGTGCGATCTGTTCCTTTGTGAGGATCTGGGGTGCATTATTGGCCCAATAATGACAAGCGATATACATATCAGCGACTTTGGCAAAGCGATAGAAGTCAGAAATGTATTTCTCTTCATTCGCAAAGAAATGATCACGGTCAAATTCCAACTCTGGATGCTTATTATAATCCTCCACATCTATATGGCAATAGCATGGTTTGGAATACGATATGTTAAGAAATTCACCAACACTAACTTCTTCAATATCAACTAATTCAAGTATTTCTCTTGAACCTTTACCTACCCTGCCCTTTCCGGTTACAATAAGCTTGAAATTGTCTGGCAACACTATCTTTTTCAGTTCACTCTCGGCCTCTTCTCTATCGTGACAATCAATCGCTCTTTTAAGCTCGAAGGTCCCAAATTTCTTGCCCCAAGCATAAAAGGCATTGTAAGTTCCAACGATACCGGCATAGCGCCCAAAACCCAAAAGCCTCGCACCACTCTTTTTCTTTAGCAATTCATAATCGATGAGTTGGATCTTCTTGTCCAAGATCGTCTTTAACAATTTTGCATTATAGGGCTGCTCTTTATAGGTATGAGAGAAAAAGAAGTATTTCTTCTTTGGAATGAGGTCGTCATAAGGAACTTCTTTCACTCCCATTAGTATGTCACGATCTGAGACATCTTCAACAATAGATATTCCAGCTTCACGGTATTCATCATCACTGATGTCCCGAACAGCACTACTCTGAACAACAACTTCTACATGAGGCCATTTTTGCATCACTTCAACGCAATGTTGTGGTCCCAAAGGCACTCGCTTATCTGGCGGATCCTTACCTTCTCGAATAATTCCTAACTTCATTTTTTTGTTCGCACGACTTATTTGCGCAAAGAAACCCAAAAAAGCTAAATTCGAAACTGAATTTAAACCATGTATTTGAGAAGAGCCATCTTAACAATATCACTGCACCTTGTCGTTGTTTGCAGCTTTGCTTTTACCGATACCTTATACCTGATCAGGGACAGCATTGAGATCGAACAATTAATGGTAAGCCAAACTACTTTCTGTCAAGAAAATGAATTCGACCTTCAGAATGTTGTTTTGCGTGTTGGCGTCAACGAGAATGTAGAATTGTTGATCGCAAATACTGACCTGATAGACCACACGTTCACAATTGATGGGGTTGTGAACCAAATATTACCTACTAGCCTTACCTCTATCGTGAATTTTCAGATCACAGAACCTGGTACTTACCGCTATTATTCGAGCATCGACCAAGGTAGGCTCATTGGAGCTTCCGGGATCATACAGGTAGGCTATGAGAATGAAACCTCCTTCTTTTGGAATTTGAATGATATAAATTCTAGCCTTAGTCATGAGCTTTCCGATGGAAGCCAAAACGTAATTCCATCCGAATACGATCCCGACATTTTTACCATCAATGGGTTTGCATTTCCTTCAACTGTTGATGATACAACAGGATATGTAGTTGGATCTGTGGGCGAAGAGATCATTATTTCGATATTGAATTCCGGTAATATGGAGCATGTACTTCATTTCCATGGCTATCATGTTGAAATTTTAGATGCTCAGATATACACAAAACAGGTAGGATGGTTAAAAGACACTTTTCCTTTAAAAAAAGGAGATGGATTAACGGTCAAACTCATTCCTCATCAGCCAGGCGTCTTCCCTGTTCATGACCATAACCTGATCGCTGTAACAAATGCAGGGTTTTATCCGGGTGGGATGATCACTCAACTCAATATTTCACCATGAAAAGCTGGTTTTCCATATTGTTCTTTCTCCTGTCGATGGCGATCTCAGCCCAAGTCCAAAATGTGCATTTAGCTGCTTTGATGAATGGCACACACGAAATTGAAGATGGTGTCTTCACCAATATATGGGGATATGGTCTTTGGGACCAGACCCCCATAGCAACCTTACCAGCACCTCTACTGATCTTCCAACAAGGCGATTCTGTCGAGATACAAATGACCAATGTTTCACCCGAGTCGCATACGATACACCTTCATGGACTTGATGTAGACCAAGTGAATGACGGGGTGCCACAGACTTCTTTCCAAGTGACACCGGGTGGTTCGACCGTATATAGTTTTAAAGCGAATGAGACAGGGACCTTCCTTTATCATTGTCATGTGATCACTACTCTACATTTGACGATGGGCATGTATGGTATGATTGTCGTAGAAAGAGATGACAATACTCTGTTCGAAAATGGACCGATCTATGATGACACCTACTATTATTTAGCATCTGATCTTGAGGTAGAAACGAATAATTTTCCAACTATGGCGTTCCCTTTTCACGAAATACAGCCAGATCATTTCATGATCAATGGATCGTCCGGGGAAATGCTATTCAATGGATCAGAAAATGTCATTGAAATGGAAGCAGGACAAAAAATTGCGCTTAGACTGGGAAACATTGGTTATTCAAAAACAGAGTTCATCTTCCCAAATTCCGTGAATGCTACAGCCTATTTATCTGACGGCAGAGTTATTCCCACTCCATTTGAAATCGATACACTGGAGGTTTATCCAGGAGAAAGATATAGTGTTCTTATAGGAACAACAGAGACCGTATCTGACTTTATATCAGTGAATTATTCCAATATGGAAAATGGGATCTATCAAGCTACCAATTACATTGGCATCAATTCCTACACTTTCCCCACTTCAATAGTAAATGTTGACAATGAGGGCATTGGTGTTTACCCGAACCCGGTAGACCAGATACTCTATTTTCAAGCAGGAACTGTCAAACAAATTGAGATATATAATTCGAAAGGTGTAAAAGTTTTAGAACGATATGAACCAATTGGAATGTCCAGTCTGGATATTCAAGAACTTGCCAGGGGTATGTATTTCTTGAGAATTGATGGTTCAAATAGTAAAAAGATCTTAAAATTCTAAGACAAGCAATTCAAATTTCTTCGTTTTAATCAATGCACTGTCGTACTTTTGCACGCCTTTTGCAGGGTTTCTTTGAAATATTACAAAAACATTCAAAACATGGGGTCGACTGGATTTGACAGCATGTGATGTTTTATTGTAAGCATGCCGGGCCAGGAGAGTAAGCCTGTTAAAAACTGTTTCTCATGCCAATAACTGGCAATACTGACTACAGACTTGCAGCATAATCGCTAAGCGATGAAGCCTAATTCTACCCACTAGGTGGGAGAACAAGTTACCCTTGGATGGACTAGCGCTTAAAGGTCCATACGTTTGGGTATCGTCATTTAAGCTCGGGTGAAGTTTGCTTCGAACGGATCCTTAAAAAACAGAAGATAAGCCCACGGTCGGCAGCCCTTAGCCTGCCTCAGGTCGAAAATGAACATAGGGATAAGCATGTAGAAAGCCTTAGAATGCCATGTTTGGACGGGGGTTCGACTCCCCCCGACTCCACCATTTTAACTCGGATATGAGACCGACAGAACTAAAGCAACTCATATTGGCAGATCAGTTTCAAGTCTTCCTTTTCGCTGCACCACTGCCAATACCTGTCAATTTTGCAGTGCACGCGTGGTTCGTTATTAACCTTCAAGGCAACCTGGAAAGGTGGGAATTTGGAAAATTCCGAAATAGCGGAAATCCAAAGGGCGTTGGTATACTAAAGGACTTTATCCACCCCACCGGAGGTCTTCAAAAATATCTCTGGAAAGGAAAAAAAGGAAGTACTTCAGAATTACTCGCGACCATTAGCGGTTCACAAGGCTCTTTAGCTCATGAAATGGCACTTTTCATACAACATGAAACCCCTCACTATCCACTTCAGAGCATCTATCGTTATTTAGGTCCTAACTCCAATACCTATGCTCAATGGGTCATCGACAATTTTCCTGAAAGTGGCTTCGCCCTTCCACTAAGAGCAATTGGGCGAAACTACAAAGGAAAGCATTTAAGGAAGCTCAAGCTGATCCATGATAAGGGTCAAAGCACTCAATGATGAAGATCATCCAACGGATGATGCCTTCGGTGCATCTTTGCCTTTTAAATTAGCGAACCAGTATATTGACCGGTATTCATCAACATAAAATAGATATCGATAAAGACCTCAAGTGTCATCATTGTGGCGACACTTGCAAGGACAATAGCATAGCCCTTGAAAACAATTTATTCTGTTGCCTTGGATGCAAAACAGTTTTTGAGATCCTCTCTGGTAGCGGCCTTGAAAAATATTATGACATAGAAAAGGTCCCAGGCATTAAGCTGGAAAGGATAAAGAGCAAAGAGCATTTCGCTTATTTGGACGAACCTTCCATTGCAAAGAAATTCTTGCTGTTCGAAGACAAGGAGATCTCACGCATTTCTTTTAAACTGCCGCAGATACATTGCAGTTCATGCATTTGGTTGCTAGAAAACCTATCAAGGCTGGACGCAGGTGTATTAATCAGTTCGGTCAATTTCTCGAATAAAACGGCAGACATCACCTTTTCCAATGAGCATATCACTCTAAGACAGCTGGTAGAACTGTTGTCATCGATCGGGTATGAACCAGACCTGAGTCTCGATGACAATAAAAAAAGATCGACCAATAAAAAGTTGATCTACAAGATCGGTGTTGCAGGATTTTGCTTCGGGAACATTATGCTCATGGCTTTTCCCGAATACTTAGGCATTGATGCTTCGTTCAAAGTATTTCAGGAAATTTTCGCCTATGCTTCTCTCCTTTTGGCAATTCCTGTGGTTTTTTATTCTGGTTGGGATTACCTGGAAAGTGCCTGGAAAAGTCTTTCCCAAAAATTCATCAATATTGATGTACCTATTGCGATCGGAATTATAACCCTTCTTATTAGAAGCTCTTATGAGATCATCTCACAAACAGGGGCTGGCTATTTCGATTCTCTCAGCGGTTTGATCTTTTTCCTGTTGATCGGGAAGTGGTTCCAGCAAAAGACTTATGCCGCTCTTTCATTTGAAAGGGATTATAAGTCCTACTTTCCTATTGCGGCAAACAAGGTTCTAAAGAGTAAAGTAATTCCAACTAGGATAGAAGATCTTGAGATCGGAGATCGTGTGGAATTACGAAATAACGAGTTGATCCCGGCAGATTCTGTATTGATCGATGGTGATGCACTAATTGACTACAGTTTCGTAACAGGAGAATCGGATGGAAAGGTCAGATCTTCTGGCGCCCCCTTATTCGCAGGGGGAAGACAGATTGGAACAAAGATCTTGATCGAGCTTACAAAAAAAGTGAATAACAGCTACCTCACAGAACTTTGGGGGCATCGAGCGTTTCAAAAAGACAAAAAAGAAAATGACTTGGAACAGATCAGCAACAAGGTCAGTAAATACTTCACTCTTGTCATTTTAGCCATCACTTTGGTCACAGCTTTTTATTGGTATTTGAACGATGTCTCTGTTCTTTGGAATTCGGTAACTGCCGTCTTGATCGTTGCTTGCCCATGCGCTTTGGCTTTGAGTGTGCCTTTTACATTTGGAAATGCAGTAAGGATCTTTGGAAGGAACGGTCTTTATCTAAAAAATTCTGGGGTCATTGAAAAAATGGCCGAACTCACAACAATAGTATTTGACAAGACTGGCACACTCACTACAAGACAAGATATGGACGTGTCATTCCATGGCGAAGGACTTCAAACGAGTGAAAAAGAAGCGATAAATTCTATAGTAGATCAATCTATGCACCCATTGAGCAGAGCTATAAGTAGACTTATGGGGGACCAAATATCCCTCGAAGTGAGTTCATTCAAAGAGAATATGGGTTCGGGAGTAACGGGAATTGTCGATGACAATGAAATAAAGGTTGGATCCAGAGAGTTCACCAGTTACAACAATGGGCAAGATCAAACCATAAGCGGCTCTCGCGCTTATGTAACGATCAATGACAAACCACGAGGATATTTTCAGATCCTACAAAAATATAGGTCAGCTTTAAAGTCTGTAGTCAATAGTCTAAAACCAAAATATGACCTTCACATATTAAGTGGCGATAACAATAGTCAAAAACAATTCCTAGCTGAGACCTTCGATCACGATCATTTGAATTTTGATAGATCACCAATTGAAAAACTTCGGTTCATAGAAGAACTTCAGAGTGATGGAAAGAAAGTCATGATGATCGGTGATGGATTGAATGATGCCGGAGCATTGAAACAAAGCGATCTAGGGTTAGCCTTGTCAGATGACCTCCATCAATTTTCTCCTGCGAGTGACGCGATCCTGGACGCCAAGAAATTTGGATCTATTCCAAAATTGTTGGGCTATTCTAAGAAATGCATTCGAATAGTCTATGTGAGTTTTGCGGTCAGTTTCCTTTACAATATCATTGGCCTCTATTTTGCCACGACTGGGCAGCTCTCTCCCGTTATTGCTGCGATCCTAATGCCAATAAGCTCCATTTCCATTGTCGTCCTAGCTACAATATTGACTAAATCATTAGCTAAGAGATCTTTAGAAACCTGACAAAGATCAGCTGAATAAATGATATGCCTCTGTAATGATTTTTATACGAAAAGAAACCTTTGTTTTTGATGAGCGTGATCATTCTATTATTGAGTATTAGCCTTGGTGTTGCCCTCTGTTTTTTGGGGGCGTTTATTTGGGCTGTGAAAACAGATCAATATGAGGATGACAAAGGGCCATCTATTCGAATGCTCTTTGATGATGAATTAAAAAAATCTGTAGAGGATCAGAATTTAAGTAAAGAACAATAAGGATGGCACATTTCATCCATAACCAAACAATTGATCTAAAATATGCAACTAGAACAGTTCTCTTATGACAATAAGTCCGTCAGGAATTTTGTCTTAGCCACCATGATCTGGGGTGTTATCGGAATGCTTGTGGGCTTGTTGGCAGCGTGCCAACTTGTATGGCCAGAAGCAAATTATACCTCGTGGTTGAGTTTTGGAAGGATCAGACCATTGCACACAAATGCAGTGATCTTTGCTTTTGTGGGGAATGGGATCTTTGCCGGGGTATATTATTCTCTTCAAAGACTACTAAAGACCAGGATGTGGAGTGATAAGTTGAGCGCCATCAACTTTTGGGGATGGCAATTGATCATTTTGGCTGCGGTCGCTACACTACCCTTTGGAATTACAACAGGAAAAGAATATGCTGAATTAGAATGGCCAATAGACATCGCCATCACTCTTCTTTGGGTTGTTTTTGGTTTGAATATGTTCATGACCATTCTCAATAGAAGACAAAGACATCTCTATGTTGCTATATGGTTCTACATTGCTACTTTCGTTACAGTCGCAGTTCTGCATATTGTAAATTCAGTAGAGCTGCCAGTTTCATTCCTTAAAAGTTATTCGTGGTACGCTGGAGTTCAAGATGCCTTGGTACAATGGTGGTATGGACACAATGCTGTGGCGTTTTTCCTAACTACGCCATACTTGGGACTTATGTACTACTTTGTTCCCAAAGCTGCCAATAGACCCGTTTACTCCTATAGACTTTCTATTATTCACTTTTGGGCGCTCATATTCATTTATATCTGGGCCGGCCCTCACCATTTATTGTATACAGCACTTCCAGATTGGGCTCAGTCCTTGGGCGTGGTCTTTTCTATCATGCTGATAATGCCTTCATGGGGAGGTATGTTGAATGGTTTATTAACACTCAGAGGGGCATGGGACAAGGTTCGTGAAGACGTCACACTTAAATTCATGGTCGTTGCGATCACTTGTTATGGTATGTCAACATTCGAAGGGCCAATGATGTCCTTAAAATCTGTGAACGTGATCTCTCACTTCACCGACTGGACCATTGCACACGTTCATATTGGTGGGCTGGGTTGGAACGGAATGCTCACTTTCGGAATGCTCTATTGGCTAATTCCGAAAATGTACAAGCAAAAATTATTTTCCATGCGAATGGCCAATTTCCATTTCTGGATCGGAACATTGGGAATTTTACTCTATGCCATTCCACTCTATTGGGCAGGATTTACGCAAGGTTTCATGTGGCAAGAATTCAATCCTGATGGAACCTTGGTAAACAAAGATTTTCTTGAAACCGTTACGCAGCTGAAACCATTCTACTTTATGCGTGTCGTTGGTGGAACACTTTACATAGTGGGTGTTTTGGCAATGATGTACAACCTGTTCGCTACAATGCGCGCAGGTAAATTGATCGCTAATGAAGCAGCTGAAGCTGCGCCATTGGTCAAGTCTCATGCAAAAGAAAAAGGAGAGCACTGGCACCGACCTATTGAGAGAAAACCGGTCATGTTACTCGTTGTCAGTTTAGTGGTCATACTCATAGGAGGAATTGTGGAGATCGTCCCAACGTTTTTGGTAAGCTCCAATGTTCCAACAATTGAGAATGTTAAACCATATACTCCTCTGGAACTTGAAGGAAGGGATATTTATATAAGGGAAGGTTGCTACAATTGCCATTCACAGATGGTAAGACCATTAAGATTTGAGACTGCAAGATATGGAGAATACTCAAAAGCTGGAGAGTTCGTTTATGACCATCCATTCCAATGGGGATCTAAACGAACAGGCCCGGACCTTCACAGAGAGGGAGTTGGCAATAAACAATATAGACCAGATTCTTGGCACTATTTGCATATGCTGGAACCAGAAGACATTTCTCCCGGTTCAATTATGCCAGCCTACCCATGGATCATAGATGATGATCTGAACACAGGTTTATCTGAAGCGAAGATCACGGCAATGAGAAAATTGGGTGTGCCGTATCCCGAAGGATTTGAAACTGAAGTGATCGAAGAAATGAATGCTCAGGCGGCAACGATAGCAGAGAGTATATTAAAAGACCTAAGTCCGGATAACATTACTCCTGAGGGTATTGAAAATCTGAAGAAGAAAGAAGTGGTGGCATTGATCGCCTATTTACAAAGGCTTGGATCTGATATACACAAACCATCTGAAAATGCATTGAGCAATAACATTAATACACCCTAAAAAGAAGTTATGAAATTTATAAAAGAACATCTTGCATCTATAGACGGTATTGAGATATACCCGATCATTTCGCTCAGCATTTTTGTGCTTTTTTTCACCGGCTTGATATATTGGGTGTGGAAAATGGATAAGAAAAATATAAAAGAGGTAAGTGACTACCCCTTGCAAAACAATTGATAAAACCAACAACCAATAAACGGATCTGAATAATGGATACACAATTAATATTTTGGTTACTGATCGTCATTACAATATTTGAGATCTTTGCTATAAACACTATTGGCAAAGCCATCTCTAGCTTCGTTAAGACTGATATTTTCAAAGAAAAAATGAAGAAGGTCAATGAGAGGGGATCAAATGAAAACACCTCTCAACTAAAGACGCTTCTTTTATTGATCGGAATGATAATTCCAACCTTACTAGGGGCTGCAGATGGCGATGGGGCGAACCCATTTCATTTCGATATTTCTAAGAACACGCTATATGTGATGCTCGCATTCGATATACTGCTTTTAGTGGTCATCCTTTACATGCGCAGTATTTTGTCCAGACTATTGAATGTAGACAAAACGCCTGAAGAACTTGCCCAGGAAAAAGCCATTGCAAAAGGAAAAGGTGTTGACCTTTTGCAGATACTTACGGATTCTGTTCCGGTCGAAGAAGAGGAAAGTGTTGCAACAGACCATGAATATGACGGCATAAGAGAACTTGACAATAACTTGCCACCTTGGTGGAAGTATAGTTTCTACCTAAGCATCATTTTTGCTTTCGTTTACTTAGGGCATTATCATGTTTTCAAAACGGGGGATCTCCAGGTAGAATCGTATAATAAAGACATAGTCCAAGCAAAATTGGATGTCCAGAATTATCTGATGTCACAAGCCATGAATGTAGATGAGAACACGGTAACCTTTATGACTGGTGAAGCAGACCTGGAAGCAGGAAGATCTATTTTTATGAAGTATTGCAAGGTCTGCCACACCGAAACAGGTGGTGGCCTTGTAGGTCCTAACCTTACTGACCAATATTGGATAACTGGCGGAAGTATGAAAGATATGTTCCGGACAATAAAATATGGTGCGGCTCGTGGTATGAAGAGTTGGCAAGATGAACTGAACCCGATCGAGATGCAACAAGTGGCATCCTTCATTAGGACACTTGAAGGCACCAACCCTCCAAATGGAAAGCCAGCTGAAGGAGAGCTGTACATACCAGAAATTGAAACGGAAGAACCAATTGAAGCTTCAGCAGATAGTCTAGAGATAGCATTTAATAAATAACGACCTTGTGAGTGACAACGAGTCTTTTAGAGATGCCATATCAACAGTAGATGAATCGGGCAAGAGAATATGGATCTATCCTAAAAAACCTACAGGTAAATTCTACGATTATCGAAAATGGGTGAGCTATTTCTTGTTGGCCCTTCTCTTTTTAGGACCTTATATTAAAATTGGTGGAAACCCAATGTTCATGTTCAATGTAATAGAGCGCAAATTCTCTATTCTCGGACAGATCTTTTGGCCTCAGGACCTACACATATTCGCAATGGGTATGATCGTTATCATTTTGTTCATCACCTTATTCACCGTTGTATTTGGCAGGTTATTTTGCGGATGGGTTTGCCCTCAAACCATTTTCATGGAAATGGTGTTCAGACGGATCGAGTATTGGATAGAAGGTGACTGGAAACAGCAACAAAGGCTGAACAAAGCTCCTTGGAACGGAGAAAAGATCGTCAAAAAGGTCTCTAAACAAGCCATATTTTGGGTCATTTCTTTTCTAATTGCAAACACATTCCTGGCTTATATTATCGGCTACGAAGAATTATTCAAGATCATTGGAGATAACCCAATGGATCACTTAGGTGGATTATTTGCTATTGTGATCTTTACCACCATTTTCTATCTGGTATTCTCCATGTTCCGCGAACAAGTATGTACAGTTGTTTGTCCATACGGTAGATTGCAATCGGTGCTTCTTGACAACAAATCCTTGGTTGTTGCTTATGATTATAAAAGAGGGGAAGGAAGAGCGAAATTTCGCAAAGGTGAGAACAGAGCAGATGCAGGGAAAGGAGATTGTATCGATTGTAATCAATGTGTGAATGTATGTCCTACTGGCATTGATATTAGGAACGGAACTCAATTGGAATGTGTCAATTGTACAGCATGCATGGATGCTTGTGATTACATGATGGAAAATGTAGGTCTTGAAAAAGGTCTAATCAGAATTGAATCGATCGATGGTATTGAAAATAACACGAAATTTAAAATTACGACCAGAGTAGCGGCCTACATTGGTGTACTTACTTTATTGGTAGGTTTACTGACCGCAGTGTTATTGACCCGGTCAGATTTTGAAGCGACAATTCTACGGTCTAGAGGAACGCTTTTCCAAAAAATGGAAAATGGGGCTTACAGCAATATTTACGACATTAACTTAGTCAATAAAACAAATTTGGAATTGCCCGTAGAAATAAGACTTCTAAAAGGAAATGGTGATATTCAATTGGTTGGAGATGATATTGTATTAAAGTCGCAGGACGAAGCCAAAGGCAAATTCTTGATCATAATAGACAAGGAGAACATTGATAAAAGGAAATTGGATCTTGTTGTTGGTGTATATAGCGATGACAAATTGATAGAAAAAGTTAAAACAACATTTATAGGACCGATATGAAATTCAACTGGGGAACAGGCATAACTATAGCCATAATTGCCTTTATGGCATTCATTCTTTTTATGGTCTTTAAAGCAACCAGCACTAATGCAGACCTGGAGGCACCAGACTATTATGACCAAGAAATTAAGTATCAAACACGCATAGATGCCAAGGACAATGCAGATGCTTTAGATGGTGAACTAAAAGTAGAACAAACATCAAATGCGATCATTTTCACTTTCCCTAATGATATTTCAGATCGCATCGACTTGGGAACGATCCATTTCTTTAGACCAGATAATGCTTCCCATGATAGAGTGTTTGAAATAGATGTCAAGAACGGAATGCAAGCGATCCCTTCCAACGAACTTTATGGTGGCAGATATAGTGTCAAGATCGAATGGAAAGCCAATGATAAAGACTTCTATGTGGAACGGACCCTTAATATTGATAACGAATGAATGCTCTATTCCTTAGCGCGATCATAATGGGTTTGGTTGGCAATTTACATTGCATAGGGATGTGTGGACCAATTGCTCTTGCCGTTCCGGTGAAGGGTGGGAATAAAAAAAACCGGATCGCGAGTGCGTTGCTCTATAACACAGGAAGGATCTTGATCTACACTCTGTTCGGTGCACTTTTCGGCTTGTTTGGCAAAGGAATACAGTTGGCAGGGATACAACAGAAGACCTCAATATTCATTGGTTCTTTGATCATTCTAGCATTACTCTTCCCTATCCTATTCAAAAGATTTAACGTATTGAACAGCCCGATCTTTTCTTGGGTAAATAAGTTGAAGACCGCTTTTCAGGATCAATTTAAAAAGCAGACCTACGGATCCATTTTCACTATAGGTCTATTGAATGGTTTTCTTCCTTGTGGCCTGGTCTATATGGCCCTAGCTGGCTCTATAACCGCAGGTACAATTGGAGGCGGCATGTCATTCATGGCTCTATTTGGGATCGGCACATTACCAGTAATGGTAGCATTGCCTTACTACAGTTCGTTGATAAAAGCCCCGATCAAACAAAAACTAAGAAAGCTGGTACCTGTGTTTGTTTTCGCATTTGGGGTATTGTTCATTCTTCGAGGAGCCAATCTGAATATTCCATTTATCAGCCCGCAAATACAAACGGAAAACGCCCAAACCATAAAGTGCCACTGAATGACAGATCAGAAAATAAGAGTTAGCAAGGAATTTACGTTTGAAGCAGCCCACGCTTTAGATGGTTATGATGGCAAATGCAAGGATATCCACGGACATTCTTATCATCTTACGGTCACGGTCCTCGGCATCCCCAAACAAGAGCACAAACACCCTCAATGCGGAATGGTCATCGATTTTTCTGACCTGAAAGCTGTCGTAAAGAATAACATTCTTTCAAAGTTCGATCATATTCTAGTCTTGAGAAATGACTCACGTTTTAAAGGCATCGAAGAAACGAACAATAGAGTTCGATTCGTACCATATCAACCAACCTGTGAAAACATGATGATGGAAATAGTTGAGATCCTCAAAGCTGAACTTCCCAAAAGTGTATCAATACATTCGGTAAAGCTGCGTGAAACTGGAACTTCATACTGCGAGTGGTATGCTTCTGAAAACAGCATTTGAAGTCTAAATTTTAATGGTCTACAAATACTGACAAATATCAGTACCTTGCTTGACCGTTTACGTAAGTAATTCGGCACTTCTGGCCCACCTTTGTTATGAAGGTCCATTGGGCCATAAGATCAAACATAAAATACAATTTGAATGAAAAAGAGAGAACCCGTTAGTCATATAATGACAAAAGACGTTAGAACAATGAGCCTTCACGATGGTACTTTGATGAAAGCAAAAGAAATGATGGAAGAAAACAAGGTAAGACACATACCTGTTGTTTCTGGCGAAAAATTGGTTGGAATGCTGAGTTTAACAGACATACAAAGGATCAGTTATGGAGCTAATTTTGACCAAACTCAGCAAGTAGATAAGTCGATCTTCGATAGCTTAAAAGTAGAGCAAGTAATGAAAAGTGACTTAAGAACGGTACAACCAACAACTACAATAAAAGAAGTCGCAGAGAAGCTTTCAGTAGAAGAGTTTCATGCCTTACCTGTTGTAGATGATTCAGGAAAATTAGAAGGTATTGTCACTACTACCGACTTGGTCAAATTTTTAGTTGATCTTTATTGACACATAAGACCAATGGCAAGTACTGCAGAAATTATAGAAGAAATAAAGTCTAAATACATAGCATTAGGACAAGACCCCGACACACATCTTCGGGGTCTTCTTCATTCTAAACCCATTACTTATTGGGACTATATCCAAACAGATGTGCTTTTGAACCTTCAGGTTCCCCGCACAGGCCTTCCTGATGAAATGGTTTTTATCCTTTATCATCAGATAAACGAATTGTTATTTAGGGCTATCTTAAGCGAAATAGAGCAAGTAGCTTTCAAGGAAGATCTGACCACACTATATTTTGCAGAAAAGTTGTATCGGATCAGCAGGTATTTTGATATGTTGTCTTCTTCTTTCGACATCATGTCCAAAGGAATGGAGGTTGCTCAATACATGAAATTCCGAGATACATTGACTCCGGCAAGTGGTTTCCAGAGTGCACAATACAGAAAGATCGAATTTGGATCAACTGAACTTATCAACCTGATAGACAACAGGTTCCGAGCAACTATTGACCGAGAGACTCCTTTCTCACATGCTTTTGATCACCTCTATTGGCAGGCAGCAGGAAAAGACCATAGCACCGGAGAAAAGTCATTGTTGTTGAAATTATTTGAGGAGCGATACATGGACGATTTTATCGTTTTCATGAAAACTTATAACACGCGAAATCTTTGGTCTAAATATCAGTCCTTACCGGAAAATGATAGAAATGACCTGGAGTTGATCAATGCCATGAGGCATTATGACCATACAGTGAATGTTTCTTGGGTGATGTCTCATTATAATGCCGCTGCACACTATTTGGACAGTGGTGAAAAAGAGGCAGAAGCAACGGGTGGAAGCGACTGGAAAAGATACATGCATCCGAAATACCAACGAAGGATCTTCTTCCCAGACCTTTGGTCTAAAGAAGAATTAGAAGACTGGGGTGTAACGAATTTGGAGGGCTGCAAAGTGCTTGAACAGGTTGTTTAGACGTTAAATCTGAAGTGCATTACATTTTGAACTGAAACTAGATCTCATTTATACTCCATGAATTAAGACAGTTCAATAGCCAGATCCTGACCAGATGGTAGTTCGTTTTTATTATCTTTAATGAAATGCCAAAACTGCTCAACTATACCCTCTTGGCTCCTTTGTTTGCCAGAACCAGTGTTTGGTTTTCTCAAACATATTCGTTATGAATATGGTCAGACAAACCAAAGACTTTTTAAGGTCTCTTAAACTTCAATTTGAACCTGATATTGAAAAAGCGTTTTTAATTGAAGATCACAATTCATCCATTGGTACGGCAAGGATCGGATTCGTTCTAGGTCTATTACTCTTTCCATTGTTTGGTATCCTCGATCAATATATGTTGCCTGAGACCAAGAACATAGCTTGGTTTATTCGATTTTATATTTTAGTTCCTTCATTACTTCTTGTTTTCTTAGCAAGTTTTGCTGATTCATTTAGACAAGTATTCGCTCCTGCGATCTGTGTATTGAGTATTGTTTTAGGTTCTGGAGTTCTGATGATGATCTATTTTGCTGAAGAAACCGAGCCTGGCTATTTATCCTATTATACAGGATTGATCTTGATCATATTCTATATCGGAACATTTAGCCAAATGCCTTTTAAATATGCCGTATATGCAATTCTCTTTATCAGTACAGCTCATTTTGCGATCTCAATTTTTAAGCAAGACATGGTTGCAGGTGGCTTCTCCAATTCACTTTTTCCAACTTTCATGAACAACACCTTTTTCTTGATCACGGCTAGTATTGTTGCACTGTTTTGTTCATTTACATTTGAAAAGTACAAGAGAAATACATTTATACAACATAGGGTTATAGAAGATGAAAAAAACAGATCAGAGCAATTGTTGTTGAATATTTTACCTCCAAGAGTTGCCAGTGACCTTAAAAAAACGGGATATTCCTCACCAAAAGTGTATAACAATGTAACCGTACTTTTTTCTGACATTGTTGGCTTCACCTCATCTGCATCGTCTATTGAACCACAAATTCTGATCAATGCATTAAACGAGTTATTCACCGCTTTTGATATGATCATGCAAAAACACAATTGCGAACGGATCAAGACCATTGGAGACGCATACCTAGCTGTATCTGGTATGCCAGATGAAAATGAAGACCACGCCAGTAATATGGTCAAAGCCGCAAAAAAGATCATCCTATATGCAGAGCATAGAAACGAAACACATCCGATCAAATGGCAAATTCGAATTGGGATACACACAGGTAAAGTCGTTGGTGGAATTGTTGGTGTTAAGAAATATATTTATGATGTCTTTGGAGATACCATAAATGTGGCATCAAGAATGGAGACCTCATGCGATCCTATGAAGATCAATATTTCCGGATCTACTTTTAAATTGATCGAAAAGGAATTTGAGTGCAAGGCAAGAGGTCATATAATGGTAAAAGGAAAAGGAGAAATGAATATGTATTATTTGCAATAAAACGATCTATAAGAGGAAAAAGCAATGCCAAAAACACTCACCTATACTCTATTGGCTCTTTTATGGTTTTCGTGCACAGAAAAACAATATGACGACAGAGCCACATTACCACGCCTTTTTCCTGATCCGATTGTGGTTCCGTTTAAACCTGAGGGTGGCTACAAGATCAATCAAGTAACTGGAGACTCAATAGTTCCAGTAACAAGTACAAAAGGAGACACGATTCCTATAGGAGTAGATATTCCTTTAACTAAAAAATTAATTCCCAAGGATAGTCTGCCAATACCTGAGACCTACGATATCTCTGAAGTAGATTCTATTCTTATAGCGGATCAAAGAATTAGTCCCTCGAAAGTTATTTCTCATATTATTCCTCATGATTCAATTACGATAATTGATATTTCTAGCCTTCAGCCTGGTTTTTCAGTTAACCATCGAGAGGACTCCATTAAAACAGGAATACCTCTGCCTTCTAAGCGTGTAACCCTGAAATTACCTCAACCCGAAATTGTTAAAGGTTTGCCATTATCTTATCCCGACAAAACCAATTACCAAATTTCTTCACTCGATTTTGAGAATGGTATTCCATTCCCAACGTGGAACACGATCTTTATTGATTCAAGGGGTAACATTTGGATTGGAGGTAAAGAAGGCTTGTCCAAATACGATGGAAATACTTTTACTACTTATTGGAAGGTATCGGATAAAAGGCACTTCCCAATTTCTTCAATTAATGAAGACGCACAAGGCAACATTTGGTTTGGCAGCAAAGGTTTGATAAAGTTTGATGGACAAATTTTTACTGTCTTCACCCATCCATTTTTATCGAATTCCTATTCTAATATTAATTCTATCGCATTTGACGAAGAGGGAAATATCATAGCTGGTCATGTTGATGGATTGATAAAGTTCAACAAACAAGAATTCTACATATATGACTCTTCACAAAGATTAATCAGTGATCAGGTCTTCTCTTGCACAAATGGATTGCAAAACAGAATATGGTTTGCAAATGGGAACCGGATCTCATACATCCAGAATGATTCGATCTTTATTTATCCGAAAACTAATCACCCAAATATTCGATTCCGACAGCCATTTGCTGTTGACAATAATGGGATATTGTTGGTGCCAAACCTTACTAGCATTATAATGGTTGACGAGTTGACCATAAAAGAATATCACTTTCTTGACCCACTGATCCAGAGTGAAAATACTGGTTTTTATACAGATCACTACCAAGGTGGAGTCTATAGATATCCAAAAAATACGAAAGAGCACGAGCTCAATTTTTTCTCCGTAGCCCGTTCAAATGACAAGTTCTACTTTGGAGAAAGGAAAGGTGTTATTGAAATGAATGAAAAGTTTGAATTCAAATTCATTGATCTAGACTTGAACGATTCCAAATCGAGTATACGGTGCATCCAAAGCGATGAAATTGAAAATACTTGGTGCTCAAATGGTAGAGCTTTAATAAAGATCGATCACACCAATTTTCAAAGAAAAACTGATCTTGATGAGACACCCACTTTCCAAGATAGATATGGCAGGATCTGGTTTTCTTCAAAAAAAGGATTGGCATACTATGATGGTGAATGGCTTGTAGAACGAGAAATCCCAAAGGACATATCCATCCAATCTTTTCATCCACATAAATACGATGGTAAATATCTTTGGGTCGAGTCATGGAATAGAATACTTAAATATGATGGGAGCTCTTTAAAGAGCTTTGTATCTATGCCGGTTCAGATCTCAATGATCGGTGGGCAACATATACAAAAAGACTCCTCAACATTCACCATATTGAATACTTACTTTCTGAAATTGAATAATCCAGATGACACTGATTTTGGCAATGAATTTAAAGATAATTGGGGCGTTTACAGCTTATTGAAAGATAGCCTTTTTGAATATACAGATGAATACAAATTGTTTCATAGATCTAAAAGTTTAGTGTCAAATGGTGACAATAATTTCTTTACCTATGGAAGAAATTTTGGTCTCATTGAAAAAAAACGAGACCAGATTCAATTAATTTCTGAAGAAAATGGATTGTTATCCAATCATATTTCTTCAGTCCTTCCTCAGTCGACCGGGTTGACACTTCTCTCAGATGGTACAATTTCATACAAATCTGACTTAGAATTTCAACATTACTACCTAGGACCCCGAGCTGAAAAACACGGGTTATTCGAGAAACTTCTGAATGACAAAAGCGGGCACATTTGGACGGGGGGAGCAGAAAAAGGAGTCTATTGCTATATGAACATTAGCTCAGATAATCTCAAAGCGAAATATAAACCGATTCATTTCAATACCAAAAGTTGGAGTCTGAATCCAGCCTTAATGGCTAAAGATGGAAATTCATGGTGGCGTAGCAGCGACCCTCAAAATAAAAACACATATTTCTTAGATCACAAAAGTTTTGAATTCGAACCTCCTCCTTTGGTACGGCTAAACGATCTTACAATAAACGACATTCCCATACAATACCATCAAAGTTCTGATTCGGTGAAGAAGGAACTTGGGTTTTCAGATGCTACTTCTTTTTATAATTATCCTACAGAGATAAAATTACCTTACGACCAATACAAACTTTCCTTTGATGTGAACTGCGAGGCCTATTTGGATCAGGAGTCTATTCAGTATACCTTCAAATTGAATGGTGCGAACAGCAAATGGTCAAAACCGAGTAAGGAAAATAGCTTTGACTTATACGACCTAAAAGACGGGGATCATATCATTAAATTCTGTGCTATAGGAGAAGCATGCGAATGGGGAGAGATCTTTGAGTATCCCTTCAGTATACTTCCACCCTGGTATCGCACCTGGTGGGCCAGGTCCTTATATGTTATTCTTGGCTTCTTGATGGTCTATAGTTATATCAGGTTAAGAACAGCCAACCTTGAAAAGCGAAAGGAAGAACTGGAATTCCAAGTGGCTGAACAAACAAAAGACATCCGAAAAGAAAAAGAGGTCTCAGAAGAGCT
>JABDKJ010000038.1 GCA_013002285.1 Flavobacteriales bacterium
CGCTGGCAACTAAGAATAGGGGTTGCGCTCGTTATGGGACTTAACCCGACACCTCACGGCACGAGCTGACGACAACCATGCAGCACCTTGCAGACCGTCCGAAGAAAGAATGGTTTCCCAAACTGTCGTTCTGCATTTAAGCCCTGGTAAGGTTCCTCGCGTATCATCGAATTAAACCACATGCTCCACCGCTTGTGCGGGTCCCCGTCAATTCCTTTGAGTTTCACTCTTGCGAGCGTACTCCCCAGGTGGATCACTTAATACTTTCGCTTGGACACTGACATTATATCGCCAATATCGAGTGATCATCGTTTACAGCGTGGACTACCAGGGTATCTAATCCTGTTCGCTCCCCACGCTTTCGTTCCTCAGCGTCAATAACAATTTAGTGAGCTGCCTTCGCAATCGGTGTTCTGTGTCATATCTATGCATTTCACCGCTACATGACACATTCCGCCCACTTCATTTGTATTCAAGAAAATCAGTTTCAATGGCAATTCTATGGTTGAGCCACAGGCTTTCACCACTGACTTAATTTTCCGCCTACGAACCCTTTAAACCCAATAAATCCGGATAACGCTTGCACCCTCCGTATTACCGCGGCTGCTGGCACGGAGTTAGCCGGTGCTTATTCGAATGCTACCGTCAGCCACCTACACGTAGGTGGGTTTCTTGGCAAACAAAAGCAGTTTACAACCCATAGGGCCGTCTTCCTGCACGCGGTATGGCTGCGTCAGACTTTCGTCCATTGCGCAATATTCCTCACTGCTGCCTCCCGTAGGAGTCTGGTCCGTGTCTCAGTACCAGTGTGGGGGATCATCCTCTCAGACCCCCTACCCATCGTAGTCTTGGTGAGCCGTTACCTCACCAACAAACTAATGGGCCGCATGCCTATCTCTATCCACCGGAGTTTTAATCATTAAATCATGCGATAAAATGATACTATGGGGTATTAATCCAAATTTCTCTGGGCTATTCCCCTGATAGAGGCAAGTTGCATACGTGTTACGCACCCGTTCGCCACTCGTCAGCAGGAGCAAGCTCCTCTGTTACCGTTCGACTTGCATGTGTTAGGCCTACCGCTAGCGTTCATCCTGAGCCAGGATCAAACTCTCCGTTGTAAAAATTAAATTATGTTCCGAAGAACAAGTACTGTGAGTTTGAATTCTCAAGGGACATGCTAATTCAAGGCTATTACAATTTTATCAAAGAACTTTCCTATATATGATGTAAAATAGGTTCTAAATGTATATTCCAACAAAAAGGACGGCAAAGATAAAAAAGCTATTCAAACCGTCCTATATATTTTCTTGAAATTTTACACATTTGATCGTTTTCAAATGTGCTTCCGCCAAAAGCGGGTGCAAATGTATAATCTTTTTTAATAATACCAAATATCAAACAAAAAATATTTCGCTTGGTCAATCCATGCGAAACGACAATAATTTATTTTGGTTTCTTTTTTGATAATCATTCTTATAATATTTGCTCTATGACACGATATTTTTACATCCTCTTATTAGTGACCTTGCCATTCACATATAGCTATGGCCAAGGAGAATCCAAACCGAAATTCAAGGATCGGATTTATTTTGGCGGAAACGTTGGCTTGAACCTGGGAACGATCACGTTCATAGATGTGTCGCCCTTAGTAGGCTATAAACTGAGTGACAAATATTCTGTAGGATCTAGTTTTACGTATCAATATTATAAAGACAAACAATTTGATGTGTCAGGAAATGTTTTGGGCGGAAGTGTTTTCAACAGATACAACGCAACGGATGAATTATTTATTTGGGGTGAATATCAATTGTTGAGCTATAGTGGATTAAATTCTACTTTTTCTGAAAATGAAAATCCTAGAAATACAGTCCCATATTTGTGGTTAGGGGGTGGATATAGTCAGAGAATTAGTGGAAGGGCCTCGATCTTTGTGACCATACTATATGACGTCATTGATAATATTGAAAGTAGAATATCCAATCCTCAAATTAGAGGAGGCATAGCAGTCGGTATCTAAGCCTCTTCATAGACTCCCATATTTCCATACTTCTCTATTCTCTTATTTACTAGTTCTTCGGGATCCATTTCTTTAAGTTTAGTAAGGCATTTTAAAATCTCATTCTTTACGGACTTAAACGCGACTTCTGGATTTGCATGCGCACCTCCTAGTGGTTCTTTTATAATGCCATCGATCAATTTATTCTTTAGCATATCATGTGCTGTAAGTTTCAATGCATCCGCTGCTTTTTCTTTATTCTCCCAATTCCTCCACAATATAGATGAGCAGGATTCAGGCGAAATAACAGAATACCAAGTATTCTCGAGCATGTATACTTTATCACCCATTCCTATTCCTAGCGCTCCGCCAGATGCACCTTCTCCAATTACAATAGAAATAAAAGGAACAGTTAATTGAGCCATCTCATATAAATTTCGTGCGATGGCCTCTCCTTGACCCCTTTCCTCTGCCTCCAAACCTGGATAGGCTCCAGGGGTGTCAATGAACGTTACTATAGGCTTACCAAATTTCTCTGCCAACTTCATCAAACGGAGCGCTTTTCGGTATCCTTCCGGATTGGCCATACCGAAATTCCTGAATTGTCTTTCTTTTGTGTTTCCACCTTTTTGTTGGCCAATGAACATAATTGTTTGGCCATCTAAACTGCCGAACCCACCTACCATGGCCTTATCATCTTTCACATTTCTATCTCCATGCAACTCAATGAAGTCATCTGTAATGGCGTTTATATATGAAAGTGTATATGGCCTGTCTGGATGACGAGACACTTGAACTCTTTGCCATGGTGTGAGTGAACTGTAAATCTCTTTGGTCTTTTCCTTGATCTTTCCTTTGATCTCTTTTATGGTTGCTTTAACATTTATCTCTCCCATTTCTGCGATGGCTTGAGCTTTATCTAATTGCTCATGCAGGTCCGCGATCGGTTTTTCAAAATCAAGAAACGTTTCCATATTATTTTGGTGCTTTTATATATAAATAGACAGCGATCAATGCAAACAGAGCGTTTGGTGTCCAAACTGCAATAAAAGGATTTACTCCAGCATTTGTCGCTGACACTGTCATAATTTTCATGGCAAATATATAAAGGATGGCTATAAGAAGGCCTAAAACTATGTTTAATCCCATTCCTCCTCTCACCTTTCTACCTGCAACTGAAACACCTATTAAAGTCAGTATATAGGTGGCAACTGGATATGACGTCCGTTGATGTATCTCTATTTCATATTTAGGGATCTTATCTGATCCCTTTAATGTCTCCACTTCAATAAAGTCTTTTAGTTCTGCCGTGGTCATTGTATAAACGAAATTCTTTCGGACCCCAAAATCGGAAAAGCGAATATCCAAGACTGTATCAAGTTTGCTGCCATGAACCAGTGTTTCTTTACCATACTCAAATGACCTTATGTAATAGTTTTCTAATTTCCATCTAGTAGTTGAGCTATCGAATCGCGCATAATTGGCAAATAGCTTTTTCGTCAATTTTCCATCTTCCCAATGACCTATGGAGAATTTGCTTCCCCAATTATCTTGGTAATTTATAGACCGAAAATATGCTATCTCACCAGGCCTGATCTCTGCGTTATGGTCTTTTTCCCTTATCTCAAAAGGACCATAGATATATTGCTGTTCAAATTGCTCTTTAACTTTATTTGCATAGGGAACCAGAAAGTGCATAGCGACTAAAGAGATCACCACCATAATTGTGGCTGCAATAAAAAATGGTCGAAGTAGACGGGCAAAACTGACTCCACTGGAGAGAATAGCAATGATCTCGGTTCTTTGCGCCATTTTACTGGTAAACCAGATCAGTGCAATAAAAATTATTAAAGAAGTAAACAGGTTCCCGTAGTGGATAACAAAATTGAGGTAATACTTAAAAATGATCTCACTCAATGGGGGCCTGGTATCAAGAAAGTCGTCCATCTTTTCAGATATGTCGAAGACTACGGCAATGGTCATAAGCAAAGCCAAAATAAACACGAACGTGCCAAGGAATTTTTTAATGATATAAGCGTCTATCTTTTTTAACACTATAACCTATTTGACAATTTTGGAACAACATCTTCTTTCCAACGAGCAAAATCCCCAGCTATTATGTGCTGTCTTGCTTGTATAACAAGATCTAAATAAAATGCCAGATTATGAATGCTGGAAATTTGAGCCCCTAAGATCTCTTTAGATATAATTAGGTGTCTTAAATAGGCTTTAGAATATTTTGAATCGACAGAAGCCGTGCCTTTTGGATCTAACTGTGTATGGTCGTTCTTCCATTTTTCATTTTTGATATTCATCATGCCATCCCATGAAAACAGTGTGCCGTTCCGAGCATTTCTAGTAGGCATTACACAGTCGAACATATCGATACCCATGGATATGCACTCCAATATGTTTTGAGGTGTTCCTACCCCCATCAAATAACGCGGCTTCAACGGTTCAAGATAGCCACATACCAAACTTGTCATTTTATATAACTCCTCAGCAGGTTCACCAACCGAAAGTCCACCAATGGCATTAATATCAAGACCTTGCTCATTGACGAACTCAGCTGATCTTTTTCTGAGTTCCGGATAGGTACTTCCTTGCACAATGCCTGCCAGCGTTTGCTGGTGGCCATATAAAGGGGATTGTTTTTGAAAATGATCTACACAACGTTTTAACCACCTATGGGTCATTTCCATAGAGTTTTCGGCATACTCAAAACTACAGGGCCAAGGTGTGCATTCATCAAAAGCCATAATGATATCTGCTCCTATCTCTCTTTGAATATCTATGGCAAGTTCTGGACTAAAGGTATGCGAAGATCCATCGATGTGGCTTTTAAAAGTAACTCCCTCTTCTTTTATCTTCCTCTTCTCGGAAAGAGAATAAACTTGATAACCTCCACTGTCCGTAAGAATGGGCTTTTGCCAATTCATGAATTTATGTAGCCCACCCGCACTTTGCATGACCTTCATACCCGGACGCAAATAAAGATGATACGTGTTTCCAAGTATGATCTGCGCTTTGACCTCTGACTCTAGTTCATATTGATGAACAGCCTTTACTGTCGCAGCCGTGCCTACTGGCATAAAGATCGGAGTCTTGATCTCTCCGTGATCTGTAGTAAGTGCACCTGCTCTTGCCGATGAATGTTGATCTGTGACCTCTAATTGAAAGGATGCCATTTGCCCTCTATAATTCAGGCAAAGTTATCTGAATATTTGAGTCAAATGCACAGGCTTGAATCTATTTAAGTTTATCTTTCCCTACCGAAATTCTCTATCTAAAATGCAGTCATCAGAGATGCTTCTTTACTTATCCATTGCAGGACTTGTTGTCATCTTATTCTATTATTTCTTTTTTTTTCTTGCATTAGATCAACCAAAGCACACTTCTAGATCTCTTGATCAAAAAAGTATTTCGGTAGTTCTTTGCGCAAGGAATGAATTGCAGAATCTAAAACAATTCTTGCCAAAGTTTCTGCTGCAAGATCATGAGAATTTTGAAGTGATCGTTGTCAATGACCGTTCAAGTGATGGAACACAAGCATTTCTTCAAGAAATGAGTGATAAAGATGAAAGGCTCAGGGTAATTCAAATAGTTAAAGGGCAAAACGATCATGGAAAAAAAGGGGCTCTATTGGTAGGGCTTACGAGTGCGGAGCACGAATATATTGTAGTGAGTGATGGAGATTGTTATCCTGTGTCAGATCAATGGTTGAAACTTTATGATGAGAGTTTTTCCGAAAATAAGGTCGTTCTGGGCTATGGCCCTTATGAAAAAGTGAACGGATTCTTGAATGCTCTGATCCGCTTTGACACGATGACGATCGCAGCACAGTATTTGTCATTTGCACTAAAGGGAGTGCCTTATATGGGTGTAGGCCGAAATTTAGGTTATAAGAAAGACTTGATTTCTGAACAAAGCATGGGATCACACCTTCATGTGAAGTCTGGAGATGATGACTTATTGATCCAGGAAATATCAAACCATAAGAACACGGTAATTTGCATGGACAGGAGACATTGGACACTGAGTGTTCCTAAAAAGACTTGGAAGAGCTATTGGAAACAGAAACGCAGACATTTGACCACTGGCAGAAGATATAGATCAATTCACAAGCTACTTTTATCTGCTTTGCCCATATCACTTGTCGGTTTTTACTTTTTATGTGGCATCTTACTTTTCAAATATGAATATAGATCTACTGTAATAATGATGCTATCGGTCAAGGTGATCACCCAATTTATAGTCTATTGGAAGATTTCAAGATACCTAGGTGAAAAAGACTTAGTGTTATTCTCACCAATATTGGAATTTATAAGTGTTCTTTACAACGCTTTTGCGGCTAGTTCGCTGCTGTTGACTAAAAAGGTGGAATGGAAATGAACAAGAATTTATCTGAAAAGGCCAAATACGATTATGGATTGGTCAAAAGAGCTGTAAATAAAAAAGATCAGGCAGCATTTGCTGAATTGATGGGGAGATATAGAGATTCTATCTATTTCATGCTTCTGAAAATGGTCAACAATAAGGACGATGCAGATGACCTTACAATTGAGGCTTTTGGAAAGGCATTTAACCGTTTGCACCAATACACTCCGAACTATGCCTTTAGTACTTGGCTGTTTAAGATCGCATCTAACAATTGCATTGATTTTATCCGAAAGAAAAAGAAAAGACTTCTTTCCATAGATGAGAACTTTGAAAATGACAGCGGAGATAAAATGCGTATAGACCTTGAATCTGACGGATTGGACCCCATGCAAAATGTTATCAGAGACCAGAAATTTGCCCACATGCGAGAGATCGTACAAAAGCTAAAACCACGTTATAGGCAACTCATAGAGTTAAGATATTTCAAAGAGTTCTCTTATGAAGAGATCTCTGACGAATTGGAGATACCGCTAGGTACTGTGAAAGCACAACTATTCAGAGCACGAGAGTTTTTACAGAATATGATGAAGCATACTAAAGATATGATCTAAACCCGCTTTCTATGGCGGACGTTATTTTTAAATATTTTCCTGATCTCCCGAGTGATCATAAAGATCGATTAGATCTATTGCATTCGCTATACGAAGACTGGAATAGCAAAATTAATCTTATCAGCAGGAAAGATCTCGACCATCTCTATGTCAGGCATGTTCTGCATTCATTAAGCATTGCAAAAACATTTCCTTTTGATGACCATACAACAGTTTTAGACCTTGGGACAGGAGGAGGATTTCCCGGGATCCCTCTCGCCATTTTATTTCCGAAAGTAAATTTCTTGCTTGTGGATTCTATCCAGAAGAAAATAAAAGTCGTGAATGATGTGACATTGCAATTGGGGCTAAAAAATGCAACAGCAAAATGTTGCCGTGTAGAATCCTTGAACCAAACATTTGACTATATAACTGGCAGAGCCGTTAAGAGTATCCCGCAAATTTTTGAATGGACAGAAAAGCTTATAAATAAGGAAAGCAATGCAAGATACTCAGGCATTATCTACTTGACGGGTGGTGATATTGAGAAGGACCTAAAAAATATCAAATGCAAAAAAAAGGTGATACGCATCTCAGAGTTGTTCGAAGAGGAGTATTTCGAAACGAAGAAGATCCTTAGACTTTACAGATGATCAGGCCAATAAATACGTACTCCTACTCGGAAATATAGATCATTGGAATTGTTGATCTGGTTTAGGTGATAATATCTCAAGCTTGCAAACAATCTGAAATCATCTTTCTTAGATAGTATATAAGCAGCTGTAACCTCTAAATCATAGAGATTGTGTGCTATCCCTTGTCCAATGGAATTTCCATAGACCTTGTCTGGATCCAGGTAAGACTGGAAAATATTTCCTCCGCTATTGGTGCCCAATGTATCTCTTCCAAAATGACTTAAATATACATGAGCAGAAAAATACCAATTGTCCTTAATGTAATCCGCTTCTAAATTCAAATTATAAAAGTTTGCACCCAAAGGATGAGCAAGTGGTTGGCCTTTATGAGCATAGTTCTGCGTGACATTACCATGTGAATAGGTATATGGCCTTACCAAATTGAATTCTGTTTTTAAACTTAGGTCAGACATGCTAAAAGCATCGAAATAATTCATCCCTAGTTGCAATCCAAATTTATTTCCCCACCAACCATCATTGTTTAAAAACTGTCTGAGCAAAAATTCATCTAAAGACCATTGGCCATAAAACGAAAAATGCTCTGTCGCTATATATTTCATGCTAAGTCCAATAATTGCATTATCTGCTGAGCCCTGTGCAAATTCAACAGGACGATAAAATATTATTGGGTTTATATAATTAAGATCAAATCCTCTACGACTCAGTGAATCATCTGCCGCCCATATAATGGTCTCGAAGAGTGCGATGTTCACTACGGGAGAAACATTCCAACTGAGATAATGCGTAGCAGTATATTTGTCATTCCATAAGTCTCTATCCAATGGGTTTGGGCTTATATCTTTATGCCATCCAAAAAGGTTCACATAATTAATGTGCCATACTTTAGTATTCAATTTAAAGTATGGATATGAAATAGCATTATTAGAGAGAAATAGTGAATTGATGCCATCTCCTAGAAAGTGTTTTCCTTTTCCAATTTCAATGTTGAATATATGATCTGGGCTATATGAAATATAAGCGTCAAGGTTTCGGGTCTGTCTATCCAGACCTCCATTTCTTGATTCTCCCCAACCTTGGAACACAGAAAGTGAATCTCGCAACTCTGCTTCCCAACCAGTGTTTTGTTGCGTGGCATATAAAGCTGAAAGTCCAAAAGTCAATTTATTCTTTATGTTGGCCGTAGTATGTATTCCAGTATAAATATCTGATATAAAGTCGGTTCCTGCATCAGTAATTACGACCCCTGAATTTATATTTATCTGTGGCAAGAGCTTAATATGACCCACTCCTGCCGATACGAGGGAATCGCCACTAATAGCTTCGATCTGCTTTTCAGAACCCTTGAATAGTGCTTTTATGTCCTGGATCTTGTATGGTCTAATTGATGAATGAAAGTTAGGGTTTTCAAAGGCCAGTTGCCTTTCTATTCGAGACTGATATTTTTTATTCAGCAAAAGGTTCTCCAATTGCCCAAATGAATCTTTCATTCCTATTAAAAATAGCAGTAAAACCAAATATTGAAGGAGCTTGCTCAAGAACTTGTATTGACCTTGAATAAAAAAGGAACATGATATACTATTGCCGACACTGCAAAAATTATAAAGAAGACCATTGTAGGCTCCTGACCTGAAAGAAAGAAGTTGATCGCCACGATAAACAAACTAAAAAGGTAAAGGATAAAGGCTGTTTTTCTATGCCCCATTCCCATTTTCATAAGTCTGTGATGAATATGGTTTTGATCTGCGGTAAAAGGGGAAACTCCCTTTATTGATCTAAGCACAAACACCCTAATTGTATCAAATAATGGATAAACTAAAATAGACATAGCAAGTATAGGTTTACTAATATTTGCAATTCCTTCAGGCATTGTCGAGGGTTGGTACTCGATCATTTTAATGGCAAGTACAGACATAATGGCACCAATGAACATAGAACCCGAATCACCCATGAAGATCTTTGCAGGAGAAAAATTGAAAATGAGGAATGCCAAAAGGGCACCAGCTACAGAGGCACACAAAAGTGCAATAGGAACATTTCCAGCTAAGTAAAACCAAACACCAAAGAGAATGGCCCCTATCAGGCCAATCCCGGTTGCCAATCCATCGACACCATCTATCAAATTGAACGCATTAACCAGAACAATGTATGTAAACAACGAAAGAATTATGCTGGTCCACTCCGGTAATTCATCAAATCCGAATATGCCATGCATACTTGTTATCCGCACTTCAGCCATCAAAACCAAAATACAACCTACAAGAATATGTCCAATGAGTTTTTTTGAGGGTGCAGTCCCAATTATATCATCCTTGACTCCTATAAAAAACAGGATCAAAAGGCTGGCTAGCAAGTATTTAAATTCATTGAATGAAGTGACCATTAATTCGGGCGTCAGGTCATAATTTCTATCTTCTGTAGGAAACCAAAGACAAAATGCAAACATGGCTCCTGCAAATATAATTATGCCTCCTATGGTAGGTTTACTTGTTTTATGAACCTTTCTTTTTTCGTTTTGATAATCCACCAAATGCTTCAACTTAGCCACTTTAATAAGCGATGGAGTTGCTAGGAGAACTACAAAAAATGAAGTGATGAAACCGAGAATTATTATATCCACTTAGAGGAAATTTATCAAAACTATTAAAAATCGTAATAATGGTTAAAGAGATCTGTTTTAACCCCAAAAGACAACAAAGCATTCTTTTCTGTAGGAAAAAGATCTCCAGACTGTCTTCTACTTTGAAAGGTTAAGAAAGCCATAAAATTATTGAAAGGATTGAAAAGGTACCCTATCCTAACTCTTGAGCTAATAAGATCTGCCAGCATGGTTGCTTCACGCTCTGGAATTTCTGCCGGATGTGCTTCCAAGGGGTTTACTCCAAAATTAGAATACACTCCATTTGACTGGATCACATCCTTATCATGAGAAACAATTTGTTGTGAAATATCTACAAACCAGCGATCAAATTTGTACGATCCTTGAATGATCAATTCATTAAATCCTGAACCCAAAGGATGAGCTATGGGTTGGTTGGAATGCGTCAAACCTTGCAAAGGAATTTCATGAGCTCCTGTGAAAAAAGCACTTTCATTGTACTCTACCCGAAGAAATAGATCATCAACGAATAGATCTGCGGTCTTTATCCCTACTTGGCGAGAACTGCGGTCAGTATGCCTATCATCTATCAAGTATTGACCATAGATCGTAGTTTTTGCCATTGGCTTGAAGGCCAGATCAAAACCAATAAAAAGGTTGTCAGCCTCATCCCAATTTAAGGATGCTGAATTAAAAAAAGGCAAGGGATTCAACCAACGAGGTTCGAAGTCCACATCCCCAGATCCGGCTATATAGGACTGCCACATAACACCTTCTATGAAGCCAATTCGCAATTCTTTTATTGGGGATATGGATATCATATTCATTGAAAAAGCCTTGCGTTGAAATAAACTTTCTGGTGAATCGCCTGCCGGCAACCGCCTTAAATTTTGCAATGACGCGAACATATTTGTCAACTCCATTTTTCCATTGAAGAATTGAAGAGAACTTCGGAAATAAGGATACGTTGTAATATTGTCAGAAAAGATCACAGAGCGGTAACCTTCGCCTACAAAATGCTTTCCATGACCAAATTGCAAATTCCAAGAAGGCAAAGCTTGAAAGGAAACAAGTCCACCCGCATAACCAAGATCATATCCTACACCCTGATATGGCTTATGTCTACCCGCACCAGGAGCGATGTCAAAACGATCCATATACCCCCTTTGGTATAGGGGGACAAAAAGCTGGTTTTCAGAGAAAAATGTCTCGAATGAAAGCTTTTTTCCGATAGAGCCTCTCATTAAAAACCCTCGTGTATTCAAAAAGAATTTAGCCGTATCTGCGTATTCGGATGGATCAGACAATTCTATCCCAATATCCAAATTCAGGATAGGATCTACGGTCAAGAAAAGATCTTTCTTGTCTATCACTATCAAGTTATCACCATACAATTTGTGAGTGGCATCAAAGTAATAGATACCAGTATCTTCTTTAAAACCAGGCAATTCATATAGCTGTTCAGCCTGAATGATATATGGCTTCATAGCACTTAAAGGCAATGAATCTTTTTTAGCCAACTCACTTTCAAGGTAATGACCAGACCATTTATTCATAGGATAATTGGCATGAACCAATTGCGAGCTAAGTGCGGTGCTAAGAAGACAAATTGCCGATACAATAATTAGCTGCTTAAAGAATATCATTGCGTTACAGAAACCGATCTTTTAAAATCTTCATAGACCATTTTCACTCCATCTTCCAGCTCGATCTTATGTTTCCAACCAAGACCCTGGAGCTTACTTATGTCCAATAATTTCTTAGGGGTTCCATCTGGATACTCGGTATTGAAAACAAGATCCCCTTTATACGATACTATCCTTTTTATCATTAAGGCCAGATCTTTAATAGAAATGTCTTTACCAGTGCCAATATTTACAAATTCGTCTTCTGAGAAATTATCCATCAAAAAAACACAAGCATCTGCAAGATCGTCTACATGCATAAATTCACGTTTAGGAGCCCCTGTGCCCCATATCTCAACCGAAGGTAGTGCATTGATCTTTGCTTCATGGAATTTTCTTATCAATGCCGGTAAAACATGAGAATTCTTAAGGTCGTAATTATCGTTTGGCCCATATAGATTAGTGGGCATAACTGAGATAAAATCTTTCTTGTACTGCCTTCGAAAAGATTCTGCCAACTTAAGACCTGCGATCTTGGCAATAGCGTACGGTTCATTGGTAGGCTCAAGCTCACCAGTGAGCATATACTCCTCTTTTAAAGGTTGGCTAGCCATTTTAGGATAGATGCAGGAAGACCCTAAAAACAAAAGTTTTTTAACATCATGATCTGCTGCTGCCTTGATCACATTTGATTCTATCATGATGTTGTCATAGATAAAATCTGCGCGGTAACTATTGTTGGCATTAATACCTCCAACTTTGGCTGCAGCTAAAAATACAAATTCCGGTTTTTCAGATGCAAAAAAAGCATTCACAGCATCTTGTCTACACAGATCCAGCTCTTGTCTAGTACGTACCACAATATTCTCAAAACCTCTCTTTTTCAGGTTCCTTAGAATGGCGGAGCCGACCATACCGCGGTGCCCTGCAACATATATTTTATATTCCTTATTCATGGAAATTCATAACCTCATGACCACCATCGAGCAAATAAGCATCTCGTTTGAAAAGCTGGATGTCGGCTTCGACCATTTCTTTGATCAGTTCGTTAAAAGTTGTTTTTGGTTCCCAACCCAGATCTCTTTTCGCCTTGCTAGCATCGCCCACAAGTAGATCTACTTCAGCAGGTCTAAAATATTTTTTGTCTATTTCTATCAAACATTTTCCTGTGTTCTTGTCAAATCCTTTCTCATCTGATCCCTCACCCTTCCACTCAATATCTATTCCCGAGCATTCAAAAGCAATAGTGCACATGTCTCTCACAGTATTGGTCATCCCTGTTGCAAGGACATAATCTTCAGCAACCTCCTTTTGCAGCATAGCCCACATCCCTTCAACATAGTCTTTTGCATGTCCCCAATCTCTCTTGGCATTCAAATTCCCTAAATATAGTTTGCCTTGCAAGCCCATGGAAATACGCGCAGCGGCCCTAGTGATCTTTCTCGTTACAAAAGTCTCTCCTCTCAAGGGACTTTCATGATTAAAAAGAATTCCATTGCAAGCATACATGTTATATGCCTCACGATAATTCTTTACGATCCAATAGGCATAAAGCTTTGCAACCCCATATGGGCTTCTCGGATAGAATGGTGTTGTTTCTGTTTGCGGAGTTTCTTGAACTTTTCCATATAATTCAGAAGTGGACGCTTGGTAAAATTTCACCCTATCTTCCATCCCCAGTATCCTTATTGCCTCCAATATCCTTAGTGTTCCCAATGCATCTGAATTAGCCGTGTATTCTGGTTTTTCGAATGAAACCATTACGTGAGATTGGGCAGCCAAATTGTAGATCTCATCAGGCTTAACTTGTTGGATTATGCGAATGAGATTTGTTGAATCTGTCATGTCTCCATAGTGCAAGAAAAAACGCACATCTTCCTCGTGCTGGTCTTTATAGAGATGGTCTATTCTGTTTGTATTGAAGAGAGAGCTTCGCCTTTTTATACCATGCACCTCATATCCTTTTTTCAATAAGAATTCTGCAAGGTATGCCCCGTCTTGCCCTGTAACCCCAGTAATTAAAGCGACTTTTTTCATATGACCCATTTGCTATAAAAGAAAACCCGGCCGCAAAGATACGCACCGGGTCTACAAAGCTTGTACTTTCTCAAATTATTCTTTGATCATTTTTTTTGTAATAATTCCTCTATCCGTAGTTATCTCGATAAGATAGATCCCATTCTCCAGGTCAGAGACATCTACTTTCAAATTATCGACTCCCATTAGCTCCTTATAATAGACCTGTTTTCCCGTTAGGCTGTAAATCGAAATGGCATCCACAAATAGTGTAATGTCATCGGATTGAATATTCAATACATCTTGCACAGGTATAGGACTCAAAGTAAGATCTTCACTATTTATTTCTTCAACTGTAGAAGTCTGACTGATACTTTTAAAGCTAAATGCTTTGATAAAAACTGCAGAGTCAAATATTGCATCTGCTGCATCAGCCACAGCCATTTTGATATGGTAGACCGAGTTTGGCACTACTGTGAAGGACACCGGCATCGAGACAGTATATCCATCAAACTGAGTATAAGTTGGGTCTCCTGCAGGTGCAGTTGTGTTGTCAATGTAGTAGTTAGAATTCGTTGTTGTATTCACATTGTTAATGCTCACCACATCTGTTGTCATAGGAACCATTGCCACATTCATTGCATTGTTTGAAAAGTTGCCAGATATTCCCGGCCCATAAACAAAAAAGCCAAAAACATCATTGAATGAACTGCCTGCAAATTCTGGATACTCTTCAGAAGCAAAAACAAAATCGAAAAGCATCAAGTTATTTTGAGGAATGAAGTCAAATTCTAGTATGGCTGCATCATATACACCTAATCCCGGAAGAAGAGACTCAAGGTCTGGTTCTGAATTAATACCTCCATCAATAAAAGAACCCTGGCCACTTGAGTCATTGGGCCCTTGACAATCTGCAATGTCTCCCGTTGACATTATTATTCCATTAGTCAATGGAAAATTAGAAACTGCAGAGGCATCAAAGGTGCCAAACTGCTCATTTAGGATCGAATCTGAAACGTTGTTGAATGTAGCATTATCCACAGTCACTCCTCCACCGAGCAACACGTTTTCAATATACCATTCAAGAGCTTGGTCATTCTCTAACGTGAACTGTGCGTTTATTGAGACCACAAACAAGATCAAAGACGCTAGAGTCATAGTTTTCTTCATACCGATGTTTTAAGCCTAAATTTAATAAGTTTCTTGGCAAGGCCTCTAGTTTGCGTTCAAAATAAGACGCTTATTTCAATATTATCTTCTTTGACATCAACTGATCGTTTGTTTCCAAATGGACCATGTATATTCCTTGGTGCAAACCTCTTAGATCTAATTCCATCAACTTATCCGAGGTAGAAATAGAACGTTCAAAAACAGTTTTTCCAGTCAAGTCTGAAATGAACATATCCAGATTTAAAGGAATGGAAGATTCTGTAGATAGATACAAGACATTGTCTACTGGGTTCGGATAAACGGCCCAATCCAGTGTTTCTTCGAGCTCTTCAACTCCGGTGATACAATCCGGTGTTAATTGATCGAACCAAACTAATGTGCTCAATAAATAGGGCTCAAAACAATCGCCATGGCCTCCTGTTCCGGCCATTAATGAAGTGACATCAGGAGCTCCGTTGTCATTCATAAATTGCTCGGCTTTAAGAGAGTTTTGATAAGCTACTTGCTCATCTCCCGTGCAATAGATCATTCTCAATGGCGTCTGTGGCGTCCAATCGTAAAGGTCATTATCGCGAAGTGCGACATTCATCGGATGTAGGGAATCTGTCTCGAGATCTTGTAACACACTCTCGTGAAAAATATCATTTGGAATAATAGGCATTGCACTTTGGATCTGGTTAAAACTATGCGTGCCATCAAATAAAGGAGGAAGTGTTTCATCATATGGAGCGACAAAAAGTTCATCCAATGAATTGTAAAGATCCCCATAAGCTGATTGATAGGAAAAGACAACATATGGAATGTATGCACCCGTTTCGTATGGTGATTCTGCCATTACCATCTCATACTGTTCACCTGAAATGTCATATGCTCCGGAGCCACCAACGGTAGCCTCTACACTCAAAACAAAGTCATCTGCCGGATAATCCTGTATATATTTCAAGAGTGCCAGTGCTGCATGGCCACCTTGAGAATAGCCCGTTAAAAATAATTGTCCATTCAGAACTATGTCATTTTCATAGCAAAATTGCTCTGCTGCTCTGATCATGTGAAAAGATGCCTCTCCGTGAGTTTCGGCATGCATGTATGGATGGAGACCTGGTGAATCACCCATTCCAAGATAGTCTGGAGCAATACTCAAATATCCATTTGAGGCTGCCGCTGCTCCCAAAAAGCCCTCTGAATTGAATCGCGATGGCACATCTTCCTTTTCAAAAACAGTTCCATGACAATACACAAATGCCGGAAGATCGCATGAGATCTGAGGAATTGAAAGCAATCCACTTGCGATCGTAGGTTCATCATTCACGTCAAGGGTTGTATATATGATCTTATACACCTCAACATCGTACTGTGCTCCAGGAATGCCTTGAGAAGTGAACACATTGGAACCGTATGTTCCCAAAAGTGAGTCGCTTAGTAAAGTTTGTGCAGAATAAAAATGAAAAGCAAGTAAGAAGGTAAAAAGTAGAATGTATTTCATAATTGCTGGGCTTAAGACACTAAAAATAGGGAATTATTTACCCGTCTGGTTTTCATTAACGAAAATTAACGCCCGTTTGAAATTAATTGTATTTTGAAGCCCTATTATTAGAATGAAATGGCAAGTACACAGGACGAAAAGACGGGACCGGAAGAACAAAACGAACATAACGAAACACGATCTCAAGAAGTTCCGCAAGGGGATAAAATAGAAAGTTCTGGCGAGGAGCAAAGCATAGAAGAGGTTTTAGGTGGGTCTGACCTTGTTGAAGAAAGACATGAAAGTATGGCTGACCTCTCGGGATTTGGCGACATGAACATAAAAGAGATAGAGGAGATCGCTTCAGTTCTGAATAGCGTTCGTTCTGAGATAACTAAACTCATTGTAGGTCAGGAAGAAACGATCGACCTCCTTATGGTCTCGCTTTTTACTGGAGGAAACGTTTTGCTTGAGGGAGTTCCCGGCATAGCAAAGACACTTTTGGCCAAGATGCTTGCAAAGACCTTAAAAACAGATTTCGTTCGAATACAATTTACCCCAGACCTAATGCCAGCAGACATTATTGGAACAATGGTCTATAATCTAAAAACCTCTGAATTTGAATTCAAAAAAGGGCCGATCTTTTCCAATGTCGTGCTCATTGACGAGATAAACAGAGCGCCTGCAAAAACACAAGCCGCTTTAATGGAAGTAATGGAAGAAAGGCAGATCACCATTGAAGGACATACCTATAAAATGGAGAGGCCATTTTTTGTTATCGCAACACAAAATCCAGTAGAGCAAGAAGGAACTTACAAGTTACCCGAAGCCCAAATGGATCGTTTCCTCTTTAAACTTAAAATGGGATTCCCGGAATTAGATGAAGAACGCTTGATCCTCATGAAATTCAAAAACGACTTTGAACAGAAACAGAGTGAAGATGTCAAAGGTGTCTTGGGAAAAAAGAAACTTGATGAGTGTAAAAAGCTAGTAGAGAATGTGAAGATAAAAGACTCCTTGGTAGATTACATTGCAAAGATAGTTGTTGGAACCAGAAATGACGGAAACATATATTTAGGAGCTTCTCCAAGAGCTTCACTTTCCATAATGAAAGCATCAAAAGCTTTAGCTCTTTTAAGAGGTAGATATTTCGTGATACCAGAGGATATAAAGTTTGTAACTCCTCATGTACTCAACCACAGGATCATTCTTTCACATGAAAAAGAACTGGAAGGTGCAGAACCCGAAATGGTCATTAAAGAGATCATTGAAAACATCGAGGTTCCACGATGACCAATGCTTTTAAAAGCATATATCTAAATAACAGATTCACTATTTCAGGTGCGGTAGTAGCTGTCATTTTCATGGCCAGTTTTCCTTTCCCCTTTTTATTTCCTGTCGGTCAGGTAGGTCTGATCTTACTATTGGCTTTTTCCATCTCTGATATTACCATGCTCTTTAATCCTGGAATGCAGATCGCAGGTGAGCGCGTTTGCCCCCGTATCCTGTCACTAAGCGATGAGAACGAAATAGAGGTCTATCTACAAAACCTGAGTCCATATGGACTAGATATAGAGGTGATCGATGAGCTACCAGAACAATTCCAAAAGAGGGATCTCACGCTTAGCGATGCATTCAAGTCTGAAGAAGTAAGAGGTTTTAAATATTATGTAAGACCAACCAAGCGCGGTGAATATCAATGGGGAAAGATCCAGGTCTTTTGTTCCAATGGTATCGGTCTATTCAAGCGCAGGATCAGTCTTGATAAAGAACAAATGGTACCGGTCTATCCTTCGATCATTCAAATGAAGAATTTTGAATTGATGGCCTTTTCTAAAACCTCTCATTTCACCGGAGTAAAAAAAATGCGAAGGATAGGAATGAGCTATGAATTTGAACAGATAAAGCAATATGTAGTAGGAGATGATTACAGACATATAAACTGGAAAGCTACTGGAAGAAGAAATGAATTAATGGTGAACCAATTCCAAACGGAGCGCTCCCAGAATGTTTATTCAGTGATATGCAACAGCCGCGAAATGCGAATGCCATTTGATGAATTGACGCTACTGGACTATGCCATAAACGCTTCTTTGGTGATCTCAAATATCGCCTTATTAAAGTATGACAAAGCTGGACTTTTCACATTCTCGGATGATGTAGGCTCAATAGTGAAGGCCGAACGAGGCAAATTCCAGTTGAACAAGATCTTTGAAGTGCTTTACAATGAAAAAGACCATGAAAAAGAATCCAATTACGAGCTTTTGTTCAGAGGGATAAAGAGTATTGTAAAGCACCGAAGTCTTCTTTTTCTCTATATCAATTTTGAAAGTATGAATGCTTTGGAACGAGCATTGCCTGCCTTAAAAAGGCTGAGCAGATTGCACCTTTTGGTTGTCATGTTCTTCAAGAATACAGAGATAATAGAATACAGCGAACAACCGGCCAATGACGTTAGGTCCGTATTCAATAAGACCATTGCCAAGCGCATGATATCTGAGAAACACAACATGCTTCTTACATTAAAACAATATGGAATTCAAGCCATGCTCTGCGAGCCGAATGACCTATCTCTCAATACGGTAAACAAGTACCTTGAACTGAAATCAAAAGGGCTTATTTAGACTTTGATCTCTTCGTCCTCTGAATTGAAAAATCCGTATTCCAGGATGGAATAAGATGACATCTCACGTACTTCCAATTTCTTGCCAAGTACATTAGACCATTCCTTCTTAAGAGAATTTCCAACAATACCTTTCCAACCGTCCTTCTTCATAATAAATGAAGCAACGTATGGATGCACGCAAAGCGCGATATCTTTTCCGTTAGAATTTAACTTAATGCTTTCCAGCCTATTCTCTATTTCATCGGTAAGAAGTATGGTTGCTTCGATCTCTCCCGTACCTTGACATGCCGGACATTTCTCACTGGTTTTAATATCCGTTTCAGGTCTTACCCTCTCTCTGGTTATCTCAACCAAACCAAATTTACTTGGCCTAAGCACACTGCTCTTGGCCTTATCTTCTTTCAGATAATTCCTGAACTCGTTGTAAAGACGTGTTTGGTTTTCCCTTCGCTGCATGTCTATGAAGTCGACCACGATCAAACCACCCATATCGCGCAATTTCAAGACACGTGCGATCTCCTTGGCAGACTCCAAATTGGTCTCCAGAGCATTTTGTTCCTGGTTCTTTCCTGCACTATTTCTGTTCCCACTATTCACGTCAATCACGTGCATAGCTTCTGTATGCTCAACGATCAGGTATCCACCGTTCTTCAAATTCACCTGTTTCCCAAAAGAAGCTTTTATTTGTTTGTGAATGTTGAAATGCTCGAATATGCCTTTCTTACCTGTGAACAGTTTAACGATCTTCTCTTTCTCTGGTGCGATACTAGAGAGATAAACTTTTATCTCTTCTGCCAGTTCCTTGTTGTTCACATGAATACTGGAGAAATCGTTGTTAAGCAGATCCCTAAGAATTGCTGAGGTCTTGTTGATCTCTCCCAAAACACGTTTTGGAGGAGAAGAACGTTGCAAATTCTTGTGAAACTTACCCCAACGTTTCAAAAGGTCTTTAAGGTCCTTATCGAGCTCAGCAACCTTTCTGTTCTCTGCGACCGTTCTGATGATAACACCAAAGCCCTTAGGCTTTATGCTCTGCATCAAACGCTTTAAACGTTGCTTTTCAGCATTGTCCTTAATACGCCCGGAAACCGAGATCCTATTAGAAAATGGAACAAGAACAATGAATCTTCCTGCAAAGGTTATCTCAGACGTAAGCCTGGGACCTTTATTGGAAATTGGTTCTTTGGCAACCTGCACAATAACATGCTGGTTGTTAGAGATCTGTTCGTTGATCTTTCCGTGTTTGTTAATGTCCGATTCAGGTCTGAAATTGTCCAGCCTTGGACTGTTTTGTTTACCACTTTTTACTCTTTTAACAAATTTGTTAAGTGAAGAGAACTGTGGTCCTAGGTCGTGATAATGTAGGAATCCATCTTTTTCATGGCCTACATTAATGAATGCTGCATTTAGATTTGGTGAGACTTTCCTGGCTTTACCCAAGTAGATGTCTCCAACAGAAAAGCTGTTATCACTTTTCTCTTTATGGAGTTCCATAAGTACACCCTCTTCTAAAATTGCAAGATCCACTCCACCTTGGGCAGAGTTGATTATCAATTTTACTTCCACTACGAAATGCTTTTTTGAGCTATGCTCAGCAATGGGAAAAAAATATTGAGATGTTCCAAGATACCCCTGTAGGTCCTTGCCTTTTTTCTAGGGGTTCATATAGCATATCTGCAAAGCTTTTCAGGGCCTTGTACAGATCTAGATCAGATCACTTCTTCTTTTTGTGTCTGTTCTTTCTAAGTCTCTTTTTGCGCTTATGCGTAGACATCTTATGTCTCTTTCTCTTTTTTCCACTAGGCATAGCCTGATCTTTTTAATCGTTATTTAATTGTTTTATAAGCCCTTCAGTTTCGCTTCTTAGCTCTTCATCAGGGTTAAGCTTTAACAATCGCTCGAAGCTGTCGATCGCTTTCTCATTACGAGATAAATTGGCGTATAAATTCCCCAAGTAGAAATATGCTTCTTTATACTTGGGTTCATCAGCTTTGTCTAAGGTACAAACGTTCTCAAACCTTTCAATGGCTTTTTCGAACTGCCTGGATTCCACTGATAACACACCGAGATGCCATTGAGCATCAATGTTATCGGGCTCTTTTTCTGCGAGTTCTCTTAGCATCAATATACCTTGCATTGGTGCTTCGCCTCTTACCAGAACTAGAGCTTTGTTAATGGTTTCCTCAGACTCCGAAATTTCTATTTCGTTCGGAGGTGTGCGAGGAATTAAAAATAAAAGAACGGTTAGCAGAATAACGCCTACAACAAGAAGGATCGGTCCTTTTTGTTTCAACACTATCTTACTGCCACATTTGCCTTCACTTTTTCTACAAACACTTTTGCAGGTTTGAATGAAGGTACATTGTGAGCTGGTATTATTATCGTTGTGTTCTTTGAGATATTCCTTCCGGTCTTTCTTGCTCTCGTTTTTACAACGAAGCTCCCGAAGCCTCTCAAATACACATTTTCTCCTTTACTAAGCGAACTCTTAATTGAGTTCATAAATGCCTCTACAGTTGTTTGTATCTCAACCTTTTCAAGTCCCGTTTTGTCCGCGATCTGCGCTACAATATCTGCTTTAGTCATAAATTTGCCTGAACTTTTAATTATTCTTGCTAAAATTCCCTCTTTTTAAAAGGGGTTGCAAAGATAAATTTATTTATCAAAATTGAACAAGTATTTGATCATATAATTTGAAAATCAGTCGATTATAACCAAAATGAAAGCTCGATCCTCATATGATCTATTAAGTTGGTACGAAAAGGAGCACAGAGAGTTACCGTGGAGAAAAACCAAAGAGCCCTACATGATCTGGCTCTCAGAGATCATCATGCAGCAAACACGTGTAGATCAAGGAATGTCTTATTATTTTAAGTTCCTAGAGCTTTTCCCGACAGTCCATGACCTGGCAAAAGCAAAGGAAAGTGAAGTGTTGAACGCCTGGCAAGGACTCGGTTATTATTCCCGTGGGCGCAATTTGCACCACAGCGCAAAGCGTATAGTAGAAGAATTTGATGGTATGTTCCCCGACAATTACAATAGCCTTTTAAGCCTTAAAGGAGTTGGGCCTTACACGGCAGCAGCCATCTCTTCTATTTGTTTCAATGAGCAAAGAGCTGTTGTTGACGGCAATGTAGAGCGATTTATCAGCAGACGTTTTGGGGTGAAAGAAGCAGTTAATGAAAGCAAAGGGAAAAAGATCATTGCTGAGTACGCAAACGAAATGATCCCGAGTGATAGACCCGGAGACCACAACCAGGCCATGATGGAAATGGGAGCTACTGTATGCACACCCAAAAAACCAAAATGCGGAGAATGCATTTTTAATGGAAATTGTTTTGCTCTGAAAAATGACCTTATCAACGAATTGCCTCTAAAAACCAAGAAAACGAAAGTGAAGGACAGGAATATAAATTATCTCGTATGCCAGTTTCAGGACGAGCTATTGATGCAGGAAAGAAGAGAAAAAGACATCTGGTTAGGATTGCACGATTTCCCAAACTCATTGTCAAACAAAAAAGAATACGACAGGCAATTAGGCAAACAGAACTATGCATTTGTTGGCGAAGCCGTTCGCATGATACACATACTCTCTCATCAAAAACTGAACGTCTCTTTTCAAAAAGTAATGATCGATGAAAAAAGTAAGGTGCAAATAGACGGTATTTGGCAAGACCCGAAGGGAATAGAGTCTACTCCCATACCCCGATTGATCGAAAAATATCTGGTTGAAAACCATACAGATCTTGTTGATCAAAAGATTTAAACAATAGGCCTGTCTGTGGTCTAAATCCTATATTTGCATAAAATGAACGAATAATGGCCGGAGGAATAAACAAAGTCATACTAGTAGGTAATCTTGGAAAAGATCCAGAAATAAGAAATCTAGAAAGTGGTGTGACGCTTGCAAGGTTTCCGCTTGCAACATCAGAATCTTATACAGACAAGCAAACGAACGAGAAAAAAACCATAACAGAGTGGCACAATGTTGTGCTTTGGAGAGGTTTGGCAAGCGTTGCAGAAAAATACCTAAGCAAAGGAAAGCAAGTCTATATTGAAGGAAAAATAAAGACCAGACAATGGACAGATGCAGATGGCAACACGCGATACACGACTGAGATCGTTGGTGAGAATATGCAACTTTTGGGAAGGGCTGATCAAGGCTCTGCACCTTCTGGACAAAGTCAGGAAAAGACCTACAGTGCTGACACAACTGCCCCACAGACTCAAAGTGCGTCAGAGCCAGTTGCCAACAAGACAGAAGAGGACGACCTTCCTTTCTAGATCCTTATTGTAACACCAATAATTAAAATTTGGACTCGAGCGACCCCCTGGGTATTTTACTAATAACATTCAATGGCATTGGCGGCACAGAGATCTTGTTCTTTGTGCTCATTCTTTTCTTGCTCATTTGTTCTGCTCTTATCTCCGGATCAGAGATCGCTTTTTTCTCTTTGAAAAGAAAACAGCTGGACGAGATCGACAAAGAAACAAAAGGGAGTTCAAGGGTATTGCAATTATTACGGTCTCACAAGGGACCGGAAAAATTACTGGCTACAATACTTATCGCCAATAATTTTGTGAATGTTGCGATCATCATTCTTTCCGATCAGCTGGTGCGAAAACTCTTTGCCTTTAGGTCTGACGAAAGCTTAGAACAAGTGCTGATAACCGTTGTTGGCGTTACCTTCTTCTTACTGTTGTTTGGAGAGGTATTGCCGAAAGTATACGCAACATACAATGCGATAAAGCTTTCGAGTTTAATGGCTTTTCCGATACAAATAATGAAGAAGATCTTTTCTCCATTGAGCAATCTGCTATTGAAATTTACCCCGATCATAGACAAGAACATTCGAAAGAAAAATGCGGAGATCTCTGTGGAAGACTTAGAAAAAGCGTTGGAACTGACCAAGGATGGAGATAAAGATGATGAAGAGCATAAAATGTTGAAGGGAATTGTTCGTTTTGGAAATACGGATGTAAAACAGATCATGACACCCAGGACAGACATAACGGCTTTTGGAATAGATACGAAATTCGAAGACCTGATAGATGGTGTAATAGAGTCTGGTTATAGTCGAATACCCGTTTTCGAAGAATCTACGGATCAAATAAGTGGTGTTTTCTACCTAAAAGACATGCTCCCACATATAGACAAACCCAATTTCAAGTGGCAAGATAGATTGCGCAATCCCTTCTTTGTACCAGAAAACAAAAAGCTGGACGTGCTCCTGAGAGAATTCCAGGAACGTAAAATGCACTTGGCTGTAGTAGTTGATGAATATGGCGGCACTTCTGGGATAGTGACACTAGAGGATATTTTGGAAGAGATCGTAGGGGAGATCACAGATGAGTTTGATGATGAAGATGTGGTCTACACAAAACTGGATGAAGAAAATTATGTATTTGAGGGAAAAACACCTTTGATAGATGTGTACAGGATAATGGAGATAGACGGTGAAGAACTGGAAGAAGCCAAAGGTGAAGCGGATACACTTGCTGGGTTCATTATAGAACAAGCCGGAAAGATCTTGCAGAAGAACGAAAAAGTAAAGTTCAATCAATTCACGTTCACTGTTGAAGCGGCTGATAAAAGGAAAGTGAAACAGGTGAAAATAAGTTTAGGACAAAACGGTGAGGAATAGCATTTTCATATTGCTGATCCTGCTTTTTGTTTCCTGCGACACGGAAGAATACTACCCCAAGAAAAGAGGTTTCATAAGACCTGAGCTACCGACCAAAGATTACCAGTTATTTGATGAAGACTGTCCTTTTTCATTTGAATACCCCTCCTACTCGGTGATCTCCATAAGACCAAATACGGAATGTTGGATGGATGTAGTTTATCCCAAACTAAAATGTGAACTACATCTAACCTATAAAGCATTGAATGGGAACTTGCGGGAATATTTAGAACAGACGCACAAATTGGCCTATGACCATCATTTTAAGGCCTCTAACATAGAGACCGAGCGAACGAGCTCTGCTGAGAAAGATGTCTATGGAGTAAGCTATTTCTTAGAGGGAGATGTAGCCAGCAATACTCAATTCTTCTTAACGGACAGCACCAGGCACTTTGTGCGAGGGGCGCTCTATTTTCGTTCTAAAGCCAACCCAGACTCTTTGGCTCCTTACATTGATTTTGTGAATGAAGACATTCGCAAAATGGTGGAGAGTTTTGAATGGAAGTGAACAGGGCCGATATACGTTTTTAAGTATTTAAAGCGCGCTAAGTTACTGCTGCACGAGCAATTTGGTTATTATTATCTTTAGATCATACAATGGGTATATACGGAACAGTTACTTATATCCAGACGTTGTACACCATTGAAAATGAAATTCGGAATTCTAATCACATTATTTTTAGTTTTTATCGGTTGCGAATACGTGGCTGAAAGAGAACCTGAGAATAACCAAATTGAAGCTGATTCAACTGGACTAATTGATGAAACGCCCGAAAATCAAATTGAAAATTCAATTCTGAATTCTTTTCTTGAAAACCCGATTGACCTACAAGAATACAAGAAGAAGAAACAGATGCGATTTACCTCCAGCGTAACAAACGGATTGGACTACTACTATAAGCCAGAAGTAAGGGATTCAATTTTTTACGTCTATTATTATCGAAATGAGGAAGTTTTACCGAAAGAAATTGACAAAATCGTAGTTTTCAAGCATGGAAAAAACAAGCATGCTTACGAAGACGAAACTGAGACCTTAATTGAATTAAGAGTTTTCAATAAAGACTCTGATTTAGGGAAAGGAAATCTTGTCGGACTTACAAAAACGGAATTGGAAACGAAATTTGGCTCTGATTATCTGACTTTGAATAACCGCATCGTTTACTCGAATAAAAACAAAGTTTTAATAATTGAACTTGACAACAAGAGAGTCAAATCTTTCAATTATCTTAAATTGAGTTCTGAAAAGATCGATAGTGATCAAATTGGACGAATAATTAAATAAAAACGGTGTACAACAATGGCTAAAGCCCATTGCATAACGATACTTTAGCCAGACGTTGTAAAAAGTGACCCTTCGGGTCGGAAATGCTCTACTTGGCCTCTCGGGACAAAGCTCTTAGCATTCCCTCATTTTTTACAACGGTCAATGTATACACCCATTCGCGGGAAGCGGTCATAAATTTTTATAACTTGAGCATTTACTCCATCGTGGGCAAAATTTTACATCATAATGTAAAGCGAATGGCCTAAAGGCTTTGGCACTTTGAAATTTCTGAACGCTGACGCTGTTCAATTTTCAAAACACTAGCCTTACACATTGACCGTTGGCAATAATTATAAAAACAAAAATTGCAATTGAATAAGATGTTATCATCTATTTAAAAAGAAAGTGCTTCCCTCTTAAATCGGCTTCTACCTGTTTGTCCCAAATTCCCTGTTGAATTCGATTTCGTGAAGCAATGAAGCTCGCAGCACTTTCTGTATCACCTAAACTCTCATGAGCTTTTGCAATAGCACTCCATGCCTTAAGATAAAGCTCATTCATATGAATGCAACGTGTCCATTCAATTATAGCTTCTTGAAGGAAACCTGAATTTGCTAATTCAACGCCTTCCATGTAAATGGATTCGATATCTGTAATTTCTCTATCCAGTTTAACATGAATCAATCCTTCAGTTTTACTTATAATAAAAGAACAAGGCACCTCACGTGAAACCTTCTGTGCTATGCTGCCAAGGAAAAACCTTTTGAGCGCTCCCTTTCCAGTTGAACCCATCACAACCAGATCAATATTTTTTTCCTTTATAACACTCAGTATTACATCTCCCGGACTACCCAATTTGACTACTTTACTCCAGACAATCCCACTTAGATCCCTTTCCTTTATTAACTCGTCAAACTCAAGTTCTTTTGCCGCAACTATTTCAGCTTGCTCGATACTGGTGTCAGCTCCCAGTTCAGCATATTCTTTGGCGATCCCTTTTATAACGTGTAGAATATAAAGTTTCGATCTAAAACGCCTGCATAGATGAATGGCATTATCAAGAGATAACATCGATTCTTCAGAAAAGTCGATCGGACATAACACCTGATCAGGGTTAACAGCACTATCTTTCTTGATCACCCATACAGGGACTGAAGAATTACGAATAATTTTCTCAGAATTACTACCTAGTTTGAATTTCCCCTTTCCTGGACGACCAGCTTCTATAACAATTAGATTTGATCTCTTCTTTTCTGCAAAAGAAACAACCTTGTCTATGTAGTCGTCATTTAGAATATTAGATGTACATTTTATTCCCTGTTCTTCCAACAAGGCAACATATCTAGACATTTCCTGATCAACAAATCTTTGAATTTTCTTTCGATTTTTCCAATCCGGCAATACATGTACAAGGCTTACTTCACTTCCAAATTTCTTAGCAATACTTATTACAATTTCCAATGCGGCTTTCGAACTCTTTCCAAAGTCAGTGGGGAAACATATTCTTTCTACAAGCTTCATAGTTCTGATTTTAATTTACACAGGCAAATTAACTACAATATTACATCTGAAATACGACTTTAGTCAAATAGAAATATGATCTTATCGTGCCTTAACATTAAAAAGGTGATCTAAGGACATTCAAATAATGAATTCTTTTGAAATAAAACGCTTTGACTGGGCTCTTAAGCTGATCAAGAAAGTGAAGAAATAATAGACTATTGCTAACAAAGGCCACGAAAATATGCTGAGAAAAGATTCAAATAAAAATAATTAACTTTCAAACCAAATATATACTGGTACTGAATTTTACTGTTCAAGAGCCGCACATTTCTTAGCCAAACCGTTAAACCCTCCTCCTCCTTCTGATCTTGGAGATCAAATAGATCTGTACACCGAACATGGCGCATGCAAGGAACAAGTGAGATACCTGCATGGTTTTGGGTACAGAAAAGTACGACAAAATGATACCCGTAAGCACCTCTATAAGCACTATTCCTAGAAGGGTAAGCGCTGCTCTGTTCAGTCTGTTCTCTTTATAAAAAAGATAAACGATGACAACATTTACCACTAGTACCAAAATGGCAAATGTGCGATGCGTAAAGAAAACAGAACCCATCTGTTGTATCCACTCGCCCCTATCTGCAAAAGCCTTTGCGATCATGTCAATTTCCTGTCTTACCTGAGTGCCGAAATACACTTGAAGCAGTGTAATGCCTATTGCCCCTGCAAGCAACATTTTCCATTTGGGGTCTCTCCTTATCTTATTTCGGTTCTTTTTGGCAATGATGATCACCAAGAGAGCTATGACCAACAGTGCAAAGCTCATGTGTACAGTTACCATCCAAGGCAAGAGATTAGTGGTTACCACAATGGACCCCAGCCAGCCTTGAATGCTTGTGGCCAATAGAGCCAAGAATGAAAGGTAAATGAGCATTGGATCTCTTTTCCAAAAGCGGAAAGAAAGAATGAAACCAAGCACCAGGAACATCCCCGCCAGTGCACCTAGAAGTCTATTGATGTATTCTGTCCAGGTCTTGGAAGCTATAAAGGGTTCTTCTTCCAATAGGCTTTTGTCCTCCTTTATTTTTTGGGCTACATCTGTCATCCCAAATTTCTCGAGGTAGGAAACGAAGCGGTCTAGTTTCTGAATGCGCCTATCTCTGAATGTCTCTCTGTAATCCACGGGAAGCTGATCTATGTGGGTTGGTGGCACCCATTGATCAAAGCATTTTGGCCAGTCTGGGCAACCCATACCTGAGCCAGATACGCGAACAATAGACCCCGCCAGAATAACGGCATAAATGGCTATGAGGGCCATTCGCATGACATTAAAATAAAAGTTATCTGAACGCAGGTTTTTCACTTCAATTAATTGGCATTAAAGCAACAATTAATTTTTGAAGCTGTTCAGAAAAAAATGGAATAATTGAGGGATCTTACTTGATCAGGTTCTCTATGATGTCGGAAATATTCGGAAGGCTGAATTCCCTGATTGTCACACTTGCATCGTCCTCAGTTTCCTGATCAGAAACATCGTCTTCTGCTTTTACAATAGAAACCACCTCGATCTTTTTTACTTGATAAAGACCTTTGTGAATGTCTGTAACCGCTTTTATAAGATCATCTTCATTGGCAGAAGAAGCATCGTAATTGACCTTTATTACATCTACTGTCTTTTCCTTGTCAAATTCCAAGTCCGTTGAATTCACACCAGCAACACCACTAACCGCTCTAGTTATTGCGCTTCCGCAGGCTTGTTCGCAAGACATGCCTTCTATGTGCAAATAGGCTATGGTCTGAGCCTCGTCTCCTTGAGACTCAGTGTAAACTTTTTCAACTTCATCTGTGACCTTATTTTGTTGACTCTCATTTTGACAAGCATATGCTGCGAATGAGAAAACAATAAGTGCTATCCAGAAAAAACGTGTGTGAAGTTTCATTTTGTTCTCGTTAATTTGCCGTAAGACGATCAAATGTATTGATTTGTTACACGAAAATATAAAAAACGGTCAATTTATATGAAAATACCGTGTATCCTTAGTGTCCGAGAAAAACTCTGAAAATAGAAGTTTTAGTGCCTGGTTGATCCTGATAATTCTGGCGGTCATATGGGGTAGCTCATTTATCCTTATAAAGCGCAGTTTAGAAGCATCTGATGGCAGTGCTGTGTTCTCCCCTATACAACTAGCCTGCGGGCGTATGTTCTTTGCGGGCATTGTACTCCTTCCTATATTTCTGAAGACGATCCATAAATTGAAAAGGGCTCAATTAGGCTTTTTGTTCCTTGTAGGCCTTTTTGGGAATGCTATTCCTGCATTTTTATTTGCCAAAGCTGAGACCGAGATCAGCAGTGCCCTTGCCGGAATGTTGAACAGTACCACTCCATTTTTCACCATCATCATCGCATCCTCCTTCTTTCGCAAAAAGAGCTCTTGGCAAAAATGGGCGGGGATCATATTGGGTCTAGCAGGTTCTGTAGGGTTGGTCTTGGCCGGCAATGGATCTCAAATAGAATTCAACCTTTATGCAGGAATGGTACTCTTAGGCACTTTATGCTATGGGCTGAGCGTGAACATCATTCACGAGAAACTGTCCGGTGTGGGGTCATTGGAGATCACCTCTGTGGCCCTGATGTTCGTGGGTATTCCTATGGGCATGTATTTAGGCTTTACCAACTTTGCGGATATTGTTAAGGAACACCCTCATGGCATTTGGTCCTTCGGTTATTTGCTGATCTTAGCGGTAATAGGTACGGCATTGGCATTGATCTACTTCAACAAATTGATCAAAATGACTGACGGGATCTTTGCCAGTACGGTCACTTATCTCATACCTATCGTGGCCATTATTTGGGGTCTTGCCATCAAGGAATTCATCAGTCCTAAACAACTGATATTCATGGGTGTTATCTTAATTGGTGTATTTATTACAAATAGACAATACAGATAATTGCTCAATTGAAACATGTTTGTTACATTTGCAGCCCCATTTTTATGGGTCTAAAAAGATAAAGAAATGTATGCTATTGTAGAAATAGGCGGGCATCAGTACAAAGTAGAGAAAGATCAACAGCTTTACGTAAACAGATTAGCTGGCGAAAAAGGAGACAAAGTC
>JABDKJ010000075.1 GCA_013002285.1 Flavobacteriales bacterium
AGAGCGCCTCCACCTGCATTCACCAATTTAATTCCAACATCACTAATAGTGGTTTTGTACACCATTATCTTAACAAGACTGTTTGAAGGCGTTAATGCGAATTCTCCAATATCAGCACCATGCATCGATTCGGTCCCGCACCAAGGGTTACCGGTCATTCTAGCCGTTATTTTCGCAACTGTAGCCGAAGTGTTGGCTCCGCTTGCATCAGGATTAGAAACAATTTCCACTGGTGGATTATCAGCATTTTCAAATACTGTCCATGTCCAATCTGCTCCTTGGCCACCCGCTTCGAAATCAATGGGTGCATTTTGAGCGATTGCTGTTGATGCCATAAAAACACAACAAAATATAAGCAGAGATAAAGAGTAAAGCTTTTTCATTTTTAAAAAGGTATTTCGTTATAATTCAGTTAGTGGTCTTATTTAACCATAACCAATTTCGACATTACTTCAGTTCCGCTATTCACTTCTATTAAATAAGTTCCAGCAGGTAATGAAGAAACGTCAATTGGCGTTTTAAAACTTGTTGTTGTGTTTAGAAAAGTTGAATTAGAAACCACTTCTCCAAGCAAGTTTCTAACGGTCAATGCCTTTTGACCTTCGTCAAAGTTATAAAATTCTACGACAAACTGGCCATTATTTGGATTTGGATAAATATTAAGGCTTTTTTCCTGACCTACTTCAAATCCATTTGGGCTGTCAGTTCCATCGTTTGCTATTGGCGCTAGAGGTAAATTTGTAAATGCATCATATGGCGACCAATTTGAAAGATGAAGGTTACTCAAGTCTAATTTGGCTGGGAAAGGAAGCGTCACATCTATTATGCAACCGCATCTGACACGCCACTTGTAAAAAGCTCCAGGCGTCAAAGCACCAAGACCACCCGGGGTAGGATATGTCTGCGAATTGAATTGAGGGAAAGTCGCGTTAGGGCTCAATTGAGATGACGTGTCAAAACCCTCTGCATTTCCGGCAATAAAAGCACCTTGCATTAAGACCTGTCCAAATGCACCGACATAGGGAGCACCAGGGCCTAATGTTGTTGTTACACCACCTTGTAATATGCAACCGTCAGATGCATCAGAATAGTGATCCCATTTCAGTTGTGTTTTGAAACCTCCAGCTACTGTCTGATCCGCAAATAATCCAGTAGGCGCAGTAGCAAAATTCTCCGCAACACAAGCAGTAGGGTCTAAACATGCATCGCAAGAAGCATAGCAATGCACTGCCAAAGACTCATTTCCAGATACGGTAAGTGTTCTATTCACGAAGAATCCTCCATTACCATCATCAGTCGCAATAGTGCATGCCGCATCCTCAACCATATCAAGGTCTTCGTCAGTGAAAGTTCCTCCGGTTGTTCCAATTGTATATTTGTATTCATACGTCCCGTCAACTATAGTTACTGTTGTTGAATATACATTGTCGCCATCCGGGTCTGATAAGACATTACAATCATTGCACCATCCGTTGAAAGACCCAAAAACAAAAACATCTTCAGTCAAAGGCAATTCATTCGTCATATCAACATTGAATGTAACATCGCTAAAAGAAGGTATATTATCGCAATCGGTGCAATACTCATAACATACAACAGATAGGGTTTCATTCTGTTGAATATCGATGATCCTATTTGTGAATCCGCCCGTAGTTTGGGTGCAAGATGTTCCTGGAACAAGCGATTCATCCTCAACCCAGTCTCCAATTACATATTTCCATTCATAAACTCCTGCAGTTAATGCCAATACAGTTGTTGACCACGTTCCGTCTCCATTGTCTGTCATCGGGTTAACTACGGCATCCCAACCATTGAACGATCCAGCAACTCGCATACCTAAAGCCGATATATCCGCAGCACCAGAATAGTTTGACATATCAACCGTAAGACTCAGATCATATTCAGGCAATACCACACCGCATGCAGCACAAGATTCCCAACACACAACGTCTAAAACCTCATCTACGGCTAAGGCAGTATGCACCCTATTGGTAAAAATACCAGTGGTCATAGTACATGAAGAACCTGGCGTAAGTTCTTCTTGTATATTCCATGTATCAGCTGAGAATTTATATTCTATTTCTTCTCCCACTGGCATCATTACTGAAACCTCCCAAACGTTATCCCCATCCAGGTCAGACATTGGAGTGCATGATCCGCACCAACCATTCAATTCCGAATTCCATTCCGGAGTCGTAAATGTTGCAGTGACTTCGCTCATATCTACTTGAAATGTAACGAGGGTCGAATCTTGAGCTGAAGTGTTAATTGAAAAAAGTGTAATAAATGCTAGTGTTAGAAACGTAGAAAATGCTTTCATTTTGTTTGAGTTTAAAGCGTTATTAAAAATTTTCTTAGGGTACTTAGTGTAAAAAGCACACTAATTTAAATAAAAAATTAGACATGGCAATGAATAAACTAGTCTTATTAATTGTTCAATTCAGCGACTAAAGGTCATTTGACAAATAAATTCTACTGACAAGAAGGATCTGAAATTCGAATATTATCGATGTAAAATGAATGACCTGTAAAGGTATTTGGCGCAAAAAGAAATAGAAGATCATTGATCTTATGATCACTTACATTCCCATCCGGTGACCAAGAATAGTCGAAAGTAAGTGTATGCCATTGGTTTTGAACTGAAGTAAAGGTTTGATAAACGCTATGTCTACCAGCCGGAAAACTATTTTGTGCAAGTTCATGATCTTCTAATTGGATCAATATTTCCGTGCCAATAGGTGCAGAAGTATGAACATCCATTTCAAATTTTATCGTTCCATTCTCGAATACTGAAGCATCTCCTATTATGTCTGTCACAAATCTAAGAACATCGTATTGTGCCCCCGCATTCCTTGCATAAAAAGCTGTATGACTTGAACTATTAACCGCATTCGCGCTTGGATTCAAGATCAATTCGTTCAACGAACCGTCCATTTGCGTCCAATGCAATAGTTTATTACCATTTGCATCATATATATTGGAACTACACTCACTCTCCAAAACATTTACTGTCAAACTTATGGGATACATAGAACAGCATTTATCTATTTCTACTTCTATGGTTCCACCTGCGTTTGTCCAATCTACAAGAATTTCATTTGTTCCCTGGCCAGAAGTGATGGACGCCCCTGATGGCACTATCCAGAAATATGAGGCTCCGGGAATGTCCAATACTTTATAGCTCACATTTGTCGCGTCTTTGTGAACATGGTCTCTTCCAGATATATATACGTCATCTGTGTTTTGAAAAAGTCTTACATATTCCACATGCATTTCTGCCGGCCAAGGCGTACTTCCGTTTGGTGAGCCAGGCCAATTGCCTCCAATAGCCAAATTCATGATCAAATGGAAGTCTTGGTCGAAAGGCCAAAGATCATTAGAAATATCGTTGATGGCGATCTCATTATACATGGTTCCATCTACGCTCCACTTTATCGAATTTTCTGTCCATTCCATTTCGAATATGTGGAAGTCCGAAGCAAAATCGGGGGCGCCAATAGTGAAACTACTGCCAGTCATTTGGTTATTTGGCCAATACCTTCCATAATGCAATGTGCCGTGAACCTTGTTGGTCTCGTGACCCAAAATTTCTATTATATCGATCTCACCACCTACTGGCCACGTACCATAAAAATTATCCTCGGGCAACATCCATACTGCAGGCCAAAGTCCTTGGCCAGAAGGAAATTTGGCCTTGATCTCAATTCTGCCAGAATTGAAAGCGAACTTCCCTTTTGTCTTGATCTTTCCAGATGTATAGTTGAACCCTCCAAATGCCTGTTGCTTTCCTATGATCTTGAGCAAACCATCTTCCACCTTTACATTTTGACCATTATTGGTATAATACTGTAGCTCATTATTTCCCCAACCATTGGCTCCATTTCCAATATCGTAAACCCACTTGGTCACATCCAATGAGTCATGCCTGAATTCATCATGCCATATCAAATGCTCTCCTGTTTGAGAAGACAAAGAACCACAAGCAAGAATGAATATGAATAATAAGCTTCTCAATTATTTTACTTCAAATGTTTCTTCGAGGCCTCCGACTTTCAATATGAAATCTCCTTTTCCAACATGCCACTCGAGATCTTCGGCAACATATGCAAGTTCCGAAATTGGAATGCTCAAGTCAACTGTTCTGCTTTCTCCAGAACCAAGTTCAACCTTCTCGAATGCACGCAATCTCTTCACCGAAGGTGTAATTGTTGCGAATAAGTCGCTCACATATACTTGAACGACTTCTTTACCTTCAAGATCCCCTGTATTTGAAACAGTGACAGACATTTTTATTTCATCATTCTCAGAATATGAAGTCTTGTCTATTGAAAGGTCAGAATATTCAAATGTCGTGTAAGAGAGACCATGTCCAAATTCGAACAATGGATCAAAAGCTGTGAGTGCAAAATTCACGTCTATCTGGTCTGTATATTTATGATCATAAGTTGTATGAGCTGAACCTTCTCTTGAATAAGTAAAAGGAAGCTTTCCTGAAGGGTTGACATCTCCACTTAAAATATTAGCCAATGCCACTCCGCCCATATCTCCTGGCAAGTAGGCATATACTATCGCATCAACCTTATCAGCGATCTGGTTGATCACTCGTGGACGTCCTCCGACATAAACCAGAATTACCGGTTTCCCTTTCTGCACAGCTTCCTTCACAAGATCATATTGAACCTGTGGTAGATCCATGTCCTCTATATCTCCCGGAGTCTCGGTATAGGTTTTCTCTCCGATACAGATGACCACAGCGTCATTGTTCTGGACTTTAGCCGCGAATTGAGAAGTATTAACGTCTTCATCATAAGAGCATCCTTCAATAAATGAGACATTGTCAAATTCATCTTGCAATGCTTCCTTAATGTTCTTTTTCCCCTTGGTATTGAATTTTGGATCATCTCCCTGCCACGTATGAGTCCATCCTCCATTGATGTAATTGAGCGAGTTTGCCGTTGGTCCACTAAGCAAAATACTTGCATTTTTATTTAAAGGAAGTGCTTCATTGTCATTCTTTAATAATGTTATACTTTCTTCAGCAGCATTCAAACTAGCCAATTCATGTTCCTTTCCTCCAAATCGAGGATATTTAGAAATATCCATTGTTGGTCTTTCAAAAAGTCCAAGTTCCTTTTTCACTTTCAAGATCCTAGCAACTGACATGTCTATTCTACTTTCAGTTATCTCACCTTCTTCGACCAACTCTTTCAACAAAACCGGAAACTCAAGATCCACTGGTACCATACTCATATCAATTCCGGCATCTATTGCCATTTTAATTGCACTTTTGTAGTCCTCAGCAGCATGATGTCTGGAGAAAAGATACTTGATATCCTCCCAATCCGTCACTACTAAGCCCTCGAACCCCAATTCATCTCTAAGAAGGTCTGTGAGGATCCACTTATTAATATGTACAGGAATGCCGTTGATCTCTCCAGAATTGACCATGATAGTCTTTGCTCCTTTGTCTATAGCCGACTCAAAAGGAGGCAGGAAGTACTCTCTCAGTTGTCTTTCCGGGATCCAAGCTTGCGTTCGGTCCTTTCCTGAAAGTACCTGACTATAGCCCAAGAAGTGTTTTAGACATGCAGCAACTGATGTATCTGCAGAAATATCAGTGCCTTGATATCCAGAGACCATCGCATCTCCCATTTCCGTGCAAAGAAGAACATCTTCTCCAAAAGACTCCCATAGTCTTGGCCACCTTACATCTCTGCCAACGTCCAATACAGGAGAAAAATTCCAAGGAATTCCTGAAGCGCGAGTCTCATAGGCCACAATTTCTCCCATGCGCTTCGCAATTTGAGGATCCCAGGTTGCTGCCAATCCAAGTTGTTGAGGAAATAGGGTAGCTCCTTCAGTATAATTGGTTCCATGTATAGCATCTATTCCATACAAAACTGGGATACCACTTTCCTTTTTATTTGTGGCGTAATGTTGAATGGTGTTGATGAACTCGTGCCATTGTTCTCTGGAATATTCATGTCCTCCACAATTCAGGATAGACCCTACCTTTAGGTCAACTAGAACATTCTTTAGCTTAGCAGAGTCTAAACGATGAGGTTCTTCTAATGCATAAGGAGCACCAACACAAAGCATGTCCAAAGTTAATTGGGTCATTTCACCCACCTTATCCTCTAAGGACATCTTGCCGATAATATCCCTTATAAATGGGTCTGAAATAGTACTATTGTCTTCTTGCTTAGCACCACATGAATAAAGTAACATCAAAGAAATACACGCGAATAGAAATAAGTTAAAGTTCTTGACGCTTCTCATGTTATTTAAAGTTTTGAAACCAGATCGGCTGTTCTTGCAGAATATCCTGCTTCATTGTCGTACCATCCAACGACTTTTAAGAGTTTTCCATTGACAGATGTCATTTGGCTATCAAAAATGCAACTGTGTTCATTCCCAATTATATCGGCTGAAACCAACGGTTCTTCCGTGTATTCAATGATCCCTTTAAGTTTTGTAGCAGCCATTTTCTTGAATAATGCATTGACCTCATCAGCTGTCACTTTCTTTTTCATTTCGAACACACAATCGGTCAAAGAACCTGTGATCACCGGCACCCTGGCCGCAATTCCAGAGAGTTTTCCTTTAAGTTTTGGAAGTACCAAACCTACAGCATTAGCAGCTCCTGTTGAAGTTGGAATGATCGAATAAGCTGCGGCTCTCGCTCTTCTGAGGTCTTTATGGGGAGCATCTTGGATCCTTTGATCGGCAGTATAGGCATGTACTGTGGTCATAAAACCATTCTTGATCCCATATGCTTCATCAAGGACCTTAGCCATTGGAGCCAAGCAATTTGTGGTGCACGAAGCATTGGAAATGATCTTATCCGATCTCTTAAGTGTTTTATCGTTGACCCCAAGAACGATCGTTGCAACACCATCTCCACTCGCAGGTGCGCTAATGATCACTTTCTTGGCTCCAGCTGTTAAATGTTTGCCAGCAGACTCTTTAGTCCTAAATACTCCCGTAGATTCAATAACGATGTCCACATTAAATTCTTTCCAAGGTAATTGCTCAGGGTCTCTCTCAGCGAATGCCGGAATTCTTTTTCCTCCAACAGAGATCGACTTAGATGTGTGTTTTACAACTTTTCCTAATTTACCCTGGGCTGAATCATATTTCAGTAAATGTGCGAGTGTAGCATTATCAGTGAGGTCATTGATCGCAACGACATTCACTTTTGGGTTTTCCAAAAGGTTTCTGAACGTTAATCTCCCTATCCTTCCAAATCCATTAATTGCAACGTTGATCATATCTTAGTGTTATTTTGACACTAAAATACAGTATCTCTTACTTTTGAAGAAATAAAATGCCTATTATTTTTCTAGAGGAGTTCTAGAATGATCTTATCTATAGAGTAACCTTCGGCCTCGGCTTTGTAGTTCTTTACTAGCCTGTGTCTTAGAACGGGATCAGCGACCGCCTTAACATCTTCGATGTCAGGAGAAAATTTTCCATTTAGCGCAGCATGGGTTTTAGCTCCCACGATCAAGTACTGAGACGCCCTGGGTCCAGCACCCCAGCTTATATAGTCATCTACAATAGATGCTGCTTTGTCAGTTCCGGGTCTTGTTTTCGCTACAAGGTTTACGGCATACTCAATTACATTATCTGCGACTGGAATTTGTCTTACTATCTTTTGGAATCTCAAGATCTCTTCTTTATTGAGAACAGCATTAACCGTTGCATCATTTCCTGTTGTTGTAGTTTTCACTACCTCTAACTCCTCTTCATAGGTTGGATAATCCACCCAAATATTGAACATGAACCTGTCCAACTGCGCTTCTGGCAATGGATAGGTGCCTTCTTGTTCAATCGGGTTTTGAGTTGCCAATACGAAAAATGGAGTATCTAATTTAAACCTTTGACCAGCTGCAGTTACAGATCTCTCTTGCATCGCCTCGAGCAATGCTGCTTGAGTTTTTGGAGGAGTCCTGTTTATCTCATCTGCCAATACGATGTTCGCAAAGATCGGTCCCTTAACAAATTTGAAATTCCTGTCACTATCCAAGACCTCACTTCCGGTTATGTCTGAAGGCATAAGGTCCGGTGTGAATTGGATCCTCTTAAAGCTCAGTCCCAATGCATCTGAAACTGTATTGATCAGCAATGTTTTTGCTAATCCTGGCACCCCTACTAAAAGAGCATGACCTTGACTAAAAATTGAGATGCATAGGTTCTTGATCACATCATCTTGTCCGATGATCACTTTGCCTATTTCGTCTTTTAATTTTTTGTAAACCACCCCAAGTTCATTAAGGGTATCTACTGCTGAATTGACGTTATTCTCTGACATGTATAATTAAGCGTGTTTAGTTTTAATTTTCTTCTTGCACCCATCCATGCTCAAATTCGCATGAACTATATTCATCCTCCACACGAATATACGTGCGTTTTACTGTAGAGTTCACCCAATCGTAAAGAGAATTTTGGCTGATACTGTTCCTAGCCATCTCTTGGATCAATTGATAATCGTCAACTAAATTGGCTTTATGTGGTTCAGTCCTATTAACCAATTTAAGTATCCTGTATGCTTGACTTCCATCTGGATATTGCATTAACACTGGTTCTGAATGTTCGCCAACCTCCAATTTATCGATCACAAAAAAGATCTGTGGGTCAATATCTTGAACCGCAAACCTCACTGACCTATTGCTCGGATTCAAAATAACACCATTGCTGAATTTTGAGTCTTCATCATCACTATTCCGTTTTGCAGCATCTCCAAAAGAAATTGAATCCGTTTGTATCAATACTGAAATTGAATCTAGGTCTGAAATGGCCGTTTGAATATCCTCTGGTGAAATTTTGGGTTTGATCAGTATATGTCTGCTCTCAAATGTCTCCCCTCTTCTTTCTATCAATTGCATGATATGATATCCGAATTCTGTTTCAAATACAGGTGAAACTTCCCCTTCTTCTATAGCAAAAGCCATTGCCTCAAATTCTCCTACCATTGTTCCTTTCCTTGCAAGACCTAAGCTTCCTCCTTGAACTGCTGAACCTTTATCATCTGAATATAAACTGGCCATAACAGCAAAATCTTTCCCACCAACAATGTCTTTTCTGAGTTGATTCAAACGCTCCTCCGCCCTTCGCTTTTCTTCTTTTGATGGTTCTGGCTTCTTTACTATGTGGGCTATCTCCACCTCTGAACCGATCAATGGAATGCTATCTTCTGGGATCTTATTGTAGAATTCTTCGATATCTGCAGGTGTAATGTATACTTCTGAACTCAATCTCTGTTGCATTCTTTGCGTAAGCATTTGGTCTTTGAGCAATTCCCTGAAGTCCTGTTTTATTTGTTCCGTAGATTTTCCATAGAATTGCTCTAATTGATCTGGGCCTCCTAGTTGTTGGGTGAAATACCCGATCCTCTGTTCCAATTCGATTTCAACACTTTCTTCAGGAATTTCAATGCTGTCCAATCGAGCTTGGTTCAAAAGAAGTTTTTCAAATAATAGGTTCTCCATCACTGTGCATTTCAATTCTTCACCAGTACCCATTCCCCTGCTGATCAATTCACTTTTTTGTACCGAATGGTCAGATAAAAGAATGATCTCATTGCCTACCACACCGATTATCTTATCGATCAATTGCAATTCTTCTTGAGCATGTATTTGAGACGTGCTCATGACAACGAATAGCGTTAAACATATTTTATTTATTGATCTGAACTTCTCCATTTTTAATTGCTTTTTGAAAGAGCTCTTCTCTCATGTTCTCCAATAACTCCATTTTTCGTGCATTCAATATAATGCTCTTTATATTCTTTGTTTCAAGATCTATAGGAGAATAGGAATCTTTCAGCTTGTATTCTTTAATGTCCAAAAAGTAATCGTAATCCTCAGAACTGAACGCAACGAATTTATTGGTTTTCAAAAATCTTTCAGCGTTATAAATTGTTAACGGTACTTCTGCAAGAAGATCTTTGAAGTAGACCCAATCATTATCTTTCAGATAACACTGATATCCAGGTAATTGACAAAGCCTTGAAAGCTCCAAACTATCTTTTTCAGAACTAGACCTCAAATACTTTTTAATTTCGTTAGATGAACCCTGTCCTTTGGTGGTTTTGACATATGAAACTCTTACAGCATAATCTTTCAACTTGAACATCTCAATGTTTTCAAAGTAGTGGTCTTCGAATTGCTGATCTGTCACGGCAGTATCAAGTTTTTGTTTGATCAATTCTCTTTCAAATCGGTAGATGATCAAGTCATTTTTATAAGACTCTAATTCTTCTTCCACATCTTTATCGATACTGCTCAAGTTCAGATCTGCTTGCTGAAGAACAACTTGTTTTCTGATCCAATTGTCTATATAAATATTCGCGATCTTGGTTGAATCTTCAGAACTTGCTCCTATAGGTATCACTTCTTTCAATTGATCACGTGTAAGGATAATATCCCCAACACTAACAGCTATGTCTTTTGGTTGTTCTTTTTTGCATGAAATGATCAATACACAAGAAAGGCCCAAAAGTACAAGCCCATTTAAAAAACTGCTACAGATCTCGCTATTAAACAAATTACTTGATGGAGTATAGAACGTTCTTGTCCAAGGAAATGGTGTGTTTTGACCTAAGCTCTTCGATCCATTTCTTCTCTAAATAATTTTGGAATGAAGCCGTTACTAAACCTCTGGCCTCGTCAATGGGTTTTGGCTGTGGAGGTAATACTTCTTTAACATTGACGAAGCTTACTTGTTCATTATACTTAAAGCACTTTGAGATCCCTAAACGGAAAGTAATGAATGAAATGATCTCTTCATCATCCTTTTCATACACATCACTCATGATCGTCACATTCAATTGAGAGTCTATGTTCAAAGCTTTATTGATACTTCCATTATCCACTCCTTTCTTAACCATTTTCTTCGCTTTCTTGGCGATCTTCTTGGTCTTACAATCATAGATACTAGCATCAACTCTTTCACCATACATGAAATTGTTCTGATTCTTATTATAATATTCCTGCAGACCAATTGTATCATTTACAGCTTTAGACCAAACTTTTTCATCTGTTAATTCAAAGAGTAATACACCATCTCGATATTCCTTCATCAGGGCCTTGAATTCCGGATATTTTGCTTCTAACTTGCTATCCTCATATTTTGTTATAACAGCATCTTCAAAGCTCCTTCTCTTAGTTTTCATCATTTCAGCAAGGTCTGTTAGACCAGATCTTCTTTGGGTTTTCAATAAATACTGGATATAGTCTTGCTGTGTAACTGTAGTATCACCTAGTATCATTACAGGTTGACGGTAATTAGAGGCATTATTGAATTTCCACTTTCCTTGGAGGTACAAGGTATCAACCAAAGATTCAACTGCTTTCAAGTTTCCAGGAAAATATTGAAATCCATATTCCTTTTTGATCTTGGTGATGAAGGATTTTCTGGTGATCTCCGATCTCACATCCTTGTTCACACGAGACTTTAATTGACCCTTCATTTCATCAAATGTCTTCAATTCTCGAAAATCTTGTCTTTCAATAATATGCCATCCGTATGATGTTTGGAATGGCTTTGATACCTCTCCGTTTTCAGATAGTGCAAATGCGGCTTTTTCAAAGTCGTCAACCATTTTTCCAGATCCAAACCAAGGAAGGTCTCCACCTTTTTTGGCCGTAGATTTGTCGTCAGAATGCTGTGCAGCCAAAGTGGCAAACTTTTCTCCCTCAGTCACTCTTTTATAGATCTCGTCTATCTTCAATTTCGCAGCGGCTTTTTTATTATCAGGATCTTTATCAGAAGACTTAACCAATATGTGTGCTACTTTCATCTCACCCTGAGACTTTCTTCTATCGAGGACTTTAATGATATGATATCCGAACCGGGTTTTCACCGGTTGTGATATCTCACCAAGTGGTGTGTTATACGCTGCTGACTCAAAAGGATATACCATTTGTAGTGATGTGAAATAACCAAGATCACCACCATTCTTTTTAGCACTGGGATCTTCTGAAACTTCACTCGCCACTTTGGCAAAATCCTCTCCTGCTACAACCCTTTTTCTCACTTCAAGTATCTTTTCGTATGCTTGCAATGTATCTTCACCCTCAGCCATTATAAGAATATGAGAAGCACGCACTTCTTCTTTCATCCTATCATAGGCCTCCATCAGGAGATCCTCTGTCAATTTTGAATCAACTAGATAAGGCCTTGCAAGCTGCTTTCTATAGCCTGCCAACTCATCGATCAGTGCTGGAATAGTATCATATTTAAGTTCTTCGGCTTCTTTAACCTTAAGTTTGAAGTTGATGAACAACTCAGCGTATTCATCCAGAGCTTCTTTGGTGATCACTGAATCTCTGTTGTTCTTTTTAAAAATATTCTCAAACTCAGTTTTAGTGATCTTATCATCGTCTATGGTCAGAATAATATCTTCCTGTGCTTCACCACCAAAGACAATGCAAATAAATAATACGTGTAAAAGGAATTTTTTCATCTATCTCCAAATTTTTTAAAAAAGAGTCGCAAAAGTAAAGATCTTGCAGAATTATCGGAAACTATAGTTTGGGGCTTCTCTGGTAATAGAAACATCATGTGGATGACTTTCTTTTACTCCGGCATTAGTTATGCGAATGAATTTGCTCTTTTGTAAAGCTGCAACATCTGCGGCTCCGCAATAGCCCATTCCCGCTTTAAGTCCACCAACTAATTGGTATATGACCTCACCCAATTTTCCTTTGAAGGGAACACGTCCAGCGATACCTTCGGGGACAAATTTGCTCATATCATTCGTGTTTTCTTGAAAGTATCTGTCCTTAGAACCTTTAGCCATTGCTTCTATTGAGCCCATACCTCTGTATGCTTTGAACTTTCTACCTTCATAGATTATCGTTTCTCCAGGTGATTCGTCTGTTCCCGCTAACATCGAACCTACCATAACAGAACTTGCTCCAGCAGCAATTGCTTTCACAATATCTCCAGAATACCTGATACCGCCATCTGCAATAATGGGAATAAACTCCCCTTTCAAAGCTTTTGAAACATTATAGACAGCAGTAAGCTGGGGAACACCAACCCCCGCAATAACTCTCGTGGTGCAAATAGACCCCGGGCCTATGCCTACTTTCACCGCATCAGCTCCATTCTTCATCAATGCTTTTGCTGCTTCTCCTGTAGCAATATTCCCGACTACCAGATCAACATCGGTATAGTTCTTTCTGATCTTTTTAAGAAGTTCTATTACTCCCTTTGAATGACCATGAGCTGTATCAATACATATTGCATCGACCCCTGCGTTCACCAAAGCCTCAGCTCTCTCAATTGCATTTTCAGTAACGCCAATTCCAGCAGCAACTCTCAATCTCCCATATTTATCTTTACAGGAATCAGGGTGCTCTTTCAGTTTGATTATATCCCTATACGTGATCAAACCAATAAGTTTTTCATCATCGTCAACCACAGGAAGTTTCTCTATCTTATGCTTTTGTAAGATCTGTTCAGCATTTTTGAGATCAGTATCCTTAGTTACAGTAACCAATCGATCTTTGGTCATGATCTGTGAAATAGGAAGACTCAGGTTTAGTTCAAACCGGAGATCTCTATTTGTTATTATACCAACTAAGGTGCGATCTTTTGAAATGATAGGAATCCCACCAATGCCATGCTCCTGCATTAACTGAAGTGCATCTCCGACAACTGCAGACTCGTCTAATGTCACCGGATCTTGGATCATTCCACTTTCCGATCTCTTTACTTTTCGGACTTCGGCCGCCTGCATAGCTATACTCATGTTCTTATGCATCACGCCTATCCCACCTTCCTGGGCTATTGCTATAGCCATAGAAGATTCCGTAACCGTGTCCATGGCCGCAGAGACCATTGGGATGTTCAGTTTTATGTTTCTTGAGAATTGTGTCTGAATTGACACATCTTTAGGCAAGATCTCAGAATACTGAGGAATGAGTAGAACATCATCAAAGGTGAGACCCTCACCTGCAAATTTTTCTTGATCCATTAATATTGAATTGGGGTATTGATCTTGGCGCACAAAAGTACTAAAAAAGACCTAGAATCTAGTGTTAATATACCTTAATTAAGGCCTACTTCTCATCATTGATAAAATAGACGTCTCCCCTTTGCTCAAAGACGGTTCCATCGCCCCCTTGATACCTGATATAGTAAAAATATACCCCTTGCGGCACAACATTCCCTTTATAAGTCCCATCCCAACCAACTTCAAAGTCATCCGTTGTCCAAATTTCCTGGCCCCATCTATTGAAAATATTCATGGAATAATTCTCAATATTCAGAAATCCTCCAACTGGCTGGAAAATTTGATTTACCCCGCCATATACGATGGCATTCGGTATCCAAAAAATAGGGTCTTGAGAAGCGCATCTTTCTCTTGACCAACTCGACTTACTAAATCCAAGAGAATTCAAATTCTCAACCGCTTCAATGTAGTAGCAAAACTCTCCAAACTCATCAATGAATGGGGCCACGTTATCCTCATAGGAGGTTGTCCATGCAGGCAATATCTGAAAAGGTGTAATAGGTTCATCACCTCTTTGCACCCTGTATAAATTGTAGTGGCTTACGTTGCCGTCCCAACCTGTGTACTTATTCCAAAAAATAGCATTGCTTTTCACATCTGAATTGGAAACCGCGTTCAGATCAATATTCCTGCTTATGTTTGAACTAATATACTCTACATTACAACTGTCTATCAGAGAAACTCTGTATTGAAATGCCCTGTTGACAGGAGCATTTTGTTGATCGACCATATATACTTCGTCCCCCATCAAAGGCAAATACGTTACAGTCGCTATCTCAAAAAATTGCTCGAAATTTGGGTCATACTTTTCGAATTTATATTTCATATTCACTCCACCACTGTGGAATGCCGTCATTTCAACTGCACGGTCATCCAAAATAGATACGGAAGATAAATACGCAAAGTCAGGCCTATCCGGGTAGACTATATCAACGCAGGTAAAATTTGAAAAAGAGGGCTTTTGCGTCCCATTAGATATGGCTTTCACAAAATAGCAATAGTTGGAATCGATATTCAGATTTCCATGTTTGAATGAGGTTCCATTTGGCCCTCTAGTGCCAACCAATTGGTATTGTCCATTATTCTCATTGGCATAGATCTCATATCCCAAGAC
>JABDKJ010000004.1 GCA_013002285.1 Flavobacteriales bacterium
AGACTCATGAAAGCTTGGCGGATCTACAAAAGATGCATCTGAAATGTTGCCTCTCTGTCGAATTTTTTCTGTTTTCCTTTCATCTGTGTCTGACAGCTCTGAGTACTGTTCTCCTTCCGCCACAATGTCAGCAAAAAGGTGTTCAATTTTGGCAAAATCAAAGTCGTATGCTTGTTCTTCTTCATTACCGCCAGCCCTTCGTTTCTTGTTCCCTGCGCCAGTTCCTTCCTTGGAGACGGTGTCCTCGGAAAGCTTGTCTGGATATCTCTTCATCTTTTGAGAATCAAGTCTGTCTTGAATGTGATGTAGTATGTCCTTGGCATTGATGTTACCAAAAGACTCTGTTCTCTCTGGTTTCAGAAGATTCTCCTTGACGGCATGCTCAAATTTGTACCAAAATTTTTTTTCTCCATTCCCTAAAACAATTGGAACAACAACAAATTAATGTATATGTATATTTCGTAAGTCCATTTGAATATTATTAATTTAAAAATTAATATACATGCCACTATAATAAAACAATTTTCCTCACCTTGGGATTCCCCATTTTGGTAACATTTTAGCTCAGAGAAGTCACGAAAAGGATAAAACAGCAGCAACGCAAGTTTTGCATAGCTCTCCCGATGATTTATGGCGGCTTCAGAAGGAGAGTTCGAGTTCAGTTCCAGTAGAGAAATGTTGGTGTATTCATATTTCGAGTAAATGATTGGAATTCTTTCATGCTTCAATTCCCTGACATGAGCTCTACCTTTGCTAGGATGTTGATCTGTGAAATCAAGAATTCCTCCTTTGTATCTCTTGCTGGACCGGGTGTCATCGCTTTCTGAATTTTCATTTGGTTGTGGATTCTTGTACACTACTTCACACTTCATGACAAATTCAAACGCAGACATTTTCTCTACCGTTTCTGTTTCTGGTCGCATCATGTAAATATCAGCAAAGCAATCTGGCCAAACAATAATTTCTTCATCATTATTGTCATTGTTGTCAACTTCTTGTTCTCTATCATCACTGTCATCGTTGTCATCACTTTTCTCATTGCCACCTCCACTTTTTTTCCCTCTGCGATAATAATAGCTGATTTCATTTCCCTCCTCAAGATCTTCCAGTTGAGCAATTGGCAATCCTTTAGTTTCATGAGACAACTGAAACCTGGAATTTCTTGTACACAACAAGTGTGCCATTGGAGCACTGATGATCGTTGATGCCATGTGAGCTCTGATGCCAGCCATCACTCTTATCAAGCCTTCTACAAAGTCAGATGCTTCATCAGATGAGCTTGTGGAAGCAGAAGATCCATTCGACTGTTTCTGTTGCTTTTCAATTTGCCTCTGAAAAGCCATAGCATATGCATTGCTGATGAATAGAAAATTTCTGCTGTCTTCTCCTTGAGTTGTCTTTGATGTGTAGATAGTGTTGTAAAACAAATGACCGATGTCACCAATCTGAACATTGGTGTTGCATGCAAAAATGTTCGACATGATCTTGGAGTGAACGTTGAGATATTGGTCTCCAAAGTCGCGTTGTGGGAAAACAGTAAACGCGCAAATTTTTCTTTCAATCGGAATAATTTCATTTCCCTCCAAATCCCAGGAAAAACAATCGACACCATTGTTTCTGTCCCAATCGATGTCATCTTCTCCTTGAAGAAGCGTTGGAAGAAAGGCTCGACACTCATCATTTTTCTTGAAGCAAGAGCACCTGTGTTCCCATGCATGCTGGTTATATCTCAGCTCAACAATGCTTTCTCTCACAAATTTATCTTCAGAAAAAGAAGAAGTTGGTCCATCTTTAATTTTTCCTGTTACATAGTCAAAGGGATGTCTGATGGCGTACACATCCATTCTTTCTCGTTTCAAGGGAAATGTGACATTTTCTTCTCTCCACCCAGGTTTGTTTTCAAGAGCCATGTTGATAATTTCTACGGAAGAAAACGTCTTGTTGCACTCTTTGCAGTAGCACAACTTTCCTGCAATTGAGAAACAATGTAAAATTTGACTGTGTAAGAAATAGTGCTATAAAATAAAATTGATATTCGTTCCTAACGTCAATACAAACTTGCCTTCTACATCGTAGCAATGATCCTTGTGCCTTGCATCCCTAATAACCTGGTTATTAACAGGTTCAAATATGTCGGCAACCTTTTTTGTAATGGTTTCTTCCTTACAAACATGGGAAATTTCAAAGTCCTTGCCATAACTTGCACACATGGCTTGATTGACAAATTCTTTAAGTGCTTTCTCGCAGTCCTTCCTCTGTTGAGAGTTTTCACTATAAGAACCAGAACGAATTGAGTTGAAGTCTTTGATCCATACTAGCCAGTGTGAATGCAGAGTTTTCCTTCCTTGCTCTTCATCTGCCTCACAAGCAGCAATAGGAACACCAAAGATCCCCATTTTTCCTTTGTGCTCTTTCCTATCCCATCCAATAATATGCTTCCAGACAAAATCCATAACCGACTGAAACTCCAAAGAACAAATTCCTGGGTAAGACATTCGCATCCTTTCCCTCAGATGAAAATCCAGAATGCACTCTTCGTCAGACCAATTTAAGGATGGCAGCTTGACTTCATTGCCACTCCTAACGAAAACCTTGATTCTAAATGACATGGAGTCATCGGGAGTAACTGAGAAGAAGATTGCAGGCAATCCGAGTGTATCACAAAATGCCATGTATTGCTTCCTTGCAAAAGCTGCAGCCTCATTTGAGTGTCCTAAAGGTCTGCACGATGTAGTAACAGATGACAAAAATCTTCCACCTAGTCCAGGAGTTCCCATGTTCAAATTGGCTCTGTTGGCAGCCAATGCCACAGCATCCGGTGTCAACTTGGAAAACAAATTTCCCAAAGTTTCGCCTCTTTCCCTTGTTTTGCACTTGATTACACCGCTGCTAAATGCCTGTCTTCTCATCAATATAGAAAACAGAACCAGCACAAAGTCAGGACGATGAAATTGAGGCAGAGACAGATGCAAGTAGTGGTCAATGAGAGCCTCAATTGAGAGTCTGTTCCTCCTTCCTGCCTTCATTTCAAATCCTCCAATTCCATAGGGAAATACAAGAGGAAATATTTTCTCTATGGCCAAGAAAATATCTTTCTCTGACTCATAATTACCAGGATGAAACAGAAGGGTGGGGGTGGTTCCATTGAGCATACTTCTCGCAAATTCACTCTGGGAGTTAAAAG